>JBBATY010000089.1:0-1010 GCA_040398525.1 Ilumatobacteraceae bacterium | reverse complement strand
CGACCCACACATAAAGCCCGCTCGAGCGGTAGGTGACGCCGTTGCGGGGCCAGGTATAGGTCCCGGGGCTGCGAACGGTTTCCGTTGACGTGCGCGGACCGCTGATCGTCGCAAAGCCATTGCCTTCATTCTGGCCGGCCGTCTGTGTGAGGCCGGTGGTCACGACCCTCGGAGAAAGATGGGATCCTCCCCCGCCGCCGCCCGCGGCCGCCCGTGGCATGAGTACGTAGGGGGTATTGTTCAGGTTGCCCTGGCTGGATCCGCCGCCGCTCCAGCCGCCGCCGCCACCACCGGATCCACCGCCGCCATCGAATATGGAGGATATCGGACCGCCCTGGCCGCCGCCGCCGAAGCCACCCAGCCCGCCGTTGGCGATAAGGCTTACGGGCGTGCCAGAGCCTCCATCTACCGGTACAATGACAGCTTCAAGTCCGCCCAGGTAAGCCTTGCCGCCGTTGGCCCAGATCACACCGTTCGTATTGAGGGAGTTTGTACCATTGGTGAGGTAGCCACCGCCGCCGCCGCCGCTGATGGTGCCGCGGGGATTGGCCAGGCCGCCAGCACCGTCTTTGCCGCCGGCCGAGGAGCGTGAGGAACCGCCGTCAGGAGTCGTGAGGCCGGGACCGCCCAGCGTGTCCTGCGAGGCGCCACCGCCGCCGCCGGCAAAGACCAGCGGCTCATTGCTCATACCGTTGACCTTCACGATGGACGTTGCACCGCCGCCGCCGCCACCGGTTGTGAATGCTCCGGTGGTCGGGACGTCCGCATCACCACCCCGGCCGCCCACCAGGATCCGCAGCTTTTCGTTCGCCTGGAGGTACACATAGCCCTGCATGCGCGCACCCCGGCCGCCCTGCTTGAAGCCGGACGATCCGCCCTGGGCTCCTGCCGCCGTCAACTGGTAGAAGCCAGTAACTGGAACGGTGTATGTCTGTATGCTTCCCGTTTGATATTTGAAGGGGATCGACTCGAGGAACTTGATCGTCACCTGTCCGTCGCCCGAGTTGGCA
>JBBATY010000088.1:0-1225 GCA_040398525.1 Ilumatobacteraceae bacterium | reverse complement strand
GGCGGCCGACGGGCGGCGGGTGCTGGTGCTGGCCCACACCGATCGCGAGCTCGGCGTCGGCGACAACGGAGCTGGCGACGACGGCGACGAGCCGACCGACGAGCTGCCCGAGGTGGCACCGATGGCGCTGGTGCTGTTCGAAGACGTCGTGCGCGCCGATGCGCCCGCGACCCTCGCCTACTTCGCCGAACAGGGCGTGACGCTGAAGGTGATCTCCGGCGACAACAACGTCACTGTCGGCGCCGTGGCCCGCCGCGCCGGGCTGGCCGGATGGGCCGACAACGTCAACGCGCTCGACCTTCCCGACGACACCGACAGCGTCGAGTTCGCCGACGCGGTCGAGGCCTCGACCGTCTTCGGGCGGGTCACACCACACCAGAAGCGGGCCATGGTGCGAGCTCTGCAGGCCCGCGGGCACACCGTGGCGATGACCGGCGACGGGGTGAACGACGTGCTCGCCCTGAAAGACGCCAACTGCGGGATCGCGATGGCATCGGGCAGCGAGGCCACTCGCGGCGTGGCACAACTGGTGCTGCTCGACTCGAACTTCTCGGCCCTGCCGCCCGTCGTGGCCGAAGGTCGGCGGGTGATCAACAACATCGAGCGGGTCGCCAGCCTGTTCCTGGCCAAGACCACCTACTCGGTGATCCTGTCGCTGCTCAGCGGAGTGTTCGCCCTCGCGTACCCGCTGCGGCCGGTGCACCTGACGATCCTGTCGTGGCTCACCATCGGGGTACCCGCGTTCTTCCTGGCGCTCGAGCCCAACGCCGAACGGGTCGAGCAGGGCTTCCTCCGGCGGGTCCTCGCCCGCGCAGTTCCGGCAGGTGTCGTCATCGCGGTCACCACGATGATCGTGTTCTCGCTGGCCCAGCTCGACGACGCCGTCGGCCCCGACGAGGCCCGCTCGGCCGCCGTGCTCGTCGCCGGGTCGGTGGCTCTGATCAACCTCGCCCTGGTGGCCCAGCCGCTCAACCTGTTGCGCCGGGTGCTCGTGGCCACCATGGCCGTGCTGTTCGCCGCTGCGTTCGTGATGCCCTGGAGCCGCGACCTGTTCGAGCTGCCCGTCACGCCGATCTGGGTGTACGCCATGGCCGCCGCGTTCATCGCCGCAGCGTTCCCGCTGCTCGTGCGAGGTCGCCATCTCGCCGAGCGACTGTGGCTGCGTCGGCGGGAGGCCCGCAGCCAGCCGTACGATGGCGGCTCATGAGCGACGCCTCCACTCCTG
>JBBATY010000087.1:0-1397 GCA_040398525.1 Ilumatobacteraceae bacterium | reverse complement strand
CCGAGGCGACCCGAGGTGTCCTCCCCGAGGTCCTCGACGCCGAGCACATCAGCTGGCGCACCGTCGAGATCGACTGACCTCACGTCGCCTGCCGCCGCCGCGCCGTGCCCTGTCACACGACAGCGCCCTTCGTCCGTTTGATCCTGCTGGTGTGGTGCCGGCCCCTCTCGGGTCGGCACCACGTCGCACCAGCAGAGGAGGACCACGGTGACTCGTTCCGACCATCCGCAGCCCGACCCCCATCACGCCATCGACGGCCGCAGCGAGGAGCACTCGGTCCCCTCGGCACGCAGCCTGGCCGAGCTGCGTCAGCTCGTCGATGCGCTCAGCCGCAACGACGTGTCCTACGCAGCGCTCGAGTTGCGTGGCGAGTTGGGTGAAGCCGAGCTCGCCGACGGTTCGGCGGCCCGCGCTGTGGTGCAGTTCGACCTCGTCGTGGCGGCGCTCAGCGAGCAGCTCGGTGCTCGTCACGAGGACACGATGGTGGCGCGTGGGTTCCTGGGGCGGGCGCTCACCGACGCCCATCTGCTGGCCCGGGCCGAGCAGGTGCTGCACGACCTGTTGGCCGACCGGCTCGAGGTGCTCGGCGCCGACCATCCGCGCACGTTGGCCACCCGCGGCAACCTGCTGCGCGCCATCGGCCGCAGTGGCCGGCCCGAAGAAGCGTTGCGCATGGCCGAACAGCTGCTCGCCGACCGGCTGCGCCTGATCGGCCCCGACCATGCCGAGACGTTGCAGACCCGTGGCCACATCGCCCAACTGCTCGACCTGGCGGGCCGCAACGTCGAAGGGCTCGCCGCGCACGAGGCGCTGTGGGCCGACCGGGTGCGCGTCCTCGGCGTCGACCATCCGGACACGCAGGTGAGCGAACACAACCTGACGCTCGCCGCAGCCGCGTGGGACGACACCGCGCTCGACGGCCTGGTCGACTACCTGGCTGACAGCACCGACCGGCTCGGTTTCGACCATCCGGCCACGATGATGCTCCGCTTCCGGCTCGCCACCTGCCTGATGCACGACGGCCGCTACGACGAAGCCGAACTGGCGTTGCGTCAACTGATCGCCGACCGCACCCGGGTGCTCGGCGAGCTCGACCCGGCCACCGTCAACGCCCAGGTCGAGCTGGCCAGCCTGGCTGTGGTGCAAGGCGACCTGATCGACGCGCAACGGCTGCTCGACGCCGTGGTCCGCATGTCGGCAGCCACCCTCGGTGCGACCAACATCCAGACGCTGTACGCCCGCTACTGCCTCGCCTGGTCGCTGCGGTACAGCGACCCCCACGACCGGTTCGAGCAGGTGGTCGACTCGCTCACTGCCGACGCCCGCGACGTGCTCGAACCCTGGCACCCCCTGGCCACCTGGATCGACCACCTCTGGAACACAGACCACGGCGCCGA
>JBBATY010000086.1:1215-1550 GCA_040398525.1 Ilumatobacteraceae bacterium | reverse complement strand
CGCCTTGGCCTCGGCCTGACGCGACATCAGCCGATCGACCGGCTGGCGCTCGACCTGCATCAGGCCGGAGACGATCGAGGTGACATCGATGCCGCCCGAGGTGAACCCCACTGCTGAGCTCGACGCCATCGTTCACCTCCTCCCACACGACCGCAGACGCGTGCGACACGCCTGCACGGTGTCGACTGTCCGGCGTTGCCGCCGGGGCGCAACCAGGACGCAACCCCAGGAGGGGCCTGCTGCCACCGACCCCCAGACGCGCCGCAGGGGCCTGCCGCAGCAGGACGCAACCCCAGGAGGGGCCTGCTGCCACCGACCCCCAGACGCGCCGCAGG
>JBBATY010000086.1:0-1115 GCA_040398525.1 Ilumatobacteraceae bacterium | reverse complement strand
GGCCTGCCGCAGCAGGCCCCTGCGGGCATGACAGAGCGGGAGTGGGCTCGTCAGTTCTGGAGCAGGGCGAGGATGCCCTGGGGGATCTTGTTGGCCTGGGCCAGCATCGCCGTGCCGGCCTGCTGGAGCACCTGGTTCTTGGTGAACTCGACCATCTCGGCCGCCATGTCGGTGTCGCGGATACGGCTCTCCGACGCGGCCAGGTTTTCCGTCGTCACCGACAGGTTGGCGATCAAGCTCTCGAAGCGGTTCTGGAAGGCGCCGAATGCACCACGGGTGTTCGACACCGTGGCGATGGCGTCGTCGATGTCGTCGATCGCGGTGGCGATCGCTGCGGCGTTGCCCGTCAGATCGATGGCGTTGATCCCGAGCAGGGTGGTGGTGAGCTCGGGGATATCGACCTCGATGGTCTCGTTCTGGTTCGCGCCGACCTGGAAGAGCATGCCGTCGTTTGGCGGAGCGAAGCCGCCGTCGAACAGGGTCACCTCACCGAACTTGGTGGTGGTGCCGATACGCGTGATCTCGGCGAGGAGTGCGTTCACTTCCGCCTGGCTCGCGGTACGAGCAGCCGAGTCGTTGGTGCTGACGTTGGCCGACTGCACGGCGAGGTCGCGCATGCGGTTGAGCATGGTGCTCACCTCGTTGAGCGCACCTTCAGCCACCTGCAGCACCGAGACGCCGTCCTGGGCGTTACGGATCGCCTGACGAAGACCCGACACCTGGGCCCGCAGACGGTTGCTGATCACCAGACCGGCAGCGTCGTCACCGGCCTTGTTGATCCGGTAGCCCGTCGACAACCGCTCGACGTTGCGGTTCATCGAGGCGTTGGTGTTGTTCAGGTTCCGCGAGGCGTTCGCCGCCGCGGTGTTGTTGTTGATGCGCATGACTCCCTGCCCTCCCGACCGTCCCGGGTGCGGCCCCGGTTCTGGTCCCTGCCCGAAGTCGTCTCGGACAGGGAGTCACCGTGTCGGGTCTGCCGGTCGCGCAAGGATGATGCGGGTATATCCCCCGAAAGTCACCCGTTGTCACCCGCCGCCCACCCATCCGACCAGCTCGACCTCGCGACGGAGGGCTCGGCCGCCACCGAGCCCTCCGACGCGTGTTCGCTATGGGAT
>JBBATY010000085.1:0-1586 GCA_040398525.1 Ilumatobacteraceae bacterium | reverse complement strand
ATGATCGTCATCTGGCCGCGCAGGCCGTCGATGGTGGCCATGATGTGCGCTTCGGTGTCGGCGTCGAGGGCCGAGGTGGGCTCGTCGAGCACGAGGATCTCGGGCCGGCGATATAGGGCCCGGGCGAGGCCGACCCGCTGGCGTTGGCCGGCGCTCAGCCGGGCGCCACCTTCGAGCATCGGTGTGTCGACACCGTCGGGCAGGTCGGCGACCAGGCCGTCGAGGCCGGCGGCGCGCAGCGCCAGCGTCATCCGGCCGGGGTCGTGGTCGGCGCCGGCGAGGACGTTGTCGAGCAGGGTGTCGTCGGTGAGGAACACGTCCTGGGGCACCACGGCCACCTTGGCGAACCAGTGCGGGTCGTTGCTGTCGATGCGGTGGCCGCCGTAGCGCAGCTCGCCGGTGGTGGCGGGCAGCAGGCCGAGCACGATCGAGGTGAGCGTGGTCTTGCCGGCGCCGGACGCCCCGACGACGCCGAGGTAGGTGCCGAAGGGCAGCTCGAGGTCGATGCCGGCGAGCACGTCCGGTGAGCCGGCCGCGTAGCGGAACGCGACGTCGTGGAGGCTGAGTGTGGCGGCGGTGGCGGGCACCGGGCGCTGCGAGGCGGGTGCCGGCGAGACGGCTTCGATCGTGTGGATCTCGTCGGCGAGCTTCTCGGCGATGCGGGTGCCGGCGCGGGCCGAGGCGAGGTAGCCGAGCAGCTGGGTGAGCGAGGGCATGATCCGCAGGCCGGCCACCACGTAGAGGGCGACGAGGGGCAGCACCCGGTCGGGGTCGTCGAGCGACAGCAGCACGGCGAGGGCGACGAGGATGGTGCCGTAGAGGGCGGTCTCGAGGATCGTGCGGGGGATGTCGTGGAGCAGCATCACCCGGGCGTTGGTGCCCACCATGTCGGTGCGGGTGGTGGCGACCTGCTGCAGGTAGTGCTCGCGCTGACCGAACACGGTGATCTCGCGGATGCCGCGCAGCAGGGTGTGCACGCGGCCGTAGACGCGGCGGATCTGCTGTTCGAGTTGGTCGGTGAGGCGCCGGGTGTGGCGGCGGCTGGCGACGACGTAGATGCCGGCGAGCAGGCCGACGTAGAGGGTGATCACGATGCCGGCGAGCGGGTTGGCGGCGATGAGCGCTGCGGCCAGGCCGATGGCGAGCAGCGCGGACGACACCATGCCCACGACCCCGACGAGTCCGCTCTGGCAGGCGAGGCTGACGTTGGCGACGGCGCGGGCCATCAGGTCGGTCGACAGGGTGCCGAGGTGGAAGCTGTAGGGCGCATAGGCATAGGTGCGCAGCAGCCGGTTGCTGAGCTGCAGCTCGGCGCGGGCGGTGGTGCGCAGCCACCACACGCGGTAGCCGAGGGTGAGCACCGAGCGGGCGATCAGCAGGCCGAGGGCGACGATGGCCAGGGTGCGTGCCGACGAGCGGTCGATCGCGGTGCCGATGACGGGCAGGGTGAGGCTGGTGGTGTCGCCCTGGGAGAGGAAGCCGAACACGGGGTAGAGCAGGAAGATGGCGACGAACTCGAGCCCGGCGAGCAGGAAGCCGCAGACGATGGCGGCGCGCACGGCGCGGCGGGTGGAGGTGGGCATCAG
>JBBATY010000084.1:0-1617 GCA_040398525.1 Ilumatobacteraceae bacterium | reverse complement strand
GTCGAGTCGCCACCGACACGCCAGAACCCGGACATCACGTCGGCCCCGACGACGCCGTTGCGTTCGCCGACCAGCACCCCGTCGACGTAGAGGCGCATCGTGCCCCAGCTCAGGGTGCCGACGACATGGCGCCACTTCCCGTCGTCGACCCGAGCGGCCGTCGAGACGGTCGAGCGGGTGTTCACGCGACGCACACCGAAGTAGAGCTTGCCGTCGGTGCCGACGTAGAGCGCCCGGTCGAACCTGCTCGAGGCTCCCGTCCTGGCGTTGCCGAAGCCGACGATCGCGCCGCCCGCGGTCGACGTGGTACGGAACCAGGCCTCGACCGAGAGCACGTGGCGACCGATCCGCGACGCAGCCACCGACCCGGTGCCGCTGGTGAAGGTCACCGAGGCATCGGGGTCGCCGCTGATCGCTCCGGCGGCGCCGCGCGACAGCGTGCCCGACAGGGTGAGGTGGTCGGACGAGGCGAGGTCGCGGGCCACTCCGCTGGTCTCGCCGAGGCGCCAGTAGTGCAACGGGTCGTCGGCCAGCACTGCGTAGGGATAGGTGTCGACGCCGCCAGCCGCCACCGTGACGCTCGCCCAGTTGGAGGGCGCTTCGTTGCCCCACGGGTCGACGGCGACGACGCGGTAGCGGTGGGTCGCGCCGGGCTGCAGGCCCCGTTCGAGCACGCCACGGGTGCCCCGGTCGAAGAACATCGAGGTGCCGTTCACGGTGGCGATCGGCGGCCAGGTGCCCTCGCGCTCGACGCGATAGGTGAACGAATCGTCGTCGAAGTCCCAGTTCTCGCCCCACTGGATGCGCACTGTGCCGCTCGACAGCGAGCTGAGGGTGGGTGTCCAGGCGGCCAGGAACAGTCGGGGCACCATCTTGTTCGGGGCGATGCTGCGCACGGCGAAGCGCACCAGGCCCTGCTGGGGCCTGCCGTCGACCTGGGTGAACTCGCCGCCCACGACGAGGTAGCGGTCGTTGCCGGTGATGTGCCATGGCCCGTTCCACGTGCGGGTGAAGTTGCCCGGCGAGAAGATCGGGAACCACGGCAGTGCCGCCGGCGCTGGTTGCCCGCCGAAGTTGAAGTAGCCGCCGGGTTCGGCAGCGAGCACCGTTGTTGCCTCGCGGGTCATTGCGTTCGCGTACCAGTAGCTGCGCGGCGAGGTCTCCGGGAAGCTGTTCATGTTCTGACAGTTGTGGTTGTGGCTCGCCGTGTAGACGGCGTCACCCATGGTGTGCACGCTGTAGGTGTCGCCCTGGCAGTCGGAGATCCAGTTGATGGTGCCGCCGTTGAACGACGCCGAGAAGGTTCCCTCCAGGCGCCCGGTGCCACCGAACCAGTAGCCGGTTCCGTAGAAGTTGGGCCCGTCGCTGTGCAGTGAGGTGATCCCGGCGGTGCCGCCTGCGTTGCGCACGATGTTGTTCACCGCAGCGGGCAGCAGCGCGCCGGTGACGGCGTCGACGACACCCAGGCCGAAGCCGGGGTTGCTCGACCCGTTGAGCAGGGTGAACTGGCCGCCGACGGCGACCTTGGTGCCATCGCCGGAGAGGGCCAGGGCGCGCACGACGCCACCGGTTGCCTGGGGTGCCCAGTCGAGCAGGGCGCCGTCGCTGGCGCGGAAG
>JBBATY010000083.1:0-2200 GCA_040398525.1 Ilumatobacteraceae bacterium | reverse complement strand
CGGGCACCAACACCGACCCCGGCACGGGCACCAACACCGACCCCGGCACGGGCACGGTCACGGGCACCGGCACCGTCGCCCCGGCGCGCTCACGGGCATCGTTCGGGGGCGACCCCACTTCGCACCACTCGTTGATCCGCCTCCAACGCGAGTGGGGTCACCTGGCCCGCTCGCCCGAGGCGCTCGCCGCAGCCAACGGATGGGCGCTGCACGTCGTGCCCTTCCGATCGCTCGACGACCTCCTCATCGCAACGGGCCTCGGCATGCGCGGGCGGGCCGGCGACCACGACGACGAGCTGGTCGGCCAGCTCATCGTGCTGGCCCGCCACAACGTCCTTGCCGGGCGGATCGTGCTGCAGCGGTTGTTGCCCGGTCTGGCAGCCATCGCCCGGCGGCGAACGATGGGATCGCACACGACGGTCTTGCTCGAGACCACCGACGAGCTGCTCGTCGCGGCCTGGGCGGTGATCCGCTCGTACCGGGTGGAGCGCTACCCCGCCTTCGTGGTGCCCAGCATGTTGCGCGAGATCGAGCGGCGCACCTTCCGGCCCGAGCGACGCCGGCGCTTCGAGATGGTCGCCGTCGGCGACGAGGTGTTCGAACGCACGGCCGCACCCGAGCAGCACCCGACAGCGGCGCAGGAGGTCGCCGACCTGCTCGCCGACGCGGCACGCAGTGGGCTCGACCCGGCCGACATCGAGCTGGTCCGCCGCCTGGCAGCGGGCGCGACCTCGGCCGAGCTGGCCGTCGAGCACGACGTCACCGACCGCACGATCCGCAACCACCGTGCCGCCGCGATCCACCGCCTCCGCGCCGTCGCCCTGGCGAGCGGATGAGCGGATGAGCGGATGAGCGGATGAGCGGATCCAACCGGCGTGCTGTCAGGTGCCGGCAACCGGATGGGTGCATCGGGAGGGGCGCCCGGGACCGTCACTGGAATGACACACCACCGATCCCGCTGCTTGCTCACCATCGCCATCCTTGCCGCGCTCCCCCTCGCAGGTGCGTGTGGTGGCGACGACACGAGCGCCAGCGCACCCGCCGACACCATCGGCGCAGTCGACACGATCGCCACGGTCGACACGGTGGCCAGCACTGCGGCCAGCACCGATGCTGCGGCCGGCTCGGGCGATGGCCCCGGCGGCGGCAGCGGTGACGTTGTGGCGTACTGCGCCAAGCTGTCCGAGATGGCCGCACGCGGCGACGACCAGCAGGTCACCCCGGAGATCATGGCCGAGTTCCGTGAGCTGGCGACCCTCGCCCCCGAGGCCACGTTGGCCGACGCGCTGGACACGATGGTGACGAAGCTGGACGCTGTCATGGCGCTCCCGCCGGACTCGCCGGAGATGATCGCAGGCATCATGCAGATGGGCCTGTCGCCGGAAATGATCGCTGCCAGTGAGACCTTCGAGAAGACGGGGGAGGAGCTCTGCGGCCTCGAGCTGTAGGGATCGAGCTGCGAGGTCCTGCTCCGGCGGCCACGTTGGCAGCCACGGCGCCGGACCCTCGCCTCGCTGCGTGAGCATGGGGCCACGTCTGGTCTTGCACGGGGACATGTCGCCCGGTACCGTCCGAAGGGTGCCGACGCGGATCTTGATGGTGTGCACGGCGAACGTCTGCCGTTCGCCGATGGCTGCCGCCATCCTCCAACACCACCTCGACGCCCAGGGCATCGACGCTGTCGTGACGTCGGCCGGCACGATGGGCCCGAACGGGCTGTCGGTCGACCCCGAGGCGGTGGCGGCGGTCTCCAAGTGGGGCATCGACCTACGCGCTCACCAACCACGTCTGTTCACCAAGGACGTCGGCGCCGAGGAAGGTGCCGACCTGATCATCACGATGGAGCGCCAACACCTGCGCCACGTGGTGGCCCTCGACCGCCGCACCTGGGTGCGCACCTACACGCTGAAAGAGCTGATCCGCCGCATCGCCAACGCCGGGCCGATGGCCCCGGGCAACCTGGCGGTGTGGACGTCGGCGCTCGGCACCGGTCGGCGGGCCGCGGACATGATGGACGACAGCCCGCTCGACGACATCGCCGACCCCTACGGGCAGGGTCGGGCAGCGGTCAACCGCACCGCCGACGAGCTGTACCTGTTCCTGCACGGCCTCACCTACACGGTTCCCTGGCCCTGACGCGAGGGGGCGCTGCAGCCGGTGCGGTCGCACTCGGTCATCGACATCGCCGTCGAGGGTGACC
>JBBATY010000082.1:0-2268 GCA_040398525.1 Ilumatobacteraceae bacterium | reverse complement strand
CTTCACCAGCGCCCGACCCGCCGGCTCGGCCCTCGGCCAGAACGAGACCCCCCGAGGCAACTTCCTCGCCTACGACATCACCACCGGCCAACTCGACACCACCTTCGCCCCCACCTTCAACGCCCAGATCCGCTCCGTCGCCGCCTCACCCGACGGCACCCGCCTCTACGTCGCCGGCGACTTCACCACCGTGAACGGCCTGCGCCGCGACCGCGTCGCCGCGTTCGACCTGCGCACCCGCCAACTCATCGGCACCTTCCTGCCACCGGTCGCCTACAACGCGCACGCCCTCGCCGTCACCGACACCACCGTCTACGTCGGCGGCAACTTCAACGCCGTCGGCACCACGCCGCGGGGCCAGCTCGCCGCCTTCCGCGCCAGCGACGGCGCCCTGCTCGACTGGGCACCCCAGGCAACCGGTGGCCTCGTGCAGTCGATGGTCCTGTCGC
The DNA here is from genome assembly GCA_040398525.1 of Ilumatobacteraceae bacterium. GTDB lineage: Bacteria > Actinomycetota > Acidimicrobiia > Acidimicrobiales > Ilumatobacteraceae > VFMC01. The sequence continues at coordinate 1,819 of JBBATY010000082.1, read as the reverse complement.
CCGATCGCACGCGCATCGTCGTCGGTGGCAAGTTCCAGCAGGTCAACGGCTCGGCCGAACCCGGTCGCGGGCTGGCCATGCTCGACGCCACGACCGGCGCGCTGCTGCCGCTGCCCGTGAACTCCGTGGTCCGCAACTCCGGCGACTTCTCCGGCATCGTGTCGCTGGCGAGCGACGGCACGTACTTCTACGGCACCGGCATCGTGTCGCGGGCCTGGCAGGGCAACCTCGAGGGCACGTTCGCCGCGCGGTGGTCAGACGGAGGGTTGCACTGGATCGCCGACTGCCACGGCGACCACTACTCGGCCCATCCCATGGGCGATGTGGTGTACACCGCCAGCCACGCCCACTACTGCGGCAACTACGGCGGCATCCCCGAGCAGGGCAAGCTCGGCTACCACTACGCCCAGGCCCTCACCCGCGACGTGCGCGGCACGCTCGCCAAGGAGCCCCACGGCTACCCGAGCTTCGAGGGTCAACCCGCCCCGGCGCCGGTGGCCTGGATGCCTGCCTTCGGTCCGGGCACCGCCACAGGCACGAGCAACGGGCCGTGGCACATCACCGGCAACGACCGCTACTTGGTCGTGGCCGGCGAGTTCCTCACCGTCGACCACCAGCCCCAGCAAGGCCTGGCCCGCTTTGCAGTGCGCTCGGCGGCGCCGAACAAGAAGGTCCCGCGCCTGTTCCTCGACAACTGGACCCCCCGGGTCACGTCGCTGTCGAGCGGCACGGTGCACGTCCACTGGGGCGAGAACTGGGACTACGACGACGACACGTTCACCTACCGCGTCGAGCGCAAGGGCACCTGGCCGGCCATCCACACCACCACCGAGCGCTCGTTCTGGTGGGATCGGGCTGCGCTCGGCTACACCGACCGAGGCCTGCCACCAGGGTCGACCCAGGAGTACCGGGTGGTCGCCGTCGACCCGTGGGGCAACGAGGCGCCGTCGAGATGGGTCAGCGTCACCGTCGCCGCGAGCGGTGTGGACGCCTACCCGTACACGGTGCTCGACGACCACCCGACGCACTACTGGCGCCTGGGCGAGGCGAGCGGAACAGCACTCGATCTCGCCGGGGCCGAGCACCTCACGGTCACCGGCACGGTCACCCGCGCCGTGGCCGGCGCCATTGCGGGCGATCCCGACCCGGCGATCACGTTCAACAACGGCACCGCCACCTCACCGACGCAGGGCTTCGGGCCACAGACCTTCACCGTGGAGGCGTGGTTCCGCACCTCGCTCGCCGGGGCCGGCAAGATCGTCGGCTTCGGTACCGCCCGCACCGGGGCCTCGGGTCGACCCGACCGCCATCTCTACGTGGGCACCGATGGCAAGCTGCACTTCGGCATCCGCCGCACCGACCCCTGCACCGAGCGGGCCGGCCAGATCGAGCCGGCCTGCGACCGGGGCCGGGCACCCGGCTTCCCGGCCGGAGCGGTGCTCACCGTGGCGAGCTCGACGGCCACCGTGAACGACGACCGCTGGCACCATGCAGTCGGCACCGTCGGTGACGGCATGATGCGGCTGTACGTCGACGGTGTGCTCGTCGCCGAACGACCGGCCGGCCTGGCCGAGGTGCCCGCCGGCTGGTGGCGGGTCGGCGGCGACTCACTGAGCGGCTGGCCGGCAGCACCCACCGGGGCCCGCTTCCGGGGCAGCATCGACGACGTCGCCGTGTACGGCCATGTGCTCGCTGCATCGACGATCGAGCGCCACTTCCGGACGGGCTCGACCGGGGTGCCGCCCACCACCACGACCACGACGTCGACCACCACGACCACCACGGTCGCTCCCACCACGACCACCACGACCCTGCCGCC
>JBBATY010000081.1:0-2333 GCA_040398525.1 Ilumatobacteraceae bacterium | reverse complement strand
GTGCCCGCCGGCAGCTCGATCGCGAGTGTGCCCACGCCGTTCGTGATCTGCCAGTTCACCTCGACTCGCCCGTGAGGGACGTCGTGGTGTGTCCGTGCCGAGGTAATGCCCCCGCCGGGTCGGGGAGCGACCCGCACTGCGCTGTATCCGGGTCCCGTGCGCTGTAGGCCGGCGACGTAGCGATGCAGGAACGAGATGACTGCGCCTTTGCTGTAGTGGTTCAGCGAGTGGCGCGGAGAGCCGTCTGCGCGTAGGCCGGCCCAGTCCTCCCAGATCGTGCTCGAGCGGTCGCTCATGGCCAGCCACGACGGCTCGGTGCCCTGGTAGAGCAGTGCGTACGCCGTGTCGAGGTGGCCGTGGTCGGCGAGCACGGGAAGCAGGAACGGGGTGGCGAGGAACCCGGTGCCGAGGTGCATCCCTGCTTCGGCGACGAGGTCGGCGAGGCGGTCGGCGGTGCGCTGGCGCAGCTCGTCGGGGACGAGGCCGAACGCGAGGGCTCGGGTGAGCGTCGCCTGGGTGCGCCGGATGATGTCGCCGGAGCCGTCGATGAACTCGGTGCGCCAGGCATCGAGCACGTTCGCCGCGAGGGTCGAGTAGCGGTCGGCGTCGTCGTGGCGAGCGAGGAGTTGCGCCATCTCGGCCAGCTCGTGGGCCGACCGGTAGAGGTACGCCGTGGCGACGGGTCCGTGGTCGTCGGCGCGGAGGTCGTCGATGGCTCGGGTCATCGACATGCCCGGCTCGAGCCACTCGCCGTAGTGCCAGCCGGTGTCCCACAGGTACTGCTCGTGGGGGAGGGGCTCGGCGTTGCGCTCCTCGCGCGACGGGTGTCGAGCTGTTGCCGCCCGACCGCTCGCGAAGTCGACCCAGCGGCACATCGACTCGAACTGCGCCTCGATCACGTCGATGCGGCCACTCGCCAGGTAGAGCTCCCAGGGCACGTGCACGGCGGCATCGCCCCATCCGGCCGAACCGTGGAGCATGCCCCAGATCGGAGCATGCGGGGAGGGGTCGGGGACGATGCTCGTCACCGTGCCATCTGCGAACTGGTCGGCGGCGAGGTCGCGCAGCCACTTCGCCGACCAGTCGACGACGTCGTAGAGGTAGGCCGCCGTGTCGACGTAGAGCTGCCAGTCGCCCGTCCAGCCCGAGCGCTCGCGAGTGGGGCAGTCGGTCGGGATCTCGCAGGCGTTCCCCCGGAAGCTCCACACTGCCGCACGGTGGAGGCGGTTGATCCGTTCGTCCGAGCACTCGAACCCACCGAGCGGTCGGAGATCGGAGTGGACGACCATGCTCGTGACAGCCGCCGGATCGAGCGGGCCGGGGTGGCCCTCGATGCTCACGTACTGGAACCCTTTGGTGCTGTGCCGCGGCTCGAACACGCTCCCATCGCCTGCGGAGATCACCCGGTCGGTCTGGAACGGCAGATCGCGCTGCTCGGCGAAGATGCCGCGAGCGATGTTCCGCTGGGTCAACTCGCCGTCGGGGCCGAGCCACTCGCCGTAGCGGATGGTGAGCTCGGTCCCGGCGGGCCCGAGGTCACTGAGTCGGATCCAGCCGTTGCTGTTCTGGCCGAAGTCGACCAGGAAGCGGCCCGGTGCGCGCTCGACGACCGACCGTGCGGGGAGCTCCTCGATGCGTCGGACCGGGGGCCCGATGGGCTCGCAGAGCTGGTCGGTGCCGTGTGCGGCGACGAGCACCGCATCCCAGTCGCTCCGGTCGGCGCCCGGTGAGGCCCATCCGTCTCGACGCCGTCGGAGGTCGTGGACCTCACCCGCGATCAGATCGGCCGCCAGGATGTGGCTCGGCGTCGACCGCCACGAGTCGCCGCTGGCCACGATCCGGTGGGTGTCGTCGTCGAGGTGGAGATGCAGCTCGACCAGGACCCCGACGGTCGGGCCGAAGGCGTCGATCTCGCGGATCACCCCGTGCTGGCCCCGCCACCACCCGTCGCTGACGATCATCCCGATGGCGTTGGTGCCGGTCCGGATCGAGCCGGTGACGTCGAACGACTGGACCTGGAGGCGGCGCCGGTAGGCGGAGAAGCCCGGCGCGAGCTCTTCGTCGCCGACCCGCTCGCCGTTGACGAACGCCTCGTACACACCGTGCGCCGTTGCGTGCAACGTCGCACGGACGACGTTCCCGACGACCTCGAAGTCGGTCGCCAGGTGGTACGCCGGGCGCTGCGCGGGAGCGACGTCGTCGGCCTCGACCGGTTCGATCCAGCTCGCCGTCCACGACCGCTGACCTTCGACGGGTGCGTGGCTCGGCTGCATGGGCTCCTCGGATCGGCTCGGACGGCGACGTCGCTCCCGCGAGTATCCACCGTGTCGAGG
>JBBATY010000080.1:0-2683 GCA_040398525.1 Ilumatobacteraceae bacterium | reverse complement strand
TAGGTGACATCGAACCCACCACCAGGCCCCACCAACCCCACCACACACGACCCCACCACAGCCGTAGAAGCGGAAGCAGCCGGCGCGACCATGTCAGCAGCAGCAGCAGCCGCGACCGGAACGGTGAGCCCCTCGGCCAACACACACACCGCAGCCACCGCGGTCAGGCAGCGTCGCCACACGCCAACCCCACCAGCCACCGACCTCACCACCCGAACGCTACGACACCACCACCACACCCAACCGCACCCCCTGTCAGGCTCGCTGGACCACGACGAGGATCTCAGGTCACGGCCGTGGTGTTGGTGGTCAGGGGACGAGGTCGAACGCGTCGCAGTGGGCGGGTCTGACGACTGCGAAGTCGCGGTGGTTGAGCGTGGCGATCTGGGTCGCGTTGTGGCGTTCGGCGATGGCGATGATCGAGGCATCGACGAACCCGAGCCCGAGGTCGGTGTATGCGCCGATCAGCGCGATGGCTCGCTGGTAGTCAGTGTCGACCAGATCGGTGATCGTGAACCGGGGGCTGGTGACCACGGTGAGGAACCGGGCTTCGACTGCGGGGCCGAGACGGGTTTCGATCAGCCAGGCGGCTTCAGGGATCACGGTCGCGGTGACCGCAAGATCCGTGCGGGTGCGCAGCAGGGCTGCGCACCCGCTGTGGTGGGGTTCGTCACGATCGGCGGCAGCAACGAAGATGCCGGTGTCGATCAGCAGCGTGTCCGACCGTCAGATGCCGTGGGTGATCTTGTTGTCGGCGGCATCACGGCGTTCGCGGTGGATGTCGAACGGTTCAGTCCGCCCCGACGCTGCGCAACCGATGAACGCTTCCAACGGGTCGTCGAGCCGAGCCGCGAGCTCATCGATGAGTGCCTCAATGGTGATCCCGCGACGCTCTGCTTCGGCGGTGAGCCGGGAGGCGAGCTGCTCGATCGAGATCGACATGACCCAAGCCTACGCGGCCGGGCGGCGTTGCTGCTCGCGTTCGAGCGTCGCCGCTGCGAACACGACGTCCACAGCCGATGCACCTGCAGTGGTGGCGGCGGCCAAGGCGCGCCGCGGTCGCGCAGAGCACCACCGCACCGCGCAGTACCGCAAGCAGCTCACCGCCCGCCTGTTCTGATGCGCATCGAGCGCCGTGACGGCTACCGCCTGTGGATCGGCGGCCCGGTGCCCACCGGGTCGGCCGGCATCACCATCGGTCGCACGGTGATCGTGCGCGAAGGTCACGAGCACTCGGCGTACCTGCTGCGCCACGAGCTCGTGCACGTGCGTCAGTGGAAGCGCCACGGCCGCATCGGGTTCCTCGCCCGCTACATCGGCTGGTACCTGCTGTGGCGCCTGCGTGGCAAGGACCACCATGGCGCGTACCTGCGCATCCCGCTCGAGGTGGAGGCCGACTGGGTGGCCAGCCGCTCGCTCGCCACCGCCGTCACCGACGACCTCCCCGCCGACGTGGCATCGCACTGACCGCCACTGGTCGATCGATGCCAGGGCGGCATCCTGCGCGCTGTCGGCGGCACCCGAGCTCCGGGGACCCACGCGTGGAGCGCAACTACAAGCCGAACGAGCGCCGCGACGGCGATCAGGCTGACTCTCTCTGCAACACTGCTGCGCCTAGGGCAGCGCCAGCAGGCGAGAGTGCAAGCCAGACGATTGCACCTGGAGTTGGGGCCGAGTCACCCCATGCCAGCCACGCCTCCGTGATGCGCACAATCGCTTCACCCGCCGAGCACTCCCAGGGCTGGTGCGTGTCGCCGTCGTACTCGCCAGGGACGACGAGTCCCGAGACGATCAGCTCGGCAATGAGGCCAACGGCAAGCTCGCGGAGCTGTGCCGGGTCCGCAACGCCTGATCGGCGCACGATCTGGTGGACCCAGCCGGCGTAGACCCAGTCATCGATGCCATTCGCCAAGACGTCCTCGGCCAGCGTGCGATCAGCGAACCCGCTCATCCTGCGATGTGAACTTTCTGCTCCGTCCCGTCTGGGAGGCGGATGTCGATGGTTGCACCGCCTGTCTTGGACCCTCCGCGGATGCCGACTTCGACACCGTCTGGTCGTCGCACCACCGTTCCCTTGTAATCCGACCACTCCGTCGGCACACCGCCGCTAGCGAGGTCATCGTAGACAGTCTGCAACTCAGCCGTCGACGACACGGTGCGAACATGAGGTTGCCGACCGGGTGAGAGGCCGCCCAGAACGTCATCAACGCTTCGGAGCGCGTCGGCGGGCAGTGCTGCCCCGCTTGCGGCGCCTCGGGTCGGGCGCGGTGGGATCTTTGGAACGCGTGCCTTTGCTGCGCGTGCGCCTGCCAGGCGCGCCGCCGTCCCGGTGGCCTCGAACATCGACTGGGATTGGACCAAGAGTCCCTCCAACGCGATGCGGTTCATGAGCTTGAAGGCAGGCTTGTTGGCGGCGACTGGGTCGTTAATGCCTGCACCGGGTGGATAGTGCATCCACTGGTTGGCGTCCAGGACGTTGCCGCCACGGGATCGAATGTGGCCCCCCATGTACAGCGCCTCAGCACCGCGGTCCATGGTCTCTTCGACCTTCTCCCCGACGGCTTGCACGATATCCACCGTGCACTTCGCCGATCCCCAGATCGGAATCAGGAGTGTCTTGACGCTGCACAGCCCGGTGGGGTCGGAGAGGGTGGTGGGGTTGCCGGAGGCGTAGAGGTAGGGC
>JBBATY010000079.1:0-2764 GCA_040398525.1 Ilumatobacteraceae bacterium | reverse complement strand
TCGGTGCGCACCCCGGTGGGGTCGATGAAGGTGATGGTCGCGCTGTCGAGCGGCACCGACTTGTCGAACACGAACGACACCTCGGTGGGTGCCGCTGCGAGCACGGCGCCCTCGGCCGGGTCGGTCGACACCAGCGAGTTGTGGGCGAAGGCCACCCCGCTCGGCATCAGCCCGACGGCCACACCCACCAGCCCCGCCACCAGCCCGACGAGCATGCCGACCAGCCCGGCGACGATGAAGGCACGAGCAGCCCTGGGGCGGCCGACGGCCCTCCGACGCGATGAACTGGCCCCACGGCCCGGCCCACCAGCAACACGACCCGGCCCACCGGCCACACTCACCGGCCCACTGGCGGACCCGTCTGCGAGCGACCCGATGTGCCGGGCCTGCCCGTGTGGATGCGTCACGAGCCCAGCAGGGCGCGCATCTCGTCGATCTCGGCGCGTTGCGCGGTGATGATGGCCTCGGCGAGCGTCTTCACATCAGCATCCTTGCCGTTGGCGATCACGTCGTCGGCCATCACGATGGCGCCCTCGTGGTGGCGGATCATGCCGTCCATCCAGGCCGTGTCGAACTCGGCGCCACGCAGCTCGCCGAGTGCGTCGAGCTCGTCGGCGGTGAGCATGCCTTCCATGCCGGCCATGGTGTGGCCGTCGCTCATGTCCATGGCCAGCGGTTGGCCCCATGCGGTGAGCCAGTTGGTCATCTGCACCACCTCGGGGTCCTGGGCGCCCTTGATGCGGGTGGCCAGGTCGAGCACCTCTGCGCCGGCGCCCACCGTGGGGTCGAGGGCGATGTCGGCCATCTCGATGGCCTGCTCGTGATGGGGGATCATCCCCTGGGCGAACATCACGTCGGCCGAGTTGAACGGGGCGTCGGGGCTGATCGACACCGTCGACTCCGAGTGCCCAGCATCATCGGAACCGCACGCACTGAGCAGCACGATGCCGGCGAGCGCCGACACCACGATGGAACGCACATTCATGGCACTGTCCTTTCGACACGGGCGGGGGCCTGTCGGGGGCGGAGTACTACACAACGTAGTAGGGCCGAACGGCCCGGTCTCGGCAGACCGAACGTGACCCTTGGCCGAGCCGACCCCGGACTCGACCCGCTCGCGTCGAACCCCGGACGGCCGTTCACGGAGCCTCCGGCCATCAGACGACCACCATCGTGCACCGACTTCCGGTCGCCTTGGCCAGTCGCCGATCGGCGGTGAGCAGCGGAGCTCCGAGCACCTCGGCGAGGGCGACGTAGCACCCGTCGTACGGTGCGATGTTCGAGCGCAGCATCCAGCAGCGGCGCAACAGCGGTGCGGTCGGGTAGACGGTGATGGGCAGTGCCATCAGGTCGTCGACCGCATGCTCGGCCTGCCGACGGGTGAGCGACCCCGCCGCCACGTGTCGACGAAGCACCGAGAGCACCTCGATCCGCAGCAGGTCTGGTGCCACCAGCAGGTGACCACGGAGTGCGGCCCGGCACACATCGCCGTCGGGCCCACCGTCGGCCACCGCCGGCGCCACCACCGATGCGTCGACGACGACCGGGCTCATCGTCGTGCCCGTTCGTCGTGGACGGCCTCGACCGCACCGGCCGTGGTGACCCGACCTTTGCGACGACGCTCGATTCGGTCGAGCACCTCGTCGACCGTCGGCATCGCCGCCCACACCGCGAGCTGTGCCGACAGGTACTGCTGCAGCGACTGACCGGCGAGCTCGGCCTTGCGCACCAATGCTTCATGGACGTCGACAGGCACATCACGGATCTGGATGTTCGGCATGCATGCATTGTGCATGCATACGCAGGCCCGGACAAGGTGCTCGCTCGAAGTCGTCCCTGTCGTGTGCGCTTCCTGCTCAGTCGTCATGTCGTCACCCCCACGTCCGCCGGCGCGCCGCGGCCGGGCATTGCCGGCCCTAAGCCAGGCCCGGGTCCACCAGGCCCGGTCCCGCCAGGCCCGGCCCCACCAAGGCTGGCTCGGCCGGGTTGGGCTCGGTTGGGGGCAGGCCAATGGAGTTGGGTGCCGTCGGCCAGGTAGACCGTGCAACTTCGGTCGGCGCCGAGCGCGATGCGGGCACCGCGCCGATGCAGCCAGGCGTGATGGCGCGGGCACAGCGGCAACAAGTTGTCGAGGTCGGTGCGACCTCCGTGCTCCCACTCGACGGCGTGATGGATGTGGGTCCGCTCGAACGGCGCCCGACACCCCTTCACCACACATCCCGTGTGCACCGCCCGAAGCAGGCGGCGCTGGGCGACGGTGGCTTGCCGTGCCAGGCGCCCGCGATTGGCAATGTTGTCGGGCACGATCGGCCGGTTGCCGTCGACCTCGACGACATGGATCACGGCCCGCTCGATCAGTTCGTCGACCGATTCCTGCGACAGCGCCAGGCCGGTGCCGGTGTCGATCGCCGGACGCCCCTGCGCATCCAACGATTCGGCACGCTTGTCGACCACCACGATGACCTCCGGCCGCCCCACACCGGGCCCGCCGCCGGTCGACACGACCAGCAGTGCGATCGCCCGGGCGAACTGGGTGCGCTCGAGCGGATCGTCAGGCACCGGCACACCGTCACCCGCCAACTGGGCCAACCGTTCGGGGTCGGCCAACAGCTCGGACGTCACCTGCTCCAACACCCGCGACAGGGTGATGCCCCGATCCGGGTCGAGCGTCGCCGACAGATGGAACATGCCCGTGTCGAGCCCGGTCCACGTGCGGCAGCGAGCACCGGCACGTTGCCGCCGGCGCCGAGACAACCCGTGGTCG
>JBBATY010000078.1:0-3211 GCA_040398525.1 Ilumatobacteraceae bacterium | reverse complement strand
GCTGCACGATGTGCACGCTGTCGCCAGCGTCGCCCTCGTGGAACAGCACCTCGCCTTTCGCGAACCGCCGCCGCGTCATACGCGACTCGACCTGCCGCCGCTGCTCGTCGCCCAACCCACCGAGCAGGTCCCCCGCCACGGCCTCACTCTATTGGGACGGTGGCGGAGGACCCATGCGTTCGCGCGCCCATGCACCGCATCGGCTCAACTCGGTCGGCGCTGCCTACGTCCGGTCAACCTCTCATCCGTGCAGTCGACCTTGTCTGCGGTCGCTGGTTGGTCACGTCGTCGGCAGCGTCCGGGGCCGGCAGGGCTGGTCGCCACGAGCCGACCGTCGAGGCTCGAGTCGTGGCGGAGGATCCGCTGCTCGAGGTCGCGCAACTCCGGGCCGGGCTCGAGGCCGAAGTCGCGGCGCAACCGGCGTGCCCATACGTTGATCGTCGTCAACGCGTCGGCCTGTCGACCGCAACGGTAGAAGGCGAGTGCGAGCAACCAGGCGCGGTGCTCGCGCGTCGGCGCTGCCAACGCGGCAGCGCGCAGTTCCGACAGCACCTGCTTGTGCTCGCCGGCAGCCAGCAGCACCTCGAAGCGCTCGTCGATCACCACCTCGCGCAGTTCGACCAACCGCACTCGCTCGGTCAGTACCCACACCCTGCCGTCGATGCCGTCGAGGAACGGTCCCGACCACTCGGCCAGTCCCAGGTCGTAGGCGGCGATCCGTCGAGCAGGTGGAAGGGCTGTGTCGCGCGCAGCCGCCAGGTGATGCTCGATTCGACGCACGTCCGATGTATGCGGCCCGATTCGGTAGCTACCACCAACCGTGACGATCACGCCGTGTCCCAGCGCGGCACGTGCACGGCTCACGGCAACCCGGAGCGGTCCCGGGTGCCCCGAGCCGTGCGGCCACACGTCATCGAGCAACCGTTGCCGGGAGAATGGGTTGCCATTCCCTGTGGCCAGCCGGGCCAAGAGCTCCGCGGCCTTTCCAGTCACCACCGGCCCGCCGTCCGGAGGCGCTGCGGATACAGCACCGAGCAAGCGCAGGTCGACGAGCCGGTGATCGATCCTGTCGCTGCTCAACCACATGGCGCTCCCTGACCCGACGGCAGCTGTCACTGTCGGCCCGGTCACTCCTCGACGACGAGGAAGAGCCTGAGGGTTCCGGCGAACTCGCCATTGCCGAAGTCGGAGGTCAGCACCACCTCGTGCGTACCGACGGTCAGTCCCTCGACTGCAACTGCCTGGGCCCGGGTGATCGCCGTCGTGTCTCCTGTCGGCAGTTCCCAGATGTTGCCCTCGGGGAGCGACACGGTCAGGATGGGCGTGTCGACCTGTCGGCCGTCCATGGCGATGGTCTCGCCGTCGAGCACGACCGACGAAGACGTCAGGTTCCACTCTTCGTCGAGGCCATCCTCGCCGAGGCCCTCCTCGTCCTCGACGAAGAGCAGCGCAGCCGGTACCAGCAGCAGAGCCTGATCGGCGCGCATCGTGCACGACACGGATGACTCACCCGGTGTTGCCCACGTCGGGGCGTAGTACACGTCGTCGGTCGAGCGACCCATGTCGCAGTTCGCGAGATCGGCGAGGAACGACTCCTCCAGCGGGACTTCATGGAGGTTCGTGGTCCAGTCCGCGACGAGGTCCGTCAATGACTTCCCTGCGACGGACTCGTCTGCTGGCACGACTCGCTGGTTTGGCTGGTCGTCACCGCAAGCGCCGATCAGCAAGGCGCTCATCAGGAGTGTGGATGCAACCTTCAACAGAGTGTTGCGTTGCGGGCACGGACGACGTGGGCTCACGATGCTCTCCTGGATCTGGCTCGGCACATGCACGAGCCAGCGCAGTGTCCCCATCGGCCCGGCGGCTGTCTGTCGGCACGCTGACACACCGACCCACGTGGCCGTCACGACGGACGAACGGCCGCCGGCGATTCAAGGAATCACCGATTGAAATGCCCTCTGACCAGCCGTACTGCCCGGAGATGAGCTTCGAGCCGCCGCGGATGCCGCCTCCTCCTCCGCCCCCACCGCCCGTGCCGCTGCCCGAGGTGTCGGTCGACGCCGGCAACAACGAAGAGCGCGAGGACGGTCGCACCGAAAGCGGCGCCACCGTGAACGTCGACGCGGACTTGTCGCGGGCAGGTCGCGCACAGGTGGGCAGGTGAGCGTCGATGCGGGTGGGTTCCGCGAGGAGTTCACCGTCGGCGACGAGACAGAGCGCACCGAAGGCGGCGCGACGTTGAACCTGGACATCTCCAAGCAGCGTTCCGGCCTCCAGGTGGGCTACGACGCCAGCGGCTATGCCGAGCAGCCCACCGACGGTAGCCAGGTGTCACGCACCGGAGGCGGGGTCACCGCCAACCTCGACATGACCACACAGCACACCGGTCGGCAGGCAGGGCTCGACATCGGGGTGTTCGGCGAGCGCACGTTCGTCGACGATCTCGCCGACCGGGCAGGAGACATCTTCGGCTGACGGGCCACACGGCACCGGCCGCGCCCGGTCGCCGTGGCCCCGAGGTGCACCACCGAGCGCCCACCGCGGGCTCGGGCCACGGGCCACCGACTGCGCCCGGCCCCTCGGGCTCGGTCCGTTCATCCCAGTGCAAGCGTCCGAACAGCCCTCCCGCCCGCGTCGGACGCGCCCCTAGACACGGTCCTTTGCTGTCGTCGAGGTCCTCCTGCCACATGTCGAGGCGGTGCAGGGTGACGCTCGCGACCTCGCCTCGTTCGACGACCGCAGCTTCGACTTCGTCTTCTCGAACTCGGTGATCGAGCACGTCGCGTCGTTCGCCGACCAGATGGCCATGGCCGGCGAGGTCCGTCGGTTGGCGTCGCACCATGCCGTGCAGACCCCGTACCGCTACTTCCCGGTCGAGCCGCACTTTCCGCTCCGCTGTTCCAGTTCCTGCCCGTGGAGGTGGCCGCCCGCGTGCACCATCACGTCCGGCTCGGCTGGATGGGCAAGGCGTCGACGATGTCGCAGGCGCGGAGCAACGTGACCTCGATCCGCCTGCTGGGCATGGGCGAATACCGTGACCTGTTCCCCGACTCCGAGATCCGGCGCGAGCGGGTGCTCGGCCTCACCAAGTCGCTCATCGCCATGCGCTGAGAGGGGGCCTGGCCGTCGCCTGCCGCGCGCCACGGCTGCCGCCCGCCGGCCGTGCGCGCCCCGGCACAGGTAGGCTCACCCCTACGTATGTCGACCTCGA
>JBBATY010000077.1:0-4450 GCA_040398525.1 Ilumatobacteraceae bacterium | reverse complement strand
CGTCGGGGTAGTCGCTCGGGGCGAGCGCCACCCGGCCGACCGAGCTGTCGGGGAACGTGGCCGCGTAGAACTCGGCCGCGGCGAGCGCATCGCGGTCGAACCAGATGCAGATCGTGTTCTTCGGAGTCATCGCGTCTCCCTCGTGGCCAGCACCCATTCAACCAGCGGTCGTGCTCGAGCGCCGGTAGGCAGCCGGCGTGCAGCCGTGGGCCTCGTGGAAGCGCACCACGAGGTGGCGCTCGTCGGTGAAGCCGAGATCGACGGCGATCGACCGCACACTGCGCGAGGTGGTGACCAGCAGCTCGGCCACGGCGGCGAGCCGCCGGTCGAGGCGGAACCGGGCCGGAGCGACGCCGACCTCGGCACGGAACGCCTTGCGCCACGCGTCGTACGACATGCCCACCGCTGCTGCGACCTCGGCGAGCGCCAGGGGCGCGCCCGTCCCCGGTTCGAGCAGGTCGATCGAGCGCGACAACCACGACCCGTCCGGCTGCGCTCGGGGCTCGGCACTGGCGATCATCTCGGCCAGGAGCGCCAGCACCATCGCCGCTTCCGCATCACGGGCAACCGAGGTGGTGGGCGCCGGCCGCAACCGGAAGTGGTCGAACCTGGCGACCCATCGATCGACATCGGACAGGTCGAGCACCGGGCGCGCGGGGTCGAGCAGCCCGGTCGACACCGCCGTGCGGAACAGCGGCCCGTCGAACACGAGGAAGTGCTCGTCCCACCCCGGTTCGTCGGCGCCATACCAGTGCGGGTGGTTGGGGAACACCAGCACCACGCTGCCGGGCCCGAGCGGGCGGTCGTGGCCGGCATCGCGATAGCGCCCCGTCCCGGCGGTGACGAGCGTGCAGCCGTGCATCGGGAAGCGCACGTCGATGCCCGGTCGTGGCCCGCGGCTCGACGAGGCCGACCCGGCCACGACGAGGCGCCCGGCACGACCGGCAGACCCACGACGTTCGACGATCGATGCCGGCACGGCGACCCTCCACGATGTACCTATGCAACCAGCACATACCTTGCCATGTCCGCCCGGCCCGACTGGCCTGTGTGGCATGGCCCATGCCTCACCCGACGTTCCCGACCCGGTCGCCCCGATCGACCTCGACCACGAGCACCTCGCCGACTCGGCGTTCTGGGCTGCACCGTCGTCGCACCGGGCGCGCGTGTTCGCCGAGCTGCGGCGCGTGGCCCCGGTGCGCCACTACCCCGCTCGGCGCAGCGGGTTCAGCCGGGCGTGCACCGAGTTCTGGGCGCTCACCCGCTACGACGACATCTGGACGGCGAGCCGCACGCCGGCGGTGTACTGCTCCGGGGTGACGATCGACATCGAGGAGATGCCCGACGAGCTCGGCGAGTTCTACCCGTCGATGATCAACCTCGACGATCCCGAGCACGCTCGGCTGCGGCGGATCGTCTCGGCCGGGTTCACGCCGAAGCAGATCGCAGCCGGCGAGCCCGCGTTGCGGCAGATCGCGGCGGGCATCATCGACGACGTGCTCGACCGACACGGCGACGGCAGCGAGTTCGACCTCGTCGCCGAAGTGTCGGCGCGTCTGCCGCTGCGGGCGATCTGCTCGATGGTGGGCGTGCCCGAGGCCGACCACGCACTGATCCTCGAGTGGACCAACGCCGCCGTGTCGCCCGACGATCCGTCGGTGGGTGTCGAGGGCGCTGCGGCGGCATCGCGCAGCATCGCCGACTACGCGATCGCTCTCGGGCGAGAGCGGCTCGCCCACCCCACCGACGATCTCACCACGGTGCTGATGCACGCCGAGGTCGACGGTGAGCGGTTGTCCACCAAGGAGCTCGCCAACTTCGTGATCCTGCTGCTCTCGGCGGGCAACGAGACCACTCGCAACGCCATCACCCACGGGGTGCGGCTGCTCACCGCGCACCCCGACCAGCGGCGGATCTGGTTCGACGACTACGCCACCCATGCCGCTACTGCAGTGGAGGAGATCGTGCGCTACGAGCCGCTCATCTCGAACATGTGCCGGGTGCTCACCCAGGATGTCGAGTTGCACGGCATCACCCTGCAGGCTGGCGAGAAGGTGGCGCTGTGGTACCCGTCAGCGAACTTCGACGAGCGGACGTTCACCGACCCCGAGCGCTTCGACGTGCGCCGGCCGTTGCATCCGCAGCAGGTCGGCTACGGCGCGGGCGGTCCGCACTTCTGCCTGGGGGCCAACCTCGCCCGCAGGGAGATGACGGTGATGTTCGACGAGATCCGCCGGCGCACACCGCACCTGGCCGCGACGGGCGAGCCCGAGCGGGTCGTATCGATGGCGCTCAACTCGATCAGGAGCATGCCGGCCAGCATCGCCCCGTGACACCGGGTGATCCGTCGGATCAGGCGTCGGAGTCGATCGGTCGAGTGATGACGCGGCCGGGCTGTGGGCTCGCCACCACTTCGGCGTCCTCGCTCACCAGCACCAGCAGCAGACGGGCCGGAGACCGCACGACGCGGTACCGGTTGGGCACCTCACCGGCGATGCTCAGCGTGTCGCCGGTGCGCACCACCATCACGGTGCCGTCGACCTCGAACTCGTACGCCCCGGCCAGCACGTGGCACACCTGGTCATTGCGGTGCACGTAGTGGAACGGCGGTAGCTCGGTGGGGCCACCCTCGAACTCGACGATGCTCACCTGCCCCGATCGGCGGGTGTACGCAGTGGCCGTCGACCACCCGTCGCTCATCGGGATGCGCGGCCGTTCGGATCGGCGGACGAGGTCGTAGCGCTGGTCGGAGGCCATCGTTCCGAACAATCCGGCCGCGCTGATGCCGAGGGCCTCGGCGATGCGATCGACCGACGTGAGGCTCAGCCCCGCCAGGCCGCGTTCCACCTTGCTGAGGAAGGGCTGTGACAGACCCGACAGGTGGGCCAGCTGCTGCATGGTCAGCCCCAGGGCGTGGCGACGCGCCCGGATGGCAGACCCGACCAGTCCACTGATGTCGTCGGTCACGGTCGCGGTCGGCTTCGCCATGCACTCCCCATCTTGCCGGTCGTCGCGTTGTCGCTCGCGTCACCGCGCACGGCGCCACCCGGGCGGGCCGCCGCATTCCTCTCGGATATATTCCTGCGATGCATATCAAGGTGGAGCGATGACTGGGCCGCGGACCGTCCTGATCGGCGGGTGCGACGCGAAGGGCGCGCGCATCGACGTGGCCGTCGATCCGGCCACGGGCTTGATCGACGAAGTGGGGCTGATCCGACCACGCGAGTCCGACACGGTCGAGGACGTCAGCGGGAAGCTCGTCCTCCCGGCGGGCGCCGAGCCCCATGCCCATCTCGACAAGACCCTGTCAGCCCGCGACATCGCGGCAATGCCGGCCGATCTCGACCAGGCCGTCAGCGACTGGGCGCACATCTGGCCCCTGCTCACTGTCGACGACATGAGGGCCCGGGCCACCGAGGCCATCGGCCAGATGGTGCGCAACGGGTACACGCTCATCCGCACGCACGTCGACATCGCCTCGGGCGTGGGTGTGCGCGGGATCGAAGCGCTCATCCAGGTGCGCGAAGACATGCATCGCCGCGGCCTGTGCGACCTGCAGGTCGTCGGCCTGGTGTCGCTCCCCTTCGGTGGAGAAGCCGGGGCCGCCCACCGCCGTCTGCTCGACGAGGCGATCGAGATGGGGATCGACGTGGTGGGCGGCAGCCCCGACATCGATCCCGACCCGATGGGGGCCACGGTCGCTGCCGTCGACGCTGCGGCCCGCAGCGGTCTGCCGATCGACCTGCACACCGATCAGACCGTCGACTCATCGTTCTTCTACCTGCCCGAGTACGTCCGCCTGCTCCGCGAACGGGGCATCACCCGTTCTGCAGCCAGCCACTGCATCAGCCTGTCCACCCAACCGCTCGACGTGCAGCGCCGTGTGGCCGACCAGTTGGCGGCGGCCGGCACGGCGGTGTTCGTCATGCCGCTCACCAGCCTCTTCTACTTCGGCTGGGACACGCCCGTGGGGCCGCCCCGGGGCCTCGCTCCAGTGCACGTGCTCGACGAGGCAGGCGTGCTGGTCGCCGCCGGCGCCGACAACGCGCGCGACGTGTTCTTCCCGTACGGCCGCTTCGACCCGCTCGAGACGGCGGCCGTGGTGGCGATGGTCTCGCACCTCGACCCCGACCGGGCGTGGGACATGTGCTCGAACCGAGCCCGCCGGGCGCTCGGCGCAAACCCGGTGACGCTGACGGTGGGGGCGCCCGCCGAGCTACTCGCCGTCGCCGGCCGTTCGATCACCGAGGTCGTCGGTGGCGCCCCCGCCGACCGCATCACCGTGCACCGCGGCCGCATCGTTGCGCGCACCCGTTCCACCACCGACCTGCTCGCCTGACCGGAGCTCGTGACGGCACGAGGCGCTGACGCCGCTCAGCACATCGACTCGATCCATCGGGTCAGGCGGCCGACGAGCAGCCGAGGGCGCGCATGATCGCGTCGTGCGCAC
>JBBATY010000076.1:0-4537 GCA_040398525.1 Ilumatobacteraceae bacterium | reverse complement strand
CCGCCACCGGACCCGACGCCGGCTCCAGCACCGGCCCCAGCGCCGGCCTGGCTGCCAGCCCGACCCCCATCGACCTCGGTCGCCCGACGGTGCTGTGGGCGGCCCCGGGCTCGTTGTACGTCGACGAGGTGGCAGCCGCGTGGGCGCGCCGTGGCGACACGGCCGATCTGGCGGCGGTGAGCGGCCCGTGGGCGGTGCTGCTGTGGTGCCCGCGCACCCGCACGCACGTGCTGGCGGTCGACCCGCTGGGCGTGCAGCCGCTGTGCTGGGCACGCACGGCCGATGGGCGGGTGGCGGCGGCGTCGTGGTTGGCGGCGTTGGTCGATCGGCCCGATGTCGACGACACGGTCGATGCCGAGGGGGTGCTGCTCGATGCGAGCAACCAGCTGTGGTCGACCGGGGTGGCGCACCGCACCCGCTTCGTCGCTGTGGAGCGGGTGCCGTGGGGGATGGTGACGCGCTTCGCGGCCGACGGCTCGGCCCGGCGCGAGCGCTACTGGGACCCTGCGGCGCTGCCCGGCCCGGATGCGTCGCTGTCGTTGACCGACTGTGCCGAGCTGCTGCGCGAGCGGCTCGATGCGTCGATCCGTCGCCTGCTGGTGGGTGACCCGGCGACGTTCGGCGCTCATGTGTCGGGTGGGCTCGACTGCACGTCGGTGGCCTGCCGCAGCCACGCCCTGCTCGGCGAGGCGGGCTCCGGCCTGCGGGCGATCTATTCGTGGACACCCGACGAGCGCGAGGTGCCCCGCTTCCCGGGCGACGAGCGGGGCCTGCTCGACGATGTGAGCGCGCAGTTGGGTCTGCCGATGTGGAACGTTTACGGCGACGAGAGCGGCGACTGGTTCCGGTTGCGTGATCCGCATCGCTATCCGGAGTCGACGCATGCGCGCGAGCGGTTCGTGTTGCCGCGGGCGCAGGCCGATGGGGTGCGGGTGATGATGTCGGGCTGGGGTGGCGACGAGTTGGCCAGCTTCAACGGTCGTGGGGTGCCGACGTGGTTGGTGCGCCATGGCCACTGGGTGCAGGTGTGGCGTGATGGGTCGGCGCGGTTGCGGGTGGCCAGCGGGGCGAGGCCGAGCCTGGCGCGCCGCGGCCGGGCGTTCGCCGGCAAGGTGTGGGGTGCGTTGCCGGAGCGGGTGACCGATCTGCGCCATCGCGACACGGTGCGGTTGGTGCGGGCGCACGAGGCGGGGGTGGATGCCCGGCTGCGGGCGTTCTCGCCGGTGGCGGCCGAGGCGTACCGGGCGCGCAGGCGGTTGTTCGCCGAGGCGAACGATCATCACGCCTATCAGCTGGCGCTGTTGTGGTCGAACCACATGCAGCACCGCACGTTCGCCTGGTATCAGACGGGTCGGTTGTTCGGGGTGGAGTACCGCTACCCGTTGCTCGATGTGCACCTGGTGGAGGCGGCGTTGCGGTTGCCGTGGTGGGCGTTCTTGTCGCAGGGGTGGGGCCGC
This sequence comes from Ilumatobacteraceae bacterium, assembly GCA_040398525.1. Classification (GTDB taxonomy): domain Bacteria; phylum Actinomycetota; class Acidimicrobiia; order Acidimicrobiales; family Ilumatobacteraceae; genus VFMC01. The sequence goes on along the minus strand of JBBATY010000076.1, from coordinate 3,080 downwards.
ACGGCGTTCCGGTTGGCGGTCGAGCCGTGGGTGCCGGCGTCGGTGGCGTGGAACCCGGCGAAGTACGAGCCGGCGAACTTCTGGCCGCCCGAGCGGATGGAGGTGCCACGCGCGGTGCCCGAGCCGGAGGTGCCGGTGGAGGCCGATGCCCGGGTGCGCGAGGCGATGTTGTTGGCCGAGGGCATGCGCCGGCCGGTGCAGCGGCGCATCAGCGATACGGCCCGGGTGCAGGTGCGCCCCGAGCTGGCGCCGCGTCCCTGAGGTGCCTCGAGCCGCCGAGTGGTGGCTCGCCTGGTGGGCCCCGCCTCAGCTGACGTTGTCGCGAACAGTCTGGCGACGTACCGAGTCTGTTCGCGACAGGGTTCGGGGGAGCGGCCGGGTCAGTTCGGGAGGGAGGGGTCGTACGAGCCGGCCTCGGTGGTGCGCCTGATGGCGCCGGCCTGGCTGTCGCTGGCGGTGCCAAGGGCCACCAAGCGAGGTGCGGTCCAGGTGGGTGCTGATTCGGACGGGGTGAGCATGGGTGGCCTCGGCGTGGACGATGGGCGAACTGGCTCGAGAGTACTACGGCACATATCGCCACAAACACACCGCAGAGGCTGCCGGTAAGGTCGGCGCTGTGAGGGGGCCTGAGCCGCATCCAGGGTCGGCGTGGGTGGTGGACGCCCTGCGGGCCGTGCTGGCCGCCGGCCCCGACGAGCCCGTGCCGGCGCCGAGCGCCACGTGGGCGCTGGTGCTGCAGGCCGTGCAGCGGCACCGGGTGGTGGGCATCATCGCCCCGCACGCTGCGGCGCTGGGCTGCCCGCCGGACGTGGCGGCCCGGCTGCACGAGCTGCACCTGCACGAGGTGGGCCGGGCGATGGTGCTGGTGCACGAGACGGCGCGGGCGTCGGCCGCGTTGGCCGTGGCGGGCATCGACCATCTGGTGGTGAAGGGTGTGGGCCTGGCGGCGGTGATGGGTGGCCGCCCGGTCGATCGTGGCGGCGGCGACATCGACCTGTGGGTGCGCCCGGGCGATGTGGCGGCGGCCGAGGTGGCGCTGGCGCAGGCGGAGTCGGGGTGGGTGCGTCCGGCGTCGAGCCGTGCGCCGTTGCCTGCCGACACCCGTCGCTGGGCGTGGATGCTGCGCGAGGAGCACGAGATGCCGCTGGTTCCGGCCGGGCCGGGCCCGGCTGCGGTCGCACCCGGGGCGCATCGGCGTCCGGTCGACCTGCATTGGCGGTTGTTCGAGCACGAGGGCGAGTTCTCGTTCGGGTTCGAGGGGGCGCTGGCAGGCTCGATCGCAGTGGCCGAGGTGGGGCCGACGGTGCGCACGTTGGGTGCGGCACATGCGCTCGAGCACGTGGCCCAGCACGCCCGCAAGGAGGCGTGGTTGGCGTTGCGCCAGGTGGCCGATGTGCTGCGTGTGGCGCGGGTGTGCGGGCCGGAGGTGGTGGGGCGGCTGGCGGCCCGGTCGCGCAATGTGCGCCTGGCGATGGCGATGGCGGCTCGGCTCGACCCGGGCCTGGAGGCGTGGGTGGGCCCGCTCGGTGCGGCCGACCGGCGGTTGGTCGACGAGGGGTGGCGGGGGTGCCTGGGTTTCGGCAGCTATGCGGCGCGCCAGTACGACGAGCGGGGCTGGCCGCTGGTGGCGGCGAGGTGGGGGCACTTTTCGTGGGTGGTGCGGTCGGCGCCCAGCTGGGGGGCGCGGTGGCGCCATGTCACCCGGCTGGTGGGCCGGTCGAGGGTGCTGGTCGATCCGCGGCACCACTTCTGGCGCGGCCGGAACTGAGCGCCCATCACCGCCGGGTAACGACATGTCGCGACCGACATAGAGAACGGTGCCTCAGAGGGCGAAGCTTGACGTGTGGACTCAGGTACATGTCGCCATCGCCTCCTGATCGTCGAGGGGGATGCGCACGTCACCGAGCTGTTCGCCGAGGTGGTGCGCCAGCGCCTGGGGTGGGAGGTCACCGCGGTGTCGGGGCCCGACGGGGTCGACCAGGCGGTGTCGGGTGAGGCCCGTTTCGACCTGGCCCTGGTGGGGTGGTCGTTCCGTGGGCAGCCGCAGGGCCGGGTGCCGGCCGGGGTGCAGGTGATGCAGCGGGTGTGGCAGCACCAGCCGCAGGTGCGTTTCGTGGTGATCGACCGCCCGGGCGATGCGGCGCAGGTGTGGGCCGATGCGGTGTATGTGGCCGGTCTGCCGGTGGTGGCGGTGCTGCGTGCGCAGTGGTCGGTCGACGAACAGCTCGAGGTGCTGGCCGGTGCGCTGCAGAGCGCGGATGATCGCGGCATCCGGCGGCGGGCATTTCACTGATATGTCGCACTAAACATGTAGTGATCTCTATGCGATAGAGGACGTACCGCTCACGTCATGATGCTGCCAACCTGTCGTCTCGTGGGACGGGTGGGCCCGGTGCAGCGGGCCACTTGTCTCGATCGGGAGCGTTGGAAAGGGACTCGAACATGGCGCAGATCCTGTTGGTCGACGACAGTGCCCATGCTCGCGAATTGTTCGCCGACGCGATCCGCCAGAAGCTCGAGTTCGACGTGGTGGCGCTGAAGTCGCCGCGTGAGGTGACTGCGGAGTATTTGACGGCCAATCCGTTCGATGTGGTGGTGAGCGATCTGTCGTTCGCCGGCGAGCACCTGCACGGTGCCGACGTGTTCCTGACGGCCCGTGCGGTGTCGCCCACGCCGCGCATCGTGGCGCTGACCGATGGCGACGGCTGGGCGGTCGACCTGCTGCGCGATGTGTGGGATGTGTTGCGGCCCGAGGGTGTGGTGTGCAAGGGCAGCAGCGTGCAGGCCCAGTTGCAGTCGATCGCCGAGGTGGCCCGCTTCGGCGAGACCGAGGTCGACCCGCTGCTGCTGCCGATGCTGCCGACGGTGCGCAGCCCGTGGCGCAGCCTCGAGGGCTTCAGCCGCCTGGTGCAGCACCGTGGGCACGCCAAGTTGTGGGTGAGCGTGCTGGCGTGCGGCCCGCATGCGGAGTATCAGGACCTGTCCGAGCACAGCGGCTTGCGGATGAATGCGCTGCGCAACTACCGGGCGCAATTGCTGCCCGAGCTGTCGCTGCACGGGCTGAGCAATCCGCCGATGCG
>JBBATY010000075.1:0-5422 GCA_040398525.1 Ilumatobacteraceae bacterium | reverse complement strand
GACCGCTACGTGGCCTGGGCCGAGCGGATCGTCACCGCAGCTGCGGCCGGCTAGCCCGCCGGCTCAGCAGCCGAGGTGGTCGGGCAGCTCGGCGAGCGATGCCAGCTCGACGACGTGCTCGTCGTGCTCGACGTGCTCGAGCTCCCAGAGCAGGTGATACGGCACGTGCACCGCGTCGCCACCGATGGCGAGCACCGGCAGGATGTCGCTGCGCACGCTGTTGCCCACCATGCAGAACCGCTCCGGCGCGATGCCCCACCGCTGGAGCAGCCGCTGGTAGGTGCCCGGCTCCTTCTCGAGGACGATCTCGAGGTGGTGGAAGTGGTGGGCGAGGCCGCTCGTGTCGATCTTGTGCGTCTGGTGGACCAGGTCGCCTTTGGTGACCAGCACCAGGGTGTATGCCCGTCCGACTCGCGCGAGCACTTCCGGCACGTGGGGCAACAACTCGACAGGTGCCTCGAGCTGGTCCTTGGCCATCTCGACGAGCTGGCCGATCACCCGGGTGGGCACGCGGTGCTGGGTGATGGTCAGTGCTGCCTCGACCATCGAGATCGCGAAGGCCTTCACGCCGTAGCCGAGGGTGTGCAGGTTCTTGCGCTCGACCGCCGTGAGCGCGGCCTTCACGTCGACGCCTTCGGGGGCGTACGGCGAGACCAGCTCGACGAAGCGCCACTCGTTGGCGCGAAAGCCGTCCTCGCTGACCCACAGCGTGTCGTCGGCGTCGAAACCGATGATGTCGTACTGCTTCATCGCTGGCTCATCTCGGTGGTGCCGGCGCTCACGTCGAGCGGTGCAGCGCGTTGAGGTAGTTGTAGACGGTGATCCGGCTGACGCCCATCGCGTCGGCGACGTCCTCGACGGCGCGACGCAGGGTGAACGCGCCTCGCTCGTCGAGCAGGCGGATGGCACGCTGCTTGTCGGCGCGGCCGAGCAGCGGCAAGCGGTTGCCGAGCTCGCGCTCGACACCCTCGATCAGCCGCTCGAGCGCACCGTGCAGCGGTGCCATGCGCACCACGGCCACCTCGGTGCCCTCCCACTTCAAGGGCAGGTCGCCCGGCTCGCGGTCGGCGAGGGGAAGCACCTGCGCGCCGAGGGCCTCGACGATGGGCCGCACGGCGAGCACGAGCGGATGGCGGGGCAGTAGGTGTGGTGCCGGCGGGGCGGCGCGGCGTGGGTCGGCGCCGCCGGTGGCGCCCGCAGCTGCGGTGCTCTTGTCCCGACGACTGCCGGTGGTCATCGGTCGGCCTCGGCGGACGGATGGACGAGCTCGATCGCGATGGCGATCGCCGTGGCGCCATTCGCGACTGCGGCGTCGACGACGCCCGCGACCACGGCGCCGGCCTCGGCGGCGGCCACGGTGCACGACGAGCCGAACGGCCCGAACTCGACGGTGGCGCCGAGGGCTTCGGCCGCGGCGACGCCTGCCAGCACGTGTGGGCCCGGTTGGCCGTCGACGAACGGCTCGATCGTGAACTCGAGGCGCAGCATCCGGTCATGGTACCCGGGGTGCCCGGTGGGTCATCCTGGCCACCCTCGGGCGGCGGTCCGTCTCCAGTGATGGGCGCGGCCGGGCAGCGTCCGGAAACCTCTACGATCTGCTTCGTGACCAGCCCTGCGTCCGACCCTGATCGCGGCACCTCCACCCCCTGGCAGCCGGCGACGAGCAACCCCGGCGAGCTCTACACCGTCGAGGGGCAGATCCGATCGGTCGGCGCCTTCGCCCAGGGGCTCACCAACGACGACCCCCGACTGGCCCCGTACCGGCGGTCGATGTGGCGCACGGGCCTGGTGTTCGTCGGCCTGGCCATCGGCATCGGGGTCGTCGTCGCCGTGGTGTCGTCGCTGCTCTGAGCGCGCCGGTCGTGGCGCTCGGTCAGCCGAGCAGCGGCAGCAGCAGGGCCCGCGAGTCGGGCAGGAACGGCTGGTGCGCCAGCAGGTGGTCGAGCTCGGCGCGGTCGACGAAGCGAGCCTGCACCACTTCGCCGTCGGCGAAGGTGAACGGCCCGGGGTGCACCACTCGGTAGCAACGTCCGAGCAGGGCGACGTCGGCGTCGACGTAGCGCTGGGCGGCACCGCCGTCGAGCACTGCGGGCTCGACGCCCTCGATGCCGACCTCTTCTGCCAACTCGCGCTGGGCGGCCTCGTCGTAGGTCTCACCCGCCCCCACCACACCGCCGACGGCGAGGTCCCACCATCCGGGCCAGATGTCCTTGTGAGGGCTGCGCTGGTGGACGAGCAGGCGTCCGTCGGGGTGCACGACAGCGATGAACACGCAGCGGTGCATCAGCCGCTCGGCGCGCATGCGCGCACGCGGCACCGCGTCGACCACGCGGTCGTGCTCGTCGACCACGTCGACCAGTTCGCGCGCCGCAGCAGCGCCGGAAGGGTCGGGTCGGTCGGTCATCGGGGCATGGTTAGCATGCGGCCATGACCACCGAAACCCTGCGCGAGGAAGCCCGCGACCTGCTCGACGACATGGTCGCCTTGCGGCGCACCCTGCACCGCTGGCCGGAGATCGGCAACGACCTGCCGATCACCCGCGAGCAGGTGTTGGCGTCGATCGAGGGTCTGCCGCTCGAGCTGACGCTCCACGAGACCACCAGTGGCATCGCCGCCCTGCTCACCGGTGGCAAGCCCGGGCCGACGGTGCTGCTACGCGGCGACATGGATGCGCTGCCGATGCCCGAGGACACCGGCCTCGACTTCGCCTCGCAGGTCGACAACGCGATGCACGCCTGCGGCCACGACACGCACACCGCGATGTTGACCGGCGCAGCCAAGCTGCTGAGCGCCCGGCGCGCCGACCTGGCCGGGCGGGTGCTGTTCATGTTCCAGCCCGGCGAGGAGGGCTATGCCGGGGCCCGGTTCATGCTCGAAGAGGGCCTGCTCGACGTGGGTGCGCACGCCGTCGATGGCAGTGCGTCGCCCGTCACCGGCGCGTTCGCGCTGCACGCCACATCGGCTGCGCCGACCGGCTTCGTCACCAGCCGGCCCGGGCCGGTGATGGCGTCGAGCGACACGATGACGATCACCGTCACCGGCCGCGGTGGCCACGCCAGCGAGCCGTTCCGTGCGCTCGACCCCATCCCGGTGGCGTGCGAGATCGTCCAGGCGCTGCAGACGATGGTGACCCGACGCATCGACGTGTTCGATCCGACCATCGTGACGGTGGCGCGCATCACGGCCGGCACCACCTCGAACGTCATCCCCGAGACGGCCGAGATCCACGGCACCATCCGCGCCGTCAGCGAGCGCACCCGCCAGCGGGTGCACGACGGCATTCGCCGGGTGGCCGAGGGCGTGGCCGCGGCCCACGAGATGCAGATCGACGTCGAGGTGCGCCTCGGCTACCCGGTCACGGTGAACGGGGCCGACTTCACCGAGTTCAGCCTGGGCGTGGCCTCCGACCTGCTCGGCGCCGAGCGGGCGCTGCGCCTGCCGAACCCGGTGATGGGTGCCGAGGACTTCAGCTACGTGATCGAGCGGGTGCCGGGCACGATGATGTTCCTCGGGGCGACGCCCCACGACCGCAACCTGGCCACTGCGGCACCGAACCACTCGAACCGGGTGATGTTCGACGAGGCGGCCATGGTCGACGGAGCGGCGCTGTACGCGGCCGTGGCGATCCGCCACCTCGGCGGGTCGTGACTTCGGCCAGCACGGTGGGTGCGACGGAGCAGATCGCTCCCGGTCGGCACCGATCGCGAACGGCACCGTCCCGGCGGTAGGGGCGGGGTCAGGTGATCAGAGGATTGGCGACGTGCAGTCCGCGACGCTCGGCAGCGGCACACAAGGCGGTGTCGGCGCTGCTGAGCACGGTGGCGCCGATCTCGAGCGCCGCAGCGAGGTGAACGGCGTCGTACCCGCGCAGGCCCTCGACATCGGCGAGCTCGCCTGCAGCCGACACGAGCTCGTCGGTGACCGGCATCAGGTGGAGGACCCGAAGCAGCGCATGGAGCTCGCCAACGGCGTCACGCGCCTGAGCCATGGTCACTCGTCGCCCGCGACCGGCGGCGGCGATCGCAGCGCGTGCTTCGACCGCGATGAGGCTCACCGATGCGACGGCGTCGGCCGAGGACCAGATCAGCGCTGCTCGATCCGAGCCATCCTCGTCGATGATCAGCTTGAGCAGCACCGACGTGTCGACGTAGGTGATCACCCGGGTCAGCGGCGCTGCTCGGCGACCAGCTCGCTGACGCTGCCCTTGGCCTTGATCCTCTGCTTCGGGAGGTAGCGCTGGGGACTCGATGGCGGTCGCACGACGCCCGCTGCGACGAGTTCGGCCAGTCGATCGTGCGGGGCATCGAGCGCCGACAGACGAGCGACGGGGCGGCCCCGATCGGTGACGATCACCTCTTCGCCGTCGCGGACGCGGTCGATGTAGCCGCTCAATCCGTTCTTCAACTCGCGGATCCCGACCTCGGACCGACCTGTAGCTACATTCATGCAATGAGAGTAGCTACATGGGCGCAGGCACGCAACCGTCAACTATCTGCCCGGCCAACCAATCACCCGCGTCACACGCCCAACACATGCCAATCGATGGTGCCGTCCCGGCGTTATGGGGCAGGTCGGAGGTGCGCGTCCGATGGTCAGTCGGGTCGAAGCGCGTCGAGGAGCGAGTCGTGGCAGCGCCCGTTGGAGTAGATGCCGGTGCGGGTGTCGAGCCGTGCGCCGCCCAGATGGTCGGTGAATCGACCGCCAGCTTCTTGGACGATGAGCGATGGTGCTGCGTGATCCCAGAGGTCGCCTGCGAACCAGACACAGGCCGCGATCTCGCCCTCGGCGACGCGGCACTGGTGGCTCCATGACCAGTCGTCTGGCCGTCCGCCGATGACACGTTCGATCTGTCGCTGCTGCTCGATGTCCAGCGACTCAAAGCGTGGAAGGCACGCGAACTTGTCCGGCGTCAGCGCTGCGGATGCGTTGACACGGATGGGTCGAGCTGTCGAGGGGTCGGTGCCACCGGTGAACGCTCCGCCATCACGCACTGCCCACCACCGTCTCTGCTGCATCGGGCTGGAGCAGACGGCAACCGTGACCGAGCCGTCGACCTCGAGCGCGAGGAGCGTGCCCCAGGTGATCGCACCAGCGGCGAAGAAGCGGGTCCCGTCGATCCCATCAGCGATCCAGCGTCGGCTGCTGCGTCCAGAGGCGTTGCCGAGCTCCTCGCCGACGAACCCGTCGTCGAGCGATTCCCGCTCGAGCACCGCGAGCATGGCGCGCTCCGCCGCGACGTCGGCCTCGGTCACGGGAGAACCGTCGACCTTCAGCGACGCTGCCACACCATCCGGGGACCAAGCCGCCGCCGTGACCGCGTCTGCAGCGTCGACCATCCGGAACGCAAGCTCGAGGTCGTGCGACATCGAGGATGATCCTGCCAGAGCGAACGCGCAGGACGATGTGCCGTTGACCCGGCGTT
>JBBATY010000074.1:0-5498 GCA_040398525.1 Ilumatobacteraceae bacterium | reverse complement strand
CAACGACCGAGAGCGGAGCAACTCACATGAAACTCATCACTGCAGTCATCAAGCCGTTCAAGCTCGACGACGTCAAGGACGCCCTCCGGGCAGCCGGGGTGCTCGGCATGACCGTCGGAGAGGTGCGCGGGTTCGGTCGCCAGGGCGGCCACACCGAGACCTACCGCGGCGCGGAGTACAAGATCGACTTCGTCCCCAAGGTCCAGCTCGAGCTCGTCGTCGACGACGGCATGGTCGATCAGGTCGTCGAGCTGGTCCGCACCGCAGCGGCCACCGGCAAGATCGGCGACGGGAAGATCTGGGTCACCGGCGTCGACCGTCTGGTTCGCATCCGCACCGGCGAGGAAGACGGCGACGCCATCTGACCCAGCCGTCCGACCCCTGCGTCGAGGCCGACCGGCCCGGCGCTGGGGTCGGACGGGGCGGACCACCAAGAGCTCGGCGGTTCCGACCGTCAGCGCACGAGGTACGGGGCGGTGGATGTCCCCAGACCTCGGTAGGGGCAGTCCCCGGGTCGAGTGAACGCTCGGCCCGGGGACGCTTCTTCGTCCGGGCCATGGCGCCCCGCTCGGCTGGGTGAGACCTCCGCCGCTCAGTCGGCGAGCGCGCAGGTGAGCGCCACTCGCAGCCCGTCGAAACGGTCGGCGGCGAGTTGCGCACCGTCGGCGGTGACGTAGAAGACGTCGACGACCTCGTGACCGAGTGTGGCCACCACTGCGGACTGGATGTCGAGACCGGCCACGGTGATCGCGTGCGACAACCGGTACAGCACGGCGGGGGCGTCCGGGGCACGCACCTCGACCACGGTGGTGGTGGCCGACGCCTCGTTGCTGATGAGCACCTCGAGCCGTGCGGGAGCGGCCGCCATCGCCCGCCGCCGTCGGTGCAGCGACCGCAGCCGTTGCTCGAGCCGGGCATCGATATCCAGCTCGCCCGTCGTGGCCGCGCGCAGGTCGTGTTCGATCCGCGGCCACGAAGGATCGCCGGCCGACGCCTTCACCACCCGGAACTCGTCGACGGCCACACCGTCGTCGCCGGTGGCAGCCGACGCTCCCACCACGTCGAGGCCGTGCAGCGCGAGCACCCCGGCGATCTGCGAGAACAGGCCCGTTCGGTCGCGGCTGGCGATGCGCAGCACGTCGATGTCGCCGGAATCCTGCTGCTCGATGTGCATCGACCCGTCGAGCTCGACGAGATGGGCGAGCGAGGCGAACCGGCCCGCGTCGGGGGCCGGGCGCTCGCGCGGGGCGCTGCCCCGCAGCACCGCCGAGGTGGTGGCGACGAGCTCGTCGAGCAGCGACGCCTTCCACGACGACCAGGCCGCCGGTCCCGTGGCCCGGCTGTCGGCGACGGTGAGCGCGTGAAGCAGCTCGAGGGTGCCGACATCGCCCACCGCCTCGGCCACCACCGCCGAGGTGCGTGGATCGGAGAGGTCGCGTCGGGTCGCGGTCTCGGGCAGCAACAGGTGATGCTCGACCATCGCGCGCACGGTGCCGCAGTCGTCGTCGGACAGGCCCATCCGCGGCCCGATCGCGTCGACCAGCTCGATTCCCGCATCGGTGTGATCGCCCGGGTAGCCCTTGCCGAGATCGTGCAGCAGAGCTCCCAGCAGCAGCAGGTCCGGCCGGCCGACCTCGCGTACCGCTTCGGAGGCGTTGGCCACGGTCTGCAGCAGGTGCCGATCGACGGTGTAGGTGTGGAACGCGTTGCGCTGGGGCAGGCTGCGCACGGCACGCCACTCCGGCAGGTAGCGGCTGAGCAACCCGTAGCGCTCGAGCGACTCCGCGGCTGGCACCAGCGCCGGCCCGGCCCCGAGCAGACTGACGAACGCGCGCAGGGTCGACTCGCTCCACACCTCCCCGGGTGCCACACCGCGGCTGGCCAGCAGGCGCAGCGAGCGGCCACCGAGTGGCAGGCCGGCGTGAGCCGCCGAAGCCGCGAAGCGGAACACGAACGACGGCTCGTCGACGTCGGCGCCGGCCTCGACATGGGCCTCGTCGTCGATCACCACGACACCCGGGGCGAGATGGGCCGACACGTGCGCAACCCGCGCCACCCGGCCACCGGACCGGATCAGCCGCTCGGTCCGGCGCCAGAACCGCTCGGTCGCCCACTCGATGGCGTGCGCTGCGCCGGCGATGGTGCGCATCAGCGCGTCGGCATCGGCGTAGCCCATCGTCTCGGCCACCCGGTCCTGGTCCTGCAGCAACAGCACGTTGCCCGCTCGCCCGGTGGCCCGATGCAGCTCGCAGCGCGCGGCCAGCAGCAGCTCGGCGGGCCCGGCCAGGTCGTCGAAGGGCTCCTCGAGAGCCGCGGTGACCTCGGGCCGGTCGACGCGCAGCGCCCACCGGAGCATGTCGTGGTCGCGCAGGCCACCACGACCGTCTTTCAGATCGGGCTCGAGCAGGCTGGCGACATCGCCGTACTTCGCCCAACGCTCGTTGCCCGTCACGAGCAGCCGCTGGAGCCAGCCGTACGGGCGCTTGCGCCACTGCTCGAGCGCAGCCTGTTGCACATCGGCCGCCACGGCCGGGTCGCCGGCCAGGCAGCGCACTGCCAGGATCGAGGTGGCGGCATCGAGGTCGTCGCTCGCCAACTGCAGCAGCGACTTGGGTGAGTGCACCGCCTGACCGAGCTTGATGCCGGCGTCCCACAGCGGGTACCACAGCCGCTCGGCCACCTCGCGCACTTCGGCGGCCGACGCTTTCGGCGGGTGCACGAGGACGACGTCGATGTCGCTGCCAGGGGTGAGGGTTCCCCGCGCGTAGCCGCCGACGGCGAGCAGCGACCAGCCCGGGCGCAGATCGCCCGCCAGGCTCTCGAACCACGAGTCGGCGAGCTGCGACAGTCGACGCGCGAGGCCGCGCCCAGCCAGATCGGGGTCGCCGATCAGCTGGGCGCGGACTCGCCGAATGGTTCCCGCGTCGACTGGTTGCACGAGTCGGTGCCTAGACGGCGGCCTCGCCCGACTCGCCGGTGCGGATGCGCACGATCGAGTCGACCGACGACACCCAGATCTTGCCGTCGCCGATCTTGCCGGTGCGGGCCGAGGTGGTGATCGCATCGACGACACGGTCGACGAGGTCGTCGCCGACGACGATCTCGACGCGCACCTTGGGCACGAACTCGATCTTGTACTCGGTGCCACGGTAGGTCTCGGTGTGGCCGCCCTGCCGGCCGAAGCCGCGGACCTCGCTCACGGTGAGGCCCTCGACACCGGCTTCGCGAAGGGCGTCCTTCACGTCGTCGAGCTTGAAGGGCTTGATGATTGCGGTGATCAGTTTCATGGTGTCTCCTTCAGGCTCGGGCTCAGTGCGTCCCGCCGTGGTAGGCGGTCTCGCTGTGGAGGGCCAGGTCGAGGCCCTGGGCTTCGGCTTCGGCATCGACCCGCACACCGACGGTCTTCTTCAGCGCCATCATGATCGCAAAGGTCAGGGCGAACGACCAGACGATCGCGGCGAGGTTGGCGATCAGCTGCTCGAGCAGCAGCTCGCCGTTGCCACCGTAGAAGATGCCCTCGCCGAACTTGAGACCTCCATCGTCGGTGAGGCCGAAGAACTCCGGGTTGGCGAAGAAGCCGATGAGCAGCGAGCCCACCAGGCCGCCCACCAGGTGCACACCGACCACGTCGAGCGCGTCGTCGTAGCCGGCCTTGGTCTTCAGCCTCACTGCGAAGCAGCACACCGCACCGGCGAGGAGGCCGATGAAGATCGGGCCCATCCCCGACACGTAGCCGGCGCCGGGCGTGATGGCCACCAGGCCCGCCACGATGCCGGAGGCGGCGCCGAGGTTGGTCGGGTGACCGTCGCGGATCCACTCGACGACCACCCAGGCGAGTCCAGCGGCCGCAGCGGCGAGGAAGGTGTTCATGAACGCCTGGACGGCCTGGCCGTTGGCGGCGAGCGCCGAGCCGGCGTTGAAGCCGAACCAGCCGAACCACAGGATGCCGGTGCCGATCATGACGAGCGGCATGCTGTGCGGCGGGTGGCCCTCCTGCGGCCAGCCCTTGCGCTTGCCGAGCACCAGCACGGCGGCGAGGGCGGCGATGCCGGCGTTGACGTGGATGGCCGTGCCGCCGGCGAAGTCGATCGAGCCACGCTCGAACAGCCAGCCGCCGTAGACCCACTTGAAGACCGGGACGTAGACGAGCAGCGACCACACCGGGACGAAGATCGCCCATGCGGAGAACTTCATCCGGTCGGCCACCGCACCCGAGATGAGCGCAGGGGTGATGGCGGCGAACATGCCGAGGAAGGCCACGACCGCGAGCGTCATCCCACCGTCGTCGCCCGTGATGGCGATGTCCTTCAGGAAGGCGGCGTCGAGGTTGCCGATCCACCCGTTCTCGAAGGGCACCTGGGCCAGCGAGTAGCCGACGATGACCCACACCAGGGGCACCACCAGCAGGCAGTAGAAGTTCATCATCAGCATGTTCAGCACGTTGCGCGTGCGGTCCATGCCTCCGTAGAAGAATGCGAGACCGGGTGTCATGAACAGCACGAGCGCTGCCGACACCAGGACCCATGCGAGGTTGCCCTCCATGTGTCTCCTCCGAAATCCGTGTGTGTTGTAGGGGCAGGCTCACCGTGGCCGACGTCTGTTTCCGGTGTGTTTCCGGACGCGTACGCGACGATGACGAGTACACGGTTCGACCTGGAGTACCCCTGCCCCGCATCGACTGCCTAATGTCGGCGGCATGACGCTCACCGAGCCCGCCGCCCCCGCCACCACGCGCTGGACCGCGCAGTGGAAAGAGCTCTACGCCGAGGTGATCACCACCGGGCTGTGCACCGGCTGCGCCGGCTGCGTGGTGACCTGCCCGCACGACGTGATCGGCTACGAGCACGTCGAGGGCAAGTACAAGCCGTTCCACCTCGAAGAAGAGCTCGGCCTCGACAACTGTCTCCACGGCGAGAAGGGCTGCACCACCTGCACCCGCGCCTGCCCGCGCTTTCGCGCGTGGGAGCCGGCCGCCGACATGCACCTGTTCGGCCGGATGCGCGAGCCCGACGAGATGGCGGGCATCTGGCGCCAGCTGCTGCTCACCCGCGCCGCCGACACCGAAGAGCACGAGAAGGGCCAGGACGGCGGCTTCGTCTCGGCGATGCTCAACTGGCTGCTCGAGCACGACTACATCGAGGCTGCGCTGGTGAGCGGTGTCGAGCCCGACGACGCGTGGAAGGCCAAGCCTGCCGTGGTGACCAACCGCGAGGAGGTGCTCGCCACCGCCGGCAGCCGCTACACCTACTGCGCCAACCCGCTCGCCCTGCGCGAGGCCAAGGAGCGTGGGTTCAGCCGCCTCGCCCTGGTGGGCATGGGCTGCCAGACCTCGTCGCCTCCGGTGATGTGGGACCGCAAGGCCGGCAAGGTCAGCAAGCCGTTCCTGTTCAACATCGGCCTGCTGTGCTCGAAGACCTTCGACGACGCCATCTTCCCCGAGCTGTTCGAGGCCAAGTACGGCCTGAAGAAGCAGGACATGGTGAAGATGAACATCAAGG
>JBBATY010000073.1:4162-5511 GCA_040398525.1 Ilumatobacteraceae bacterium | reverse complement strand
ACGAGCCATGAGGCAAGCGTACCCCACGGGCGCCACCGAGGCCAGAATCGGGCACCACCGCCGCCGAGGGTCGTAGTGGGTTGTGTGGGTTGTGTGGGTTTTTTGGTCGGCAGCCAAATACACGAATTCACATATACGACCCGGAAACCCACACAACCCACACAACCCACTACACATACTCTAAAAACCTCCAACCTCTCCGCCACTGCCGGTGTCGTCTGCGATGATTCGGAGCCCCACGCGGAAGTTTGTCCCACCGCTCCCAGGCTGCGCCGGGTAGCCCCGCTTGGTCAGCTCTCGGCCGAAGGCGGTCTGCGTCTCGGGTCGGATGCCTCCGGCGAGGCACCACGCCTGATAGGCTTTGTAGAGGGCGCCTGCCGATACACGCACCGTCGCCCCGGCGTACTCTGGCTCGGTGGTGGTGCGCTCGGCGAGGAAGGTGCCCAGCACGTCGCTCTCTCCGCGGTACTCGTCTGTCGCTGCGCGGACGGCTGCTGGGGCTGCGAGGCCCTTGGCCTGCCACGCGATGCACCCCTCGACGATCCAGCGTAGCACGCCGGACAGCTCGGCCTGGATGCGCGAGGGGAGCGTGGTGTCTGGCGTCGTAGGTGTGACAGTCCAGGGCACGAGCAAGACTCGGCGCCAAATCCCATTGCCGCTCTCCCGCACCACCGGCTTGTTGTTGGTGCTCACCCAGAGTGTGTGCGTCGGGCGAAACTCAAAAAAATCCTTGCCCATGAAGCGCGCGGCGATCGTGTCGCCACCTGTCAACTGCTTGACCAACGCCTCATTGAGCGCGCGGTGCGCTGGCAGCTCCGAGGCCGCGGCGAGACGGCAGCCCCACAGGGTCGCGCGCTCAGTCGGGTGTGCCTCGCCCGAGCGGGTGAGGAGGAGGTCCGTGGGGATCTGCCGGGCGTAGTCTCCGAGGGCGGCCAGGAGCGCCTCCGAGGCTACGCCCTTGCCGTTGCCGCCTGAGCCCCAGTGGAGCGGTAGGACGTGCTCTCGGATTACGCCCGTCGCCGCGTAGCCTGCAAGGCGCTGCAGAAAGCTCCTCACGTCGTCGTCGGGTTGCACCTCCGCGAGGAAGGCGTCCCACGTGGGCGCCGTCGCGGCAGGGTCGTAGTCTACGCCGCACAGCTTTGTGACCAGGTCTTCGCGCGCCGCGGGGCGAAGCTCGCCCGTGCGCAGGTCGACGGTTCCGTTGGGGCACCCGAGGAGCCACGGGTCGGCGTCAAGCTGCTCGACGGTGACGGCGATACCGGGCTGCGCGCGCAGCAGCTGCAGCGCCGCAGAAATCTTGCCCGCGGCCTCGCTGCGGATCGCGTGCACGAGGACGGCCTTGCGCCGGT
>JBBATY010000073.1:0-4062 GCA_040398525.1 Ilumatobacteraceae bacterium | reverse complement strand
ATCTTGCCCGCGGCCTCGCTGCGGATCGCGTGCACGAGGACGGCCTTGCGCCGGTCGTGGTGGTCGATGCGGGCGGCTTCCTCTGCGATTTTGCGCACGGCATCGCACGCGCGGCGTACGACCTGCCCTGTCTGATCGCGCTCCCAGCGTACGCCTGTCCACACGAGCCACGCGCCCCAGGCCTCGACCCACCGCAGGTCGCGCCCGTGCAGGCGCGCGATACGCTCGGCGTTGCCCAGGTCGGATAGCGCGATGCCGTCGGCCGGTGTCGAGGCCCGCACGGCCGCAGCGTGGCCCGTGGTCGGGTCACGACCCATGTCCACGACCCAGCCGGGCAGGAGCGGGAGCGTGCGCAGGTCTGCCGGTGCCGGTCGCCACCGACAGTCGATGCCCTCGACGGTGGACGGAGGGAGCGGTATCGAGCGCCCCGCACCCCAGAGATGCACGCCCTGGGCGGCGCCATGCATATGTGCCGCGGAAGGGCAAGGCTTCGGGTACCGAAAAATGCGTGCCACGCCGAAGCTGCCGGTGATCTTCGGGGCGGCTGTCAGAAGTCCGACAGGACCGTGTGCCGCGACGAGGGCCTCAAGGGCATCGTAGCCCGAGGGCTCGGCCACGATGGCAGCCCAGCCGGTGCCCAGCTCGAGCACGACGTGCCCCTCGTCGGACCGTCGCACCGGCCACCCTGCGGCGCGATAGACCTCGAGGGCCTCGGCGTCGCTCAGTCGTGCCCAGTCGGGCTGCTCCCACTGCATCATCGCGCTCACGATACCCCCTCCAGTCTCGTCGTCGTCCACGCCCGCGGCGCCCATACGGCTGCAGGCTCCCCGGCCCATACGTGCCACGCCTTGCCGCGCGCAAGGCGCTCTAGCAGGGCTGCAGTGGTCAGACAGTCTGCCAGAGCGCGGTGCGCTTTGGCGGGCTTCGGCACCCCGAGGGCTGCGGCAAGAGGCCCGAGCGAGTACGACGCTCGGCCCGGCTCGACCTGGCGTGCGATCGCAGCGGAGCACCACCACCGCCACGGGGGCAGCGCTGCGGCCACGCGGTCGACCTCGTGCTCGAGGCGCGCCCGGTCGAATTTGGCGTTGTGCGCCACCACGGGCCGATCGCCCACGGCTGCGACGATGCGCGGCCAGAGGTCAGCGATCGCAGGGCGCCCGGCGACCATCGCGTCGGTGATGCCCGTGAGCCGCACGACCTGAGGCGGGATCGGGCAGCCAGGGTCGACGAGCTGTGCAGACCGCCGCACGATGCGCCCGCTCGGGAGTTCGACGATCACGACGGCGATCTCCGTCACCCGCGCGTCGCGCTCGAGGCCCGTCGTCTCGGTGTCGAGCACGGCCACCTCGACCTGCTCCACGGGCGGCGGCGGCGCTGGTACCGCCACGGGCCCTCCGTCGTCACAGGGGCACTCGGGCAGGTGCTGCACGCCAGGGCACCGACAGTACACGATCTCGACAGGCCACCTGCCACGCGACGACAACGGAACGGCGGTGCCTCCCTGGGCGCCCGCGAGCCACCCGAGCGGCATGGTGTACGACGAGCCGTCTCGTCGCCTGTGGACGTAGCCCTCGGGCGTGCGCTCGACGCACGACAGGTCGGACTGCACGGCCGCTGCGCGCAGTGTGATCGCCCACTCGACGTCTTCAGGGCTGCCCATGGGGTGCCTCCGAGGGCGCGCGCGGCGCGGCGAGGTGGGTGCGGATCAGCAGCCGGATGATGGCTGCGCGAGATACGCCGAGGCGCTTAGCCTCAGCGTCCAGCAGGGCCCGGTCGGTGTCGTCGAGGACGATCATGCGTGGTCGCATCATGCGGCAATGGTACAACGGGTGTACCACCTACGTCAAGGATGCGGCGCACTCTTTCGGCCCCCGCGGCGATGATCTCGGCGGCCTCCTCGGCCGACCGTGCGACACCGCACGCGATACCTCTGCGCTCGGCCGCGGCGAGCCACTGCGCCTGCTCCGGCGCGACGCGCCCGCGAGGGGCCTTGCACTCGATCGCGACCCACACGGCGAGGCCCTCGACCGTGAGCACGCCGACCACGTCGGGTGAGCCCGGCCCGAGGCCATAGGTGATGTGCCTCGGGCGACAGCGCGCGTCGTACTCAATGCTGTGCCCCACGGTGTTGCGCCACAGCACGAGGTCTGTGCGCCCGTGCGCGAGCCGCAGCACCGCGGCGAGGACGTCGGCCTCGGTGGTCATCGTGCTGCCGCCTGCCGCACCGCGGCCGTCACGTCGTGGCCGTACTTCGCTCGAAAACGGGCGGCGACCCACCCTGGCCGATACCCGCGCGCCCTCGCGGTGTCGCGGAGCTGCACGTAGTACCGCGCCTTGCTCTCGGCCGTCGCCGTCGCCGCGATGCGCTCGAGCACCTCGGGCGTCAGCCGCTGGCGCTGCACGACGGTGGGGATTGTGGCGCCGCAGGACGGGCAGACCCTGCCGGGCGGCGGTGCGCCGACCCACCAGCAGGCCGGGCACCGGGCCACGGCCTCCGCGGCCTCTGGGCGCCTGCGCACGGCGTCGCCGTCGAGGGACAGGGCCACGTCCTCGTCGGGCAGACCGTGGGCGTGGACGGCCCCGCGCAGGTCGACAACGGTGCATCGCTTCGTGGCGCCGGGTGCGCGGCGGAGCCCGCGGCCCACGATCTGCCGCCACATGGCCCACGAACCGCACCCTCGGGCGACCACGATCGTGCAGTCGCAGGCATTGAGCCGCGCCGAGTCCCACCCCTCGGTCAGCACGTACACATTGACGAGCACATCGAGCACACCGGCCTCCCACGCGGCGAGGGTGCCCGCACGGTCCACTAGGCGCATCGAGCCGTCGATCACAGCCGCCCGTGGCCCGAGGGCCTCGGCGATCTCGCGTGCGTCCTCGACGGTCGCCGCGTACACCACGGTCGGCCGCCCTGCGCCGTACCGCGTGACAGCCTCGACGACGGGCATCGCGAGGCCATCGAGCGCCCGCGGCGGCGCAATGACGTCCACCGGGCACAGCACACCCGCACGCTGGAGCTCCGCCACCGTGGCGCCGACGACGAGGGCCTCGAAGAGGTCGCCCAGGGCGGTCCCATCGCCACGCTGCGGCGTCGCTGTGAGCCCGATCGTCAGCGCCTCAGGATACGACCGCGCGACGGTGCCCCACGTCGCCGCGACGTAGTGGTGTGCCTCGTCGAGCACGACCAGGGCCGCGGCCGGCAGCGCGTCGCGCACCGCGAGGGTCTGCACCGACGCGACGACGACGCGAGCGTCGCCGGGGTCACGGTCGGCCGCGAGCACACCGATGCCCTCGACGCCCCGCGCGCGCAGCGTCTCCGCGGCCTGGGCGACGAGTTCCTCTCGGTGCGCGACCCACAGCACGCGCTCGCCGCGCCCGGCGTAGGCTCGGACGTAGTGCGCGCCCACGCGGGTCTTGCCGCCGCCCGTAGGGAGCACGACGAGGATGCGCCGAGCACCTGCGCGGTACGCGTCGCGCGTGCCCTGGATCGCTCGTGCCTGATGTGCCCACGCGTCGCTCACGGCTGGCCTCCAAAGAGCGACCGCTGCCGCTGCTGCGGCTGCGCCTGGGGCACAGCCTTGGCTGCGAGGGCGCGGGCGGCCTTGACGATGCCGGGGGCAAGGCGCTCGTCGTCTCGCCCGCAGCCGCACCAGTAGCAGCCCGCAGCGCGGCAGGGTGCGAGGATGGTACGCGCCACGAGCACCTCGATCTCCTGCCCGGTGCAGCGCCAGCACAGGCAGTGGGAGTCGCGTCGCGTGCGCCAGTCGCAGGGCGCTAGCACGACCGCAGAGGGGTCGTCGGTGCCGGACAGCTCGTGCACGAGCGTCCACCGTGACGGGGTGCCTAGCAGCGGGACTCCGCTCGTGGCGTCGGCTGCGACCGCAGCGCGCAGGGCGGGGCCGTACAGCCGCGCGGCGTACACCATCGCGGCGCCAGTCGCTCGCACGCCCATGTCGGGGTGGCCGAGGATGTCGGAGTAATCAGCGGGGAGCTTCACTGTCCCACCTCCCGCTGGCACGCCTCGGCGTAAGCCCTGGCGTAGTCTCGTGCGGCTGCGGCCTC
>JBBATY010000072.1:0-5731 GCA_040398525.1 Ilumatobacteraceae bacterium | reverse complement strand
GGCTGTGCAACTGCGGCATAACCGTCACCTGCGGCCACCGCGAGCACCCCATCAGCCACGAAATCCCCCAAGGCGACATCGGTCGGGGTGAACACCGCAGCCGTTCCAGCCTGCGGGTCGACCGCGATGCCGTCACTCGGGTCGACCGGCACATCGATCGTCACCCCGTCCTCGACGAGCGCGACCACCGAGTCGACATCATGACCCACCACACCGACCGCGGTCTGCGAGCCCAACACCTGCTCCACCATCTCGACCGCAGCCACGACGTCGACGTCAGCCGACGCAGTCTCGGCCTGCACGCGATCGGCGACAACCGTGGTCGGGAGAAGCGTCGCGGCGACGACCATCACCAGGAACTTTCTGTGCTTCACGAAGGTGACCTCCACATTGGATGGCCCGGGAGAGGCTCACACCCCCCCCCCTTCGGCTGCTTCCTGCAGCGACCTCACTCTCGCACAGCACCCCGTTCACCTGTCAGAGCACCACACGACATGTCTCCGACAGCCGAGGCGTCGTGTGTTGCCTCTTCCCAGCCGTCCGACACGCCACCCGACCACCCGGGCGATCGAGCTGTCGCCTACCGAGGCGCGTCGGCAAGACCGCCGAGTGGGTGGCTCGCGAGGCGATGCAGATCCACGGCGGGTACGGCTACGCCGAGGAGTACTCCGTCAGCCGCCTCTACGTCGACGCCCGCGTGCTGAGCATCTTCGAAGGCGCCGACGAGACCCTCTGCCTGAAGGTGATCGCCCGTCGCCTCTGCGACACCGCCAACGCCTGACACCGCGGCGGTCTCGGCGACCGGCGTTGCGTCGTTCGAACGACGCAGGGAGCGGGCCGCACGCAGCACCACGTGACGCGCCGTCGCCGCCAGGATCAGCAGGTCGAGGCCGAGCGACCAGTTGTCGACGTAGAACAGGTCGAGCCGTCGGTACGCCCCGAAGTGCGGATTGTCGCGTGCCTGCACCTGCCACAGACCGGTCACACCGGGTGGCACGCGCAGTCGGTCGAGCAGTCGGTCGTCGAACTGCGCCACCTCGTCGGGCAGCGCCGGCCGCGGCCCCACCAGGCTCATCTCGCCGCGCAGCACGTTCCACAGCTGCGGCAGCTCGTCGAGCGACGTGGCGCGCAGCAGCCGCCCGACCCGGGTGACCCGTGGGTCGTGATCGAGCTTGAACAGCGGACCGGTCCGCTCGTTCGCGGCCCGCAGCGCCGCCTGCTCGGATTCGGCGGCGACATGCATGGTGCGGAACTTGACGATGTCGAACGGGCGGCCGTCGCGGCCCACCCGCCGCTGCCGGAACAGCACCGGTCCACGATCGTCGAGCACGATCGCAGCAGCCACCGCCACCGTGACCGGGGCAGTCAGGGCGAGCACGGTGAGCGCTCCGCTGATGTCGAGCAGCCGCTTCGCCAGCCGGCGCGCACCGCACAGCTTCCGGGCACAGCGCAGCGTGGCCACGCCGAGGCCGGCCACCGTGCTCGGGCGCTGCCGCCGAGGGCTGAGGCCCGGCAGGCCGCACACCACGTCGATCTGCACCCCGGCAGCCTCGAGCTCGGCGACGAGCGCCGTGGTCCGCTGCGACGACAGCGTGCCGGGCACCACCACGACCAGGCCGACCCCGGTTCGACGGAGCACACCGCACAGATCGTCGACGGTGCCCATGTACCTCGCTGCCAGGCCGTTGTCGGCAGCGGTCGTCCGGTCGCCCACCACACCCAGCACGGAACGATCCGCCTCGGGGTGCTCGTCGAACGCAGCCACCACCTCGGCGGCTGCGGCAGTGGTGCCGACCACCACGACCGGACGGCCCCGCGAGCGACGGGGGGCACATATCGGGGAAGGGGCCACTCCGCTCGACCGCATGATCCGCACCGTAGGGAACGACCCCTTGGCTGGTCAGCGGACCACCTTCCCGACTGCAGCGCCGGACGACCGTCACCGGTCCTGCAACCGGCCCCCCGACCGGCCCTGTGCGGGGGTCAGAAGTCGAGGTGGTCGTGGTCGGCCGGCACCACCGGTCGGCCCTCGGTGATCCAGCCATGCATACCGCCGACCAAGTCGGCCACGGCGGTGAAGCCGAGGTCGACCAGGCTCGCCGCACCGAGCGACGAGCTGTAGCCGCGGTTGCACACCACCACGATCGGCTGCTCGAACGAGCGCACCGCAGGATGGCGGTAGCCGTTGGCCGGATCGAGATGCCACTCGAGCACCGTGCGCGGCACGTGGATCGACCCGGCGATCACCCCGAACCGGGCCCGGTCGGTCTGGGTGCGCGTGTCGACCACCAGCGGCGGCTCCGGACCGGCGAGCAGCTCGGCCAACCGCGAGGGCGTCACCCGGTCGATGCGGGAGCGGGCCCGGTACATCAGGTCGTGCACGTTGAAGCGGTCGGCGCGCCGATGCACCGACACGGCGTAGCCACCACCCTCGTACGGCGCGCCCTCCCATGTGGCGAAGCGGGCGACGAGGCTCAGCTCGCAGTCGGCGCACAACGAGTCGTACTCGTCGAGTGTGAGCGCCGAGCGACCGGCCTCGAGGGCGAAGCCGGCCACGACGGCGCCACCCGGCTCGAGATGCTGAGCCACCGTGTGCACGATGGCCCGGCGGTGCTCGGGACGGCAGAAGATCATCACGTTGCCCGGCATCGCCACCACCCGGTAGCGGCGGGGCAGTTGCATCGTCGCCAGATCGGCGTGGTGCCACGCGAGCTCGGGTGCGTGGCTGCGCGCATAGGCCAACAGGTCCGGGTCGAGGTCGGCGCCCTCGACATCGATCCCTCGACGCGCCAGTTCGATGGCCACCCGACCCATGCCGCAACCGGCGTCGAGCACGGCGCCGCCGCCGCACTCGGCGAGCACCCGTTCGACCAGGTCGGCCTCGCCGTGTGCCGCGGTGCCCGACTGCTCGAGGCGGACCCAGCGCTGGTCGTACTCGTCGAGGTCGACCGAGGCCCGCCAGTCGGCCCAGCGCTGGCTCACCTGCGACGGATCGAACGGCACGGTCACCCGCCCGCAGCCTCCATCGCCGTCGTCAGGTCGTGCCACAGGTCGTCGACGTCCTCGATGCCGACACTCATCCGGATCAACCCCGGCGGCACGTGCGCATCGCCGGCGTACTTCTGGCGGCGCTCGATGGTGGTCTCGACCCCGCCGAGGCTCGTGGCAGGCACTGCCAGCCGCACGCCGGCGCACACGGCATCGGCCGCCGGCGCCCCGCCGGCCATCACGAACGACACCATCGCGCCCGTGCCCGGGTAGCGCACCTCGGCCACGGCCGGGTGGGCACGCAGCCGCTCGACCAGCACGGCAGCGTTGGCCTGCGACGCCTCGAGCCTGATCGGCATGGTGCGCAGCCCGCGCAGCGCGAGGAACGCCTCGAGCGCACCGGGCGTGGCGCCCTGGTAGGTGCGGGCCAGGAACAGCCGGTCGTAGACCGCGTCGTCGGCGGTGATGCACACCCCGAGCATCAGGTCGCTGTGCCCGCCGATGAACTTGGTGGCCGAATGCATCACCACGTCGGCACCGTGCTCGAGCGGGCGCTGCAGCAGCGGTGTGGCGAAGGTCGAGTCGACCACCGTGCGCACCCCGCGCTCGCGGGCTGCGGCGACGAGGGTCGGCAGGTCGGCCACGTCGAGGGTGGGGTTGGTCGGCGTCTCGATCCACAACATGTCGGCACCATCGAGCGCAGCGACCACCTCGTCGGTGGCGGCGATGTCGACCGGACGCACCTGCAGGTGGCCCTGCTGCTCGTGCTCGGCGAGGAGGGCGCGCACACCCAGGTACGACCAGCGCGGGATGACGAGCACCTTGGGCGCCAGCGCGTACAGCACGGCAGCAGCCGCAGCCATGCCGGTCGAGTAGCTGATCGCTCGGCCACCCTCGAGCGCACCGATCGCCGTCTCGAGCGCGGCCCAGGTGTCGGTGCCGTGGGTGCGGCCGTACTCGCCCCCTTCACGGAAGTTCGACGCCAGCACGATCGGCGTGTTCAACGGCGCGCCGGGCCCGTCGGGGCGGCCGGCCGACACGGCGACGGTGCGCGGCGACAGTGGGCGATCGTTCACAGCAACTCCTCGAGGGTGGTGATGCGGTCGAAGTCGGCGCCGACGTGGTCGTCGTAGGGGTCGAGCAGGATTGGATGCAGACCAGCGGCGCGTGCCCCGCCCACGTCCATCGTCACCGAGTCGCCCACGTAGGCGATGCGGCTGCGGTCGGTTCCGGCGAAGTGCACGAGGGCGAAGTCGAAGATGGCCGGATCGGGCTTGGCGATGCCCACTACGTGACTATCGATGACCACCCGAACTGGAGTGCCGGGGCCGTCGCCCACCTGGCACACCCCACTTCGGCGCAGCACGGCTTCGATCTGGCCGCTCGCGTTCGACACGACGCCGATCGGCATGCCAGCCGCGTGCAGGGCGCGCAGGGCCGTCGAGCTCTCCGGGATCGGCCAGCGCCACAGCGCAGCGGTGCGCGTACGGCCGAGCACTTCGGCGGCCTCGGCGACATCGTGCTCGGGCACCCCGACGGTGGCCACGTAGGCGTGGTTGTACTCGTCCCAGAAGGCCTCGCCCTTGCCGGCCGCGCTCTTCACGGCCATGCCCCGGTAGTGCGCCCGACGGTGCGCGTCGACTGTCGGGTCGCCACCGAACCAGGCGAGCAGAGGGCCGAGCACCGTGGGATCGGGCAGGACGAAGATCCCGCCTGCGTCGAACAGGATTGCATCGAATCGCGGCACGACTCGTACCCTTGCACATCGTGAAGAGCCCCCGAGATTTCTTCAAGCCGCTGGCAGCCGGTGCCCCCGAGCCGGTGCGCGAGATCCCCTTCCGGCCGAGCCGGGTCATCCACTTCTTCCCCCCGCACCTCGACAAGGTGGTCGCCAAGCTGCCCGAGGTCATCCCGACGGTCGACATCCTGCTCGGCAACCTCGAGGACGCCATCCCGATGGCCGACAAGGAAGCCGCCCGGGCCGGTCTGGTGAAGGTCGGCCAGACGATGGACATGGGCACGACACAGCTGTGGACCCGTGTGAACAGCCTCGACTCGCCGTGGGTGCTCGACGACCTCACCACACTGGTGGGCGAGATCGGCGACAAGCTCGACGTGATCATGGTGCCCAAGGTCGAAGGCCCCGAGGACATCCACTACGTCGACCGCCTGCTCGCCCAGCTCGAGGCCAAGGCCGGCCTCACCCGTCCGATCCTGGTGCACGCCATCCTCGAGACCGCCCGTGGTGTGGCCAACATCGAAGCCATCTGCGCCTCGTCGCCGCGCATGCAGGGCCTGTCGCTCGGCCCTGCCGACCTGGCCGCCAACCGGCGGATGAAGACCACCCGTGTCGGTGGTGGCCACCCCGACTACATCGTGCGCGTCGACCCGCCCGCCGGCGCGGACGGCCCGGTGTACGACGCGCCGCGAGCCTCGTTCCAGCAGGACCTGTGGCACTACACCATCGCCCGCATGGTCGATGCCTGCGTCACCTTCGGCCTGCTCCCCTTCTACGGCCCGTTCGGCGACATCAAGGACACCGTCGCCTGCGAGGACCAGTTCCGCAACGCCTACCTGCTCGGCTGCGTCGGTGCGTGGAGCCTGCACCCGGTGCAGGTCGAGATCGCCAAGCGGGTGTTCAGCCCCCGCCCCGAGGACGTCCGCCAGGCGCAGCGGGTGATCGACGCGATGGGCGACGGCACCGGCGCCATCATGCTCGACGGCAAGATGGAGGACGACGCCT
>JBBATY010000071.1:0-5766 GCA_040398525.1 Ilumatobacteraceae bacterium | reverse complement strand
TAGGTGACATCGAACCCACCACCAGGCCCCACCAACCCCACCACACACGACCCCAACACAGCCGTATGCGCCCGGGTGAGGCGGTTGCGGCCGTCGTAGCTGTAGCACTCGCTGTGGTCGTCGGTGGTGCCCGGGCGGTCGTGATCGTTGCGGATGAGGTTGCCGACGGCGTCGTAGGTGAAGGTCTCCTGCTGGACGGTGCTGCCGCTCTGGGCAGCCGTGAGCTGGTCGAGCCGTCCGGTGGCGGTGTCCCAGGTGTAGGTGCGGGTGACCTTGAGGGGGTCGGTGGTGTCACTGAAGGTGCGTGTGGTGAGGCGCCCGTCGTTGGCGAAGCCGGTGTCGGACACGAGCGCGCCGATGGAGGCGTTGAGGGTGATGGGCGTGCCGAGGGTGTTGTAGCCGGTGGTGGCGGTCTCGGCGGGCAGTGCGCCCATGGCCGGATAGCGGACGCTGGTGATCTGGTCGTCGCGGCGGTAGGTGAAGTTGTCGAAGGTGTAGCTGCCGGCGAACCCGTTGCTGTTGGTGACGCCCGTGATGGACGGGACGGTGTACGTGTAGCCGGTGGGGCGGTTGCGGGTGTCGTAGCCGATGGTGTCGATCGTGAAGTCGGCGCCGTTGACCGTGCTGCGTGCGTAGTCGAGCAGGCCGGCTTCACCAGGTGCGTCGTAGGCGTACTGCTCGAGCACGGTGGTGCCGTTGCGGATCTCGGTGATGCGGCCGAGAACGTCGCTGATGTAGGTGAGCGTCTGGCCCATCGCCACGTCCTGGACGGTGTTGATGCTGCCGTTGGCGTTGTAGGTGGTGGCGATCGTGCCGCGGTCGGGGTCGGTGTGCTCGGTGACACGGCCGTGGTTGTCGTAGCTGTAGCGGCTGACGTTGCCACCCGGGTCGGTGCGGGTGATCTGGTTGCGGTTGGCGTCGTGGGTGAAGGTGGTGGTCTTCGCTCCGGCCCAGGTGGTGTTGTACTCGCGGATGGTGTCGGTGAGGCCGAGCGCGTTGGTGTGGGTCGCAGTGGCCGACTTGCCGGGCGGGGTCACGGTCGTCCAGCGCCCGTCGTAGCTGTAGTCCGTGCCCAGCGCGACACCGCCGACGCTGACGGGATTGCCGTAGCTGTACAGGGTCGTGCTGGTGACACGGCCGAGATCGTCGTAGGCGGTGCGGGTCTCGGACGGCACGGCGCTCGAGTTGATCGCGCCTGTCGTGACGATCGTGCCGGGATCGCCGGTGTCGTAGCGGCCTGAGTAGTGCTTGGTGACGAGTCCGCGGGCGTCGTAGTCGGTGGCGGCGATGATGCGGCCACCGTTCGGGCCGGCGACCTGGGTTTCGCGTTGCCTGCCGAGCCCGTCGTAGAACACCCAACTGTCGCGCCACGAGCCGGTGGTCTGCTGGATCCGTGTCCTCACCGAGCTGGCGCTGGTCGTGGTGACGGAGTACTCGTACACGATCGATGCGTCGGCGTCGCCGGGGAGCCGCACAGCGGTGAGCCGACCTATCGCGTCGTAGGTGTAGTGACTCGTTTTCGCAGTGCCTGGTCCGCCTGCTGTCGTGGTGTTGGTGTCGGTGACGGTCAGCGGCAGCCCACGTGCCGCGTCGTAGGTGTGTTCGACGGCCCGTCCGGTCGGGTCGGTGGTCGCGGCGACGAACCCGTCGAGGGAGTAGCTGGTCGTCGTCGTGTCGATGGGGCCGGTCAGTGGGCCGTCGACGGAGGTGACCCGGCCGTTGCTGTCGACGGTGAACTGTGACGTCAGCCAGGGGCTGGTCGCCGATGCTCGGGTGTCGTGGCGGGTCATCGCGCCGATGGCTGTTGTCGAACCCAGCGTCGTACTCGAGTCGTAGAAGTTCCGGGTGTGGCCGAGCTCGGCTGCAGCAGCACCGTTGCACACGTTCGGTGTTCCGCTGGCGACACCGCTCGCTGTTCGGATGCTCGAGGTGAGACCGATCAGCCAGATCGAATCTCCAGCGGCGCTGCGCGCATAGGTGATCTGGGTGCAGCGATCGTCACTGGTACGTCCGGCGGCGATGTCGCCGCGGTCGACGATCAGCGATGGCATCCCGTAGCTGTCGTAACTGGTCGAGACCTCGGTGTCGACATAGGTGGTGCCGGCATCGAGCGAGGTGTGCTTGGTGCGGGTGACATCGACGCGCGTCGCTGCTCCCGCGGCGACCGTCGAGGTTCCGGTGAAGAACGTCAGTTGGCGTTCGATCATCGTGCCGGCTGACGTGGCCGCGTTCGTTCGTTGCTCGGTCGCGTACTCGCGGCCGTTCAGCCAGTCGACATCGGTCTGGGTGCTGCCGTCGGGATAGGTGATCGTCACCGTCTTCGTGCCACCCGAGCCGTTGCTGTCACCGTGGAGGCCCCGGAAGTAGAGGTGCCTGGTCACCGTCCTCAACCCGCCAGCGGAACCTGTGCGTTCCCACACCTCGCGATACCCGCGAGGCACGCTCCAGGTCTTGTTCTGCGTGAACGGGCTCTGGTCGCGACGGTAGGCAGCACCACCGACGTAGGAGTAGGTGGTCGTCACCGGCACCCCGCCGGTGACGAGATCCGTTCGTTCGACGCTGGCAACCAGGAACCGCGCGAACGTGCCCCAGCCGGTCGACGAACCGTAGATGGTCCAACGTGGGTAGCAGTCCTGGGTGTTCGATGGCCAACCGGACGCGGGAGGCTGGCTGGTGCACGGCGTGGTCTGGCCGTACACGATCGAGGTTCGTCCGCCGACCTCGTCGTTGATCTGGTCGATGCGCCAGAACCGCATCGTGATCGCATCGGCGCGGTTGTCGAGCAACGACGAGTACGACTCGAACCGGATTGCAGGCAGCGATATGGCGCCAGCAAGCCCCGGTCGGCCCGTCCGTACGATCGTCCTGACGAACAACTGCGCCGGTTGACCACCCAGCCCGTCCGCGTCGGGCCAGTCGAACGTCGGCTTCACACGATCGACAGGAGTCGACCAGTCACCGCCCGCGTACGAGTCGATCGAGTCGAGCGCCCGTTCGGTCCAGAACCCTGGCGCCTTCTTCCAACACGGCGCCGCAGCACAACGCAGATCCGTGGGACTGTCCGGATACCACGCAGGCGACACCCCGGCGGTAAACCACAGACAGCCGTCGCCTGGAGTCTGCGAGAAGCACCGGTTCTTCGTCGTGAACACGACCTTGTTCCGGAACGCCGACTCCTGTCCTGCGCGCATCCCGTAACGGATCTCGGTCAGCGTTCCCCCGCGCACATACGTTTTCGGAGCGTTCGGGTTACCACCCGCCCCGTACATGTTCGTCTCGGCTTCGTAGAACCACACCTGCTGATTCCCGAACCGGTCCCTCACCCGGTCCAGGTTCCAACGCCACGCCTGATTGCACACCGAGGGAAAGCACGGCTCTCCCGTGTTGTTGCCGTAGACCGGCACGTACCACACCGAGTTCGTGGTCCAGCCCGCACCCGGCACCTGGCGAAGCCCGAACGTGTACTCGGTCCCATCGGGCGTGAACACCGTCCACGTCTCGTTGCGCTGATCGTTCGCCGTCGCCGCCCCAGCGGTGCGCACCACCTTCCAGTTCGGGTCGTCCTTCAGCCTCCACTCACCAATCGCAGCGCTGTACACCAGCTCCGATGAGCGACCGTTCAGCACGATCGTCGCGTTGTCGGAGAACCAGCAGAAGTCGTTGATCGACCCTCCATCTGCGGTGCACGTCTTGTACGTCCGCTCGATGAACCCACCCGCGCTCAGATTCCAACCAGGCCCGAGTAGGCCCGACTGGGTGTTCTCGTCCGACACCAGCCCATCCACCGCCATCGACGAATACGACAGCGACACCGACGGAGCCGCACCGTTGCCGGTCGGAGGGACCGGAACCGGATAGGTCCAATCGAACGACCCCATCTGCAACCCGACCGACCAGCTCGCCGACGACGCCAACGGCGTCGCTGTGAACGACCCGAAATTCGACGAGAACCCACTCGACAACCCGTACACACTGCCGCCCGCCCCCGACGCTCGCGGCCGATGACGAAGCAGCGCTCCGCCCGACAACAGAGTCGGATCCGATGTCGCAGCGCTCGACACGGCGTCGACCGCGATCTCCGCCACCAGCGTCGTTCCCGCGACGTCATTCACCGCGTCATCCACGACCTCCACCGTCGTACAAGCCGGAACCTCGGGAGTGACCAAGACACACCCCGGCAAGCGCACAAGCTGCAACCGAGCCCCGAACCCCGCTCCATAGTCATCCGCCAGAGCCCCATAGTCGATCGACACCTCGACCGACGCTCCGACCTCGTCCCCCGCCAACTGAAAGGCGAAGCCAGCAACACCCAACTCTGCTGCACCAACGGTGCCGGTCACCTCGACATCGACCAACTCCGGGGAACCCGCCCCGTCCACCGGCGCCGCCGCAAGCGTCAACCCATCGTCGAGCACCAGCGGCGCAGCATCTGCAGCAACCACCACCGACTCCGTCCCCGACGGGACCGACACCGGATCCCCGTCACTCGCCAACAGCGACGCCACACCAGGCGCTTCTGCCACCGACGGGCCCGCACGCACCACCGACGGCACCCGACCGAGCGGTAACGCATCCGCCACCAACCCCGCACCCCCAGGCAGCACCGCTGGCGCACTCGCCGACACCGGAAGCGACGGGAAACTCAGCGACGACGCCAGCAGCCCGGCCAACACCGGGCCAACCAGACACCTGACCCTGTTCCCCCACCCGGACACAGCACGCACCTTAGGAGATGACCCACCCGGCAATCCCCGCAACCAGCCGCACCGGTGCACATGTCCGCCTCAGCCGGCGTCGCGGGTTCCTTGACGTGTCACGTCCGACGTCGGGAAGTCGAGCGCGGGTCGCGTGTCGTCTGCAAGGCTGACAGTGATGAACCGGTCCGCCATTGGTCGCAGGCCCTCTGCTGGTCCTCGCGTGCGGGTGTGGGTGTGGGTACGCCGTCTCGGCGCGGTGGTCGTGGCCTGTGTGCTGGCCCAGGCGTTGGTGGCTGCCCTTCCGGCCGCGGCCGCCCACACCGGTGAGCAGTCCGGCACCCGTGCACATACCGGTGCGCTCGGGTCGTGTGCTGCGGTGTCGTTGGTGGGGCCGGGTGGTGGGTTCGATGTCACCTATGCGGTGAACGAGCTCGGCAATCTCACCCAGGGCCCAGCCGGTGTCTACACCTATCCGGTGTCGGGTGATGGGGTGGCCCGCCCGCACGCACCCGTGCAGGCTGGTGCGGTCACGCTCGCCTGGAACCCTGACGGCACGCTCGCGTCGCGCACCCAGGCCGGTGCGACCGACACCTACAGCTGGGATCTGTTCGACCGGCTCACCACCGTCGATCGTGCCGGTACCCGGATCGCGTCGATGTGGTACTGGCCTGGTGGACAACGCGCACTGCTCCAGGAAGGCACCATTGTCACGTTGACGCTCGATTCGTGGGCTGAACGCACCGCCACCAGCGGTGGGCTCACCGAACGACGCTGGTACACGATCGCGGGCACGGTCGCCGCGGTCCAGCAACGCACCCCGACAGGGGGAGTGTCATGGAACATCGTGCTCGGCGACATCCGCGGCTCGGCCGCGGTCACCATCGCTCGTGGCACCAGCACCATCACCTCCCAATGGTGGACCCCGTACGGCGAACGGCGCGGCACACGCAACGACCCGATCGGTACACGCGGCTACCTCAACCAACCCGAAGATTCCGCGAGCGGTCTCACCTACCTCAACCACCGCTACCACGACCCACGCCTCGGCATCTTCCTGTCCGTCGACCCC
>JBBATY010000070.1:0-5894 GCA_040398525.1 Ilumatobacteraceae bacterium | reverse complement strand
GAGCACTGGGTGTGCTGACTCACGACGCAGGCCCTCCGGATCGCACAACCCACGGAGATCAGGCCATGCCGCCGGTCTCGTGGAACCTGCCAGGACGATCGGGCTCGCCCGCCGAGCACGAGGCTCGGGAAGCTGATGGAGCGCGTAGTTGCGAGTCCGACCGCAACACCATTCATGTGGGCTGCCACTCCAAGCGTCTGCCTGCGGGAGACTGCTGGCAGTGCGCCGTGTGCCTGCCGGCGGTCGGGCACGACCGGGAGGTGACTGGTTCAGAGCCGTGCGGGCTCGATGTCCTGGATGCGGCCCAGTGCCGGGCCGAAGGTCGACTCGAGCCATCCGGCAGGATCGGGGCCCATGGCCCCGGTCACGAGCGTCGACACGCCCACTGCGGCGAGCCGCTCTGCGCCACGCACGACCTCATCGACGCTTGCGCCGGGCGCGATGTCGCGGTACATCGCAGTGACCTCGATCTCGTTCGGGTCGCGGCCGAGGTCGTCGCAGTGGCGACGGAGGACGTCGACCTTCTTCGCCACCTCGTCGGCGTCGCCGAAGATGTTGCAGGCATCCGCGTACTGGGCGACCATCCGCAGCGTCTTGCGTTCGCCCGAGCCGCCGATGAGGATGCGCGGCCGTGGGCTGCTGACGGGCTGGGGGCTGCACAGTGTCTCTTCGAGCGTGAAGTGCTTGCCGTGGAAGGGGCCGTTGTCGTCGCTCCACATCTGCAGGCAGAGCTGCAGGGTCTCCTCCAGCTGCTCGAAGCGATCCTTGGTCGACGGGAACGGAACGCCGAGCCCCTTGTGCTCGCGCTCGTACCAGGCTGCCCCGATGCCCAACTCTGCTCGGCCGCCCGACAGCACGTCGAGGGTGGTCACCGTCTTCGCGAGCAGGCCGGGGTGGCGGTAGGTCACACCGGTCACGAGCAGGCGTAGCCGCAGCCGCTCGGTCGCGCCGGCGACGTAGCCGAGCGCTGTGTAGCCCTCGAGCATCGGGTGCTCGGCTGGGGCCATCCAGTCCATCTGGAAGAAATGGTCCATGAACGACATCGTCTTCACACCGATCGCTTCGGCGCGCTGGGCGAGGTTGCGGACACCGGGGCCGATGTGGTCGTCGCCGCCGGCCCAGTCGAATCGGGAGACATGAAGGTCGAGGTCCATGAGGCGCGAGCCTATGGCACGACCGGCCGTCGATTCCTTCGAAGCTGATATGGCTCGCGGCCGCTGCGACCGGAGTGGTCGTGGTGCCCCGCCCGGGCCCGCGTCACGAACCCACGAGCTGCGGCAGTCGTCGTTCGAGCACGTCGAAGATCTCCTCGCTGTGCGCAGCGCGACCCATGAGCAGTGCTCCCTCGACGGCGGCGATCAGCAGCGCGGCATGGTCGTCGGCATCGGACGGGTCGTCACCACTGCGGACGAGGGCACGGGCGAGAGCGTGCCGCCACTGTGTGAACACGTCGTGCGCAGCGGTGCGGATGTCGAACTCGTCTTCAGCGCTCTGGCTTGCCGCAGCGATCGCGCATCCTCGTTCGAACCGACCACTGGTGAGCGTCAGCCTCCAGCTGCGGACGAACGTCGTCACGAGCTCGTGGGGCGAGTCGGCCTCTGCGATGTCGATGAGCGACGTGACGGCCGAACCCACCGCAGCGACCGCAGCCAGCACCAACTCGTGCTTCCCCCCGGGGAAGTGGTGGTAGATCGAGCCCCGGGGAGCTCCGGTGGCCTCGAGCACCAGCGCGAACGAGGTGCCCTGCACGCCGTGGGTGGCCAGCAGTTCGCCGGCGCCCCTGATCATCTCGGACTTCACATCGCGACGAGCCATTGACTATGACAACCCTCATAGTTAGAGTATGACGACTCTCATACTACGCCCTGGAGGTTCCCGTGCCCGTCGTCAACCCCCGAGCTCCTGGCCGTCGAGTGATGGGGCCCACCTCGGGCATGTCGGCGCCCGTGAAGGGCCGGTGAGCATGCGGGCGTTGATGTTCCGCGGGCCGATGGACCTGGCATGGGAAGACGTGCCCACGCCCGAGATCGCCGAGCCCCGAGATGCGCTGGTTCGTCCCCTGGCGGTGGCCCGCTGCGACCTCGACCCGGCGATCGCAGTGGGTCTGTATCCGATGCCGGCACCGTTCGTGATGGGTCACGAGATGGTCGGCGAGGTCGTTGCCGTGGGCGACCAGGCAGGTGCGTGGCAGCCGGGGGATCGTGTCATCGTGCCGTTCCAACTGAGCTGCATGGCCTGTGCACCGTGCCTCCGCGGACACAGCAACGCCTGCCGAGAGGTGCCGTCGGGCACTGCATTCGGGCTCGGCCCCCACGGCGGCGTCGACCTCGGTGGCGCACTCGCCGAACTGGTGAGGGTTCCGTGGGCCGATGTCATGCTGCTCGCGCTGCCGGAGGGCCTCGACCCGGTGGCCGCTGCAGGTGTTCCGGACAACGTGTCCGACGGCTACCGCTGCGTGGCGGGTCCACTCGCTGAGCGTCCCGGAGCGCCCGTCCTCGTCGTCGGAGGCCTCGCCCCGTCGGTGGGTCTGTACGCCGTGATGTCGGCCATGGCCCTCGGCTCGGAGCACGTCGTCTACGTCGACGATGACCAGGGTCGGCTCGAGATGGCAGCGTCGCTCGGCGCCGAGGTGGTCGACGCCGGTGGTCGATGGGCTGACCTGCGCCTCGAACGACGGTTCCCGGTCGTCGTCGATGCGAACGTGCTCGACGCCGGGCGCAACGTGGCCCTGCGCTCAGTGGATGCGTGTGGTGTGTGCACGAGTGTGTCGGGCGGCGCAGGACCGACGGCGAACCTGCCGCTCCAACTCATGTACCTCAAGGGCGTGCGCTACGAGATCGGCCGGGTGCACGCCTGCTCCACAGCACCGGCCGTGCTCGACCTCGTCGCGAGCGGACGCATCGATCCGGCACGGATCATCGACCGGGTCGTCCCGTTCAGCGAGGCAGCCGACGCGATGGTCGAGCAGGCCACCAAGGTCGTCTTCGCGAACGACCTCAACTGATCGCGCACGTCAGGAGAGAAGACATGAGTGACGACACCGAACCCGTGGCCGCCGGGGCCGACGGATGTGAGCCCAGGATCCCGCCGCTCGAGGCGGGGGCACCGAGCTTCGCTGACTTCGAGAGCCCGCGTCGCGACCTGAGTTGAATTGTCACGCTGCGGGCGATCCTGCAGGTTGCGAGTCGTCATCCGGCCTGGGGGCGCCACAAGGCCACCGCGGCGGCGCCGTCGGCGAGTGGCATCGCCCAACTCCCGAGGCCCGGTCCGCCCGGCTCGGTGACGGGCGCCGGCGTCAGCGCCCGGCCGGCCGGATGCGGTAGCGCACCGGAAGGTGCTTCAGCCCCACCACGAACGACGAGTGGATCCACTCGGGCTCGCCGATCAGCTCGATCGACTCGAGCCGGGATGCCAGTTCGAGCCACAGCGCCCGCTGCGAACGCTTCGCGAGGTTCGCGCCCAGGCAGAAGTGCTCGCCGACACCGAAGGCGAGGTGGCGGTCGATGGGGCGGTCGATGCGGAAGCGGAACGGATCGTCGAACACGTCTTCGTCGCGGTTGGCCGAGGCGTAGAAGAGCACCACGCTGTCGCCGGCCGCGATCTGCTGGCCACCGATCACGGCGTCTTGCGCTGCGGTCCGCTTCATGTAGTTCACGGGCGACGTCCACCGAGTCAGCTCCTCGACGGCCCGGTCGATCAGGCCCGGGTCGGCCTGCAGCTTGGCCAACTCGTCGGGATGCTCGAGGAATGCGTTCATCCCGCCCACGAGGGCGTTCTTGGTGGTGTCGTGCCCTGCGCTGAACACGATCAGGTAATAGCCGACGGTCTCCATCATCCCCATCGGTTCGCCATCGACGCGGCCGTTGGCGAGCAGCGAGGCGAGGTCGTCGCGTGGGCAGCCGCGTCGGTCCTGGATGATCGCGTCGAACATGGAGTACAGCTCCATCGCCAGCTCCATGATCGCGACCTGGCGGTCCTGGCCCTCGCGCTGCAGCTCGGGGTCGTCGAACGCGAACAGCTGATTGGTGAGCCGCAGGATGTCGGGCTCCTGCTCGCGGGGCACGCCGAGCATCGTCGACAGGATGCGCAGCGGATGTGCTGCGGCGACGTCGATCGCCCAGTCGCACTCACCCTCGCCGGAGGTGCCGGCGAGGCGGTCGACGGTCTCGCGTGCGCTGCGCTCGATCACCTCGTCGAGCTCGGTGATCGCCCGCGGGGTGAACACGCGGCCCGCCACCTTCCGGTACGACCAGTGCTCGGGCGGGTCCATCGTGATGATCGTGCGCATCGACGAGAACGCGCTGGTCTCGAGCGCTTCGTTCTGGGCGGCGGTGAGCACCGTGATCCCCGGCGCGGAACGGAACCGGTCGGGTGAGGTCGACACGGTGAAGATGTCGGCGTACTTGGTGAGCGCCCAGAAGGGCTCGAAGCCCGGAGGCTCGCACCGGTGCACGGGCGACTCGGCCCGCAAGCGCGTCCACACCTCGTGCGGCGGGCCGTGGTGGGCGTAGCTCTGGGCTGCGATCAGCTCGAGGCCGTCGGTGATGGTCATTGCGCCCCCTGGAACGGTGAGACCGGTGCTTCGTGTCCGACCATACGCTCATCCCATGCCGTACTGGGGCACCACGTGGCGGCGCCGCGAGAAGTGGCCCATCCGCACCACGTTGCCCGTCCACGGTGCCGCCACCTCCACGGGGTCGGCGTCGTGGTCGTGGCCCTGCTCGACCGCCTGCACCAGTCCTGCCACGAGCTCGCCGACGAACGGCGCCTGCTTGAACCCGTGGCCGCTGGTGCCGATGGCCACGAACCAGCCGTCGAGCGAGGTGCGGTCGTAGATCGGGATCCAGTCGTCGGTGACGTCGTAGACACCGACGATGCCCCGTGGCTGCGAGGGGATGGTGGTGCCATGGAGGCGTCGGGCCAGCCGCAGCGATTGCACCTCCCAGGTGGCTGCGCTCACGTGCTCGGCGGCCTGGTCGGCGTCGTCGAGGTAGATCAGCGGATCGCACGGGGGCTCCATGCTGCCGACCAGCACCGTGTGCGACCCGTGGGCGCGGAAGTAGGTGGCGAAGTCGGGATCGGTGACCGCCGTGCCGCCGTCGCCGATGCGGAAGCCTTCCGGCGCCGGCACGGAGATCACCTCCTGCATCAGCGGCCGGGTGGAGGTGTTGAAGTCGCCGAGGACATCGGCCATCCGGTTGAGCGTCGCCGACCACGGGCCCGCAGCGTTCACCACCGTTCGGGGGCGGACGTCGGTGAGGGTTCCGTCACGCGACGCCAGCGTCAGCGCGGTGACCCGACGGTCGTCGCGGTGTACGGCGCGCACCTCGGTCGCATAGCGCAGCTCCACCCCGATCGACGCAGCGGCATGGGCCAGGTTGGACGCAGCGAGCTGTGGGTCCGACACGTAGCCGGCGTCGGGCACCCAGTAGCCGCCGATCTCGCCGCTCGGCTCGGCCCAGAAGTGCGGGTCGTCGACGACGGTGGCCGGCGCCAGGCGTGCGGGATCGATGGCGGGGAAGCGCTCGCGGATCTCGGCGGGGGAGAGCTCGTCGACCGTGATGCCCAAGGTGCGCAGGTGGGCGAGCGGTGCCTCGCGGTGCATGAGTGGGCCGTCGAGCACCAGTGCCCCGCACCGCACGAACTCGGCGAGGCCGGCGGGGTCGATGGCCCCGAGGTAGCGCCCCCAGTCCATCCACCGCTGCCCCGCTTCCCAGGCCAGCGTGGACTCGTCGAGATGGTCGTAGTGGTAGCGGACGATGGCCGACGACGCGCTCGTCGAGCCGAGCCCGGGGCCGGCGTTGCGCTCGACCACCACGACGTCGCGTCCCTGCCGGGCGAGCTCGAGCGCCACGGCGCACCCGATCACCCCTGCGCCGATCACCACAACGTCC
>JBBATY010000069.1:0-7237 GCA_040398525.1 Ilumatobacteraceae bacterium | reverse complement strand
ATGGGCGACGGCACCGGCGCCATCATGCTCGACGGCAAGATGGAGGACGACGCCTCGGTGAAGCAGTGCAAGGTCGTGGTGACCCTCGCCCGCCAGCTCGCCGAGCGCGACCCGGCCCTCGCCGTCGCCTACGGCTTCGAGGAGGCCTGACATGACCGATCTCCGTCCCCGCCGCTCGGTGCTGTACATGCCGTCGTCGAACGAGCGTGCGCTCGAGAAGGCCAAGACCCTGCCCGCCGATGCGATCATCTTCGACCTCGAGGATGCAGTGGCCCCCGACGCGAAGGACAGCGCCCGGCCCAACGCCGTTGCCGCGGCCTCGTCGGCCGACTACGGCAACAAGGAGCTCACCATCCGCTGCAACGGCCTCGACACCCCGTGGGGCGAGGCCGACCTCGCCGCCGCGGCGCGTAGTGGTGCCGCAGCCGTGGTGATCCCCAAGGTCGGTTCGGTCGAACAGGTCGAGCAGGTGTCGCGCCTGCTGCACGCGGCCGGCGCCCCCGACGCGATGCGCATCTGGCCGATGATCGAGACGCCGACGGCCGTGTTCGACGTGCGCCACATCGCCGCCCACCCGCGCGTGGCGGTGCTGGTGATGGGCACCAACGACCTGGCCCGCGAGCTGCGCGCCGCGCTGGTGCCGGGCCGCCACCCCCTGGTGCCGCACCTCGCCACGGCGCTCGCTGCCGCCCGCGAGGCCGGCAAGGCCATCCTCGACGGCGTGTACAACGACGTGAAGGACCTCGACGGCTTCCGCGCCGAGTGCGTGCAGGGCGCCGAGATGGGCTTCGACGGCAAGACGCTCATCCATCCCGGCCAGGTCGACATCGCCAACGACGTGTGGGCACCCACCGAGGCCGAGATCGAGCATGCCCGCAGAGTGATCGCGGCGTTCGACGAGGCCGTGCGCGAAGGGCGCGGCGTCATCACCGTCGACGGACGGATGATCGAGAACCTCCACGTCGCCAACGCCCAGCGCGCGCTGGCTGTCGCCGACGCCATCGCCGCGCTCGGCTGAGTCGTTTCGTCACCTCCCGTTCACCTACGGTTCACCTCGTGGGGAGCCAGGTGGTCGATCAACCGACGGCGCGTGACGCGTCGCTGGCAGGCACCGGGTTCTGGTACCTGTGGATCACTGCGGTGTCGTTCTCGCTGATCGTCTCGGCCGACCGGTTCACCTTCATCTGGCTGGTCGACGACACGCTCGGCTCACCTACGTGGGCATCGGGGTTGATCGTGTTCGCCCTCGGGGCACCGGTGTTCGCACTGGTCCTCACGGCCGGGGCGCTCACCGACCGGCTCGACCGCAAGAAGATGTTGCTCGTCACACAGGGTGCGGGCATGGCCGTTGTCGCCATCGGTGCCGTGCTCGTCTGGGCCGGGGTGATCTCGCTCGGTCTGGCAGTGCTCCTCGCCATCGGCTTCGGCACGGTTGCCGCATTCGCAATGCCGGTTCGTTCGTCGCTCGTCCCCGTGCTGGTGGGCCGCGAGCGGGTGATGCAGGCCGTCGTGATGATGACGATCGGCGCCAACGTGGCGATGATCGTCGGACCGTTGCTCGTCGGCGGGGTGATCGACGCGTTCGGGGTCGGCTGGGCCTTTGCCGTGCAAGCGCTCTGCTTCGCGTTCGGTTTCGTGGCCGCGACCCGGATCGACGTCCCGCCACATCCGCCGGTCGCCGACCGGCGCCGCCTGCGGGCCGAGGTGGCCGAGGCCGTGTCGTTCGTGTGGCACCACGAGGTGCTGCGCCCGCTGTTCGCTCTGCTCTGCGTGGGTGGCGGGCTGATGGGCGGCGGCTCGTTCACGCTGCTGCCGCAGATCGCCCGCGACGAGTTCGGCCGTTCTGCCTCCGAGGCGGCCCGCCTGTTCGCACTGATGGGGCTGGGAATGATCATCACGTCGCTGATGCTCATGCGCTATCGCTCGCGGTTGCGTCGCCGCGGACTGGTGTTCATGGCCTTCATGGTCGCCGGCACCGCCAACCAGGTGCTGCAGGGGTGGGCGCCGACGTTCGGGCTGCTGCAAGGGCTGCTCCTCGTGTGGGGCCTCACCGGCGGGTTCTACATGAACCTCAACCAATCGCTCATCCAGGAGCTCACCCCGCAGGATCGGATGGGCCGGGTGATGGCCCTCAACTCACTGGTCCAAGCCGGGCTGATGCCGATCGGCGGCTTGCTCGCCGGTGTGCTCGCCCAGTGGATCGGAGCCCCGGTGACCCTGAGCCTGTTCGGTGTGGCGGGCCTGGTGTCGGTGATCATCGCCCTGCTGCGCGCCGACGCCCTCCGCTCGCTTCCCTGACCGATCTCGCGATCAGAGATGCGGTCCGTGGGCTCAGGGCACTGCCTCGTCGCGCCGGGTCAGAGCGTGGTGCGGAACAGCTCGAGCGTGCGGTCCCACGCCGTGGCGGCTGCAGCGGCGTCGTAGACATCGGACCGGGTGTCGTTGAAGAACGCGTGGTCGCAGCCGGCGTGGATGTGCAGAGTGGCGTCCTTGCCCAGATCGCGCAGCTGTGCCTCGAGGGCGCGGACGGCATCGGGGCCGGCGAAGCCGTCGTGCTCGGCGTACTCGCCGACGATGCGCGCCTGCACCGCCGACCAGTCGGGCTGTGCCGAGGCCCACGGGATGACGCCGTAGTACGGGGCCGCAGCAGCGACGGCATCGGGCCGCCGGGCGGCCAGCACCAGGGTCAGCCCGCCGCCCATGCAGAACCCGGCGACACCGACCTTCGAGCGACCGCTGCGCTGCTGCAGCAGGGCGATCGCCCCGTCGAGGTCCTTGGCCGCCTGCTCGAGGTTGAGGCCCATCATCAACTTGCCCGCGCCGTCGGGCTCGGTGCTCGACGAGCCGTGGTACAGGTCGGGTGCCAGAGCCGTGAACCCGGCAGCGGCGAAGCGGTCGACCACGTCCTTGATGTGCGGCACGAGGCCCCACCACTCCTGGATCACGATCACACCGGGGCCCTCGCCCGCGAGGTAGCCGTCGCACGTGTGGCCATTGGAAGGGAACGTCACCATCTCGCCCATGCGGCCACCCTAGCCCAGCCCCATGAGGTGCAACTTTGTGCGGTCACAATGACCACTCTGTACGGACCGTCCTGTAGCGAATACGATCCCTGCCATGACCGCCTTGGAGACCCGCCCGTCCGAAGCTTTCGTGAGCGACCGCCAGTACGTGTTCCACTCGTGGAGCGCGCAGGGCGCGATCAACCCCGTCGTCGTCGCCGGCGCGGAGGGCAGCTGGTTCTGGGACGACCAGGGCAAGCGCTACCTCGACTTCTCCAGCCAGTTGGTGAACGTCAACATCGGCCACCAGCACCCCAAGCTCGTCGCCGCCATCCAGGAGCAGGCCGGCCGCCTGTGCACCATCGCCCCGTTCCACGCCAACGATGCCCGTAGTGAAGCCGCCCGGCTCATCGTCGAGGCAGCCAACGCCGACCACGACTACGGCCTGTCGATGGTGTTCTTCACCAACGGTGGCGCCGAGGCCGCCGAGAACGCCATCCGCATGGCGCGTCTGCACACCGGCCGCCACAAGGTGCTCACCACCTACCGCAGCTACCACGGTGCCACCGCAGGTGCCATCACCCTCACCGGCGATCCGCGCCGCTGGCCGAGCGAGCCGGGCATTCCCGGCACCGTGAAGTTCTGGGGCCCCTACCCCTACCGCAGCGCCTTCCACTCCACCAGCGAGGCCGAGGAGACCGAGCGTGCGCTCCAGCACCTCGCCGAGGTGCTGATGGTCGAAGGCCCGCACACCGTGGCCGCCATCGCGCTCGAGACCGTGGTGGGCACCAACGGCATCCTC
This sequence comes from Ilumatobacteraceae bacterium, assembly GCA_040398525.1. Taxonomy (GTDB): domain Bacteria; phylum Actinomycetota; class Acidimicrobiia; order Acidimicrobiales; family Ilumatobacteraceae; genus VFMC01. Next base: position 3,433 of record JBBATY010000069.1, on the reverse strand, counting down.
GTCCCCCCGCAGGGCTACCTGGCCGGGGTGCGCGCCTTGTGCGACGCCTACGGGATCATGCTCGTCTGCGACGAGGTGATGGCCGGCTTCGGTCGCTGCGGCGAATGGTTCGCCTTCCAGAAGTGGGGCGTGCGCCCCGACCTGGTCTGCTTCGCCAAGGGCGTCAACAGTGGCTACCTGCCCCTCGGTGGCGTGGTGATCGGCCAGCACATCGCCGACACGTTCCGCGACCGGCAGTTCCCCGGCGGCCTCACCTACTCCGGTCACCCGCTGGCATGTGCATCGGCCGTGGCGAGCATCAACATCTTCCGTGAGGAGGGCGTCGTCGAGCACGCCCGCATGCTGGGTGAGGACGTGATCGGGCCGGGGCTGGCGCAGATCATGGCCAAGCACCCGAGCGTCGGCGATGTCCGCGGCCTCGGCGTGTTCTGGGCGATCGAGCTGGTACGCAACCGCGAGACCCGCGAGCCGCTGGTGCCCTACAACGCTGCCGGTGCCGACGCCAAGCCGATGGCCGATCTCGCCGCAGCCTGCAAGGCCGCCGGGCTGTGGCCGTTCACCCACTTCAACCGTCTGCACGTCGTGCCGCCGTGCAACACCCCCGTCGACGAGGTGCGCCAGGGCCTGGCGATCATCGACGAGGCCCTCTCGGTGGCCGACGCCTACGTCACGGGCTGATCAGCCATGTGGCAGCGACCCGGACGTGGTGCTGCCGTGTTGTACGCCGCGCTCGCCGCGCTGCTCGGCGGGGTGGTGGCCCTCGTGGCTCGGCTGCGCGTCGAGGTGCGCCGGGGCATCGACCGTGCGGCGCGGGCACTGCCCGACGGGCCGATCATCGTCATCTCCAACCACACCAGCCACGCCGACGGCGTGCTGCTGGCGCTGGCGTGCCGGCGGATGGGGCGTTCACTGCGGATGCTGGCCACGTCGGGGGTGTTCCGCGTGCCACTGCTGGGGCAGTTGCTGCGGCGGCTCGGCTTCATCAGCGTGCGCCGCGGCAGTGCCGATGCTGCTGGGGCGCTCGACGAGGCTGCCGAGGCGCTCGACGCCGGTGAGGCCGTGGGCCTCTACCCCGAGGGACGCCTCACCCGCGACCCGATGATGTGGCCCGAGCGAGCCAAGACCGGCGCGGTTCGGCTCGCCCTGCGCTGTGATGTGCCGATCGTGCCGGTGGCGATGCTCGGCGCTCACGAGGTGCTGGGGCGGAAGCGCCGCGCGCTGACACTGGTGCGCAATGTGCTCCGCCGCCCGCAGGTGCGCACCAAGGTGGGTGAACCGATCGACGTGCGAACGCTGATGCGCATCGGCCCGGACGTCGAGCCCACACCCGACGAGATCCGCCACGGCGCCGACCTGGTGATGCGAGCACTGGTGCGGTTGGTCGAGGACCTGCGCGGCGAGTCTGCCCCTCACCCGCACGGCGTGCCCACCTCGACGGCCTGACGTGTGACAATCGCAGGGTGAGCGACCTCGAACCCAAACCAGCCAGCCCGCACACGCGGGTGCGGAACACGGCCCCCCAACCCGAGCTCGACCCGGCCGACCACGATCGAGCCACGCGTGGGCTGATCGCCACCCATCCCACCGGCCGCATCGAGGGCCCGTTCGGACCGATCTGGGACGTCGGCCGCTACGACTTCCTGCGCGGCGGTGCCCCGTGCCCGGACACGGTCCACCCTGGCCTGTGGCGCCAGGCGCAGCTCAACGCGCACCACGGCCTGTTCGAGGTGGCCCCGGGCATGTGGCAGGCACGTGGCTACGACATCTCCAACGTCACCTTCATCGAAGGCACAGACGGCTGGGTGGTCATCGATCCGCTCACCACTGCAGGCACGGCGGCAGCCTGCCTCGAGCTGGCCAACACCCACCTCGGGGCACGCCCGGTCACCGCGGTGATCTACACCCACTCGCATGCCGACCACTTCGGGGGCGTCCACGGGGTGACCACCCAGGACGACGTCGATGCCGGCCGCTGCCGGGTGATCGCGCCGGCCGGGTTCATGCACGAGGTGGTGGGTGAAAACCTGCTCGCCGGACCGGCGATGAACCGGCGTGCGGTCTACCAGTTCGGGCCACTGCTGCCCACCGGGCCGCGCCAGCAGATCGACGCCGGGCTCGGCAAGACCGTGCCGTTCGCCGGCTCCGGACTGATCGCCCCCACCGAGGACATCACCCACACCGGCCAGGAGTTGATCGTCGACGGTGTGCACATCGTGTTCCAGATGACGCCCGAGACCGAAGCTCCGGCCGAGATGAACTTCTTCTTCCCCGGCCGCGCTCCTGGCGGCGGTGGCTGGCTGTGCACTGCGGAGAACTGCACGCACACGATGCACAACCTGATCCCGATCCGTGGGGCCAAGGCACGCGACTCGCTCGCCTGGTCGCGCTACATCGGCGAGGCGCTCGAGTTGTGGGGCGACCAGGCCGAATTGGTGTTCGCGTCGCACCACTGGCCGCGCTGGGGCCGCGACGATGTGCAGCAGTTCCTCCGCCTGCAGCGCGACCTCTACCGCTGGATGCACGACCAGACGCTGCGCTTCGCCAACCACGGGATGGTGCCGACCGAGATCGCCGAGCACCTCGAGATGCCCCCCGAGCTCACCGCCAACGGGCACACCACCGGCTACTACGGCGATCTGGTGCACAACGTGAAGGCGGTCTACCAGCGCTACCTGAGCTGGTACGACGGCAACCCGGCCAACCTGCAGAAGCTGCCGCCCACCGATGCCGGTCGCCGCTACGTCGAGCTGGCCGGCGGGGCCGAGGCCGCCCGTGCAGCAGCGCGACGCGCCTTCGACGCGGGCGACTACCGCTGGGCGGCAGAGCTCGGCAACCATCTGGTCTTCGCCGACCCGACCGACACCGAGGCGCGCCTGCTGCAGGCCGACACGCTCGAGCAGCTCGGCTACCAGAGCCAGTCGGCGACGTTCCGCAACGCCTACCTGGCCGGGGCGATGGAGCTGCGCCACGGGACGATGCCGAAGTTCGCCGTGGCCCGTCGGGGCATGGTGTCGGCGTTGCCGATCGACATGTTCTTCGACACCCTCGGCATCCGGCTGCAGGCCGAGCAACTCGGTGGGGTGCGTCTGGCCATCAACTGGACCTTCACCGACCTCGACGAGCAGTGGGTGCTCGGCATCGAGCACCGCACGATCCACTACGTCGCAGGTCGACACCAGGCCGACGCCGACGTGACGGTGACGACGACACGCGACACCCTCCTCGCCGTCAACGCCGAGGAGGTCAGCATCGACGACGCAATCGCCTCCGGCGCGATGACGATCGACGGCGACGTCGAGGCGTTGCGCACGCTGTTCGGCCACCTCGACGTGTTCGTCACCGGCTGGGGCCTCGTCGAGCCCTGACGCCCCCTTCCGGCGCCCCCTTCCGGCGCCCCCTTCCGGCGCCCCCTTCCGGCGCCCCCTTCCGGCGC
>JBBATY010000068.1:0-8339 GCA_040398525.1 Ilumatobacteraceae bacterium | reverse complement strand
CGCGCATGATCTTGCCGTCGGCGAACTGCTTGCGCACTTCCTGCACCACCACGCCAGCCGTGCGGCCGACGGCGCGGATGGCGAGGGCCGAGAACAGGAACGGCACGGCGCCACCGATGAGCAGACCGATGAAGATCTCCGGTTCGGCGACGTTGATGGCGAGGGCCGGGGCGCGGAACACGCCGTCGGCGAGGTTGGTGACCTTCTCGCCGATCTCGGCGCCGGCGATCTCGATGAAGCTGGCGAACAGCGCCACGGCGGCGATGACCGCCGAACCGATGGCGAAGCCCTTGGTGACGGCCTTGGTGGTGTTGCCCACCGCGTCGAGGGCCACCATGATCTTCTCGGGCTCGCCGTGGAACTCGCCCGACATCTCGGCGATGCCGGCCGCGTTGTCACTGACCGGACCGAAGGTGTCCTCGGACACGATCACGCCGGTGGTGGCCAACATTCCCATGCCGCACAGAGCGACCAGGTAGAAGCTGAAGGTGAGGTTGCCGCCACCGAGGCCGATGGCCACACCGATGGCCACGGCGATGGCGACCACCGCGTAGACCGAGCTCTCGAGACCCGAGGCGGTACCCGACAACACCACGGTGGCCGGACCGGTCTCGGAGGACTCGGCGATCTCCTTCACCGGACGGTAATGCGTGCTGGTGTAGTACTCGGTGAGACGACTGACCAACTGGGCCAGGATGAGGCCCACGGCCACGGCACCGAACACGCGCCAACCGGCACCGCTCAGCAACACGACCTTGCCCTCGTCGTCCATGATTCCCTTGTCGTTGCCGACGTAGGCCAGAGCCAGAGCCAGGGTGCCGACCAGAGTGAGCACACCGGCCACGAGGAAGCCGCGGTTGATGGGCTTGAGCGCGTCGGTCTCGTCCTCCTTGGCCTTCACCGCGAACACGCCGGCGATCGATGCGATGACGCCGATGGCGCGTGCGGCCAACGGGAACACCAGACCCAGAGCGGGGTTCAAGCCGATGGAGTTGAATGCGGCCACACCGAGGATGATCGAGGCCACCAAGGTGACTTCGTACGACTCGAAGAGGTCGGCGGCCATACCGGCGCAGTCGCCCACGTTGTCGCCCACGTTGTCGGCGATGGTGGCGGGGTTGCGCGGGTCGTCCTCGGGGATGCCCGCTTCGACCTTGCCCACCAGGTCGGCGCCGACGTCGGCGGCCTTGGTGAAGATGCCGCCGCCGACACGGAGGAACAGCGCCAGCAGCGAGCCACCGAAGCCGAAGCCGACCAGGATGACCGAGCTCGAGTTCTGGAAGATCATGATGATCAACGTGGCGCCCAGCAGGCCGAGGCCGACGGTGAACATGCCGGCGATGCCGCCCGTGCGGAACGCAACGGTGAGCGCCTTCGGCATCGAGCCGCTCAGCGCGGCTGCCGCGGTGCGGACGTTGCCCCGCGTGGCCAGGGTCATGCCGATGTAGCCGGTGAGGCCCGAGGCGAGGCAGCCGAGGACGAAGGCCACGGTGCGCCAGGTGCCTGCGGCGGCGAAGCCGAGCGCCTCGGTGCCGTCGGGCTTCTTGATGGCGGTCGACGTGACGAACACGATGGCCGCCAACGGGATCAGGATGACGGCGATGGTGCGGAACTGTCGCTTCAGATAGGCCCAGGCACCTTCCTGGATCGCCTTGGCGATCTCCTGCATCTTGGGTGAGCCGGCGTCGGCTGCCATCACCACCTTGACGAGGTAGAAGCCGACAGCGATGGCGAGCAGAGCAGCGGCGACCGACAGCAGCAATACCGCCCACTCACCACCCTTCAGCTCGAATACTTGGTAGCCGCCTTCGGCAGCGAGGATGCTTGGCACCGGTGGATCCCCCGGGGGTGTCGGGCGCGCACGACATCGGGCGCGCTGGATTGGGCAAACGGGGGAAGTGTAGGGACTTTCCGCTGTGACCGACGAAACGTCCGCCTACCTGGTGGCAAGTTCTCGCTGGGCGAAGTCCGGGAGTAGCGTGCGGTACGCGCCTCCCAGCAGCTACGAAGGAATGTCGCTCCATGGCCCAGACCATCTCCCCGCCTCCCACCCGCGGCCCCGTCTCCGGCACCGCTACGAAGGCGCGCAAGCGCAAGCCGTTCCTGCTCGACCTCTACAGCACCGCCGTCGGCAAGAAGTACGTCATGGCCGTCACCGGCATCGTGATGATCGGCTTCGTCGTCGCCCACATGATCGGCAACACCAAGATGTATTGGGGTGCCGACGACCTCGACGGGTACGCAGCGTTCCTGAAGCGGATCCTCTACCCGCTCGCGCCGAAGGAGTCGGTGCTGTGGATCTTCCGTGTGGTGCTGCTGGGCTCGGTCGCTCTGCACATCCACGCGGCGTGGTCGCTCACCGAGCTCAACCGCAAGGCTCGCCCGGTCAAGTACCAGAGCGCCCGCGACTACCAGGTCGCCAACTTCGCCAGCCGCACGATGCGCTGGACCGGCATCATCGTCCTGCTCTTCATCGTGTGGCACCTGCTCGACCTCACCTTCGGTGTGGTGAACACCGTCGGCGCCGAGGGTGAGTTCGTCCGCGAGAACGTCTACGACAACGTCGTGCGCAGCTTCGAGCGGGTCCCCGTTGCCGTGTTCTACATCCTCGCCAACATCGCCCTCGGCATCCACCTCTTCCACGGCGTGTGGAGCCTGTTCCAGTCGATGGGCTGGAACAACCCGCGCTTCAACGCGTGGCGGCGCCACATCGCCATGGGCATCGCCACCATCGTGGTGGTCGGCAACGTCTCGTTCCCCGTCGCTGTCCTCGCCGGCATCGTCGGCTGATCGGTCCAGGAGCATCAAATGAGCATCGAACTCAAGAGCAAGGCGCCGGCAGTCGCAGTCCCCGAGATGTGGGACACCTACAAGAGCGACATGAAGTTGGTGAACCCCAACAACAAGCGCAAGTTCAAGGTCATCGTCGTCGGTAGCGGCTTGGCAGGTGCATCGGCTGCGGCCACGCTGGCCGAGCTGGGCTATCAGGTCGACGTCTTCACCTTCCACGACTCGCCCCGTCGGGCGCACTCGATCGCTGCGCAGGGTGGCATCAACGCCGCCAAGAACTACAAGGGCGACGGCGACTCGATCCACCGCCTGTTCTACGACACGATCAAGGGCGGCGACTTCCGCGCCCGCGAAGCCAACGTGCATCGCCTCGCCCAGGTGAGCGTCGACATCATCGACCAGATGGTGGCCCAAGGCGTGCCGTTCGCCCGCGAGTACGGCGGCCTGCTCGACAACCGCAGCTTCGGCGGCGCCCAGGTGAGCCGCACGTTCTACGCCCGTGGCCAGACCGGTCAGCAGTTGCTGCTCGGCGCCTACCAGCAGATGGCGCGCCAGATCGGCCTCGGCAACGTGCGGCTGTTCAACCGCACCGAGCTCGTCGATGTGGTGACGGTCGACGATCGCTGCGCAGGCATCGTCGTGCGCGACCTGCTGACGGGCGAGGTCGCCTCGCACGCTGCCCACGCCACCGTGCTGTGCACCGGCGGCTATGGCAACGTCTTCTTCCTGTCGACCAACGCCATGGCCTGCAATGTCACGGCGGCCTGGCGGGCCCACCGGCGCGGCGCCTACTTCGCCAACCCGTGCTACACCCAGATCCACCCGACGTGCATCCCCCAGAGCGACGACACCCAGTCGAAGCTGACGCTGATGAGCGAGTCGCTGCGCAACGACGGCCGGGTGTGGGTGCCGAAGAACCCCGACGAGACGCGTGCGCCCCACGAGATCCCCGAAGAGGACCGCGACTACTACCTCGAGCGGCTCTACCCGAGCTTCGGCAACCTGGCGCCACGCGACATCTCGTCGCGTGCGGCCAAGCGGGCCATCGACCAGGGCCGCGGTGTCGGCCCGCTGAAGAACGGTGTGTACCTCGACTTCGCCGATTCGATCAACCGTCTCGGCAAGTCCGTGGTCGAGGAGCGCTACGGCAACTTGTTCCAGATGTACGAGCGGATCACCGGTGAGGACCCCTACTCGGTGCCGATGCGCATCTACCCGGCCAGCCACTACACGATGGGTGGCCTCTGGGTCGACTACGAGCTGATGACCACGATCCCCGGTCTGTACGCCGCGGGTGAGGCCAACTTCAGCGACCACGGCGCGAACCGCCTCGGTGCCTCGGCGCTGATGCAGGGCCTGTCCGACGGCTACTTCGTGCTGCCGTACACCATCGGCAACTACCTCGCCCCGATGCTCAACAAGCCGATCCCCGGCCCCGACCACCCGGCCTTCAAGGCCGCCGAGGCCGAGGTGCGCCAGCGCTTCCAGGGCTACCTCGACATCAAGGGCACCCGGTCGCCGGACTGGTTCCACCGCGAGGTCGGCAAGATCATCTGGGACTACTGCGGGATGGAGCGCACCGAGCAGGGCCTCGAGAAGGCGCTGTCCGAACTGCCCGCCCTCTACGAGGAGTTCCGCAAGGACCTGCGGGTCACGGGCGACGCCACGTCGATCAACCAGACGCTCGAGAAGGCCGGTCGTGTCGACGACTTCTTCCAGCTCGGCATGCTGATGTGCCGCGACGCGCTCGAGCGCCGCGAGAGCTGCGGCGGCCACTTCCGCGCCGAGTACCAAGACGACGAAGGCGAGGCCAAGCGCGACGACGAGAACTTCACGCACGTCGCCGCATGGGAGTGGACCGGCGATCCGATGCAGTCCATCCGCAACGTCGAGTCACTCGAGTTCGAAACCGTCCACCTCGCCACCCGGAGCTACAAGTGAGTACTGCAGCGAGCCACGCCCGGCACCTCAGCGACATCAAGCTGAAGATCTGGCGGCAGAAGGGCCCCAACGACCAAGGTCACTTCGAGCATCACCTCGTCGACTCGATCAGCGACGAGGCGTCGTTCCTCGAGATGCTCGACGTGCTGAACGAGCGCCTGATCTCCGAAGGCCGCGAGCCGGTCACCTTCGATCACGACTGCCGCGAAGGCATCTGCGGCACCTGTTCGCTGATGATCGACGGCCAGGCCCACGGCCCGCAGCGCGGCACGGCAACATGCCAGTTGCACATGCGCACCTTCCAGTCGGGTGCGGAGATCACCATCGAGCCGTGGCGGGCCTCGGCGTTCCCGATCATCCGCGACCTGATGGTCGACCGGTCGGCGTTCGACCGGATCGTCGAGTCCGGCGGCTACATCACCGCCGAGACCGGCGGAGCCCCCGACGGCAACCTGATCCCGGTGCCCAAGCCCGTCGCCGATGCGGCGATGGACGCGGCGGCGTGCATCGGTTGCGGCGCGTGCGTGGCTGCCTGCCCGAACGGTGCGGCCAACCTGTTCACCGCGGCGAAGATCTCCCATCTCAACGTGCTCCCGCAGGGCCAGGCCGAGCGCTACTCGCGCGTCGAGGCGATGGTCGAGACGATGGACGAGCACTTCGGCTCGTGCACCAACCACGGTGAGTGCGAGGCGGCGTGCCCGAAGGAGATCTCGATCGACGTCATCGCGTTGATGAACGCCGACTACCGCAAGGCGAAGTTCGCCAACCGCAAGTTCGCCGCGCGTAGCTGACGCACTGCGTTCTGCCGTCTCGCCGAGCCCAGCTCGCTGTCAGCGCGCGACGGTGGTGCGGTACCGGTTGGTGACGACCGCACCGACAGGCGCGTCGGCGCCGTCGGGCGCGAGCTCGAGCACCAGGTCGAGCACCAGCTCGCCGCCGGCGTCGGGGGCGAGGAACTGGAGCGTCCCGACGCGCACGCACGCGTCGGCAGGCACATCACCTTCCCACTGCCACTGGCGGTGGAGGCCGCCGCCCGTCAGCGTCGCGGTGCAGCGCACGCCGGTGAGTGCGTCGCGCAGGTCGCTCACCACGTGCACATCGATGCTGCACCTGTCGCCGGGGTCGAGGGTGGCCGGCGGCTGCTCGGCCACCACGATCACTGGTCGGCACGCATCGGCCACTGCGTCGAGGGCCATCTTCGGCCGACGGTGATGGTCGAGCAGCGAGGTCGACACCAGCGGAGCGGCATCGACCAAGCTGCTGAGGCAGAACCCACCGGTCGGTCGGAACTTCAGGCGGCGCAGCGTCTCGATCGTCAGCCGCAGCACCTCGGCCTGGTGCTGCTGGGTGGCCTCGCGCCACGCCGCGAAGCTCACCTCGCGAGCCGGCGGGACGTAGCGCTCCATGGTGGTGCGGTCGAGGCCGTGTCGATCGGCCAATCCGACCCAGTCGAGGCGGGGCCAGCGGGTGGTGTCGATGAAGTCCGCCGAGTCGGGCACGGACTGCGCCCCGAACTCGCTCACGAACCGCACCATGCTCGGCATCGACGCAGCAAAGCGGGCCAGGTCGCGCACGTCGCCTCGACCCCAGCCGAACGACAGGTGGCTGTCGGGAGCCTCGAGCTGCGGCAGGTGTGGTGCCACCCCGCTGTGGGCGATCACCGGCCGAGTCTCGTCGGCCTTCTCGAGGGCCCGCTTCACCCACCGGTCGAGGACGGTCTTGTTCCAGGTGGGCAGCTGCTGGCCGACGACCCGCGTCTCGGGGGTGTCGTGGGCGCACCACAGCAGGATCGACGGGTGGTGGCCGAGCACGTCGACGGCAGCGCGAGCCTGCTCGACGGCTTGCCGGCGCACCGAGCGTGCGTAGCTGCCCTGGAGCGGGAAGTCCTGCCACACCAACATGCCCAGCTCGTCGGCGGCGGTGTAGAGCTCGTCGCGGGTGATGTGACCCTTCAGCCTGAGCAGGTCGAGCCCGGCATCGCGAGCCGACTCCACATCGCTGCGCAGCGCGCCCGCATCGACCCGGGCGAGGTCGAGGTGGGTCGGCCCGACGACGACGCCCTTGGTGAACAGCCGCTCACCGTTCACCGACACGATGCCGTCGTCGAAGGCCACCTCGCGCAGCCCGGTGACGACATGGTGCCGATCGCTCAGGTCACCGTCGAGACGAACCTCGACGCTGACACCGGTCAGCGGCTGGTCGCCCAGGCTCCACGGCCACCACAGTCGCGGGTCGCCGACGTCGATGGCCCAGGCGAGCTCGTTGGTGCCCTTGGCGAGGGCGTGGTCGTGCTCGGCGAGCACATCGCCGTCGACGACCGTGAGCACCTGGACCTTGCACGCGCGGTCGCTGTCGAGGCGGGTGGCGAAGCGGAGGTGCGCACGCGACGCGTTGGCGTCGCGGCACAGCACGCGGCAACGGTCGATGCGCACCGGGCCGGTGGTGAGCACCTCGACCGGCCGCCACAGACCACCCGGGTTCCAGCCCGGTGCCACCGCGTCCGAGCCCTGGAACGACCCGGTCAAGGTGCGCCGGTTGCGGCTCGTCGGCTGCGGCGGGCACGACACCTCGATGGCCAGGACGTGTTGTTCGGTGAGTCGGGCGAGGGCTGTCACGTCGAACGCAGCGGGCACGAAGTAGCCCTCGGGGTCGCCCAGGTAGGCGCCGTCGAACCACACGTCGGCCTGGTAGAACGCGCCGCCCACGCGGATCCACGTGCGCTCGTCGTCGCCCGGCACGGGTAGGTCGAAGCTCGTCCGGTACAGCAACGGGCCGTCGCTGTCGGCGAACGCCGGGGTGCAGCGCCAGTGCCCCGGTACGGGGATCGTCTCCCAGTCACGGTCGTCGGCGTCGAGGCCGATGCCTGTGCGGCGGACGTCGTCGTCGGCCGGACGCGCTCGCCACGTGCCGCTCAGGTCCATCGGGGCATCGTACCGAGTCGGGCCGCGGGCGCTCTGCGACGGGAACCGTCGGCCCGGGCCGCGGTAGGGTCGGACCATGAGCTCCACGCCCGTCCCGTCGTCGTCCGCTCCCTCGTCGCTGCCGGCGACGCTCGGCGCCCTGCGGGCCTCGGGGTGGCAGTCGGTGCCGGTGAAGGAGGAGATCCGGCGCAACGCGGTCACCCGCATTGCGGCCGGCGAGCCGCTGTTCGAGGGTGTCATGGGCTACGAGCACACGGTGATGCCGCAGCTCGAGAACGCCCTCCTCGCGGGCCACGACGTCATCTTCCTCGGCGAGCGCGGCCAGGCTAAGACCCGCATGATCCGTTCGCTCACCGGCCTGCTCGACGAGTGGATGCCGATCGTGGCGGGCAGCGAGATCAACGACGACCCCTACCACCCCGTCAGTCGTCACGCCCGCGACCTCGTCGCCGAGCAGGGCGACGCCACCCCGATCAGCTGGGTGCACCGCGACGACCGCTTCGGCGAGAAGCTCGCCACACCGGACACGTCGATCGCCGACCTGATCGGTGAGGTCGACCCGATCAAGGTGGCCGAGGGCCGCTACCTGAGCGACGAGCTGACGCTGCACTACGGCCTCGTGCCGCGCACCAACCGCGGCATCTTCGCGATCAACGAGATCCCCGACCTGGCCGAGCGCATCCAGGT
>JBBATY010000067.1:0-8454 GCA_040398525.1 Ilumatobacteraceae bacterium | reverse complement strand
AGCACGGCCGACAGCTCGGCCAGAGCCTGACCGGCACTGACCACCTTGATGGTGGTCATGCCCATGGCCGCAGCCGGCTTGAGGTTGATGCCGAGGTCGTCGAGGAACACGCAGGTGTCCGGTGTGACGCCGAGGAGCTCGCAGGCGATCTCGTAGAAGCGGGGCTCGGGCTTGCGCACGCCCACCTTGCTGCTCTCGACCACGGCGTCGAAGCGCTGCATGATCGCGGCGATGCGCTCGGAGCGCTCCGCCGACGCGTGCTCGCCGGCGACGGTGTTGGTGAGGCATGCGGTGCGATAGCCGGCTGCGCGCACCGTGTCGAGCGCGGCAACCATCTCGGGCCGCACATCGCCGGCCAGCAACGCCAGGACGTCGCTGCCGCGGACCACGTGTCCGAGCGCCGAAGCATCATCAGCGAACGCCGCGTCGAACTCGTGGGGCGTGATCTCGTTGCGCTCGAGGCGTGCCCATGCATTGGCGTGCGGGTTGGTTGCGTTGACGGTACGGATGAAGTCGGTGGGGAGGCCCTGCTCGAGCTCGAAACGGTTGAAGGCATCGAACGGGCTGGAGAGGATGACCCCGCCGAAGTCCCAGAGCACGGCACGAAACATGGCGGCACTGTATCCATACCGAGTGCCAGCAGCCCCGCCGTGGTTGACTAGGCGGTGCTATGCCGCGCCATGTCGTCGTCGACGGTTCGAACCTCGCCACCGAGGGCCGCCCCCATCCAAGTCTCGCCCAGCTGAACGAGGCGGTGCTCGCCTACATGGCCGAGCACCCCGATGCGCTGATCACGGTCGTGGTCGACGCGACCTTCGGCCATCGCATCGATCCGAAGGAGGTGGCCGAGTTCGACGCTGCTGTCGCCAACAACGAGTTGGTGGCACCTCCGGCCGGAGCGATCGGCCGCGGCGACGCCTTCTTGTTGGCCGTCGCCAACCGGGTCGGGGCGATCGTTCTCTCCAACGACTCCTTCCAGGAGTTCCACGGCAAGTACACCTGGCTGTTCGACGAGGGGCGTCTGGTCGGGGGCAAGCCGGTGCCCCACGTCGGGTGGGTGTTCGTCGACCGCGCGCCGGTGCGCGGCCCGGTGAGCCGTAGCGCCGTGAAGAAGGCCCGCCAAGATCGCGATGGGGCTGCCCCGTCGACGGTGCGAGTCGGCAGCGCCGACGCCAGCAAGCCGATGCCGGTTCCGACATCGCCGCCGCCCGGGCCGGTGAAGGGTCGCAAGCGGGCTGCTGCGGCTGTCCCGGCTGCTGCGGCTGTCCCGGCTGCTGCGGCTGTCCCGGCTGCTGCGACTGTCGCGGCTGCTGCGGCCACGCCGGCGCCTCCGAGCGAGTCCCCAGCCCGCAGCAGCAAGGTGGCTGCCGTTGCCCCGGCTGCTGCGGTGCCCGACGCCGGCGCGGCCAAGGGGTCGCCCACGACGGTCAACGAACCCGGCCCCTTCCTCGCCTTCGTCGCCCATCATCCGCTCGGCACCAGCGTCAACGCGGTGGTCGAGAACTACTCGTCGCACGGGGCCTATGTCCGTGTGGGCGAGGTGCGGGGGTATGTGCCGCTGCGCTTGATGGCCGATCCGGCGCCGCGCTCGGCCCGCGAGTTCATGAAGATCGGCGACGCCGTGACGCTGGTGGTCGAGAGCTTCGCTCCGGAGCGGCGCAGCATCGATCTCGCTGCTCCAGGCATGGCGAGCCACCGGACGCCCGAGCCGGCGGAGGCCGAGCCGGCAGCCGAGCAGACCGCGCCGGCCAAGCGCTCGCGGGCGAAGAAGGCGGCGCCGGCGGTCCCCGCCGATGCGGCTCCCTCGCCGGCCGAGCAGGCACCCGCCGAACCCCCGAAGCGCACTCGCGCGAAGCGCGCCCAGGCCCCGGTCGAGGTGGTCGCCGAGCCGGTCGTGGAAGCCGAGCCGCCGACACCGGCGCCGGCAAAGCGCTCGCGGGCCAAGCGGGCCCCCGCTGCCGATGCCGCTGCGTCGCCCGTCGAGCAGCCGGTCGAGCCGTCGGCCGCCGAGCCGTCGGCCGCCGAGCCGGTGCCGGCCAAGCGGTCGAGGGCCAAGCGGGCTCCCGCCGCTCCCGCCGCTCCCGCCGACGTGCCCGCACCCGAGCCGGCAGCTGCCGCGCCGGCGACTGCTCGCCGTCGTCGTTCGCGCTGACGCCTCGCTACGGTCACGCACGTGCGCATCGCGACCTGGAACGTCAACTCGCTGAAGGCCCGGCTGCCGCGTGTCGAAGAGTGGATCGCCGATGTGCAGCCCGATGTGCTGTGCATGCAGGAGACCAAGCTGGCCGAGGACGCATTCCCAGCGCTCACCTTCGCAGCGCTCGGGTACGAGTCGGTCCACCACGGCCAGGGCCAGTGGAACGGGGTGGCGATCCTGTCGAGGGTCGGCCTCAGCGATGTGGTGGCCAACTTCAGCCCGGCCTCGGGTGAGCGCGACCCCGATGCGCGCATCATCACCGCCCGCTGCGGCGGTGTCCTGGTGAGCTCGGTGTACGTGCCGAACGGACGCTCGCTCGACCACGACCACTACCAGTACAAGCTGCGGTGGATGGCGCAACTGCGCCGGCACGTCGCCAGCCTGACCGATCCGGCCGACGCAGTGGTGGTGACGGGCGATTTCAACATCGCCCCCGACGACCGCGACGTCTACGACCCGAAGAAGTTCGTCGGAGCCACCCACGTCAGCCAGGCCGAGCGCGACCTGTTGGCCGAGTTGTGCGACTGGGGCCTGGTCGATCTGTTCCGCGAGCGCTACCCCGACGAGCGCCTGTACTCGTGGTGGGACTATCGCGCCGGCGACTTCCACCAGGGCCGCGGCCTGCGCATCGACCTCGTGCTCGGCTCGGCCTCGGTGGCCGCCCGGACCACCTGGGCGGTCGTCGACCGCAACGCGCGCAAGGGCCAGTCCCCGTCCGATCACGCACCGGTGATCGTCGACCTCGCCGAAGGCTGACACCGTGATCGAGGCCCCGCGCCAGATCGACCCGGCCGACTCGCGCGTCGGGCTGACTGTGGCGCTGCGCGAGGTGATGGCTCGTCTGGCCGATTCGAGCGCCTCGAGCGACGCCTTCGCCGAGGCTCGCGACCTCGTCGCCAGGGCGGCCGAGGTGTTGAGCGCCGAGCCGGGCGGACGGGGGTACGAGTGGGCCGAGGCTGCCGTCGCCGAGCCGGGGGTGGCCAGCTTCCTCGACTTCAGCCCGCTCGTCGGTGCGCTCAACCCGCTGGCACCGCCGATGGCCGTTCGGGTCGACGACGACGCAGTGGTGGGCGAGGTCGTCTTCGGGCGTCCCTACGAGGGGCCGCCCGGATGCGTGCACGGTGGGTTCATCGCCGCCGCCTTCGACGAGGTGCTCGGCTTCGCGCAGCAACTGTCCGGCAACGCCGGGATGACCGGCCGGCTCAGCGTCTCGTACCGGTCACCGACCCCGCTCGGCCGACTGGTCAGATTCCGGGCAACGCTCGACCGGGTGGAGGGCCGCAAGATCTTCGTGACGGCGACGCTGCATCACGAAACGACGTTGTGTGCCGAGGCCGAAGGGCTGTTCGTGTCGATGTCGGGCGGTGTCTTCGAGCAACTCATGCGTCGACGCGACCAGGTTGCCGAGTGATCGCATCGAGCAACTCGGGAGTCAACCGCTCGGCAGCCGCAAGGCCGATGCCGAGACGAGCGGCCACGGCAGCCGCATCCACCGGTGGGGCGGTGTGCAACGAGCGCAGCACCCGGTCGGGGCACACGGCACTGTCGGCCACACCCGCTCGACGGGCGACGGCAGCGCGCCAGGCGCGCAGCGGTTCGAGCGGGTCGGCAGGGCGCCGGACACGGACGAGCGGCGACGGGCCGGCCGGAGGCTGATCGACGATCGCGCCCTCGAGCGCTTCCAGCCACGGGCTTGGCCCCGCCGGTGCTCCGCCGCGCGACGCAGCCCAGGTGACGACCAGGTCGTCCGAGGCGCGGGTGAGCGCCACGTGGAGCAGGCGAGCCTCCTCGGCGCGCTGGGCCGGTGAGCTCGAGCCGTTGTGCGGCACCAGGCCGGCCTCGACCCCGGTGACGAACACCGCCGACCACTCGCGACCCTTGGCTGCGTGGAAGGTGAGCACCGAGACGGCGCCACTGTCGTCGGGCTCGAGGTCGTCGAAGGGATGGCGCAGGTCGAACCAGGCGCGCAGGCTGCCCGTGTCGCCGACGGCCAGGAACCGATCGACCTCCTCGGCCACTCGCGTCCGGATCGGATCGGACGTGTCGTCGGCCCAGACCCGGTCGACCCAGCTGGCGAGGTCGTCGCGGTTGCGGCAGGCCAGCACCTCGGCCAGGCATCGATCGAGCGACGAGGTCCCGGCGGACCGGACGGTGGCGATGCCCGCTGCCGCCAGGGCCCGCTCGAACGGGGCGAGCTGCTCGTTGGTCCGGGCGAGCACCGCTACGTGCCGTGCACCGTGACGCTGCACGTAGCGGGTGACGTCGGTTGCGACAGCCCGGGCCTCGTCGCCCTCGTCGGCGCAGCGCACGACCTTCGGCTCCGGGCCGTCACCGCGCCGCGACTCGGTGTCGTCGGCGACGCCGATTGCCGACAGTGCTGCCGCGCCCAGGCGCACCACCTGCGGGGTGCAGCGGTAGTTGCCCCGGAGCCTCGCCACGGTGACACCGGGCAGATGGCGCTCGACCTCGTCGAGCAGGGTCGGATCGGCCCCGTTCCAGCCGTAGATCGCCTGCCGCGGGTCGCCGACGAGGCAGATGTCGGCGCGTCCGCCGCGCAACTGCTCGAGCAGTCGGAACTGCAGCGGGTTGAGGTCCTGGGCCTCGTCGACGAAGAGGTGGCGGAATCGCCAACGGACGATGTCGGCGAAGGTCGGATCGGACTCCATCACCCCGACGAGCCGTTCGAGCAGGTCGTCGAAGTCGACGACCCCCCGGCGTCGCTTGAGTGCGGTGTAACACTCGGCCAGGCGGACGAACTGCTCGCCGCCGATCGCCGGGCGCCGGCGCATGCTGCGGTTGGCCGCAGCGACATCGGCCGGGTCGATGGCGCGGGCGCGCACCCAGTCGAGCTCGGCTAGTGCGGTGCCGGGGTCGCAGCGCAGCCGAGTCTCGGTGAGCACCTCGCGAATGAGGCGCGTCCGGTCGGTGGCCACCACGGGTGCGGCGGTGCCCGTGGCCGAGGCCCGGTCGCGCAGCAGTCGCAGCGCGACGGCATGGAACGTTCCGCTCTCGATCGGCTCGGCGATCTGGAGGCGGCGCAACCTGCGTCGCAACTCGCCCGCTGCGTCGCGGGTGAAGGTGATGGCGAGGACATGGCGCGCATCGGCGCTGCCGGTGACGACCCGGTGGGCGATGCGCGAGGTGAGCACCCGTGTCTTGCCCGATCCGGCAGCGGCGAGGATCGCCAACGGTGCGGCATCGGTGGTCACCGCGTCTCGTTGCTGCGTGTCGAGGCCGGCGAGGATCCGCTCGGTGTCCACACATCCACGATAGGGGTACGCTGCCGAGGTGACGTTCCCGAAGAAGAACCTCAACCCGGGCGAGACGGTCGTGCTCGACATGCACCCGCACTGGTGGTACTTCGCCGAGCCGGCGTTCGCCTTGCTCGGGTCGATCACCCTGGGCATCCTCGTGCTCACGATCGACAACGAGGGCTCCACCAAGACCGCACTGAGCTACCTGTCGATCGCTGCCCTCGTCGGCTCGGCGGTGTGGCTGGTGCTGCGCTACGTGAAGTGGGTGACCACCAACTTCGTGCTCACCTCGAACCGGGTCATCTTCCGATCGGGGATCATCGCCAAGCGCGGTGTCGAGATTCCCATCAACCGGGTCAACAACGTCAACTTCAACCAGACGATCTTCGAGCGGCTCGTCGGTGCAGGCGACCTGCTCATCGAATCCGGTGGTGAGGAAGGCCAGTCCCGCTACACCGACATCCGCCAGCCCGACGAGGTGCAGCGGATGATCCACGTCCAGCTCCAGGCCTCGCAGGACCGGATGACGCCAGGGTATGCGGTCGGCCAGCCGCTGCCGCCTCCGGTCGATGTGGCCGACCAGCTCGAACGGCTCGAGGCGATGCTGCAGCGGGGCACGCTGTCACGCGAGGAGTTCGAGGCCCAGAAGCGCAAGCTGCTCGACCTCTGACCGCGAGGTGCGGGTCGTCAGCCTGGTCCCGTCGATCACCGAGACCCTCCTTGCCTGGGGGGTCGACGTCGTGGCGTGCACCCGCTTCTGCGAGCAGCCGGCGCTCAGCCATGTTGGCGGTACCAAGGACCCCGACATCGCGGCCATCGTGGCGCTCGCCCCGGACCTCGTGGTGCTCGACCGCGAGGAGAACCGTCGCGAGGACGCCGAGGCCATGGTCGCGGCGGGGCTGCGCGTCCATGTCACCCATGTGACCGGTCTCGACTCGTTGGGCCCGGCCCTCGGCGGCCTGGCCGAGGCGACCGGGGCCGACCCGACCTCGGGCCCGGTCGATGCCTCGGGTGTGGATCTGCTGCGACGGACGGCGATCGTGCCGATCTGGCGTCGGCCGTGGATGCTGCTCGGGGCCGACACCTACGGCGCGGGGCTGCTCGCCTCGATCGGGGTGGCCACCCTGCCGGGCCCGGGGCCCGACCGGTATCCGATGGTCGAGCCGTCGACGTTCGCCGGGCAGGTCGACCTGGTCGTGCTGCCGTCCGAGCCGTACCCGTTCGCCGACCGGCACGTGGCCGAGGTGGCCGACCTGGTGCCCGGAGCGCAGGTCGTGCTGGTCGACGGCCGCGATCTGCTCTGGTGGGGGATGCGCACCCCGGGTGCGGCGCAGCGGCTCAGGGCCGTCCTGCGTGCGGTGACACCACCTGGGTGACCACGACGCGCGCTGCTCGTGCTGCAGCGGCCTGCTCGGGGTCCGAGGTCGGTGCGGTGAGCATGAACAGCGTCGTGCCGTCCGGTCCGCCGAGCATGCAGGCGAAGCAGAGCTGGTCGGTCTCGATCCGCTCGACGACCCGGCCACCCTCGGCCACCCGCAGGCACTCTGCGGCACGGGCGTTGGCCACCCAGATCGCTCCGTCGGCGTCGAGGCAGATCCCGTCGGGCGCGACGCCCGGCAGCTCGGCCCACACCCGGCGACCCGAGAGCGAACCGTCGTCGGCGATGTCGAACGCAG
This sequence comes from Ilumatobacteraceae bacterium, assembly GCA_040398525.1. Lineage (GTDB taxonomy): Bacteria > Actinomycetota > Acidimicrobiia > Acidimicrobiales > Ilumatobacteraceae > VFMC01. The sequence goes on along the minus strand of JBBATY010000067.1, from coordinate 1,327 downwards.
TGAGGCGTGCCCCCATCGACTCGGCCACCACCAGCGTGCGTCCATCGGGGCTGATCACCGTGCCGTTGGGGAAGGCGAGGTCGGTGGCGGCGCGCTCGACCCGCCCGTCGGTGCGCACCATCGCGAGGTCGGCGGTGCGGATCATGGATCGGTCGCGCGTGGCGGAGAAGGTGTGCAGGTCGAATCCGAAGTTGCCGACGTAGGCGGTGCCGTCGGTGGCCACCACCATGTCGTTGCAGTGGAACGTGGCGATGCTGCCGAGGTCGGCGTGCTCGACCACTGCGCCGTCGTGGGCGCGCAGCACCCGCCGGTCGGTCATCGACACCACGAGCATGCTGCCGTCGGGCAGCCATCCGACGCCGCTCGGCAGACCGTGCACCTCGAGGCGGCGCGTCAGGTGCCCGTCGAGGCCGATCGAGACGACAGCGCCGTCGTGCATGTCGCTCAGCCACAGCTCGCCGTCGTGCCAGCGCGGGCCCTCCCCGAAGCAGAGGCCGGTTGCGAGGACGTCGGGTGCCGATGTCATCCCTCGACCACCTGATGAGCGCCCTCGACGGCACGCACGACCCAGCCGTTGCGCAGTGCGCCTGGCTCGGCGAGGGCCACGACGCAGCCACCGAACCCGCCGCCGGTCATCCGGGCGCCGAACACTCCCGGGGTGGCCATCAGCTGTTCGACGGCTGCGTCCATCACGGGCGTCGATGTGGCGTACTGGTCGCGCAGGCTGATGTGGCTGGCGTGCATCAGCTCGCCGACGGCTCGCAGATCGCCGGCCGCCAGTGCCGCAACGGCGTCGCGCACCCGCTGGTTCTCGCTGACGACGTGCGCCGCCCTGGCCCGCACCACCGGATCGGTGATCGACGCCGCGGCTCGGGCGTCGGCCAGCCGCAGGGGCCCGATCTCGCGCTCGGCCGCAGCGCACTCGGCCACCCGATCGGCATAGGGGCTGCCCACGAGGGTGCGGTGGGCGATGAAGCGCACGACCACATCGACGCCGTCGGGCACGGGCACCGGCTCGACGGTCGATTCCCCGCAGTCGATGAGCAGGGCGTGGCCACGTACCCCGGCGGCGACGCAGAGCTGGTCCATGATTCCGCATGGCACGCCTGAGGCGCGGATCTCGGCGCGTCGACAGAGCTGCGCCAGCTCGAGTGGAGGTCCGGTGTGGCCGAGGGCGATGGCGGTGGCGACCTCGAGCGCGGCGCTGCTCGACAGGCCCGCCCCGATGGGGATGTCGGTCCGCACGGTGCCCCTGACCCCGTGGTGCGGCCTCATCTCGGCGACCACACCCGCCACGTAGCGGCCCCAGGCAGGCTCGACGCTGCTC
>JBBATY010000066.1:0-8547 GCA_040398525.1 Ilumatobacteraceae bacterium | reverse complement strand
TCGGGGGGTCTCGTTCTGGCCGAGGGCCGAGCCGGCGGGTCGGGCGCTGGTGAAGCTGCCGCCGACGTAGACGGTGGTGCCGACGACGGCTTGCGACCACACGACACCGTTGATCTGCACCGTCGGGAGCGGGTCGGCCGATACGGTGCGCGCCGCGGCCAGCGGGTCGGTGCCGGCGAACTGCGTCGAGACGACAGCGGTCGCGCCGATGAGCAGTGATGCCACCACACCGATACGTGTCCAGCGTGCTTTCGTCACGGGCGACCTCCAGGAGACGACGGAGCGCACCCGGTGGTCCGGATGTCTCCACCACGATCGTGACGGAACGACGCACGAGGTGGGACTGCTCGACCAGGAATGGTCCGAACGACCCATACCGACCGTTCAGCGCTCGTCACGTCCGGCCACGTCATGTGCACGGTCCCGCGCTCATCCGGCCGGACCCTCGAAGACGACGGCGGGCAGCTCGGGCTGGGCGTTCACGTAGATGCGCACCTGGGAGCGCCGCTCGACCGGCACCCCGAACACGTACACGCCGGATGCCGTGGCCCCCGGGGCCAGGGCTCCGGCGAAGGGGGTCGTCCCGAGCGAGAAGGGCGACGCGGGCACCTGGTCGGCGCCGTGGCGCAGGTCGACGAGGGTGAGCGAGAGGTCGATCGGTGCGCTCGAGGTGTTGGTGGCGCTGAGCGTCACCTGCAACGCCGGCCCACCGATCTCGCCCGGTCCACTGGCCTCGCCGTCGATGGCCTCCACCGAGTCGATCCTGAACTGCAGCCCGCCCGCGTCGGCGGCGGGGGTGCCGATCGGTGTCGCCGCCTGCGGCGCGACCGTGACCACGGTGACCACTGCGCCCTGCCCCGTGGGCTGGGGTGGCAGCACGCTCGAGGTGCCACCAGCCTCGGTGCCCGGTACCGACGATGCGGGGTCCGACGCCGAGGGCGCGACGGATGCGCCGCCGGTGCTCGTCGGGTCGCTGCCCGGCACGACCGAGCTCGGTGCCGTTGCGATCGTCGCGGTCGACCCGCTCGGGCCCGTGGTGCTGTCGTCGGCGCCGGAGCAGGCGACCGCGACGATGCCGACCGCTGCGATCGCAGCGATGCGGACGATCCGTGAGTGTTGGTTCGAAGTCATGGGGAGTCCTCTGCAACGATCGCTACCCGGATCGCCCAGCCAGCAACGGCCGAGCACAGTCCGAGCACCACGGGGATCGTCCAGCCGTCGGCTCCTGACGCCAGGACCATCGTCACGGCCCCGATCGAAGCGACCGTCTCGACGGCTCGGATCGCGAACACCTTCGCCTGGCGGACGCGCACCGCGGCGAGCACGCCGTAGGGGGTGACTGCTGCCGTGGCGGCGGCGAACGCCGACCATCCGGCGACGGCAAGGGCGCTGATCTCGAATTCGCCCACCGACACGAGGTCGCCGAGCAGAGGCAGTGTCACGACGGCGACGAACCCGAGTGCCAGGGCCGCGCCGAGCAGTGCAGCGACCCCGCGATCGGCGCGGCGCAGCAGGTCGGGAGTGGTGGCCGTCGAGCTGTTCGCGAAGCTGGCGAACAGGTAGTTGCTCGCCCCGTTCACCGCGAGGATCGCCGGCGCGACGAACAACCTGGCTGCCTCCACCTCGCCGAAGGCGGCCAGACCGATGAGTGCGATCGCCACGACGCGGACCAGGGCGAGTGTGACCGGACGGATGCTGTGCTGCAGCGCCCGCCACGAGCCGTAGCGCCAGACCGTCGCTCGCTCCGGGACCACGCCGCGCACCCAACGTCGGTCGGCGGGCGGAAGCATCGCCCAGGCAGTGACAGCTGCTGCGCTCTGGCCGACCACCATCGCGATGAGGAAGGTCTGCAGGCTCACCGTCCCCGGGCCGAGGTGCACGGCGGCCACCAGACCGACCGAGCCGACCAGCACCACGAGGTCGACCGCCACGATCGTCCAGAAGCGCATCGAGGCCATCAGCAGTCGACGCAGCAGGTCCTCGACCAGGAACGTGGCTGTGGCGAGCGCGAACCACAGCACGTCGACGGCACCGAGGCCACCGACGGCGAGCACGATGAGGGCCAACACGGCAGCCGCCACGAGCACGACCCGGCTCGCCCACCACTGCAACCCGGCCCGCACGGGCGGCGCGTGACGGTCGAGCACGGTGAGCGCGTCGCCCACCAGCCCGGTCGACACGGCGGTGCCCACCACCACCAGGCCGTAGAGCACGGCGAACTCGGCGAGGCCCTCGCGGCCGAGCAGCCGCGCCGCCTGCACCTGCAGCAGGAAGCTGCCGACGGCTTGCGACATCTGCGCGACGATCGCTCCGGTGACGGTCGATCGCGACCGCACGGCCCCGACATGGTGCAAGCCGGCCACAGCCATCACCCACTCGCCTCGGGTGAGGTGCCGGCCCCGATCCAGGCGTCCGACGACTCCGGCGTCGCGCGCGGGAAGCGGCGACGCTCGGTGGTCACCGAGTCGGCGGCGTCGCTGGCGAGCACCACCCAGGCGCCGACGAGGTACAGCAGCATGGCGGCCGCACCGACCCCGCCGGCGAGGTACTCGGCGGTGAGCGCGTTGATGAGCATGCACACCATCAGCCCTGTCACGGTGAGCGCGTCGAAGGCCAAGGCCTCGAGACCCCGCTCGCGGCGCACCCGGCGCCGCAGCCGCCCGACGTGGACGATGATGAGCACCACCAGCCCGCCCCACCACAGCATGCCGATCAAGCCGAGGTCGACCAGCACGTTGACGAACGCGTTGTGCGCACCGCCGAGGCTGGTCCGTTCGAGGAACAGGCCGCGTGTCGACGTGAACCCGAACCCGATGAGCGGTCGTTCGGCGAACATCTCGATCGCCATCGCCCACAGATCGGTTCGCCGGTTGAGCGACGCAAGCTGCTCGAAGTCGCTGTTGCGCAGCAGGTAGGCGAGGATCGGCTGCGCGACGGTGAGCACCACCAGCGTGACGAACACGCTCGCCGCGATGAACAGGTCGCGGGCACCCTTCGCGTCGAGCCAGAGGAGGGTGACGACGACCATCGCTACCATCGCCGACCCGATCGATCCACGGGTGCGTGTCTGCAGGAGGGCGACGATGTGCACGACGAGCAGCAGGCCGTAGGCCCACCGCACCCACGGCAGCCCCGCCGTCCGGTGGGTGAGCCACATCCCGAACAGGATCACCACGCTCGCCGCGAGCATCGCCCCGGCGACGACGCTGTGGGTGTAGAGCCAGGTGAAGCGCCCCAGCTGCTCGCCGGTCTGCGGGGCGACGTAGGCGAGGCCGATGCCGATCGATGCCGTCACCAGCACGACGTACCCGTGCAGGAGCCGACGCATCACGGCCAGGTCGGCATCGTGCACGAACTGCAGCAGGGCCAGCAGGATCACGACCAGCTGCACGCCGCGCACGAGCGCGAACACCGGGAACGGCGCGTACAGCGTGCTCGCCGCAGCGGCCAGCAGGTAGCCGGCGGTCCACACCACCACGACGTGGTGGCGCATCGTGGGTCGTAGCCGCACCAGCAGGTAGCAGCCCACGGCCAGGTAGACGCCCAGCTCGACGACGATGAACGGATCGGCCGATCCGCTGATGGCCTGGTCGCTCGCCCGTCGCCGCAGCTTGTAGTCGCTCGCCACCATCAGCAGCAGTGGCAGCCACCACGTGGCGCGCAGCACCGCCTCGTGGCGCGACCGCCAGGTGACGATGCCCGAGCTCATGCCGGGACGAGGTCGTAGACCACGCCGTAGGTGCTCACCCCGAGCACCTCGATGCGGTTGCGCAGCGCGTCGAGATGCTGGGCCTGCTCGCCCTGCGGCACCACGACGAGCAACCCGTCACCCACCGAGGCGAGTGCGCCGCCCTCGGCCCGGTCCATGATCGGCGGTGCGTCGACGAGCACGATGTCGTAGCGCTGGCGCAGCCCGGCGAGCACCTGCTGGGCCGTGGCCGAGCGGAGCAGGCTGGCGGGGTGCTCGACCGAGCGACCACACGGCACGAAGCACATCCGCCCGCCGTTGGGCACCTGCACCTGGGTGAGCACGGCGCGTTCGTCGGCCAGGCCTCCGAGAAGGTCGGTGAAGCCCAATCGGGGCGGTCCGGCGGCATAGCGCATCGACAGCCTCGGGCGGCGGACGTTGCCGTCGACCACCAGCACCGACCGGCCCTCGCGGATCCACGCGTCGGCCAGCTGCACCACGAGATCGGTGTTGCCGGCCGCGGTGTCGGAGCTGCCGGTGACGACGACGACGCCTTGCTGCACCCGCTGGCCAGCATTGGTGGCCACCAGGTCGTAGCCGCTCTGCGGATTGGCACGGTCGAGCTGGCCGAGCAACACCGAGCGAAGCTTGGCCGCCGCTTCGTCGGGTGCGGCGACGACAGGTCGGCGCAATGCGGCGAGCCAGGCGATGGCGCCGGCGAGGAGCATGCCGAACGCTGCTGCAGCGAGGCCGAACTGGGCGGCGGGCAACAGGCGCGACGTGGGTTGGAACTCGGGGACGTCGATGAACTCGACGCCCGACCCGAACAGCGCGGCCTGCAGGCTCGCCTCGGCGATCTGCACGTCGATCTGATCGGTTGCACCCGAACCGTCGCCGCCCGACTCGGCGATGAGCCGTTCACGGGTCTCCTGCAGTTCGCCCAGCACGATGTCGCGACGTCGCTCGTTGTCGGCGAGGGTGAGCTGTTCGTACGCCTCGGCGACGGATCGACAGATCGATGTCGCACCGGTGCTGCTGTCGCTCTCGCAGGTGATCATGAAGCTGAGGTTCTTGCTCGGTACGGTCTCGATCCGCCGGCGCAGGTCGGTGACGCTGAGCGAGCCGTTGGTGCGCTCCGAGACGGCTGTCAGCACCGCGTCGCTCTCGGCGAACTGGGCGCGCTGGGTGGTGTAGGCCATCAGGTCGGCCCCCGACGCCGAGACGGGCCGGATCTTGTCGGCGCCGCGCGGGTCGGTGAGGTAGACCTCGGTGGTCGCCGTCGCCTTGCCGCCGAGCATCCAGCCGCCGACGGCACCGAGCAGGCCGAACAGCACGCACACCGGCACCGTGCGGGTGCGGTAGCGCCAGAAGGCCTCGACGGGCCCGATGCTGGAAGAGGTGGGTGCTGCCATGTGGTGCTCGGAGGGTGTGCTCGGAGAGGTCCTCCCGTCGGACTGTTCAGACATCGGGGGGTCGATGCCGGGATCTCGACGGTGTTTCGGCACGCTGGGCGCGAATCTGGATCGTTCGCATCAACGCTGCGCAGTCGTCGCGGAACGCTCCGTGGGATTCGCGCTCGCGCTCAGTGGTCGGCGGGCAACGGGATCGACGCGAGCAGTCGCGGGCTGAGGCGGATCGTGTCGGCCGACAGCCCGCTGCCGGCCGCATGGTGCCGGGCCCATGCCGTTGCTTCCGGCGAGGCGAGCACCGCGGCGATGCGGTCGAGCACACCTGGGTCGCTGGGGTCGCGGGGCACGGCGGAGATGACCGGCACACTGGGCAGCCAGGCGCCGGTGCGGTCGATGACTGCTTCGATGGTGCGTGTCTGGTTCGCCACCAGCACCTTGGGTACCAGGCGGCTTGCCGCCCAGCGCTGCAGTTCGGGCCGCAGCCGGGCCAGGTCGACACGCGGTGCGGCGTAGCGCTGCCCGGCGAAGCGGACCGGTCGCTGCCCCCAGTGGCAGGTGCCCGGGTCGATCAGGCCGCAGGTGACGAGGGGTGGTCCGTCGAGCTCGTCGCCGACCGCGCCCACCAGCCCGTAGTACTGGTCGCGGAAGTCGGCGGAGAACGTCGCCAGATCGCCGAGCACCCGGCCGTCAGGCGCTGGGCCGGGCGGCGGCGGCGTCTCCGGGGCGTCGTCGTCGAGCAGCAGTGCGCCCCACGACGCGTGCAGCGCTGCGGTGCCCCGTGGCTCGAACGCCGGTCCGTAGGTGCGATGGACCGGTCCCTGCGCGGCGCCGGCGGTGAGCACCAGCGCCGCGGTGCGCACGTGGGCGTCGAACACGGGGGTCGGCGACCACCACAGGTGGGTCAGTGCGGCACGGCGCACGAGCGCGTCGCGGATCGGTGCGGCGTCGCGTGTGGTGAGCAACGACAGCGGGACGATCAGAGCGATCCGGCCCCCGTCGGGCCGCACGACGCTGGCGGCGAGGCCGAGGAACTCCGCAGCCGCGTCGGCATAGGGGCCGCCACCCCATCGCGATCGGTGCCCGCGGGCGGTGAGGCTCGCCAGCCGGTTGAGGAACGGCGGGTTGCCGATCACGAGGTCGAACTCCCGCCCTGCCCAGTCGTGCTCGAGCGCGTCGGCCTCGAGCAGCTCGACGTCGTCGCCGAGCGCGGCCCGACTGGCCGCCAGCGCACCGGGATCGATGTCGCAGCCGGTCAGCTCGACCGCCCCGGCCCGTGCCCGCACTGCTGCCAGGAACCGACCGTCACCGCACGCGGGGTCGAGGGCCCGCAACGGACGATCGGGTGGGGAGAGGTTCGGAGCCGAGAACGCGAGGTCGACGACGTGGTCGACGAGCGACGCCGGTGTGTACCACGCGCCGAGGCGCCGACGTCGCCCCGACTCATCGGCAGGTTGCGTCTCACCGGCAGGTTGCGTCTCCTCGGCAGGTTGCGGCGCCCCCATGGCCGCAGCGTAGGGTTCCCGCCAGTGACGGACGAGAACGGTCGTTACCTGCGGTTCGACCGCGACGAGTGGGCGGACCTGCGCGCCGCCACTCCGCTCACCCTGCGCGAGAGCGAGCTCGCGGCGTTGCGCGGCATCAACGACCGCATCGACCTCGACGAGGTGGCGGCCGTGTACCTGCCGCTCACCCGTCTGCTCAACCTCTACGTCGCGGCCACGCAGAACCTGCACAAGGTGTCGGCCGCGTTCTTGGGCACGCTCGCCCCGAAGGTGCCCTACGTCATCGGCATCGCCGGCAGCGTCGCCGTGGGCAAGAGCACCTTCGCGCGCATCCTGCAGGCGCTGCTCGCCCGTTGGCCCGACCACCCGCAGGTCGACCTCGTCACCACCGACGGGTTCCTGCACCCCAACCGGGTGCTCGAAGAGCGGGGCATCATGCACCGCAAGGGCTTCCCCGAGAGCTACGACACACGTCGCCTGCTCGAGTTCTTGCGCGAGGTGAAGAGTGGCTCGGCCCGGGTGACCGCACCCGTCTACAGCCACGTCGTCTACGACATCGTCGACGGTGAGCAGATCGAGGTCCGTCAGCCCGACATCCTGATCATCGAGGGCCTCAACGTGTTGCAGGTCGGCGCGCCGATCGCTGCCGAGACCAACGAGTTCGTCAGCGACTACTTCGACTTCAGCATCTACATCGACGCCGACGAGGCCCACATCGAGGCCTGGTACGTCGAGCGCTTCCTGACGCTGTGCGACACGGTGTTCCAGGAGCCGGGCAGCTTCTTCCGGCACTACGCCCATCTGTCGCGCGACGAAGCGATCGACACGGCCAAGGGCATCTGGCGGTCGATCAACGGCAAGAACCTCGTCGAGAACATCCAACCCACCCGCACCCGGGCCAGCCTGCTGGTGCGCAAGGGCGCCGATCACCGGGTGACCGACGTGGCCCTGCGTCGGCTCTGAATCGACCACCGCGTGCAGATCACCTTCGTGCCCGTCTCCGACGCCGTGGTGGCCGAGGCGCGCGCCGCCAACGAGCAGATGGCCGCAGCGATGGCGGGTGTCAGGATGGAGGACGTCCCACCGGCCAAGGTGCGTGCCGCCCGTGCCGCGGGCACCGGGGCGTTCCCCAGGCCGGTGCCCGACCCGCGGGCCACCGAGGTCCGCATCGACGGGCCCGCCGGGGCGATCCCGTTGCGCATCATCCGCGCCGAGCGGCCCGTCGGGGCCTTCCTCCACATCCACGGCGGCGGGTTCACCTACGGCACACCCGACGAGTACGACGACCTGTTGCGGGTGATCGTCGACCGGATGCACCTCACGGTCGTGAGCGTCGACTACCGGCTGGCCCCGGAGCACCCGTACCCGGCCGGGCCCGACGACTGCGAGGCCGCCGCGCTGTGGTTCCTCGAGCACGCCGGCGAGCTTGCGGCTGCCCCGTCGCCGACGGTGCTGATCGGCGGCGAGTCGGCCGGTGCGAACTTGGTGGTCACCACCCTGCTGCGCCTGCGCGACCGGCACGGGTTGAGCCCGTTCGCCGGCGCGCTGCTCTGCTACGGCTGGTACGACCTCGGGCTCACCCCGAGCATGCGCAACTTCGGCCCGGCCTCGCTCGTGCTGTCGACCCCGCACTGCGACTGGCTGGCCACCGGGTACGTGGGCTCTGCCGACCGCGAGGCCCGCCGGGCACCGGAGGTGTCGCCGCTGCACGCCGACCTGCACGGCCTGCCCCCGGCGCTGATCAGTGTGGGCACCGCCGACCCGCTGATCGACGACTCGATGTTCCTCGCCGCTCGGTGGCACCAGGCGGGCAACCCCACCGAGCTCGACATCTACCCCGAGGGGATGCACGGCTACGACTCCGTGGCGATCGCGTTGGCCGAGGTGGCGATGGACCGCTACGTGGCCTGGGCCGAGCGGATCGTCACCGCAGCTGCGGCCGGCTAGC
>JBBATY010000065.1:0-9947 GCA_040398525.1 Ilumatobacteraceae bacterium | reverse complement strand
GGAAAACGCACGAACCCGGGCCCGCTCGGACCCGGGTTCGCAACCTCTTCTAGTGGGTGGAGCTGGAGGGAATTGAACCCTCGTCCATCAGGCACTGAGCGCCCGTGATACGACCATTCCCGACTTCGTCCCTGACGCAGGGGCACCGGCGGGTCGACTGGCCATCACCCGAAGATGGTGGCCCGCGACTCGTCTTTCCGAGCAGTCATCGGTCTTTCCCGACGCCAGCAGTCTTTTCCGCTGTCATCCTCCGCTTCTGTTGCCGGGCTGCGGTGGATCGGCCCCGTGCGCCATTTCTGGTCACGATGTCTCTTCACAACCTGACGAATCAGGCGGCGAGAGCGAACTGCTCGTTGGCAATTCTTTGGGTTGCCCCGTTTAGCGAGTCTGAGCAACTCGGGTCGCACGCTCGACCAATGTCACTGACGTCGAATCCTGTCAGCCCCTTGGTTGAACTACGCCAAGTGTAACCCCGGGGTGCGACGAAGTGTTCCCGCGTCGAGTACGGCCGCTCGAGCACGCGGGTTGCTCCTGCGGCGGTCGGCTGGAATGCTGCCCGCATGGCACTCGTGAATTGGTACGAGATCCCGGTCGTCGACATGGAGCGGGCGGTTGCGTTCTATGAGCACGTCTTCCAGATCGAGCTCGAGCGCACCGAGATCGACGGTCACCCGATGGCGCTGTTCCCCGAGGCGAACGAGCTCGGTGGCGCCAGTGGTGCGCTCGCAGCGGGCGACAGCTACAGGCCGTCGATCGATGGCACACGGGTGTACTTCCGGGTCGACGATGTGGCGGCCACGCTCGCCCGGGCCGTCGGGCGAGGCGCAGAGGTCCTCTATCCGGTCACCGATGTGGGCGAGCAGGGTGCGGTGGCCGAGTTCAGCGACTCGGAGGGCAACCGCATTGCATGTGCCGGGCCCGCGAGCTGCTGACCGACGCGGCCAGCGTTTTCTGAACAAGAGGGGCCGCAGGTTCGATCCTGGGCGCCGAGCGCTAGTTGCGCAGCGCGTACCCGACCGACAGCGAGGCTGCCAGGGCGACCCAGATGTTGTACGGGACGAGGATCGCCCCGGCCCAGGTGCGCACGCCGAAGGCAGCGACCACGATCGGAACGGTCAGCACCGCTGCTGCGATCAACGCCACAGCAGCCGGCCACAGGGCATGGTGGACGTAGAACAACCGGGCCCAGGTGAGGGCAGCAGTCACGCTGAGCGCCAGTCCGACCAGCCACACCCCGCGGGCAGCTGCCGAGCCATGGAATGCGATGGCCAGGCCGGCGGCGATGAGCGCCGCGAAGTTGTAGGGCCAGATGATGGCGAAGACGGCACCGGGCGGCTGCCACGGTGGCTGCTCGAGGCTTCGGTACCACGTGTCGCCGCTCGCGACCCAGCGGCCCGACCCGACGGCGTAGACCACCACCAGCGCGACACCGAGCACGGCAGCGGTCACCCGCGTGGCCTCCATGGCGACACTGTCGCACACCCCGTAACCTCGGCGCCATGACGGTGCGCGCCGACCAGCTCCGCACGAAGCGGCAGACCGCTCGGCTGTTCCTGCGGCTGGGCTCCGGCCGGGTGGCGGTGCCGGCGCTGGCAGTGCTGGTGGTGGTGCGGCTGCTCGTCGGCGGCTGGTCGTGGGCCGACCCGGTGCTCGTAGCCGTCGTGGTGCTGCTCACCGGGCCGGTCGAGTGGGTGCTGCACCGCGACGTGCTGCATGCGTCGACCGAGTCGTTCACCGCCCGGCGCCTCGGCCTCGGCCACGGCCACCGCAAGCACCACCTCGACCCACCGGAGCTGCAGTGGCTGCTGCTCACGGGCGTGGAGATGGCGATCTTCCTGGTCATCCTCGCCATCGCCACCGCAGTGTGGAGCCTGCCGCTCGGCTGGGCGCTCGATGGCGGGCTGCTCGGGGCCTTCCTCACGGCGCTCGCGGCCACGGTCGGAGCAGCCGCCCACTACGAGTGGACCCACCTGTTGGTGCACACGGCGTACCGGCCGCGCACGCGCTACTACGCCCGTCTGGCGCGCAACCACCGTCGCCACCACTACCGCAACGAGGCGTACTGGCTCGGGGTCACGTCGAACCTGGGCGACCGGCTGCTCGGCACCCTGCCCCGCAGCGACGAGCAGGTGCCTCGCTCGCCGACGGCCCGCACCCTCGACCCGACCCGCTGAGCAGGTGACCGCCAGCCGGGCCGACGCTGTGACCTAGTGCCCTAGGCCGCTCGCCCGTTGCCGACCAGAGTGGTGCGTGGCGCCAGGCGATGGGCCGATGGGGAGTGGAGGACGGCAATGGGACGTGAGCACGGTGGGACGATCGTGAAGGCGACAGCGAGTGGGCCCGAACTGCCCCCGCTGCCCGAGACGGCGACCCTGGTCGAGCCATTGCTGCAGCGGGTGGCCGAGCACCCCGACGACACGATGTTCAGTGTGCGGGCGGCCACCGGGTTCCGGGCGATCACCGTGCGCGAGGTGGCCGACCGGGTGCTCGCCGTCGCCCGGGGTCTGGTTGCCGCCGGTGTCGCCCCAGGTGACCGGGTGGCGCTGATGAGCCGCACCCGGATGGAGTGGATGCTGTTCGATCTGGCGATCCTGCGGGCCGGCGGGGTGACCGTGCCGATCTACGACACCTCCTCGAGCGAGCAGATCGAGTGGATCGTCGGCAACAGCGGCGCCGTGCTCGCCATCGTCGAGACGGCGGCGATGGCGGCAGCGGCCGATCAGGCGATCGCTGCCGAGTCGCATTGCCGCGAGATCCTCGTCATCGACAGCGGGGCCGAGGCCGAGCTGGGCCGACGCGGCGCCACGGTCGACCCGGCCGAGGTCGAGCGCCGCAGTGCAGCCCTGCGTGCCGACGACGTGGCCACGGTGATCTACACCTCGGGCACCACCGGACGCCCCAAGGGGTGCCCGCTCACGCACCGCAACCTGCGGGTCAACTCCTTGCAGAGCGCCATCGCCGTTGCCCCTGCGCTGCAGGCCGACGAGGTGGGGATGATGTTCCTGCCGCTGGCCCACGTGCTCACCAAGGCCTATGCCCAGTTCTGCGTCGAACGAGGCATGCCCATCGCGTTCGCCACCGACGTGGCCCATCTGGCCGAGGAGTTCCCCCTGGCCCAACCGACGGTCATCGCCGCCGTGCCGCGCATCTTCGAGAAGGTCTACGAGGGTGCTCGTCGCAAGGCCCACGACGAGGGCAAGGGAAAGATCTTCGAGCATGCCGCCAAGGTGGCCATCGACTGGTCGAAGGCCCGCACCGCCGGCAAGGTGCCGCTGCTGCTCGGCGCGCAGCACGCGGTGCTCGACCGGCTGGTGTACGGCAAGATCCGGGCCGCGTTCGGCGGACGGCTGCGGTTCGCCTTCAGCGGCGGCGGGCCGCTCGGCGAGCGCCTCACCCACTTCTTCGCCGGGATCGGCCTCGACGTCTACGAGGGCTACGGCCTCACCGAGACCAGCCCGTTGCTCACCATCAACCGCCCCGGCGCGTGGAAGCCGGGCACCGTGGGCCGCGCGGTGGCCGGCACTGACCTGGCGATCACCGACGACGGTGAGATCCTGGCCAGGGGGCCGCAGGTCTTCGCCGGCTACTGGCACAACGAGGCGGCGAGCGCCGAGGTGTTCACCGACGGCTGGTTCCGCACCGGCGACATCGGCGAGCTCGACGCCGACGGCTACTTGCGCATCACCGGGCGGATGAAGGAGCTGATCGTCACCGCAGCCGGCAAGAACGTCGCCCCGGCCCCGCTCGAGGACCGCCTGCGGGCGTCGGTGCTGGTGAGCCAGGCCCTGGTGGTGGGCGAGGGCCGACCGTTCGTCGCCGCTCTACTGGCCCTCGACGAGGACGCGCTCACTCGCTGGTGTGTCGAGCACGGCCGGCCCGCAGTGCCCGCGGCCGAGCTCACCCGCGACCCCGAGCTGTTGGCCCACCTGCAGACGGTGGTCGACCAGGCCAACGCGTCGGTGTCGAGGGCGGAGTCGATTCGCCGCTTCGTAGTGCTGCCACGCGACCTCACCATCGAGCACGACGAGCTGACGGCCACGTTGAAGGTGCGCCGGGCGGTGGTCGAGCGCGAGTACCACGACCTGATCGAGTCGATGTACTCCGCAGGGGAGTGACGCATCCCCGTCCCCCGCGACACGAGTGGTCGTCGTCCGAGGGGTTCGCCGTCGGCAACACTGGCCCCATGATCGTGGACTGCGCCGCCTACGTCGACGGCCGACGTGTCGACCTCGACCCCTCACCGGAGTCGTTGGCCGCCTGGTGCGCGACGGGGGAGGGGTTCGTCTGGATCGGCATGCGGATGCCGACGCCGGCCGAGCTGCAACCGATCTGCGACGCGCTCGACCTCGACGACGTGCCGGTGGCCGAGATCCTCGCCCCGCACAGCCGCCCGGTGCTCGAGATCGAGGGTGCGACCACGCAGATGGTGCTGCGCACGGCCCGCTACGACGATCCGCAGGAGCTGATCGTGCTCGGGGAGATGACCCTGCTCATCGGCCAGCGTGCCGTCGTGTCGATCCGCCACGGTCAGGCCAGCCCGCTGTCGGAGCTCCGGGCGCGCCTCGAGGCCGACCCTGACCGCCTGCGCGACGGGCCCGCCGCGGTGGCTGCAGCCATCATCGGCCGGGTCATCGACGACTACGGTCCGGCCCTCGACGGGTTCGAGAACGACGCCGTCGAGGCCGAGCGCGACGTGTTCTCCGCCACCCGGCACCAGCCGGTGCAGCGCCTCTACCAACTCAAGCGCGAGGTGCGCGAGCTGCTGATGGCGGTCGACTCGCTGCACGAGCCGCTGGCCCGACTGATCCGCCACATCGGCCCCACACTGCCCGCCGATGTGCAGACCGACCTCAACGAGGCGTCCGATCAGCTCGACCGGGCCGTCACCCGCAGCCAATCGCTGTCGGGCCTGCTCGATGCTGCGATGACGGCAAGCCTGGCGCAGATCTCGGTGCAGCAGAACGAGGACATGCGCAAGATCAGCGCCTGGGTGGCCATCGCCGCGGTGCCGACGATGGTGGCCGGCATCTACGGCATGAACTTCGAGCACATGCCCGAGCTCGGGCATCCGGCCTCGTACCCGGTGGTGGTGGGCGGGATGGCCGTCGTCGCCGTGTGGATGTACCGCGCGTTCAAGCGCAGCGGCTGGCTGTAGCCGGACTCGAGCCGGGTACCCGGCGGCCGCAGCTGGCGGCTCGTCAGCCCATGCCCTTGGCTTGCCGGCCCAGGGCGCGCTGGATCTCGCGCTGGCTGTCGCGTTCGGCGATCGCGTTGCGCTTGTCGGCCTTCTTGCGGCCGCGGCCGAGGCCGATCTCGACTTTCACCCTGCCGTCGTTGAAGTAGAGCGACAGCGGCACCATGGTGAGGTGCTCGCGCTTGATCTCTGCCGCAATGCGCTCGATCTCCCTGCGGTGCAGCAGCAGCTTGCGGGCCCGGTTGGGGTCGTGCGCACCCACCCCGTGGGCGAACTGGTAGGGCGGGATGTGCATCCCGTCGAGCCACACCTGGCCGTTGATGATGCGGGCGTACGCGTCGGCGATCTGCACGTGGCCTTCGCGCAGGCTCTTCACCTCGCTGCCGCTCAGCACGATGCCGGCCTCGATCTCGTCGACGATGGCGTAGTCGTGACGGGCGCGCCGGTTGGAGGCAATGACCTTCTTGCCGGTGCGCTCGCGTGCCATAGGGCACCAGACGCTATCGGGCTGCGACCAGCAGGATCAGGCCGATGAGGACGATGCTGGCGGCCAACGTGCGCCGAGTGCCCGCCTCTTCGCCCAACAGGCGCGACCCGGCGAACGCAGCGATCAGCACGCTCGACTCGCGGATGGCGGTGACGTAACCGACGGGGGCGAGACGCCACGCCAGCTGCACCATGCCGTAGGTGACGCACGAAATGATGCCCACCACGGTGTAGCGCCGCCAGTTGGCCCGTAGGCCCATCACCATCTGTGGTCGACGTCCGGTGGCCAGGGCGAAGGTGGTGAGCACCAGGCCCGTGGTGGTGAACGAGGCCAGGGTGTACGCCGCCGTGTCGGCGGCGCGGATGCCCTTCGCATCGATCACCGAGTAGGCGCCGATCGTGGCCGCCACGGCGAGCGCCGCCGCCACCTCCGGCCCGCGCACCCGTCCGGCGAGCAGGGCCAGGCCGAGCGCCACCGTGGCCACCGCGGTGAGCCCGAGCCAACCGAGGTCGTCGCCCAGCAGGAGCACACCGCCGATCGCGGCCAGCAGGGCCCCGCCGCCGCGGGCCATCGGGTAGACGAGCGAGAAGTCACCGTGGTCGTAGGCGCGGGCGAGGAACCACGAGTAGGGGAGGTGGACCAGCCCCGACATCGCCGCCCACTTCCAGGCGTCGGCCGGCATCCCGCCGACGGCAACGAGCAGCACGAGCGAGATCGCCCCGGCGATGGTGAACTGGCCCCACAGGGCGATGAACCGGTCGCCGCTCTGCTTGACCGCCAGGTTCCAGCCGGCGTGCAGCACGGCGGCGCCGAGGGCGAGCAGGGTGGCGGTCAGCACAGCGGGTCGACGTTAACCGTCTGTTCACCTTCCTGCCGGTACTCTCGGGCGCGTGCAGCGACCGCCCCTGTTGTTCCCGGCCCAGGCCTTCGCCCAGATGATCGGCCACCTCTACGACGGCTACCCGCTCGAGGCGTGCGGCCTGCTCGTCGGGCGCGGCCAGCGGGTGGTGCGGTTCGTGCCGAGCCCCAACCTGGCCGCCTCGGCCAAGGTGTACACCATCGACCCCAAGGTGCACCTGCGCACCGAGATGGCAGCTGAGGACGAAGGGCTCGAGGTGATCGGGGTGGTGCACAGCCACACCCACAGCGAGCCCTACCCGAGCCCCACCGATGTCGCCCAGGCCCCCGATCCGAACTGGCACTACGTGATCGTCAGCTTGAAGCGCGAGGCGCCGGAGACCCGCAGCTACCGGATCATCGACGGCACGATCGACGAAGAGCCCGTCGCCGTGGCCTGACTCGACCGGGCTGGGATACAATGCTGACTAACTTGATCTGAATTCTCGTCCCAGTGGGAATTCAGATCGGCCCGGGCCGGTTGCACGGCCGGAGGAGGTCGTCATGGTGCCAGCATCCAGTGTGCTCGAGTTGATCGGCAACACGCCGATGGTCGACGTCAGCCAGTTGTCGCCCAACCCCAACGTCCGCATCATCGCCAAGCTCGAGAACCAGAACCCGTTCGGGTCGGTGAAGGACCGCATCGCCAAGTCGATGATCGAGCAGGCCGAGAAGGACGGCCGCCTGCTGCCCGGCCAGACGATCATCGAGCCGTCGTCGGGCAACACCGGTATCGCCCTGGCCGCGATCGCGCAGATGAAGGGCTATCCGATCAAGATCCTCATGCCCACGAGCGTGTCGATCGAGCGGCGTCAGATGCTCGAGGTGTTCGGCGCCGAGCTGATCCTCACTCCGGGGGAGGAGGGTTCGAACGGTGCCGTTCGCCGGGCCCAGGAGATGGCTGCGGCGCATCCGGAGTGGTGCTTCCTGTACCAGTACGGCAACGACGCCAATCCGATGGCCCACTACGAGGGCACCGGGCCGGAGATCCTGCGCGACTGCCCCGAGATCACCCACTTCGTCGCCGGCCTGGGCACCAGCGGCACGCTCATGGGTACGGGCCGCTATCTGAAGGAGCACAAGCCCGGCGTGAAGGTCATCGCCATCGAGCCGCCGCTCGGCGAGGCGGTGGAGGGCCTGCGCAACCTCGACGACGGGTACATCCCGCCCGTGTTCGAGCAGTGGTACGGCTTCGACCTGCTCGATCGCAAGCGCGTGGTGCGTCCCCGCGAGAGCCTCGAGTGGACCCGCCGTCTGGTGCGCGAGTGCGGCATCTTCTCGGGTATCTCGGCCGGCGCGGCGCTGGCCGGCGCGGCGAAGGTGGCCACCGAGATCAGCGAGGGCACCATCGTGTTCATCGTGTGCGACGGCGGCTGGAAGTACCTGTCGACGGGTGCCTACACCGACGACCTCGACGAGGCCGAGAGCAAGGCCGAGAAGATCATCTACTTCTGACCTGGCCGCTGCGGTTCGCAGCGAGCCACGTCGACCCGGCTGCGAGGTCGTAGCGTGTCCGGCGGTATGGATCGACCCATCGGCATGTTCGACAGCGGCTTCGGGGGCCTCACCGTCGCCCGGGCGCTCATCGATCTGCTGCCCTTCGAGCACCTCGTCTACATCGGCGACACCGGGCGCTACCCGTACGGCCCGCGGCCATTGAGCGAGGTGCGCCGCTTCGCCCTCGAGCTGGCGCACAGCCTGGTCGACGAGCACGACGCGAAGGCCATCGTCGTGGCGTGCAACACCGCCTCGGCGGCCGCGCTCGACGCGCTGCGCGACGAGCTGCCGGTGCCGGTGATCGACGTCGTCGAACCGGGGGCGCGGGCGCTCGTCTGCACCACCCGCAGCGGCCGGGTGGGTGTGATCGGCACGGTCGGCACCATCGGGTCCGGCGCCTACGAGCGAGCTGTCGCCGCCACCGGGGCCGACGTCGAGCTGACTGCCACCGCCTGCCCGGGGTTCGTCGAGTTCGTCGAGCGCGGCCAGACGAGCGGTGAGGAGGTACGCATCCTCGCCGAGCGCCTGCTCGCCCCGGTGCGCGAGGCCGGTGTCGACGCCCTGCTGCTCGGCTGCACGCACTACCCCTACCTCGCTCGGGTGATCGGCGAGGTGATGGGCCCCGACGTCACCCTGGTGTCGAGCGCCGATGAGACCGCCTTCGCTGCCCGCGCCGAGCTGCACCGGCTCGGCCTGCTGCGCAGCGAGGCCGCCGCCACGATCGAACCTGCGGTGCACCGCTTCTTGTCGAGCGGCGATGTCACCTGGTTCGCCGACCTCGGCCGGCGCCTACTCGGCCCCGAACTGCGCGACGCCGAAGGCTGGCGGATCGGCACACTGCACACCCCCACACAGGATCCCCCGGAGGAACCGACATGACCCGACCCGACGGACGCGCCGAGCACGAGCTGCGGCCCATCACCTTCGAACGCGACTACACCGAGATGGCCGCCGGCAGTGTGCTGGTGAGCTTCGGCCGCACCAGGGTGCTGTGCACCGCCTCGATCGACGAGGACGTGCCGCGTTGGATGAAGGGCACGGGCACCGGCTGGGTGACCGCCGAGTACTCGATGCTGCCCGGCTCGTCGCCCGAGCGCGTCGAGCGCGAAGCCGCGAAGGGCAAGCAGAGCGGGCGCACCGTCGAGATCCAGCGCCTGATCGGCCGGTCGCTGCGCGCGGCGTGCGACATGCGCCTCCTCGGCGAGCGCCAGGTCGTGGTCGACTGCGACGTGCTGCAGGCCGATGGTGGCACCCGCACCGCCAGCATCTGCGGCGGCTATCTGGCGTTGCACGATGCGCTCAGCCGCCTTCAACAGAACGGCGCCATCAAGCAGCACCCGCTCCATTCGTTCTGCGCGGCCATCAGCGTGGGCATCGTCGACGGTGTGCCGGTGCTCGACCTGCCCTATGTGGAGGACTCGACGGCCGAGGTCGACATGAACGTGGTGATGCTGGGCCAGCCGCACGAGGCCGACCACGAGCCGCGCTTCGTCGAGGTGCAGGGCACGGCCGAGGGCGTCGCCTTCAGCCGGGGCCAGCTCGACACCCTGCTCGGACTCGCGTCCGGCGGTCTGCGCGAGATCATGGATCTGCAGGCACTGCTCGTGAGCGACCCGCCCTCACCGCGAGCGATGCTCACCCGGAAGAAGTGACACCGGTGCAGGGGCCTGTCGAGACGCTCGTCTGCGCCACGGCCAACCCGCACAAGGTGGCCGAGATCGCCGCGATCCTCGATGGGTTGGTGACGCTCCGCCCGCGCCCGGACGACGTGCCCGACGTGGTGGAGGACGCGGGCACGCTCGAGGGCAACGCACGGCTCAAGGCCGAGGCGGTCTGTCGGGCCACCGGGCTGCCTGCCGTGGCCGACGACAC
>JBBATY010000064.1:5055-10627 GCA_040398525.1 Ilumatobacteraceae bacterium | reverse complement strand
TCGATCCGATCGCACCGCGCTGAACCACAGCACGACGAACGAGGGCCGGCCCTGGTGGGGCTGGCCCTCGTCGCGTCCGTGTGCATCGGCGTCGGCCCGCGCATCGGCGAGGGATCGGCCGTCCGCTCATGACCAGCGGGACCGATCGTGCTGGGGTGGACGCGGAACGGGGTGCCACTCCTGGACCTGGTAGCGGGCGGACGGGCCAGCTCCAGAGGTGGCACCCCGGACCTGTCGCTGGCCGACCTCGGGGGCCGACCAGCTATGTGTCAATCATGTTACGAAGATGACGAAACGATGTCAAGCATCGCCGCGGACGCGTAGGTCGTCAGACGGTGCGCACCAGCAGTGCGTCACCCTGGCCGCCACCACCGCACAGTGCGGCGGCGCCCAGTCCGCCGCCGCGGCGGCGCAGTTCGTGGAGCAGGGTGAGCGCCAGGCGGTTGCCGCTCATGCCGATCGGATGGCCGAGGGCGATCGCCCCACCGTTGACGTTGACGATCTCGTCGCTGATGCCGAGGTCGGCCATCGAGGCGACGCCGACTGCCGCGAAGGCCTCGTTGATCTCGAACAGATCGACGTCGGCCACCGTTTTGCCGGCCCGCTCGAGCGCCTTCATGATCGCCCGGCTCGGCTGCTGCAGCAGCGAGGCGCTGTCGGGGCCGGCCACCATGCCGTAGCTGACGACCTGGCCGAGCGGGGTGATGCCCCGGGCGTTGACGGCGCGCTCGCTCATCATCACCAGCGCCGACCCGCCGTCGCTGATCTGCGACGCGTTGGCTGCCGTGATCGTGCCCTCCTTGTCGAAGGCCGGCTTCAGGGTGGCGAGCGACTCCATCGTGGTGCCGGGCCGCACGCCCTCGTCGGTTTCGACCAGGATCGGCTCGCCCTTGCGCTGGGGGATGCTCACCGCCACGATCTCGTCGGCGAGGCGACCCTCCTTGATGGCGTTGGCAGCCCGCTCGTTGCTCTTCATCGCCAGGTCGTCCTGCTGCTCGCGGGTGATGCCGCCGCCTGCGTAGCGCTCCGTGCCGAGGCCCATCAGGCACGCGTCGAACGCGCACCACAGGCCGTCTTTGATGATCGCATCGGCGAGCTCGGTGTTGCCGTAGCGGAAGCCGCCACGGGCGCCGGCTGCGATGTACGGCGCGTTCGTCATGCTCTCCATGCCACCGGCGATGACGATGTCGGCCTCGCCCGAGGCGATCATCTGGTCGGCGAGGTAGACGGTGTTCAGACCCGACAGGCAGACCTTGTTGATGTTGACGCTCGGCACGCTCATCGGGATGCCGGCGTTCACGGCGGCCTGACGGCTGGGCACCTGGCCCTGGCCGGCCATGAGCACCTGGCCCATGAGCACGTGCTCGACCTCGTCGGGCGACACGCCGGCGCGCTGGAGCGCAGCGGCGATGGCGAACCCGCCGAGCTCGGCGGCGCTGAACGAGGCCAACGCACCGCTCATCTTGCCGATGGGGGTGCGGGCGCCGGCGACGATGTACGAACCAGCCATGGTGGGTCCTCCCTGGGAACAGACGGTCTGGCCAGAGTAGGCCGTCATGTCGGTGCGATCACAAGGCTGGTCGGCGGTCGTCGACGCCGATCGGATCAGGCCTGCAGGCCGTCGACGCTCTCGAGCACCTCGCCGGCGTCGTTGTGGCTGTGGGTGAAGCCCCGCCGCCGTTCCTCGGCCACGGTGCTCTGGCTACGCAGGGCGACGATGTAGGCCCGGCGGTAGCTCGCCGCCGAGTGGTTGCCACCCGAGCCGTGGAGCACCCCCTCGTTGTGCACCGTGATGTCGCCGCGACGGATCTCGACCGGGCGCATCACGTCGTCAGGTCGCAGATCGGTGACGAGGGTGTGGCTGGCAGAGCGGTCGCCGTGCAGTGGACGATGTGGCCGCACCGGCTCGCGGTGCGAGCCCGGCAGGAACTGCATGCAGCCGTTCTCGACCGTCGAGTCGTCGACGGCGAGCCAACAGGTGGCGGTGCGCCGGTCGTCGGTGTCGATCCAGTACGCCTGGTCCTGATGCCAGTGGAACACGGCGTCGGGTCGGCCCGGCGACTTCGCGAGCAGCTGATCGAAGTCGATCACCATCCCCTCACCGCACAACTGCGCAGCGATCGACATCGCCCGGAGCTCGAACAGGTTGCCCTGCCAGGCGGGGTGGTAGCGGCGGGGCAGCATCACGTTCACGACTGCGTAGCCGCGTGGGTCGGTGCCGTGCTCGCCCGTGGTCATGTCGTTGAAGTCCTTGCCTTCGACGGCGATCTCGCCACGCAGGAAGCGTTCGTAGACGGCCTCGATCTCGGCCATCTCGTCGGTCGACATCACGCCGCGGAGGTGCACGTAGCCGTCGCGGTGGAACGCCTCGATCTCGGCGGCGCTTACGTCGTAGCGCGCACCCTGGCGCCGTTCCGCGCCGGCATCGGCCTGAGCGTGGGCCGTGCCCGGTTCGGACGAGCTCGCGGTCATGCGCAGCACGTTAGCGAGCGTGTCGGGCCACCTGCTCGGTCACACCGTGCGGCACGGCCCGAGCTGCACCGCGGTGGCAGCTGCGCCGTAGCCGGTGGCCACGAGGCACACCTGGGCGCCGGCGGCAGCCGGCAGCGGCACCTCGACAGCGGCAAGGCCGTGCAGCGCACCGGCACCGGGGATGGCACCGGGCAGGTCGGGGCGGGGGCTGCGCGCAAGTATCGGGGCACTGGTGCGCGTGGGCTGGCCGGGGTCGGTGACCGTGACGCGCACCGTGATCGGCAGGTCGAGCTCCGGGTCGAGTGCCCAGCCGCTCACCATCACCCCGGTCGATCCGTCGCCGATGCGGGCTGCGGTGTCGAGCGAGCCGATCGGTGTGGTGCCGGCGGGTCGCTGCACGTTGACGCCGGCGAGCAGCGGCCACAGCGCCGTGGTCTCGTAGCCCAGGGCCCAGATGGCGATGCCCGACAACCCGGCCGACAGGGCGGCGTTGGCCCGCTGCATCACCGCCATCTCGTCCGGGTAGTAGACGGTGCGCGCGACCACACAGGTCACGAACGCCCCGCCCGGGCTGAGCCGCAGGGCGCGGTCGAGCCCGCCGTGCTCGACCGCCGTGCCGAGTTGGTCGACGTCGGCCGACGGGGGCGTGTACGGCGGCGGCGGGATGCTGTTCGGACGTGGCCCGGTGAAGGTCTCGGTGTACGTGAAGGTCACCTCGCCCGAGCTGTGCCGTGTGGGGATGGCTCCTTTGCTCGCGGCGAGGGTGGCGGCGTGCTCCATCTGCACCGAGCTGGTGGAGAGGTTGGTGTTGCTCGGGCAGGTGCCCGACTGCACCTTCGCCCAGTTGCGCCCGTAGGTGGGCACCCCCAGCTGCACCTTGCGCAGCTGCGCGGCCGGCACGACCGACTTCACGTATGCGATCACGTCGTTCACCCAGCTGATCGGGGCGATCGGACCCGCGCTGGCCACGCTCCAGTCGTAGACCATCAGTCGCAGCCGGTCGATGTGGGGCAGTGTCTCGGGCCAGGCGTACACCCAGTAGCCACTGCTTCCACCGTTCCAGATCGGCGGCACCGTCACCGACAGCACCTTGCCCTGGGCGCGGAGCTTGGCGCCGAGCTCTTGCACGAAGGCTGCCCAGTTCGGCCGGGTGGTGGCCCAGCTGCTGCGGCCGTCGACGAAGGCGAAGCCCTCGTAGTCGAGGTCGATGCCGTCGAAGTTGCGGGTGGTGACGAGGTTGACGATGGTGTCGACGTGCTGGGTGCGGGTGACCGGGTCGGCGAGGATCGTGGCCATCACCGACCGGGCGGTGCCGTCGGTGATCGACGGCACGACGGGCAGCTTC
Source organism: Ilumatobacteraceae bacterium (assembly GCA_040398525.1). Lineage (GTDB taxonomy): Bacteria > Actinomycetota > Acidimicrobiia > Acidimicrobiales > Ilumatobacteraceae > VFMC01. Next base: position 6,810 of record JBBATY010000064.1, on the reverse strand, counting down.
TTCGCGCGCAGGGCGTTGACGGTCGCTGTCATCGTCGGCTCGGTGCCGCTGAGGACGAGCGACGTGGCGCTCTTGGCGTCGAACGCGAACGGCGACACTTCGGCGAACACGGCCTCGGCGCTGCTGTTCACGCCGCGCGAGCCTTCGGTGGCCGCCGTCGACGACCACACCGGGATCCAGCCCGTCACGAAACGGACAGGAGCTGCCGCACCCGCGTCGGTGCCCCACGGCAGCCCTGCCGCGGCCAGTAGGGCAAGCCCCACGGCTCCTCGTCGCCACGCGCGCATCCGCCCAGCCTACGGCCGTCACCTCTCCGCGTGGCCGCGGCTGCACGCACCGTCACGACCTGCGGTTCGAGCCGATCGTCGCTTGGGCCTGCCGACCTACCCCTCGGTAACATCGCCCGATGCAGCAGATCCTCGACGCCATCCTGAACGATGCGAGCCCCGCCGACCTGGCCGCACTGCCGATCCCCGAGAGCTACCGCGGCGCTCATGTGCTGGCCTCGGAGCAGGAGATGTGGGCCGGGGTGGCGTCGAAGGACAAGGACCCTCGCCAGAGCATCCATGTCGGAGAGGTCGCCACACCCGAGCTCGCGCCCGACGAGGTGTACGTCGCCGTGATGGCGAGCAGCATCAACTTCAACACCGTCTGGACGAGCATCTTCGAGCCGATCAGCACCTTCGGCGCCCTCAAGCGCCTCGCCCGCGAGAGCGAGTGGGCACGCCGTCATGATCTGCCGTACCACGTGGTGGGCAGCGATGCATCCGGGGTGGTGCTGCGCGTCGGCTCGGCGGTGCGCAACTGGAAGCCGGGCGATCGGGTGACGGTGCACTGCAACCATGTCGACGACCAGGACCCCTCGTCGCACGACGACTCGATGATGGGCAACAACCAGCGCATCTGGGGCTACGAGACGAACTTCGGTGGCCTCGCCGACCTGGCCGTGGTGAAGGCGAACGCGTTGATGCCGAAGCCCGCCCACCTCAGCTGGGAGGAGGCGGCGGTCAATGCCCTCTGCAACTCCACGAGCTACCGCATGCTCGTGTCGGCCAACGGCGCCCGCATGAAGCAGGGCGATGTGGTGCTCATCTGGGGCGCCACCGGCGGCATCGGCGCCTACGCCACCCAGTACGTGCTGAACGGCGGCGGCATCCCGGTGTGCGTGGTGAGCAATGCCGAGAAGGCCGAGATCCTGCGCAACATGGGTGTCGAGCACATCATCGACCGTGCCGCCGCGGGCTATCAGTTCTGGAAGGACGAGCACACCCACGACGAGAGCGAGTGGCGTCGACTGGGCAAGGACATCCGCGACCTGTGCGGTGAAGACCCCGACATCGTGTTCGAGCACCCGGGTCGCAACACGTTCGCCGCCTCGACGTACGTGACCAAGAAGGGTGGCACCGTCGTCACCTGCGCTGCCACCAGTGGCTTCATGATGGAGTTCGACAACCGCTATTTCTGGATGCGCCTGAAGAAGCTCGTCGGCAGCCACTTCGCCAACTACAAGGAGTCGTACGAGGCCAACCGGCTGATCTCCAAGGGGATGATCCACCCCGTGATGAGCCAGGTGTTCGACCTCGAGCAGACCGGTGAGGCGGCGTACCAGATGCACCACAACATGCACGAGGGCAAGATCGGCGTGCTGTGCCTGGCCCCCGAAGAGGGCATGGGCGTGACCGACCACGAGCTGCGCGCCAAGGTGGAGCCGAAGCTCCACCTCTTCCGGCGCTGAGTGGAGCCGAAGCTCCACCT
>JBBATY010000064.1:2171-4955 GCA_040398525.1 Ilumatobacteraceae bacterium | reverse complement strand
AGGTGGAGCCGAAGCTCCACCTCTTCCGGCGCTGAGTGGAGCCGAAGCTCCACCTGTTCCGGCGCTGAGTGGAGCCGAAGCTCCACCTGTTCCGGCGCTGAGTGGAGCCGAAGCTCCACCTGTTCCGGCGCTGAGTGGGCGGCCGCGTCAGGGGGCCGGGGTCGACGCGGGCAGCACTGCCGGCACGAGTGAGGCGATGATCTCGTCGATCCGGTCGGCGGCGCACGAGGCGACGGCGAGCTCACCCCACCAGCCGTTGCCGGCATCCCAGGTCACGACGGTGCCCCCGTCGCCGGCGATGCCCATCAGGCCTGGGAATCCGAGGATCGTCGTGACGACCGGGTTCGTCTCGCCCGGAGCCAGGTCGACGACCGGCGGCCAGTTGGCGACGCTCACCTCCAGCGGGCAGTTCTCTGCACCCACGCTGTACTCCTGGTTCGCAAGGCGTGCCGACGTGGTGGCACCCAGCAGGGTGGCCGAAGGCGACGGCAGCACCACTGGCACCCCCGAGCCCGGCGTGAGCGACCGGGCCAGGTCGATGAACGGCTGCTGGTCGTCGAGCGTTCCTCCCGCCGCCACCAGCCCGGCTTGGCCGATCAGCCAGGTGGATCCGTCGGAGCGTTTCCAGACGATGGTGTTCGGTTCGTCGGCGTCGGGACCCGACAGCGTTGCCGTGCCTTCGGGGAAGCCGTCGAGGTCGACCGCCCCCGGGCCATCGGTCGGCAACTCCGCCGACGACATCTCCGGCGACAAGGTGGTGAGGAGGAGGTATCCGGAGGCCGGACCCGACGAAGTGGGCAGGTCGTCGATCTGCCACACGGAGTAGCCGACGCCAGGGAGCTCCCCGCTCTGGGGTGTGCCGGCTTCGGCATCGGTGAGGCCGAGCTCGAACCAGGGCTGAGCACTGGCATCGGCGGTCACGGGCGGCGCCGGCGCAGTGACTGGATCGGTCACCGGAACGGTCACCGGCACGAGCGTTGTCTCCACTGGTGCCGGCTCGCCGACGTTCGCGGCCACCGGGGTGACCGCCTCGATGATCTCGTCGACGCGGTCGGCGAGCTGTGGGCTGATCCGCAGCAGCCCCCATGCGTCGGGACCGATCAGCCAGACCACGGTGACCTGGCCGTCGGGCCGCGTCCCCTTCCAGGATCGGTTGCCGGCCACGGCGACCTCGGTGATGCCGGTGGTGCCGTCGAGGGCAGGGAGCAACATGGTGCTCGCGACGACGAGCACCACGCCTGCTGCATCGTCGCCCACCGCGTAGTTCTGCGTGCGCGTGACGATGCCGTTCGCTGGTGCGGTCCCCATCCACTCGGCCTGCTCGTCGGGGTTGTTGAGCAGGTCGTTGAACGTGCCGCGCTGCACCTGGAACACGTACTCGGCGAAGGAGCCCGCGTCGCTGCCGGCCGGGTCGAGCAGCCCGGCCTGCGACACCCACCACACGGAGCCGTCGCCGCGCTGCCACACGAGCGCCAGGCCGCCGCTGCTCGCGCCGCTGGGGTCGTTGTGCAGCCACGCGGTGCCGCTCGGCGCGTCGATCGGCGTGAAGGCGCTCGCGTCGCCCGTCACGCCCAGGTCGTTCTGGTCGTACCGGACATCGATGCTCAGCACCCCGAGCGATGACGGGTCGCCGTTGCGCCCGCGCACCACCCACGACTGCGTGAAGCCGTTGGCCTGCGGGTCGGTGGTGACGGTCTCCTCGTCGCCGGCCACGGCGTCGGGGAGGCGGAGCTCGAACCACGGGAGGTTCGTCGTGCCGGGCAGGCTCGGTGTCGGCGTGGGGGCGATGGTGGTCGACTCGCCGGTGGCGGCAGGTGTGCTGCGCTGGGTGAGCGCCCACCCTCCTGCGCCGACGAGCACGGCGGTGGCCGCAGCCACGCCCAGCCACGCACGCCCGGGGCGGCGATCGGCTGCACCGGAGCGCAGCGCGATCACCGGCGCTGCACTGCTGCCGGCCAGCTGGCCGAGGGTGTCGGGATCTGCCGCCGAGGTGTCGACGCCGGCTGCCACCTCGTCGAGGGCGCTGCGCAGGCGGGCGATGACCGCGTCGTCGCCGGTGGTGTCGTTCATCATGCCGTTCATCGGGTGATCTCCGTTCTGAGGGTGGCGAGCGCCCGGTGCAGCAGCACCCGCACGGTGGCGGGGGCGCAGCCGAGGGCGTCGGCGATCTGGTCGTCGGTCCAGTCGTCCCAGTACCGCAGGGCGACGGCGGCCCGCTGCTTGTAGGGCAGCGTTGCGAGTGCGCCGAGCATCTCGTGGGTCTCGGCGCTGTACGAGGTGGGCTGCCCGGCGGCGGCCCGGTGGATGCGGCGCTGTTCGCGGGCGTGCGAGCGGTGCCACGAGGCGGCCCGGTTCACCACCGTGCGCCGCAGGTACCCGATCGGGTTGTCGAGGCCGTCGAGCCGTCCGCTCATGGCCGCCAGTGCCTCCTGAGCCAGCTCCTCGGCCACTCCCCGGTCGCCCACCAAGGCGATGGCCCAGCGCACGGCGTCGGGTCGGTGGGTCCGGTAGAAGTGGTCGAAGGTCGATGTGCTCACGGGTGGGGCTCCTGGCATCAGTGTGATGCTCTTCATGCCCGCCTTGACGTCACCGGTCGCCGTTCTGTTTCACTTGGGGCATGCTGCTCACCGAGATCGATCACATCGCCATCGCCGTCCGCGACCTCGAGGCCGCGATCGCCTACTACGCCGAGGCCTTCGGCGCCGAGGTGCACCACCGCGAGATCGTCGACAGCGACGGCGTGGAGGAAGCGCTGGTGAAGGTGGCCGACAGCTACATCCAGCT
>JBBATY010000064.1:0-2071 GCA_040398525.1 Ilumatobacteraceae bacterium | reverse complement strand
TCGGCGGTGACGATCAGGCCCTTCAGGTACTCGGCCTCGGGGAACGCGAGGGGCACCGGGTGGTCCTCGGGCTGGCCCAGGCGGCCGATCACTCGTGCTGTGCGGCGGGCGTCGAGCGCGGCGCCGGCGACGACCTTCTGGAACAGCTCGGCCGACATCGCCCCACTGCAGCTGAACGTCATCAGCACCCCGCCGGGCGCGAGCAGCTTGAGCGCGAGCAGGTTGAGGTCCTTGTAGGCGCGGCTGGCCTTGTCGAGCTGTCGGTCGGTGGCCGCCAGCTTGGGCGGATCGAGCAGGATCAGGTCGTACTGTCGAGCGCGGTCGCGCAGGCCGCGCAGCGCGGTGAACGCGTCGGCCACCTGCAGCTCGCCGATGTCGACACCGTTCAGCTTGCCGTTGCGGGCGGCGATCGTCAGTGCCGGCTCGGACGAGTCGATGCTGAGGATCGACTCCGCCCCTGCCCCGGCGGCCACCACGCTGAAGGCCCCGGTGTAGGCGAACACGTTCAACACACGGGCACCGGCGGCGAACCGGGGGATGGCCGCCCGGGCCTCGCGCTGGTCGAGGTAGAAGCCGGTCTTGTGGCCACCGGCAACGTCGACGGCGTAGCGCCACTGGCCTTCGTGGGCGACGAGGTCGGCCGACGGCTGCGCGCCGCGGAGCAGGCCGACGCGGGGCCCGAGCCCTTCGCGCTCGCGCACATCGGCGTCGCTGCGTTCGAACACGCTCGCCACGCCCGGCAGGCTGGCCAGCGCATCGGCGATCGGATCGCGGAAGCGTTCCGCACCCACCGAGGTGAGCTGCACCACCACCGTGTCGCCGTAACGATCGGCGGTCAGGCCTGGTAGCTCGTCGCCCTCACTGAACACCAGGCGGGCCGAGTCGGTGGACGCTGCCGACGCAGGGTCGAGCAGCCGCCGGCGGCGCTCGGCTGCAGCAACCACGCGTGACGCGACGAACGAGTCGTCGACCACGGCGTCGGGGTCGGTGGTCCACATCCGCACTCGGATCTGCGAGGCCGGGCTGTAGGCACCGAGGCCGAGCGGCGCTCCTGTCGAGGTCTCGACCACGACCGTGTCGCCAGGCGCTGGATCGCCGGTCACATCAGCGATCGCACCGCTGAACACCCACGGGTGTCGACGTTCGACCGAACGCTCGCGACCTGGGCGCAGGCGCACCGTGCCGGTCGGCCGCGAGGAGGTGACGTGGATGGGCGACGACATCGCGCCCACCGTAGAGGGGAGCGGCTACGGATCAGCGCAGCGACAACGAGCCGGCTGCGCCGTTGGCGACGAGCCAACCCTCGCGCTGCATCTTCTCCTCGAGCAACGAGGCGAGTTGCTCGGCGAGCGCCATCTGGTTCTGCACGCTCCGCTCGAGGGCGTTCGCCAGCGCTTCGAAGCGCTGCTCGAGCACGTCGAGGCGAGCTGCGTTGGCGCTATCGCCGGTGGCCCCACCGCCACTGGTGCTCGTGATGGTGCGTGCGGCCTCGAGCTGCTCGAGGAGCTCCCGCCGGGTTCGGTCGATGAGGCCGATCGTCATCGCCTGGGCGCGATCTATGTCGCTGCGCACCTCGCTCTGGGCCGTCTCGACCTGCTGCTGCCCGATCGTTGCGTAGGCCGCCATGGCGGTGTACTGCTGCATGACCTGGATCTCGAGCCGGGCCACGCGGTCGCGTAGCTCGGGGTCGGTGAGCCGCTGCTCGGGCTGGGCCTCGGCGCCGAGGAAGCCCGTCGTGTCGTGCGACTCGCCGGTTCGCTGGTTGTCGTCGTGAGCCTTGCGCCGCATGACTGCCTCCGCTCGTGGTGTGCCATCTGCTCCGTGCCGGTCGGCACCCGTACGACTGTCCGGTGTCGGCTCGTCCTGTCCAGCACGCGATCGCGCGCGGAGCTCGATCGACAGGTCGTCGTCGACATTGCGACCACACTCCGTGTCGACCTTGCCACAGATCCTGGCATCGCCGTGTCGACCCCGGACATTCTTCGGTGCGGACAGGCTGCACCGATGTGGACCTGACGTGTGACTCACTACTTGGAGGACAACTCATGGACCACGACATCACGGAGGTGCA
>JBBATY010000063.1:0-11421 GCA_040398525.1 Ilumatobacteraceae bacterium | reverse complement strand
GGGGAAGACGGGAAACGTGACATCACACTATCGAACACATGTTCGATCAACAACCTCGAGCAGGAAAGACTTCGAACGAGCCCGACGCCTCACGCCCCGGCCGGACCGAGCCGGGCCTGCCCGCCGACACGGTCGCGAACCACGACCGCGCCCATCCACACTGTTCGCGACAGCGTTCCCGAGCGCCGACCGCCGAGACCCGCAACCCACCCCGCCCAGCGGACAGACCCGAGACCCGCCAATCCGCAAGCCTCCCCGGCCGGGCCGAGCCGGGCCGGGCCGGGACACGCCGAGGCCCGACGCCCCAGCCAGACCGAGCCGGGCCGGGCCGGGACACGCCGAGGCCCGACGCCGCCCGCCGAGCCGAGCCGGGCCGGGCTGCGCGCCGCCCGTCGAACGAGCCGACCCCGCAACGCCAACACCCGGGTCCGCTGGTGCGGGCCCGGGTGAGACGGTCTGACGTGGACGTGGGTGAGCCCGATGGGCTCGCAGCGCCGGCGAACGGCGCCGTGGATCAGGCGGCTGCGGTGTTGCTGCGGCGGCGGATGGCCGCCAGGCCGAGCATGCCGAGGCCGGCGGCCAGGGCGATCGCAGCGATCTGCAGGGTGGTGCCCGTGGTGTTCGAGCCGGCGTCGGGGATCTCGCCGCCGCCACCGGTCGAGCCGCCCGAGTCGCTGATGCTGACGATGTTGCCATCGGCATCGATCGTGATCGTGGCGGTGAGGCTCGGGTTGCAGGTGAAGGTCACCGTGTAGGTGCCTGCACCGAGCTCGGGCAGCTGGGCGGTGATGTTGATGTCGCCGGCCGGGGTGTCGCCACCGTCGAGCGAAATGTCACCGGGGGTGATGGTGAGCGACCAGGTGCCGGGCACCGGGCAGAAGCCGTCCTCGACCGAGATGACGACCGACACGCCAGCGGCCGGCGAGCCGACCGTGCCCTGGATGTCGATCGTGCCACTGCCCGAGGGCGGGTAGGCGGCTGCGGCACCTGCGGTGCCGAGCACGAGAGCGGCAGCTGCGACGCTGCTGGTGAGAAGGGTCTTGAAACGTGTCATGGGGGAGGTCCTTTCCGTCAGACACTCGAACGATAGCACTGTCAACACTGTCCGCAAAACATCGGTGATGTCATGGAGCGGAGGACACGTCGGCGGCGAGGCGGTCGCTCGGACGTGCGGACCCCGCACCACCCGTGGTGTCGCCACCACCGTAGGCGTTGCCGTAGCGCCCATAGCCGCCGTATCCGTAGCCGTAGCCGTAGCCGTAGCCGCCGCCACTGCGCTTGCGGGCGGTGAGCTTGTTGAGCACGGTGCCGATGAGCGGCGCCTGCACCCGCTGCAGTTGGCCGAGCGCTTCGCCGACCTGACGGTTGGAGCTGCGGCCGGCCTGGCCCACCAGGACGACGGCGTCGACCGAGGCGGCCAGGGCCACGCTGTCGCTGACCGGCAGCACCGGGGCGGAGTCGACGATGATGATGTCGTAGTCGTTGCTGAGCCGCTCGAGCAGGTCGCGCATCTGGCGGCTGCCGAGCATCTCGCTCGGGTTCGGCGGGATCGAGCCGGCGGGCAGCAGGTCGAGGTGCTCGAGCACTGGCTGGACGACCTCGTGGTAGGGGGCGCCGAGCAGCACCTCGACCAGGCCGCGGCTCGGGTCGATGGCGAACACCTGGTGCAGGCGGGGCTTGCGCAGGTCGGCGTCGATGAGCAGCGTGTTCAAGCCGGCCTGGGCGAACACGGTGGCGACGTTCGCCGCGGTGGTGGTCTTGCCGTCGCCGGGCATCGGGCTGGTGAACTGCACCGTGCGGAAGTCGCTGTCGAGCGACAGGAACTGCAGGCTGGTGCGCAGGCCGCGATAGGTCTCGACCGCGTAGTCGCCTGGTCGGCTGATCGAGATCGGCCGGTTGTCGGGCGGCGGGTCGGTGGGCACGATCGCGAGCAGCGACAGCCCGCCCGAGGCGCGCACCATTTCGTCGGGCACCTTCACGGTGTCGTCGAGGTAGTCGAGCAAGAAGGCGGCGCCGAGGCCGAGCAGCAGGCCCACCACCATGGCGAGCAGCGCCGAACGCAACGGAGTGGGCTCGACCGGGCTGGTGGGCACGCTGGCTTCGCGCAGCATCTGCGCGCCACCGGTGGCGAGCTGGGCGTCGACCTGCAACTGGTCGAGGCGCTGCTTGAACAGCGCCTGCTGGTCGACGAGCACCTTGCGCTGCTGGGCCAGGCTGGCCTCGACCGCGGCCTGCTGGCTGGACGGCGCGTCGGCCACCTGCTTGTCGAGGGCGTCGATCTGGGTCTGGATCTCGGTGAGCTTCTTGGAGATCTCGGTGCCACCGGAGATGAGGCCGCTGACGGCCTGCTCGCGCTTGATGGCGATGTAGGAATTGACGTAGGCGTCGGCGAGCACCTTGGCGGTGGTGGCGTCGCCGCTGCGCACGACGGCGTTCACCACGTCGGTGGTGCCCACCTGGGTGCCGTTCACCGCCGGCGGCGACCGGTCGAGGCCCAGGTCGTCGCGCACCCGGTTCGACACCAGCTCGCTCTCGAGCACGGCGATCTCGGTGGGCACGGCCGAAGCGCTGGCGAACGTGCCGGAGTTGGTGTTGGTGAAGATGGTGTCGGTGTTGCGCGCTCGCACCAGCACCTGCGACTCGGCCTGGTAGACCGGGTCCTGCAGGGCGGTCATGCCGAGTGCGGCGGCGACCGTTGCGACGGTGGCCGCGACGACCACCCACTTCCGCCTGGCGATGACACGCGCGTAGTCGCGCAGGGTCATCTCGCGGTCGACCATTTCGTTCATGACGGGCGGGAGCCTAGCCGTGAGGTGTGACGCACGGGCGTGCGTCTCAGGACATGACGGTCAGCCGGCACGGTCGGCACCCACCACGACGATGACGTCGCCCTGCTCGTCGCGCTCGGTGACCTCGGCGTCGATGTAGGGCAGCACCCGCTCGCCCGGGATCTCGAGCAGCTCGGCCACGGCTTGGGCCGCGGCCTGGAAGCCCTCGCGGTAGACGATGTAGGTGTCGGCCGACTTCGAGATGGCGTTGGTGGCCACCACGTCGACGTAGCCGGCGGCGGTGAGCTCGTCGGCGGTGGTGGTGGCCAGGCCGTTGCGCGACGAGCCGTTGCCCACGACCACCCGCACGGTGGCCGGGTCGGGTGCCGTGGTCGGCGGGGTCGTGGTGGTGGTGTTCACCAACGCGGCCGAGGTGTCGGGCGTGCTGTCGCCTGTGGTGGGGGTGGTGGCGGCGGTGGTGGGGGTGGGCGCCACGGTGGTGGGCGCCGTCGTGGTGGACGTGGTGCTGCCGGCGTCGAGCGGCAGGGGCACGTCGCCCTCGATGGAGGTGGGGCGTCCGACGATGGCAGCACCGGCGAGCAGGCCGAGCAGCACGACGGCCGGGATGAGCCAGCGGGACGATTTCACGAAGGGCGAGGCTACCGGCACGTGCCGGTCGGGCGCATGCATGGGACGTGTATCCGACGACGTGTCACCTCGGGCTGCAACACGTCGTCACCGGGCCTGCTGACCCGGCGCAGCCCCCCGCCGCTGGCTACGCTCGAGGCTCTCGTGGGCCGGACACGTCGCAACCCTCTCTACGGGCGCCAGCCGAAGGTGGTGCTGGTGCTGGCCGTGGTCGCCGGTGTGCTGGCGACGCTGCTCGGCCTCGAGCCGACCGGGCAGCCGGTGGTCGACGCGCTGCTGGTGTTCGTCGGCGCTGCGGCGGTGACCTGGGCGTCGGCGACGGCGCCGTGGTGGCTGGTGGCGATCGCCTGTGTGGTGGCGGCTGCGGCGGTGTCGGAGACGTGGCTGATGGTGGTGGGCCTGGGTGGGGCGGCGATGGCCAGCCTGGTGGGCGCCGAGCGGCGCAACCTGCCGTGGGCGCGCTGTGTGGCCACGATGGTGGCGATCTACGTCGCCGCGCAGGTCGAGCACCGCGTGTTCCAGGGGTTCTCGGCGCTGCTGGCGTGCACGGTGCTGGGCGCAGTGTTCCTGGTGGGCGCGTCGCGGCGGCCGCCGCGGGTGCGCCGGCGGGTGTGGTGGGTGCTCGGTGGCACCGGGGTGGCGCTGGCTGTTGCGCTGGCCGGCCTGGCCATCTCGGCGGTGTCGGCGCGAGCGCCGATCGAGCAGGCCAACCGCCTGGCGCGTACGGGCCTCGACCAGTTGAACGTGGGCGACATCGCCGGCGCGGCCGAGAGCTTCGCCGCCGCGGCCCGCTCGTTCGCCCAGGCCGAGCGCGACCTGGGCTCGGTGCTGGCCCAGCCGGCGCGGCTGGTGCCGGTGGTGGCGCAATATCGCGACACGGGCGCGCAGTTGGCCGACGGTGCGGCCGAGGCGATGGACCGGGCCAGTGCGGCGCTGGCGAAGATCGACCCGGCGTCGGTGCGTCTGCAGGGTGGGCGCATCGACGTCGACGCGGTGCGGGCGTTGCAGGAGCCGTTCGACGACCTGGGCCTGGCGATCGCCGACCTGACGGCCACGATCGACGGAGTGCGCAGCCCGTGGCTGCTCGGGGTGGTCGACGAGCAGCTGGGCGAGGTGCGCGCCGACATCGACCGCAACAAGGTGAAGCTCGACAACGCCCGCCTGGCGGTGGAGGTGGCCCCGGCGATGCTGGGCGGCGAGGGCGAGCGGCGCTACTTCATCGCCTTCCTCACCCCCACCGAGGCGCGTGGCCTGGGCGGGTTCATGGGCAACTACGCCGAGGTCACCATCGACGACGGGCAGATCGAGGTCACCGAGTTCGGCCGCAGCGGTGACGTCAACATGGGCGGGCCGGACCCCGAGGCACGGGTGGTGACCGGGCCGGAGGACTTCATCAGCCGTTGGGGCCGCTACGGGTTCGTGCAGGACGACGGCACCACGGGTGTGGCGGTGTGGAGCAACATCAGCATGCCGCCGGACATGCCGATCGTCGGTCAGGTGATGGCCGAGCTCTACCCGCAGAGCGGTGGCGACGAGATCGACGGCGTGTTCGCCATGTTGCCCGAGGCGGTGGCGCAACTGATGCGCTACACCGGCCCGGTGGAGGTGCCCGGGGTGGCCGAGCCGATCACCGCCGACAACGTGGTGGCCTTCATCGAGCGCGACCAGTACGCGCTGTTCGAGGCCACCAACGACGAGCGCATCGCCGTGCTCGAGCTGATCGCCAAGACGACGGTGGAGCGCCTGCTGTCGGCCGACCTTCCGGACCCGGTGCAGCTCGGGAGCGACTGGGGCCCGCTCGGCACCGGTGGGCAGTTCATGGCCTGGGCGGTGCAGCCGCGCGAGCAGGAGCTGTACGACGCGATCCGCATCGCCGGGCGGATGCCGCCACTGGCCGGCGGCGACGGCATCGCCGTCACCGTCGACAACGGCGGCGCCAACAAGATCGACGCGTATCTGCAGGTGACCACGGTGTACGAGTCGTCGATCGATCCGCTGACCGGCGAGGGCACGGCGACGGCCACGATCACCCTGGCCAACACCGTCGACCCCGACGGTCTGCCGGACTACGCGGTGGGCAACTCGCTGGGCACTGGCGAGGTGCTGCCGCGGGGCACGAACCGGATGCTGCTGTCGGTGTACAGCGGACTGCCCGCCGTGGCCGGCGCGCTCGACGGCGAGCCGGTGCGCCTGCTGGGCGGCGGGGCCTTCGGCTGGCAGGCGACGGAGACCTGGATCGACATCCCGCCGGGCGAGACGCGCACGCTGGTGGTCGACTTCGAGGGTCGGCTGCTCACCGTGCCGGCCGAGCCGGGTGTGCGCCCGCCCGTGACGGTGCGCGCCCAGGTGATGAGCCTGCCCCAGGTGTACGACATCCGCGAGGGCTGAGCCAGCGACCCGCGGTACATCGGTACCGCTGAGCAGGGACAACCCGATCCGGGAGTACCCGTGATTCGGCCATGGACGACATCGGCCATGTCGAATGTCGGTACAGACATGTTAGGGTCGTCATGATGGTGGAGACCTCCCGACCCGCCCCTGACGCCGCGCAGCGATCCGGCACCGACGACCCGGCGGGTCGTGTGGTGGTGGTCGGTCAGGGCTATGTGGGTCTGCCGTTGGCGATGCGTGCGGTCGAGGTGGGCCATGTGGTGGTCGGCTTCGACTTGGACCGGGTGAAGATCGACGGTCTGGCGGCGGGTCGGACGCATATCGATGATGTGTCGGACGCGGATGTGGCCGCGGCGTTGGCGTCGGGTCGGTATGTGCCGACGGCGGATGTGGCCGATCTGGCGGGGTTCGACGTGGCGGTGATCACGGTGCCGACGCCGCTGAGGGACGGTGCGCCGGATGTGTCGTTCATCGTGTCGGCCGGCGAGATGTTGGCTGCGCATGTGCGGCCGGGCTGCACGGTGGTGTTGGAGTCGACGACGTATCCGGGCACGACCGAGGAGTTGTTGGGCCCGATCCTCGAGGCCGGCTCCGGGTTGCGGGTGGGGCAGGACTTCCATCTGGGCTTCTCGCCGGAGCGGATCGATCCGGGCAACCTGCGGTGGACGTTCGTGACGACCCCGAAGGTGGTGTCGGGTGTCGACGAGGTGTCGGCCAAGGCGGTGCAGGGGTTCTACGACCGGTTGGTGGAGCGCACGGTGCCGGTGCGTGGCACGCGTGAGGCCGAGTTGTGCAAGTTGTTGGAGAACACGTTCCGGCACGTGAACATCGCGTTGGTCAACGAGTTGGCGATCCATGCCCACGGGCTCGGGATCGACATCTGGGACGTGATCGGTGCGGCGTCGAGCAAGCCGTTCGGGTTCATGCCGTTCTTCCCTGGGCCTGGCGTGGGTGGGCATTGCCTGCCGATCGATCCGAGCTATCTGTCGTGGAAGATCGAACGCGAGCTGGGTGCGGCGGCACGGTTCGTCGAGATCGCCAACGACATCAACGACCAGATGCCCGCCTATGTGGTGCGTCGGGTGATGCTCGGGTTGAACCAGCGGCGCCAGGCGGTGAACGGGGCGCGGGTGCTGGTGCTCGGCCTCGCCTACAAGAAGAACTCGAACGACGCCCGTGAGACCCCGGCCACCGCGGTGATCGACGGGTTGCTCCGACTCGGTGCCGAGGTGCGGGTGCACGACACCCATGTCGGCGCCCACCCGATCGACGCCACCGTCACCCGTGTCGAACTGACCGTCGACGAGATCACCGCGGCCGACGCGGTGGTGCTGGTCACCGACCACGACGACGTCGACTACGACCTCGTCACCCGCCACGCCCGCTACCTGCTCGACACCCGCCACCGACTGACCGGCGAACACGTGGAGAGCCTGTGACCGGCGCCGGCAGCGGAACCGCCGCCGAGCGGCGGTCGTACCTGATCACGGGCGGGGCCGGGTTCATCGGCTCGCACCTCACCGACCGGCTGCTCGCCGAGGGCCACAAGGTGACCGTGCTCGACAACCTGTCGACCGGACGACTGTCGAACCTCGACCATGCCGGTCGCTACGAGCGGTTCCACTTCGTGCACGGCTCGATCATCGACGAAGTGTTGGTCGACGAGCTGGTGCGCGACGCCGATGTGGTGGTGCACCTCGCCGCAGCCGTGGGTGTCGAGCTGATCGTCAACGAGCCGCTGAAGAGCTTCCTCACCAATGTCCGCGGCAGCGAGGTGGTCATCGAGGCCGCCCACCGCTACCGGCGGCACATCCTGGTTGCGTCGACCAGCGAGATCTACGGCAAGAACACCGCCGACCTGCTGACCGAGAGCTCGGACCGGGTGCTCGGCTCGCCCGGCATCGCCCGCTGGAGCTACGCCACGGCGAAGGCCGTCGACGAGATCCTCGCCTTTCAGTACCACCGCGAGCGCGGCCTGCCCGCGGTGATCGCCCGGTTCTTCAACACCGTCGGCCCCCGGCAGAGCCCGATGTACGGGATGGTCATCCCCCGCATGGTGCGCCAGGCACTGACCGGTGAGGCCATCACCGTCTACGGCGACGGGCTGCAGACCCGCTGCTTCTGCCATGTGCACGACACCATCGACGCGGTGTTGCGCCTGCTCGACACCGACGCCGCGCTCGGCGAGGCGTTCAACATCGGCGCCGGCGCCGAGGTGTCGATGCTCGACCTGGCCCGCACGATCGTCGACCGCACCGGCAGCACCAGCGAGATCGTGCTCGTCCCCTACGAGGTCGCCTACCCCAACGGTGGGTTCGAGGACATGCGCCGCCGCGTGCCCGACACCACCAAGATCCGCCGGCTCACCGGCTGGAGCACGCTGCGCTCCCTCGACGACATCCTGGCCGAGACCATCGCCACGATGCGCGGCGACCTCGAGCTCGCCGCCGCCGAGCGCTGAGCCATGCTCGCCGCGCTCCTCGACAGGGAGTGGCCTGCCGCTGTGCTGGTGGCGGCAGGCGCCGTGTCGGCGGCGCTGGTGCCGGTGGTGCGGTCGCTCGCCTACCGCTTGGGCGTGCTCGACCGGCCGAAGCAGGGCAAGATGCACACGGGCGCGACCCCATACCTCGGGGGCGTGGCGATCGGCCTGGCGGCCCTGGTGCTGCCGATGCTGTTGGCCGGCTGGCACGCCGAGACCGCGTGGGTGCTGCTCGGCGCGGCGATGGTGTGTGTCACCGGGTTGGTCGACGACCTGCGCTCGCTGATGCCGGCGCCACGGCTCGCGGTCGAGGCCGCGGCCGCGCTGATCGCCGTGCTGGCGGGCGCCGAGGTGCAGCTCTTCGGCAACTGGCTCGACACGGTCGTGAGCACCGTGTGGCTGGTGGTGATCACCAACAGCTTCAACCTGCTCGACAACATGGACGGTGTGGCCGCCACGGTGGCCGTGGGGATCGCCGTGCCGCTGGCCGGGGTGGCCGTGGCGGTGGAGGCCTGGTCGGTGGCGGCGGTCACCGCAGCGCTGGCCGGGGCGTGCATCGGGTTCCTCTACTTCAACTGGCACCCGGCGAGCATCTTCATGGGTGATGCCGGGTCGCTGCTGCTGGGCTTCCTGCTGGCGTCGAGCGCGATGCGGCTGTCGTCGGGGCCGTGGTCGGTCGGTGGCTGGGGGGTCGCCCTGGCAGGTGTGGTGCTCACCATGGCCGTGGCCGTGTTCGACACCGCGCTCGTGGTGGTGAGCCGGGTGCGTGCCGGACGGTCGATCATGGTGGGGGGCACCGATCACACCAGCCACCGGCTGCATCGGCTGGGCGTGCCGATCCGGGTGGTGGCGCTGTCGCTCGGCCTGGCCGGGTTGGTGACGGCGACGCTCGGCATGCTCGTGCTGCGCGACCACCTCCACCCGCTGGTGGCCGTGGTGCCGGTGCTGCTGGGCGGTGTGGCGCTGTTCGCCCGCTTGATCCGCATGCCGGTGTACGCCGAGGGTGCCGGCCGGGCGAGTTAGCGGCTCAGCGTCCGAGCAGCGTGTCGTAGAGGCGGCGGTAGTCGTCGACCAGGCGGTGGCTCGAGAAGTGCCGCTGGGCGTGACACTTCCCCGCCGCACCCATCGCGCTGCGGCGCGCCGGGTCGTCGAGCACGGCAACCACGGCGGCGCGCAGCGCCTCGGCATCGCCGATGGGCACCACCACCCCGCTCTCGCCGTCGAGCACCACCTGGCGCACCGAGCCGGCATCGGTGGTGACCGCAGGCACGCCGTGCATCGCGGCTTCGATGAGGGCGACGGGCATGCCCTCGTTGTCGCTGGTGAGCACGATCAGGTCGGCGGCGCGCATCACCACGGTGATGTCGTCGCACATCCCGAGGAAGGTGACGTTGGTTGGTGCCGCGGCCTCGAGCTCGCCGCGCAGCGCCCCGTCGCCGGCGACCGCGAAGTGCACGTGGGGATGGCTGGTGGCCAGGCTGCGGGCGAGCTCGCAGAAGCGCTCGGGCCGCTTGATGGCGGTGAGCCGGCCGACGAACACGACGAGCTGCGCGTCGCCAGCGAGGTGGTCGAGGCCCAGCGCAGCACGAGCATCAGCCGCAGCGATCGGCCGGCCTTCGTCGACACCGGGGGCGATGATCGACGACCGCTCGGGTCGGGCGATGCGCGCCGCGACGAGGTCGGTGAGGGTCTGTTCGCCCACGGCGACGATGTGGGTGGTGGTGCGCGCGAGCACCCGCTCGACCAGGGTGACGGCTCGTGTGACGACGGGCCCGAAGTAGCCGTGCAGCACGTGGCCGTGGAAGGTGTGCACTCGCACGGGCACACGGGCGACGACGGCGGCGAGCCGCCCGAGCACCCCGGCTTTGGCGGTGTGGGTGTGGACGATGGCGGGCCGGATGCGGCGCAGCTCGCGCGCGATGAACACCAGGGCGCGCAGGTCGCCGAGCAGCCGCACACTGCGACCGAGGCCCGGCACCAGGGTGGACGGCACATCGGTGGCGACGAGGTCGAGGTAGTCGTCCTCGTCGACGGCGCACTGGCCGCGCAGCAGCGTCTGCGGGTAATCACCCACCGGCAGATGGCGCATCAGCGCCGTCACCTGCAATGCAGGCCCGCCCACGTTGGTGCGGGCGATGATGCGCACCACGGGCGCCGGCCCGGTCACACGCCGGCCAGGGTGCGCATCCACTCGATGGTGTGGGTGAGGCCCTCGTCCAGGGTGACGGGGGTGATGGTGGGGAACAGGTCGCGTAGCACGGTGTTGTCGGCTTGGCTGTGGCGCACGTCGCCGGTGCGGGTGTCGATGTGGTGGCGTTCGATGGGGTGGCCGACGATGGCCTCGATGCGGTCGAGCAGTTCGAGCAGGGTGGTGCGGGTGCCGAAGGCGAGGTTGACGGGCCACGGGTTGCTGACGCGGCGGGTGATCGCGTCGGCGATGACGTCGCAGAGGGTGCCGACGTAGGTGAAGTCGCGGCTCTGCAGGCCGTCGCCGTGGATGGTGACGGGTTGACCGGTGAGTGCGGCGTGGACGAAGGCGGGCACGACGGCGGCGTAGGCGTGGCCGGGTGCCTGGTGGGGGCCGAACACGTTGAAGAACCGGAACGCCAGGGTGTGCATGCCGTAGCTGTGCTGCCAGGCGATGGTGTACTGCTCGGTGGCGAGCTTGCTGACGGCGTAGGGGCTCATCGGCATCGTCAGGCAGGTCTCGGACTTGGGGATGGCCGGGTTGGCGCCGTAGACCGAGCTCGATGAGGCGACGATCACGAGCGGGTCGGGGCCGCCGCTGTCGCGCAGGGCGCGGGCGGCTTCCAACACGTTGAGGGTGCCGGTGGCGTTGGCGTCGTGTGAGGCGACCGGATCGGCGATCGAGCGGGGCACCGACGGGCGGGCGGCGAGGTGGACGACGGCGTCGCAGTCGGCCATCGCCACGGCGAGCAGCTCGCGGTCGAGGATCGAGCCGACGTGCAGCTGCACCTGGGTGCCGTGGAGGTTGTCGAGCGATCCGGTCGACAGGTCGTCGAGGCCGACCACCTCACCCAGGGATTCGAGCCTGCGCACCAACTGCGAGCCGATGAACCCTGCGGCCCCGGTCACGAGGATGCGCATGCCAGTAGCATACGTATCTACATGTCG
>JBBATY010000062.1:0-12118 GCA_040398525.1 Ilumatobacteraceae bacterium | reverse complement strand
CGGGCGAGAGGTACACCTCGCTGTAGCGCTCCTCGTAGAACATCTCCTGCCACTGCCGGACCATGCCGAGGTAGCTGTTGTTCAAGATGGCGACCTTCACCGGGATGCGCTCGACGCTGGCGGTCACCAGCTCCTGCGCGGTCATCTGGAAGCACCCGTCACCGTCGATCGCCCACACCGTGGCATCGGGCCGGGCCACCTTGGCACCGATGGCGGCCGGCACGCTGAAGCCCATCGTGCCGAGGCCCCCGGAGTTCACCCAGGTGTAGGGCTGCTCGAAGTGCCAGTACTGGCTCGACCACATCTGGTGCTGGCCCACACCGGCCACGAGGATCGTGTCGGCGGGGGCACTGTCGCGCAGCTTCTCCAGGCAGAACTGTGGCTTCAGGGCCTCGCCGGGCTCGCTCGGCTCGTAGGTGAGCGGGAACTGCTCGCGCCAGCCGCTGATCCGGCTCTTCCACGGCGAGGTGTCGACCTGGGTAGCACCGCCGTCGAGCAGGTCGCGGATCGCCTTGATGAGCTCCTCGATGACGAGACGGCAGTCGCCGACGATCGGCACGTCGGGGCGGCGGACCTTGCCCTGCTCGGCCGGGTCGATGTCGACGTGGATGATCTTCGCCTCGGGGGCGAAGGTGCTCACCTTGCCGGTGATCCGGTCGTCGAACCGCGCGCCGAGGTTGATGAGCAGATCGCTCTTCTGCATCGAGGTGATCGCCGTGGCGTTGCCGTGCATACCGGGCATGCCCAGGCACAGCGGGTGGCTGTCGGGGAACGCACCGCGTGCCATCAAGGTGGTGACCACGTGGATGTCGAGCATCTCGGCCAGCTCGCGCAGCGCAGCTGCGGCACGGGCCTTCAAGATGCCGCCACCGGCGTAGATGATCGGCCGCTCGGCGGCGAGGATCATCCGCGCTGCCTCCTTGATCATCCGCGGGTGGCCCTTCGTGATCGGGCGATAGCCGGGAAGGCTGTCGGCAACCTCGTCGTCGGTGGGCCAGTACCACTCCATCGTCGACTGCAGCACGTCCTTGGGGACGTCGACGAGTGTGGGGCCGGGCCGACCGGTGGTGGCGATGTGGAAGGCCTGGCGGATCGCGAGCGGCAGGTCCTGTGCGGTCATGACCAGCTCGTTGTGCTTGGTGGCGCTACGCGTGAGGCCCACCGTGTCGCACTCCTGGAAGGCGTCGGTGCCGATGGCCGTGGTCGACACCTGGCCGGTGATGCAGACCATCGGGATCGAGTCCATGAACGCATCCATCAGCGGGGTCACCATGTTGGTGGCCGCCGGGCCGCTGGTCACCATGGCCACACCAGGACGTCCCGTGACATGGGCGTAGCCCTCGGCCATGTGACCGGCCCCCTGCTCGTGACGCACGAGGATGTGACGGATCGAGCTGTCGAGCAGCGGATCGTAGGCAGGCAGGATGCAGCCTCCGGGGAGGCCGAAGATGACCTCGGTGCCCTCGAGCTCGAGGGCTCGGATGAGGGCTTGGGCGCCGGTGAGCTTCATGTTGTCAGGCTCCTTGGATGGGTCGGACGGGCTGGGATGAAGAGAACGAGTGCGGTCGTGCGCTGGCCGAAAAACGAAACAGCCCCCCAACCGGGGAGCTGTGGCGCACGCGAAGAGGGGCGTGCGCCTAGACGATGACTACTACGAGGGAGTGAGGGGCCGAAAGAGCGCGCACACCCTCATTGAACCACCCGATTCGCGGGTTCGCAACCCTTCCCCATGCCATCAGGTGCGGGCGAGCGCGATGACGGGGGTGCCGTCCCGTAGTCTGTCGCCATCCATCGTCCTCGGGCGCAGCCGAACTCCTGCCGACCCGAGGGCCCGTACCGGAGTACCACATGACAACAACGATTGCCCCCGCCAACGGTCGCCTCGGCGTGCTCACGGTCGGCCTCGGCGCCGTCGCCTCCACGCTGATCGCGGGTGTCGAGCTCGTCAAGCGCGGCCAGGGCCTGCCGATCGGCAGCCTCACGCAGATGGGCACCATCCGACTCGGCAAGCGGACCGAGAACCGCAGCCCGCTCGTCAAGGACTTCGTCCCGCTCGCCGCCCTCGACGACATCGTCTGGGGCGCGTGGGACGTGTTCCCCGACGACGCCTATGTGGCGGCATCGCGCGCCGGCGTGCTCGAGCACGGCAAGCACCTCGAAGCCGTGTCCGATGCGCTGCGCGACATCCGGCCGATGACCGCTGCGTTCGAACGGAAGTACGCACGCAACCTCGACGGCCAGCACACCAAGGGCGACATCAGCAAGCGGGCGATGCTCGAGGCCATCCGCGCCGACATCAACAGCTTCCGCGAGCAGCACCACGTCGATCGAGTGGTGATGATCTGGTGCGCGAGCACCGAGATCTACATCGAGCCCGGCCCGCAGCACATGGACATCGAGTCACTCGAGAAGGCGATCGACGCCAACGACCCGATGATCTCGCCGGCGATGCTCTACGCCTATGCCGCGCTGCTCGAGGGAGTGCCGTTCGCCAACGGCGCACCGAACCTGGCAGTCGATGCGCCGGCGCTGCGCGAGTACGCCACGGTCCACAACATCCCGATCAGCGGCAAGGACTTCAAGACCGGTCAGACGCTGATGAAGACCGTGCTCGCCCCGATGCTCAAGGCTCGCCAGCTCGGCCTGAACGGCTGGTACAGCACGAACATCCTCGGCAACCGCGATGGTGAGGTGCTCGACGCGCCGGAGAACTTCAAGACCAAGGAAGAGTCGAAGCTCGGCGTGCTCGAAGACATCCTCGAGCCGACGAAGAACCCCGATCTCTACGGCAACGTGTACCACAAGGTCACGATCAACTACTACCCGCCCCGCGGCGACAACAAGGAGGGCTGGGACAACATCGACATCTTCGGGTGGCTCGGCTATCCGATGCAGATCAAGGTCGACTTCCTGTGCCGCGACTCCATCCTGGCCGCACCGCTGGCACTCGACCTGGTGCTGTTCAGCGACCTCGCCCAGCGGGCCGGCCTCGGTGGCATCCAGGAGTGGCTGAGCTTCTACTACAAGAGCCCCCAGGTCGCTCCTGGCCTCTACCCGGAGCACGACCTGTTCATCCAGCTCACCAAGCTGAAGAACACGCTGCGCTGGATGATGGGCGAAGATCAGATCACCCACCTCGGCCGCGAGTACTACGACGACGCCGACTGACCAGCGCGGCCACGGCCGCACACTCGACTCGGATCCACGGGGGCGCACCTGGTGCGCCCCCGTGGCGCGTCCGGGACCTTGTCGATCCACGCTGGCCATGATACCCTAGGGGGTATCTGGAAGGACCAGCCGACCCCAGCCGTGGAGGCACCATGAACCTCGAACCCGACGTCGAACGCGATCTTCTCCGGCGGCTGCGCCGCGTCGAGGGCCAGGTCCGCGGCATCCAGCAGATGTTGGGCGAGGGCCGCGAATGCCGCGACATCGTTGCCCAGGTGTCGGCGGCCTCGAAAGCACTCGACCAGGTCGGCTTCAAGCTGCTCGCAACCGGCATGGCGCACTGCATGCAGGACCCAGAGGTCGCCGCCCGCAACGGCTTCAGCCTCGACGAGGTCGAGAAGCTCTTCCTCAAGCTCGCCTGACCACCCACATCCCCCGAGGAGTCCCCATGTTCTTTCGCCAGTACTACCTCAGCTGCCTGTCGCACGCGTCGTACCTGATCGGTGACACCGCAAGCGGTGCGGCCGTCGTCGTCGACCCCCAGCGCGACGTGTCGCAGTACCTCGCCGACGCCGCCGAGCAGGGCCTGCGGATCACCAAGGTGATCGAGACCCACTTCCACGCCGACTTCCTGTCCGGCCATCTCGAGCTCGCCCGCGAGACGGGCGCGACGATCGTCTACGGCGCAGCCGCGGCCGGACGTACCGAGTTCGCGATCGAGGCACTCGGCGACGGGGCAGTGCTCCACCTCGGCGATCCGGCCGAGGGTGTGAGCCTGACGCTGCTCGAGACCCCCGGGCACACACCGGAGTCGATCTGCGTGGTGGTGCGCGAGCGCGCCGCCGACGAGGCGCCCTATGGCGTGCTCACCGGCGACACCCTGTTCATCGGCGACGTCGGTCGGCCCGATCTGCTCGCCGCGGTGGGGTTCACCGCCGACGACCTCGCCCGCCAGCTCTACCACTCGCTGCACCACAAGCTGCTCACACTCCCCGACTCGACGCGGGTGTACCCAGCGCACGGCGCCGGGTCGGCCTGCGGCAAGAACCTGAGCACCGAGACCGTCAGCACGATCGGCGAGCAGCGCCGCTCGAACTACGCCCTCGCGCCGATGACCGAGGCCGCGTTCGTCGATGCCGTCACCCAGGGCCAGGCGGCAGCACCGCTCTACTTCCTCTACGCGGCCACCAAGAACCGTCAGGAGCGGCCCTCACTCGACGAGGACGCCGTCGTCGCTTCGCTCGGGATCGACGAGGTGCTCGACGCCCAGGCCCGTGGTGCGGTCGTCGTCGACACCCGCGACTCGGCCGATTTCGCCGCCGCGCATCTGCGTGGCTCGATCAATGTGGGTCTTGGCGGACGCTTCGCCGAGTACACCGGCGAGGTGGTCACCCCCGGAACGCCGATCATCGTGGTCGCCGACCCTGGCTACGAGCACGAGGCCAAGATCCGTCTCGCTCGGATCGGCTTCGACGCGGTGCTCGGAGCGCTTTCCGAGCCGCTCGCAGCGTTCATCGCCCGGCCCGACCTCGTCGAGCGGGCGTCACGCCTCACGGCCCTCGAGCTCGACGCGCGCCGGGCCGAGGTGACCGGACTGCAGCTCATCGACGTCCGCGGACCGGGTGAAGCCGCATCGGGGATGATCCCCGGGGCGCTCAACATCCAGCTCCCGCAGTTGGTCCACCGGATGGGCGAGCTCGACCCCAGCGTGCCGACGGTCGTCTACTGCGCCGGCGGCTACCGATCGAGCATCGCTGCGAGCACACTCCGACATGCCGGCTTCGGCGACGTGTCGGATCTGCTCGGCGGCTTCGGGGCGTGGGCCAACCGCGAGGTGCCGGCCGCATGAGCTCGGCTGCGGTCGTTTCACCGGAACAGACGGCTGCGACCGCAACGGCTGCGCTCCTCGTCGATGTGCGCGACATCGACGAGTGGCTGGCCGGCCATGTCGACGGCGCCGTCCACGTCCCGCTGATCGAGCTTCCCCGTCGCCTCGACGAGCTGCCGCGCGAGAGCGACATCATCTGCATCTGCCGCTCGGGCAACCGCTCGGGCCAGGCCACGGCGTTCCTCATCGAGCAGGGGTTCCGGGCCCGGAACATGGTCGGCGGGATGAAGGCGTGGGCGGCGGCCGGACTGCCCGTCGAACGCCTCGACGGCAGTGCCGGGACGGTCATCTGAGTGCGCGGCCTGCTCGCCTCACCACTCGGCTTCCTGATCGGGTTGTCCCTCGGCGCCCTCGGCGGTGGCGGATCGATTCTGGCCGTCCCAGTCCTGGTCTACGTCGCCGGGCAAGACGCGAAGGCCGCGACGGCGACCTCACTCGTCCTGGTGACCATGACCGCGCTGGTTGGCATCGTGCCTCACTGGCGGGCCGGACGGGTCCGGCTTCTGCCGGGTCTGGTCTTCGGTGCCGTCGGCGTGATCGGCGCGATCGTCGGGTCGCGCCTGAACGAGCGGGCCGACCCTGATGTCCTGCTGCTGCTCTTCGCCGGGGTGATGGTGGCGGCCGCGGTGGGGATGTGGCGCTCGGCACGGCGCCGGCGCAGCCAGTCCGCTTCTGCCGCTGGAGCACCCGAGCCTCAGACCACCATCGTCTCGGTCGACGCTCGCACCGCTGTCCGGGTGGCCCTCGCCGGTTCGCTGGTGGGTCTGCTCACCGGTTTCTTCGGCGTGGGAGGTGGGTTCGTGATCGTGCCGATGCTGGTCCTCGCCCTCGGCTTCTCGATGCCCGAGGCAGTCGGCACGTCGTTGCTGGTGATCGTGATCAATTCGCTGGTCGCCCTGGTGATGCGGGCCGGCGCCGGCGGGGTCGAGTGGACCGTCGTGGTGCCCTTCGCCGTGTCGAGCCTGGCCGGGGTGCTCGTCGGCGGACGCCTCGCCGGCCGACGCGACCCGGCGTCGCTGCAGCAGGCCTTCGCGGTGCTGCTCGTGATCGTGGCGCTCTACACCGCCACCACCTCGCTCGTCGCCCTCGTCTGACACTCGGCCCGGCGAAAGGTGAGGCGGTGGGCTCAGGCGGTCACGACGTGGTGAAGGACGATGTCGTGGGGCTCGGTAGGCAGATCGTCGACGAGCTGCTCATCGAAACCGACCCCGACCGTGACCGCACGCACCTGGGGCAAGAACCTGTCGTAGTAGGCCTTGCCGTGGCCGAGCCGGCGCCCGTCGGCGGTGAAGGCGACACCGGGAACGATCACGAGGTCGATCGAGGCCGGATCGACCGCGTCGCCGCTCGGCTCGCGGATGCCCCACTGCCCCGTCGTCCAGCCCCCGCCGGCCGCGACGGCGACGATGATGTCGCCATGCATGCGCGGCAGGAGCAGCTGCTTGCCGTCGTGCTCGAGCCGGGCGAACAGCCCGTCGGTCGCCGGCTCGGTGGGCATCGCAGCGAAGGCCATCACCGTCGTTGCGCTCGTGTAGGCCGGGAGTGACGCCACCTTCGCCCACAGCTCGATGCTGCGCAGCTCGCGGTCATCGACGAGCTCGAGCACCTGGCGCATCCGCCGACGCAACGTGGGCTTGTCGAGCACGCGGACAGATTCGCACATGTCGTCGATGATCTAGTGTCGAACGCGTGTCGATCGATCCCCAGACCTACCGACAGGTACTCGGACACTTCCCCACCGGTGTCACAGTCGTCACCGGCATCGACCTCGGCGAGCCGGTCGGGTTCACGATCGGCTCGTTCACATCGGTGTCGCTCGACCCCCCGCTCGTCGGCTTCCTGCCGATGATCGACTCCGACCGCTGGCAGCGCATCCGCCGCAGCGGTGCCTTCTGCGTGAACGTGCTCGCTGCCGATCAGGCCGCGCTCTGCTGGAACTTCTCCAAGAGCAGCATCACCGACCCGTTCGAAGGGGTCGCCTGGAGGCCGGCACCGGCCACCGGCTCACCGCACATCGAAGGCTCGATCGCCTGGATCGACTGCGAGATCCACCAGGTCGTCGATGCCGGCGACCACCACTTCGTCATGGGCACGGTCTGCGAGCTCGGCCACGTCGAAGCCGCCCACGAGCCTGCGCCGCTGCTGTTCTACCGGGGCAAGCTCGGCGGGTTCGTCCAGCACTGACCCGTGGGCCGTCGCGTCGTACTCGCTGCCGCCGTCGACATCGTCGCCGTCGTCGTGTTCGTTGCAGCCGGACGACGCAGTCACGATGAGGGCGGCAACGTCGTCGCCGGCACACTCGCCGTTGCGGCTCCGTTCCTGATCGCCCTCGGCCTCGGCTGGCTGGCAGCTCGTGCCTGGAGGAAGCCGTTCGCGCTCTCGACCGGGGCCTTCGTCTGGGTCGTCACCATCGTGGTGGGCATGCTGCTGCGCCGCACGGTGTTCGATCGCGGCACCGCGATGTCGTTCGTCGTCGTTGCCACCGTGGTGACCGGCGTGCTGCTCGTCGGCTGGCGGGCCGTGGCCGGGCGAATCAGCCGCAGCTGACCCGCCCCCGCCGCAGCCCCTGTGAACCTCAGAGGATGCCTGTGAACCTCAAAGAATGTTGGTGATCGCTCCGGTCTCGGCGCCCTGCACGAGGCGGGCGTACTTGCCGAGCACACCGCTCGTGTAGCGGGGCGGCAGGGGCACCCACGACGCCCGGCGACGCGCCAGCTCGCCTTCGTCGACCATGAGATCGAGCGCCAGCTCGTGCACATCGATGCGGATCGAGTCGCCGTCACGGACGAACGCGATGGGGCCACCGTCGACCGCCTCGGGCGCGACGTGGCCGATGCAGAAGCCCCACGTGCCGCCGCTGAAGCGCCCGTCGGTGATGAGCGCGCAGTCGGCGCCGCGACCGGCGCCCTTCAGCGCACCCGTGATGGCGAGCATCTCGCGCATGCCCGGGCCGCCCTTGGGCCCCTCGTAGCGGATGACGAGCACCGTGCCGGGCTCGATCGAGCCCGACAGGATCGCCTCCATCGCCCCGTCCTCACCGTCGAACACCCGCGCTGTCCCGACGAACTGCTTCTGGTCGTCGCTGAGGCCGGCGACCTTCACCACCGCACCCTTCGGGGCGAGCGAGCCAGACAGGATGACGATGCCACCCTCGGCATTGATCGGCTGGTCGAGCGGCCGCACCACCACGCCGTCGGGCGCTGGCGGATCGAGCTCGGCCAAGTTCTCGGCCATCGTCTTGCCGGTGACGGTGAGGCACTCGCCGTGCAGCAGACCTGCGTCGAGGAGCATCTTCAACACCACGGGCACACCACCCACCCGGTCGAGGTCGCTCATGTGGAACCGACCGCCGGGCTTCATGTCGGCGATGTGCGGCACCGTGGCCGCGATGCGGTTGAAGTCGTCGAGATGCAGCTCGACACCGGCCTCGTTGGCAAGGGCCAGCAGGTGGAGGACCGCGTTGGTCGAGCCGCCGAGCGCCGAGGTGACCGCAATCGCATTCTCGAAGGCCTGCTTGGTCATGATCATCCGCGGCGTGATGCCGAGGCGGAGCAGGTTCACCACCGCCTCACCGGCGCGCCTGGCATCGTCTTCGCGGCGACTGTCGATGGCCGGCGGCGATGCCGTGCCGGGCAACGACATGCCGATCGCCTCGGCGATCGAGCTCATCGTGTTCGCTGTGAACATGCCCCCACACGCCCCCTCGCCCGGGCAGGCGTGACGCTCGATCTGGCTGAGCTCGTCTTCGCTGATCGTGCCGAGCGCGCAGGCACCGACGGCCTCGAACACACTGGTGATGTCGAGCGCCCGACCCTCGTACTGGCCCGGCATGGTCGAACCGTTGTAGACGAACACGCTGGCAAGGTCGAGGCGGGCAGCCGCCATCAGCATGGCCGGGATGCTCTTGTCGCAGCCGGCGAGGCCGATGAACCCGTCGAGCCGTTCGGCATGCACCACGGTCTCGACCGAGTCGCAGATCACTTCACGGCTGACGAGCGAGGCGCGCATGCCCTCGTGGCCCATGCTGATGCCGTCGCTGACGGTGATCGTGCCGAACTCCATCGGGAACCCGCCTGCGGCACGCACCCCGACCTTGCTGGACTGGGCGAGCTTGCGCAGCGTCATGTTGCAGGGGGTGACCTCGTTCCACGCCGAGGCGACACCGATCTGCGGCTTCACCCAGTCGTCGTCGGTCATGCCGATCGCACGCAACATCGCGCGGGCAGGCGCCTTCTGGATGCCGTCGGTGACGTCGCGGCTGCGGGGCTTGATGTCGACTGGGGTGTCGTTCGTCTCGGACATGGGGCCAATGTACCGCGCCCCCTGCACTGGCTACCCTGCTGGTGATGTCCGAGCCTGCCGTCACCCCCGACGACATCGCCGCCGCCCGACACCGGACCGGCGGCCACCTTCGGCGTACGCCGGTGGTGGTCACCGAGCCCGGCGAGCTCGATCTGCCGTTCGCCGCACACCTGAAGCTCGAGCTCCTCCAGCACACCGGGTCGTTCAAGCCACGTGGGGCGTTCAACCGCATCCTCGCCGCCCAGGAGGCGGGCAAGGTGCCGGCCGCGGGGCTGATCGCTGCCTCGGGCGGCAACCACGGTGCAGCAGTCGCCTTCGCTGCGGCCCGATTGGGCCTTCCGGCCGAGGTGTTCGTGCCGTCGAGCAGCCCGGCACTCAAGCGCGACCGGATCGCCTCGTTCGGCGCCACGGTGCACGTGGTGGAGGGCCTCTACGACGATGCCCAGGCCGCCTCCGACGAGCGCCGCGTGGTGAGCGGCGCGCTGGCCGTGCACCCCTACGACCATCCCGATGTCGTGGCCGGGCAGGGCACCCTTGCCGCCGAGCTCGACGAGCAGCTCGACGGCTACGACACACTGGTGGTCGCCACCGGTGGCGGCGGCTTCACCGCCGGGCAGGCAGCTTGGGTGCGCGACCGGGTGAAGGTGGTCAGCGTCGAGCCTGCCACCAGCACGTGCCTCCACGCAGCACTCGGCGCAGGTGGGCCCACCACCGTCACCGTGGCCGGCCTGGCGAGCGACTCCCTCGGGGCGCGCCGGATCGGCGACGTTCCCTGGTCGATCGTGCGTCGCTACGTCGACGCGGCCGTGTTGGTGGCCGACGACGAGATCCGTGCTGCCCAGCGGGCGCTGTGGCAGCAGTTCCGTCTCGTCGCCGAGCCAGGTGGCGCCGCAGCGCTCGCGGCACTGCGGTGCGGCGCCTACGTGCCCGAGGCCGGCGAACGGGTGGTCGTCGTGGTGTGCGGCAGCAACTGCGATCCGACCACCGTCACCTGATCGGACAGGTGGCGGGCGTCAGCCCCACACCTTCACGACCGACGTGGGAGTGAGGCGCAGCACGACGATGTCGTCGTCGGCCCACATCGTCCGCAGCGCGGCGTTGCGCTCGCCGTTCTCGTAACGATCGATCATCGCATGAGTGGCGCGCTGGTCCGGGTCGTCGACCACGCTGACGATGCCTCTCACCATGTAGCCGTCGCGGTCGCCCGGCAGGCCACCAACGGTGAGCGCGGCCTGGGGCCTGGCGAGCACGTTGCGGGTCTTGCGCGAGCTCCGGTCGGCGATCATCGCCAGCTCGTGCGCGCCATCACCCGCAGCCACGATGTCGTACCAGATGGGCACGTTGTGCGGCACGCCGTCGTCGCCGACGGTGGCGAGATAGCCGAAGCGGGGTGAGCGGAGGAAGGCAAGGGCGGCATCAGTGAACACGTGCTGGCTCCTGGGTGTCGGTGGGAAGGTCGAGGCGGGCGATCGGCTCGGTCAGACCCGGGCGGACGATGCGCATCGCCAGCAGCGACAGCCCGAGGCCGACCCCACTGGCCACCGTGACGGTGCGCAGTGGGAAACGGTCGGCGAGCTCGCCCTGCAGGTACACCCCGAGCGGGTAGGCGGCGCCGAGCACGAAGTTGTTGACGATCATCGCCCGACCGCGCTGCTCGGCGCTGGCCGAGCGCTGGGTGATGTTCGTGCACGTCGACAGGCTGACCATGTAGCCAGCGCCAGCCAGGAGCACCAGTGGGGCTGCGCTCCACAGCGTCGGCGCCAGGCCGTAGGCAACGAGCACCGGCACCATCGCTACTGCCGACGCCTGGAGTGCCCGGCGCGTGCCGAATCGGGCCACCAGCGAGCCCATCGACGCGCCGGCCAGCACTGCGCCGATGCCCTGTGCGGTGACGAGCAGACTGGTCCCGTCCTGGTCGGAACCGAACACGTTGGTGGCCATCTGCGCGGTGAGCCCCATGAAGGGCGACCCGAAGAACACCACGAGGGCCATGATCGGTAGCATCGCCCGCACTGCCGGCGTGGTGCGGACGAACTCGAGCGAGTCGCGCACGGCGACGCGCACGCTCCGTCGCACCGGTGGCCGGCGCGGCACGGGTGCGAGCAACACGGCGACGATCACGCCGACGAACGATGCGACGTTCACCCACAGCGCAGCCGGCACACCGCCGATCGAGATGGCGATGGCCGCTGCCGACGGGCCGAGGATGCGCCCGAGGTTCCACTGCGTGCTGGCCAGACCGATCGCCCCGACCAGGTCGGCCGGAGGCACCAGGTCCGGCAGCATCGCCTGGAACGACGGCCAGCTGATGGCAGATGCGCAGCCACCGAGCAGCGACAGCAGCGCGAGGTTGCCCGCTGTGGCATGGCCGCTGCTCACCAGCAGCGCCACACCGGCCGCAACGAGGGCGAACACGGCGTTGGCCAGGGCCACCACCCGCCGACGATCGAAGCGATCGGCCCAGGCGCCACCCAGCGGGCCGAGCAGCGCCGTGGGGACGAAGCCCGCCGCGGCAACAAGCCCGGACGCACTGGCACTCGAGGTGTCGGCCACGTAGTAGGCCAGAGCGGTGGTCTCCATCCAGGTGCCGATGTTCGACACCAGCGCGCCTGCCCACACCAGGCGGAAGCCGCGGTGCCGGAACGGGGCGAGTGAGCGAGCGACCATGCGGCAGCCACGCTACCGACACCACTCGTTGCCCTGCCGTAACGACGAACGCCGCAGGGCGAACCCTGCGGCGTCACGACGTGGTGGAGCTGA
>JBBATY010000061.1:0-12327 GCA_040398525.1 Ilumatobacteraceae bacterium | reverse complement strand
GGCGAGGTGCTGTTCCACGAGGGCGACGCTGGCGACAGCGTGCACATCGTGCAGCGGGGTCGGGTGGCGGTGCAGACCTCGACGCCACGAGGCGACATCGTCACCTTGACGGTGCTCGGCCCTGGCTCGTCGTTCGGCGAGCAGGCCCTGATCGACCGCGAGGCGCGGCGCACTGCCACGGTGGTCGCCCTCGATGCGTGCGAGACCCGGGTGTTGCACCGGGCCGATTTCGACGACCTACGCACCCGCTTCCCTGCGGTCGACCGGTTCCTGGTCGAGCTGCTGGCGGCGCATGTGCGGCGGTTGTCGCGTCAGGTGGTCGAGGCGCTGTACGTGCCGGTGGAGCAGCGGGTGGTCCGACGCCTCGTCGACCTGGCCGGGCTCTACGCGGCCGACGTGCCGGATACGGGCCGAGGGGCAGCGGTGCGTGGCACGATCGACATCCCTATCCGCCAGGAGGACCTGGCGACGATGGCCGGCACCACCCGGCCGACGGCGAACGCGATCCTCAAGCAACTCGAGGCCGACGGCGTCGTCGCCCTGGCCCGTGGCCACGTGATGGTGGTCGATCTGGGTCGCCTGCGCGCGGCCGCTCGCTGAGCGTCAGATGGGCGCGGTCGAGGCCGGCTCAGGTCACGGTCCCCGCCGTGAGCTCGGGGCTCCCGGAGGGGGCGGACAGCCCGGCTCGGATGCGGTAGACCTCTTGCATCCCTGCCACTCCCTTCATCTCGATGTCGTCCATTCGCTCGCTGTCGTCGATGGCTCCCACGAGGGCAGCGGTCGCAGCCGAGAGCACGATGTGCCCCTCGCGCGCCAGCGAGCAGTGTCGACTGGCGACATTGACGGTGTCGCCGATCACGGCGTACTGCATCCTCACCGCCGATCCGACGTGTGCAGCGATCGCCTCGCCGGAATGCAGTCCGATGCCGTAGTTCAATGGGGGTAGGCGCCGCTTCGCCAGTTCTTCATTGAGCTGCGGCTGGACGGCGAAGAGTCGACGGGCGCAGGCCAGTGCGGCGGAGGCGTGGTCGCGATCGGGCAGTGGCGCACCGAACACGGCGAAGATCTCGTCGCCGGCGTACTGGAGCACGGTTCCGCCACGTTCGAAGATCGACCGCGACAGCATGTCGTAATAGAGGTTGAGCAACTCGCGGACCTCGGACGGTTGCAGACGCGCAGCGATCGGGGTGAAGCCACGGAGGTCACAGAACAGCGAAGTGATCGTCACCCGCTGACCTGCTGATACCTGCTCGCTACGCCCGGATGCAACGAGCTAGGCAGCGACGGTCGACGGCACGTACTGCGCAAACAGCGCACGTAGGCGACGCCGTTCGGCGACCACCTCCACCTGTCGGGCCACGCCGACGAGCAGAGCCGTCGCCACGAGTGCGGCCACCGGGCGGACGGCATCCAGGAGGATGCCGTGTCTGGCGGCGACGAGCGTGACGACCACCCACGTGAAGGCGAGGCCGATTGCCAATGCCATGGTCGGCCACCAGCGCCGCTGACGACGACCAGTTTGCAGGTGCATGGCCAGCACACACGCGATGCCCCCCAGGGACGCAGCCCACGCCGGGAGCCCGGGCCCGGCGATCACGAAGTCGCGACTGAGCAAGGTGTTGACTGCATTGGCCTGCACCAGCACTTCGGGCAGGGGGCCGACGGGGGTGTCGATGTACTCGGTCTTCGATGGATCCACCGTTCCGACGAGGACCACCGCGTCGGTGAAGAGGTCGTCCGGGATGTCGCGGAGTAGTTCGGCAACAAGAACGATGCGGTCGTCGTCAGGCTCGTCGAGCTCGTCCGACCAGGCGACGCGTAGCCGACCCTCCTCGAGCGGCACCTTCGTGGTGCCGACTGACACTTCGTCGAGCGTCGGGGCAGCGATCGACAAGTTGTCGGCTAGTTCAACCAGACGAAAGGCGATGCCGGGCACGACGAACGTCGATGCACGGTCAATAGGCCCACCGGACGAGATGGGGCCGTCGACGAGGGCGCCGTCGGTCAGGTTGGAGACGCGGACGAGGGCCGGGACGGTGCGCCCTGACCCGCCGGCAGAGTCGATCCCGACACCGGCCAGCTCACTCGCCAGCGCGTCGACGCGGTACCCCGCCAGGAACGGCAGGCGGCCCTCGGCTCGTTCGAGGCGCGGGTCGTGCAGGACCCCCATCCCGATCTCCTGGAGGTGCTCAGAGTCGATCACGTTCGATCGACCGGCGGTGCCATCGGAGAAGGTGAGGCTGTCGAAATCGAGATAGGCGATCGCCCGGGCACCGCGGTCGGCAGCAATGACGGCGATATCACGGTAGTAGGTGGCACGGAGATGCGGCACTTCGAGTGACATCTCCCCGAGCCCCGGCTCGAAGGCGACGACGACGACTCGGCGGTCGAGGTCGAGGCCGCGTGGGGTCAGCCGATCGGTCACCCGCTCACCGGCGAGTGCGTTGGCGGCGGCAGCGATGCTGAGGGCACCGACCACGACGGCACCGCCCACGAACGCCCGCCGCCAGGTCATGTCACCGTTCGGCCCCCGGGAGGAACGCCAGCCCGGCGAGCAGTGCCTCGCAGGCCGTGCCGCGCGTCACGACGGCCATGTCCGCCCCACCATCGGTGCGTGGTGCCACGATCACCCTCGTAGTGGCACCTGCGATCGCTGCATGGCTGCTGCCGGCGAGGAGCACGTCGACATCGCCGACTGGTGTCACGTCGAACGACACACCTTCGACGTCACCGAGATCGACCGGTGCCGGCCCAGCGACCACCCGGAGGTCGGCAGCTGCAGTGATCACGGCCGCGAGGTCGGCTGGTATCTCGGCGGAGGTCGGCCCAACTCCGTCGGTCGCCTCTGCGACACCGAACCAGACGCCCTGTGTGCTGTCGGTCAGTGATCCGCACTCGGTCCCATCGGCGCTGAAGCGGACGAAACGATCGCGGAGGAACCCCGC
Source organism: Ilumatobacteraceae bacterium (assembly GCA_040398525.1). Lineage (GTDB taxonomy): Bacteria > Actinomycetota > Acidimicrobiia > Acidimicrobiales > Ilumatobacteraceae > VFMC01. The sequence goes on along the minus strand of JBBATY010000061.1, from coordinate 9,382 downwards.
CACTGTCGCGACACCCTCTGCACCGGGCACGAGCCACACTCCCCCACTGCTGCGTTCGTGGACGTAGGTGGCGCCAGGCTCGATGAGTCCCGCAAACGGCAGCGGCATTGCATCGGTAGGGGCGGCCGGATGGGGAAACACGGTGAACTTCAGGCTGGCTGCAATTTCAGCAGCGAGCTCGGGGTTCATCGTCACATCGTGCATGACGGCAAGCCGGTGGCCACCGACCGTCAGCTCGGTGACGAGCAATCCATCGGAGACCTCCAACGAATAGGCGACCCCGGTCGATGGCGCCCAGATCAGCACATGACACGGCGCTGTGTCGGCGGGGCTGCATGGCAGGGCACCATCGAAGGGACCGAATGTGAAGGACTGGCTACGTGCAGGCACGCCGCCCAGCTCAGTCGAGGTCAGGTCCCCTGCGATCACTCCCGGGCGCGACGCCAACCAGGCAAGCGTGTCCGATGGGACCGCCGAGCTCACCTGGCGGGCGTACTCCTGATCGGCTAAACGAATGAGATCCGCCGTCGGCTCGAGGGCAGCAGCATTGTCGACTTGCCACACCATCACGAGGACCTCTGCGCCTGTGGCGTCCGTGGCGATGAAGAAGGCACCCTCGGAGTCGAGGGCGACCAGATCGTCCTGAGGAAGGTCGATGTCGAGTGCAAGCCCAGGGCCGACGAATGCGGTCGAGCGATACGAGCCTGCGACGAGCGGCTCCTCGCTGCGAATCGGACGCCGCTCTCGGCTCGGAGGAGTCGTCGTGTCGACGGCAGTGTCGGTGAGCGATGTCGACGGGGTCGGGGGCGGAGGGGCCGTGGTGCCAGCCGGTGTCGCCGAACCAGCCACCTGCAGCGTGGATTCGGATGTCGTTCCCCCGCCAGCGCCGACCCCATCGTCGGCACCGCACGCAGAAGCGAACACACAGGTGGCGAGCACCGTGGGAAGCCAGCGGCATAGGCCGGTAGATCTCATGACACACAGCATGGCCGATCGCGGATGGCACCCATGACGGGTCGAAGGGGTCGCGAGAGCAGTGCGCGCCGACAGACCGGGTGGTGCGTCGACGGCTGAGCGTCGACTGGGCGCTGCAGCCGCTCAGTACTCGAGGAACTCGATCGAGTCGGCAACCGCTCGGGCCAGCTCCGGCTCGGCGCTTTCGTCGACCACGACGGCCACCCGCTTGGACCCGACCGCGAGTTGGTAGACGGTGATCACGTCGCCGACGAACTGGAAGTAGAAGTACCCACTGGCCGGCTGGAAGAGGAACACGTGACAGGCGGCCTCGACATCGGGGAAGCAGGGGACGCCGCCGTCGAACGGGCCGAACTCGAAGGTCTGCCGACGTGCCTGGTACCCGCCGAACTCGACGGTCTCCGCCGGCCCGACAGCGCTGACCCCCGGACGTTCGGTGAACCAGGCGAGCAGGTCGTCTGGGGTTGCCGACGACACGCTCAGCATGTAGTCCAGATCCTCGATCTGCGCGTCGTCGAGCACGGGCGGCATCATCACCGACGCCTCGAGGTCGAGGACCATGACCAGGGTCTGCGCCGCCATGGCGTCGAGCGCGATGGTGAGGTCGCCGGTGGAGTCGGAGCCGTACAGCCCGTCGGCAGGCAGTTCGAGGTCGATGCCGAACCGCGGGCCGAAGGTGCGCGTGGCTCGGTACGGGCCGGCGTCGAACGGGCCGTCGCCGTCGAAGGTCGAGCGCTTCGGTGCGGCTTCAGTGGTGGCCGGCGCAGCGGTGGTCTCGGCGATGGTCGGCGACGCCGTGGTGGCGGGCTGCGTGGCGGCAGGAGCGGTCGGGGCCGGGGCGGGTGAGGTCGTCACTTCCTCGGTGTCGTTCGACGAGCAGCTGGCCGCTCCGAGGGTGGCGCAGAACGCGATGGCGAGGGCGGTGGCGACGCGAACGGGCGAGCGGCGATGGGTCATGCCAGTGATGGTCGACCGCACCGGACCCGCTGTCTGTCGGGTAGCCGACACACACCACCCGAAAACCCGACCCAGCCGTGTGTGTCGGCAGCATCGTCAGCGACCGCCATCGGGCTTAGGGCCGGCACAGCCGCGGGTCGCTCGTGGCCCGGAAGGTGAACGTCGCCGTGTTGGACAGGTTTCCTTCAGCGTCGATCGCCCTCCAGCGGAACAACAGGCGGGTGCCGTCGGCTGTGCTGGCCGGGATGGTGATGCGGTAGTAGCCAGTGGTCTCGTTGAACGACCAGGCGTAGGTCGTGGCGGAGAAGCCGACCGACACGAGCTCCCAGCGGACGATGTCGCCCGGACCGTCGGGATCGGTGGTGAGAGCGGAAAGCATCCCGTCCTTCACCACGGCCTTGCACGAGCCCATCAGCGTGTCACGGGCAACCGGTCGCGGGTCGTACGGCGTCGCCGCACGGGTCGCTGAGGCTGGGCCCCGGCCGGCGCTGTTGACCGCGTAGACGATGAACGAATACGACACGCCGTTCCGCAGGCCGGTGGCGGTGAAGGTGGTCGTCGTCGAGGGTGTCGCGCCGTCGGCACGGCTCCACGACCCGGTCGACCCGGCCCGCATCCACACCTGGTAGTCGACGATCGCTGCACCACCGTCGGCGGGCACGCTCCACGACAGGCTCACCTGGCGGTTGCCAGGAGTGGCCGTGAGGCCGGTCGGCGCGTCGGGCACCGTCGGCACCGTCGCCGTGGTTGTCGCAGGGAGGGCACTGGCGCCGACTGCGTTGACGGCGTAGACCTCGATCTCGTACGACGATCCGCTCAACAGACCGGTCACCGTGTACGACCGCGGCGAGGCGCTGCGGTTGACGGGTGTCGACCACGTCGTCGTACCGATCACCCGCCACCGGATGCTGTAGCCGGTGACGGTGGAACCACCCGTGACGGTGGGCGCCACCCATGCCAGGTTCACTAGGCGATCGCCGGGAGTAGCGGTGAGGCCGGTCGGCGCGTCGGGCACCGTCGGCGTGGTGGCGGTGGCCGCGGCCGCGGTTGTGCTCACGCCGATCGCGTTGAACGAGTAGACCTCGAAGTCGTACGACGTTCCGCTCGCCAGACCGGTCACCGTGAACGAACGCGGGGTCGAACTGCGATCGGGCAGGTTGGTCCATGTCTCGGTGCCGGTGACACGCCAGCGGAGACGGAAGCCGGTGATGGCGGAGCCCCCGTTGCTGCGGGGCGATGCCCAGGCCAGGCTCACCCGGCCCACACCCGGGGTCGCTGTGATCGAGGCGGGTGGATCGGGCGGCCTCACTGGGATCCCGATGACCGAGGCCGACGTCGATCCGGTGCCCACGGCGTTGCGGGCGAGGACGACGAACCGGTAGGAGGTGCCGTTGCGCAGGCCCGTCGCCGTGAAGGTCGTCGACGTTGATGTGCCGTCGTCGAGCGTGACCCACGAGCCACCGGAGGTCGACATCCGCACCACGTAGTCGGTGATCGGCGAGCCGCCATCGTCGTCGGGCGCACTCCACGACAGGTCCACCTGTTCGTCGCCGGGCACCGCAACCAAGTTCGTTGGCTGCTCAGGGACCGATGGAGTGGTGACGACGGTCGTGGCAGCGATGGTGCCCACCCCGACGGCGTTGATGGCGAACACCTGGAACTGGTGGCTGGCGCCGTTGCGCAGGCCGCTCACCGTCAGTGACCGCGGCGAGACGCTGCGGTCTGGCAGCGTGGTCCACGAGCCGGAGGTGCCGAAGCGCCACCGGACGCGATAGCCGGTCGCCGGTGTGCCACCCTCGGACGATGGCGCATCCCAGGTGACGACGGCCTGGCCCACACCAGGCACGGCCGACACCGAGGCAGGCGCGCCGGGCACCGACCAGACCGTCGACGAGACAGATGCGGCCGACGAGCCCACACCGATCGCATTGATCGCATGCACCTCGAACTCGTAGGTCGCGCCGCTCACCAGTCCGGACACGGTGACGGCCTGCGGTGCTGCTCCTCGGGTGAGCGGCGCCGACCAGCTGGGCGCACCGACGAGTCGCCAGCGGATCCGGTAGTTGGTCACCGGTGTCCCACCGTCGAACGTCGGCGGGGTCCAGGTCAGCATCACCTGACCCACGCCTGGCGCGGCCAACAGCGACGTCGGTGCACCGGGCACCGAGAGCACCGTCGCCGATGCGGACGCAGCGGACGAGCTCACGCCGATCGCATTGATCGCGTACACCTCGAACTCGTAGGTCGCGCCGCTCACCAGACCGGACACCGTGTGCGCACGAGGCGAGCTTGGGCGGTCCGGCAACGTCGTCCACGAGGTCGTGCCGGCGAGCCGCCAGCGGACCCGGTAGCCGGTGACGGGCGATCCACCGTCCGACGTCGGCGCGGTCCAGCTCAGCGCCACCTGGCCGATGCCGGGTGAGGCGGTCAGTGATGCCGGTGCGCCTGGGGGCAGCACACGGTCGTCGAGCAGCAGGAACTGGCCGGGTTGGTCCTCGGTGCCCGGGGCGGCCGTGAACGGCACCCACAGGTCCTCGAGCAGTGCTGCCGGGTCGCGGAAGCGGACATAGACCTCAGTGGTCACCGGGGAGTCGACCTCGACGCCACCATCGTTGAGCGCGGCGCACACCTCTGGGCCGAGCGCGGAGGTGGTGTCGAACTGGACGGCGAAGACCTGACCGCACGCATCGGCGACGACGAGGCCCGTGGTGCGGCTGCGCACTTCGGCGGTCAGCCGGAACCCGAAGGGGCGCAGGGCGAGGTGGGCGTCGACCACGTCGGTGCCGTCGTCGACCGAGGGCGAAATCCAGGGATTCGAGGCGTAGGTCGACGAGGTGGAGAACACCGTCACGTCTCCACCGGGCGGCAGCCCGGTGAACGAATAGCGGCCCGAGGCGTCGGTGGTCCGCGTCTCGCGGCCACGCATGGCACCGCGGTAGATCTCGACGACCTCGCCGGCGATCGGCAAACCGGTACGCGCGTCGGTGACGACGCCGCTCACGGTGGCAGCCTGTCGCGGCCTCAGCTCCGGCACGGTCTGGGTTGCACCTGCGACGACATCGAGGTAGCTGGTGGGGCTCGGCCACCACCACGAGGCGTCGTCGAGGTGCAGTTCGGCGTAGCCGGCCTTGCGGACGATGATCCCGTAGCGGCCGGGCACCATGCGGAACGAGTAGTCGCCGTTCGCATCGGTCAGCGTCGTCGAGGCTGCCTCACGCGAGGGGTAGGTGGCGGCGGGGGCCCCGGCGATACCGAGCGATGTTGCCGTCACCTCGGCGCCGGCGAGCGGGCCACCGAGCGTGCCGTCGAAGACCTTGCCCGACACGACGACGGCTTTCTCGAGGGAGACGTCGCTGTCGACGGGTTCGTCGACGATCTGGAGGCTGACCGTGCGGCTCAGGTAGCCGCCAGGCGCGGCGAACTCGAGGGCGTAGTTACCCGGTGGGAGCACGAGCCGGAACAGGCCACCTTCGGAGGGGAGGTCGTCGTAGAGCGGTGTGCCGGCGCTCGTGTAGACGTCGACGGTGAACTGCAGCAGTGAGTCACCGGTGCCGCCGTCGAACACCCAGGCCCGGTAGAGGTAGCCACTGGCAAGGGTGGCGTTGATGCCGGTGACGGTTGCGCCGCCCGCGACGGACACTGCGCCGGCGAGCGAACGTCGGGTGCGGTTGTCGTACCACTCGGGGGCGTACCGCTCGAGCGGGTCGCCGAACCGGATCGTGTGGTTGCCCGGCACCACGCCGACGGTGTAGGTACCGTCGGCGCCCGTGGTGGCGAGCGCAGTGGTGCTGCCGTCGGTCGCTTCGACGAGCACCTCGACATCGGCGATCGGGGCGCCGGCGTGGTCGGTGACGACGCCGGTGAGGGTGCCGAGTCGGCGCAGGCTGGCGTCGATGTCGGTCAGCACGTCGCGGTTGACCACCGACAGCGTCTGAGCCGACAGCAAGTCGGTGGCGCCGCCGTACCAGAGGGTCTCGACGGCGGTGCCGGCGAACTCGACGACGTAGTCGCCGTCGGGTACGTCGATCGAGTAGGTGCCGTCGGCACCGGTCGAGCCGGTGAGAGGTGCCGAGCCATCGGTCGGGTGGACCGTGACGGTGATGCCCGGTGCGGGCACAGCTGGCCCGCCGCCCGTGCTGGCGTAGGTGACGGTGCCGTTGATGGAGCCGAGCCGGGTGAGGCGGGCGTCGATGCCGGTCGTCACCGAGCCTGCGCTCACGGCGACCCGGTCTGCCACATCGGGGCTGGGTGCGTCGTCGAACCACTCGTCGAGGTAGTCGTCGTCGGTTGCGCCGAAGCTGACCAGGTACTGGCCGGGCGGCAGGCCGATGGTGGTGTAGCGGCCGAGCGCATCGGTGACGAGGTTGCCGGGCACCGCTTCCCAAAGCCCGCCGGGCAGGCTGCGCGTCGCCCACACCTGCACACCGGCAAGGGGGGCGCCGTTCAGCGAGGTCACCTGGCCGGTGAACGTGCCGCCGGGCGCCAATGCGATCTCGATCGGTTCGACATAGCCGGACTGCAGGCACATCGGGAGTTGACGGAAGGCGTAGCTGCCGTTGGGGTCGGTGACCACGATGGTCACACACATGGCGGGCAGCATCAGGTCGAAGCGTCCGTCGGGACCGGTGGTGACGGATGCGAGCTCCACCCACGAGTCGTCGACGATCTGCAGCCTGATGCCGGCCAGCGGTTGGTCGGTCGGGCCGAGCACCTGTCCGACCAGGTTGGGGCGGATGGCTGCGGCGAGGCTGGCGTCGGCGGTCACCATGGCGCCCGGCCCGACGATGACGGGGGCCGAGTCCACCGGGTTGGCGGCGTCGTCGTAGAACTCACCGTGGTGCTCGCCGCTCGGGTCACGGAAGAAGACTCGGTAGGTGCCGGGGGGCAGACCTGGGCTGGTGTAGGTGCCGTCGGCTTCGACGAGCACCGGGTACGGAGCGGCCCACGCGAAGCCTGCGTCGATGCGTTGCACCTCGACGGAGGCACCCGTGATGGGCGATCCGTCTGTGTCGCTGGTGACGACGCCCGTGATGGTGCCGCCGGGCCGCATCTCGAACTCGACGGCCTCGTGGTAGTCCTGTTGCAGGCAGAGTTGTGTGAACTCGAGCCCGTAGATGCCGGTGCGGTCGACGGCCATCACCACCCCGCAGATGGGCTCGACGTCGAATGTCACCCTGCCGTCGGCGGCGGTGCTGCCGAGCTCTCGTTGGACGAGGGCGTTGTCGAGCAGCATCACCTCGATGTCGGGCAGCGCGACACCGTCCTCGTCCACGGTGCGCACGCTCAACCGCGTACCGGGGAGCTGCAACGCAGCATCGACGGTGGTGTTCCCCCACATGACGTCGACGAGGGTCGCTGCATCGCTGCTCATCGCGTTCTCGTAGTACTCCGAGAGGTGCTGGCCGGCTGCGTCGGTGAACTCGACCCGGTAGGAGCCGGAGGGCAGCTTCGGTGTGACGTAGGCACCGTCGGCATCGGTGGTGACCACGTAGTCGATCGGCCAGGGGTCGTCGATTCGACGGACGCTCACCAGCGCACCGCCGAGCGGTGTTCCGAGTGCCTCGCTGGTCACGCTGCCGGTGATGCGCCCGCCTGCATTGAGCCTGAGCTGCACCGGTTCGACGTACCCGTCCTGCAGGCACAGCTCGGTCAAGCCGAGGGCGTAGAAGCCCTTCGGGTCGATCGCCACGAGGGTGACGCACTGGCTGGGGATCGAGAACGCGAAGACGTTGTCGTCGTCGGTGCGCATCGTGTCGAGCAGGTTGCCGTCGGTGTCGTAGACGCTGACGTCGGCGCCAGCGAGACTGCCGACCGGGCCGATCACCGTCCCAACGAGGTTGGCACCGAGCTCGCCGAGGACTGCGTCGATGTCCTCGTTCGGCGTGCCGGCGACGGCGCTCAGCACCTCCGCGTCGGCTCGGTCGGCGACGTCGTCATACCACTCGGACCGGTACGTGGGCATCGGTCCGTACTCGTCGTTCATCACCTTGCCGGTGAAGCGGACCTGGTAGTCCGCCGGCTGGACCAGGGCTTGGTAGAAACCGTCCTGGTCGGTCGTCGCTCCCCACACTTCGGATCCTGCTGCGAGCACCCGGTGCAGGCTCACCTCGGTGGATGCGATCGGTTGGCCGTCCTCGTCGAGGACGCGGCCGCTGATGACAGCGAGTCGCTCGACCGACGCGTTGACATCGGTCAGGGCGGTTCCTCCGCTGATCGTCAGGACGCGTGCGCTGAAGGGACTCTGAGTGTCGTCGTAGAACTCGGTGGTGAAGTCACCCTCCTTGAACCAGATCCAGTACTGCCCGTCGGGTAGGCGCAACGTGTAGGTGCCGTTGACGATCGGTGCCGTGACATCGTTCGCTGCGCCGGGGCTCAGCCCCCAGGCGGCGGCGACTCCGGAGTTCACCGGTGCCCCGGTGCCGTCGTAGACGACTGAGCCGCTGATGGTGCCGAGGGAGGACTGCGCTGTGAGTGGCGAGCCGTCGGTCGGGATCGTCGTCTCCGTCGACGGATCAATCGTGGTCGACGGCTCGCTCGTGGCGGGTGGCTCGGGTGTGGTGGTGGTCGTCGCGGCCGGTGGTTCGCTCGTCGCAGGCGGCTCGGTCGTGGCCAGCGACTCGGGTGTGGAGGCGGCCGGCGAGGAGGTTGTCGGCTCGCTCGTCGGCACTGCAGCCGTGGTGGAGGGGGCCGGGGAGGATGCGCTCGGCGTGGTGGCCGTCGTACCGCCGTCGGCCGCAGCCGACCCGATCCCACTCGACACCAGCAGCGACAGAGCGAGTACTCCGGCGGCGAATCGTTTCGCGCGGATATAGGCATGCTGATGCGACGGCATGCCTCACCATCGCGTGTTTCCCGAATCCGGGAAAGCGACGATGCCTTCGTTGTTATCGATCAGTTATCGACGGGTGATCGCAGCGCGCTCGTGAGCACGCGCCGTCGGATCGTGATCACCCCGACGCTGTTGCGAGCTCGATCTGAACCCACTGACACCGACGGCAACACCGCCCCGACGGCGCCGGAGTTCTCCACCCGTTATCGCACCTCGCTCGAATCAGCGGGAGGTCGACCTCGACCCTGGGCGAACCTGGGAGCATCTCGTGAGCACGCCCCTTCCCCACACGGCGTCGTCGTCGTGCAGCCGCGCTGCGGGCGCATGCAGGCTCGGCCGCCTGGTCGTGGCCAGCGTCGTCGGCGCATCCGCCGTCGTCGTCATGGCGCCTTCTGTGCAGGCGGGCGTGGCGTTCGCGATCCTCGGTGTCAGCGGCACCGACATCGTCGGCTCCGGAACGGTCACGGCCCCACGGCGGCACGCACGTTGGGCCCGATCCTTCCGAGCGGCCCGGCTCACCCCGTGCGGCGTGCACACCGGGTCGCTGGCGTGCCGGACTCGTGCCCGGTCAGCGCAGCGAGACGACGAGCGAGGCGGTCACGCCCAGCACGGCGATGCCCA
>JBBATY010000060.1:0-12875 GCA_040398525.1 Ilumatobacteraceae bacterium | reverse complement strand
TGTCGCGTTCGGCACTTGTGCTGGTGCCGGTGGGGGCGGGCGGGTCCATCTGGCTGCGCCACAGCTCGGGCTCGATGCATGTCGTGGCCGATGTCGTCGGGTTCGTCCGACCGGTCGTCGACGAGACCCGCGCCGGGCGCATCGTGCCGCTCACGACATCGTTCCGGGCGTTCGACACCCGCGAGTCAGCCTTCGGCAGCGTCGCGCTCGGGCCGGGTCAGTCCGAGCGCTGGAGCTTCGCCGACTTCGCCTCGTCGGTGACGATCGGTGGGGTCTCGGTAGGGCGTCAAGCGGGTCTGCTCGGCACGCTCACGGCCGCCGGTGCGACCGGGCAGACCACCAGCATGCTCAGCGTCTCGACCGACCAGATCCCGACGGGTCAGGCGCCGTCGGCGGGCCAGTTGTACACGGTTGCCGGACAGGCGGTCGCGAACATGGTCGCCGTTCGATACGACGCGAGCGCCACGTCGTGGACCTTCAACCAGGCAGGTCAGACCCACTACCTGCTCGACGCCGCAGCGGTCGTCCTGGCCGACTGAGCTGCGGCCGAGCCGATAGACTCCGGGCACTGTTCGAGGCTGATCCGGCCCGTGCTCGCACGGGCGATGGGCGTGTGCCAGTTGGCGCCGGCCTGACGTGCATGTCAACCGAGTCCTTCGAAAGGAACCCTGTGTCGTCCTCGCTCGCACAGCGGCGCGATTTCCGCGTCGCCGACCTGTCTCTCGCGCCCTTCGGTCGTAAAGAGATCCACCTCGCCGAGCACGAGATGCCCGGCCTCCGGGCGCTCCGTAAGGAGTACGGGCCGTTGAAGCCGCTCGCCGGCGCCCGCATCTCCGGCTCGCTCCACATGACCATCCAGACCGCCGTGCTGATCGAGACCCTCGTCGAGCTCGGTGCCGAGGTGCGCTGGGCCAGCTGCAACATCTTCTCCACGCAGGACCACGCCGCGGCTGCCGTGGCCGTCGGTCCGAACGGAACGCCGGAGGACCCGCAGGGTGTCCCGGTGTTCGCCTGGAAGGGCGAGACCCTCGAGGAGTACTGGTGGTGCACCGAGCAGATGATGACCTGGCCGGGCCATGACGGCCCGAACATGATCCTCGACGACGGTGGCGACGCCACACTGCTGCTGCACAAGGGAGTCGAGTTCGAGGGCACCGGCGAGGTCCCCGACCCCACCTCGGCATCGAACGCCGAGTTCGCCATCGTGCTCGGTCTGCTGCAGCGCTCGCTCAAGACCGATCCGAGCAAGTGGACGCGGATGGCCGCCGGCGTGAAGGGCGTCACCGAGGAGACCACGACAGGCGTCATGCGCCTGTACAAGATGCATGAGCGGGGCGAGCTGCTGTTCCCGGCCATCAACGTCAACGATTCGGTCACCAAGAGCAAGTTCGACAACCTCTACGGCTGTCGGCACTCGCTCGTCGACGCCATCTGCCGGGCGACCGACGTGATGCTCGCCGGCAAGGTAGCGGTCGTGTGCGGCTACGGCGACGTCGGCAAGGGCTGCGCCCAGGCGCTGCGGGGCCAGGGCTCGCGGGTCATCATCACCGAGATCGACCCGATCAACGCGCTCCAGGCTGCGATGGAGGGCTACCAGGTGGTGACCCTCGACGATGTGGTGGGAACCGCCGACATCTTCGTGTCGGCCACCGGCAACGACCACATCATCACCGTCGAGCACATGACGCAGATGAAGCACAACGCCATCGTCTGCAACATCGGGCACTTCGACAGCGAGATCGACATGGCCGGCCTCGCCCGCAGCGGTGCCGTTCGCGACCAGCTCAAGCCGGGTACCGACCTGTGGAGCTTCGATGACGGCCACTCGGTCATCGTCCTGGCCGAGGGGCGGCTGGTGAACCTCGGGTGCGCCACCGGCCATCCGAGCTTCGTGATGAGCTGCTCGTTCAGCAACCAGGTGATCGCCCAGATCGAGTTGTTCAACCACCTCGACCGCTACCCGACCGGCGTGTACGTGCTGCCCAAGCGACTCGACGAGAAGGTGGCCTCGCTGCACCTCGACGCGCTCGGGGTGAAGCTCACCAAGCTCACTGACGAGCAGGCCGACTATCTGGGCGTCGAGCCGAGCGGGCCGTTCAAGCCCGCGCACTACCGCTACTAGATGCCCTCGAGCTCTGCTGCAGGCCCGGCGTCGTCGTAGGCGGCGCCGGGCTGCAGCGGGGGCAGGCTGAGCCGCGGCAGGAAGAACTGCACGAGCGGGCCGATGCCAAGCGTGAAGGCCACGGTTCCAACGCCGATCGTCCCGCCGAGCAGCAGACCGATCACCAGCACGGCAGCCTCGATGAGCGTGCGTGCTGCGCGGACACTGATGCCCCGCTGGCTGAGACCCATCATCAAGCCGTCGCGCGGCCCCGGTCCGAGCCCGGCGCCGATGTAGAACCCCGAGCCGACACCCATGATGACCAGGCCCACCACGAGGTAGGCGACGCGGGGTACGAGCAGGTCGGTGTCGGGGATGAGCGGCAGCGCGGCATCGACGACCAGGCCGATCTCGAGCGCGTTCAGGATGGTGCCCACGCCGGGCCGCTGCCGCAGCGGGATCCACAGCAGCAGCAGCGTCAGGCCGGTGAGCACGATCACAATGCCGACCGAGATGCCGGTGAGCTCGCTGACGCCCTGGTGGAACACATCCCACGGAGCGGCGCCGAGGTGGGCCTCGAGGATGAAGGCGATGCCGGCTCCGAACAGGGCCAGCCCGAGCAGGCAGCGGCCGAGCCGGATCGACCAGTCGGCTGCGACCGACGACGGGTGGTAGGCGCGGGCGGCCACGGGGGCCTCGGAGATCGGCACGAGCGTCGACGCTACCCCTGGCGATCTGGTCCACGCCGCCGCATTCCTGGTGCTGCCGGCAACATGGTGCAGGCAGCCCGTCAGGCCCGCGGCTCGCGGGCCCGATTTCCCTGTCACACCCCTTCGCCACGATGGCCCCATGGTTCATCTGTCGTGGTTGTCATCTCGTTGTGGCTGCTGTCTCCGCCCCGGTCCCGACCTGTGCCGAGCGTGCCGGTTTTCTCTCGCCTCGACGGCGCGGGTGCTCGATCAGCGTGGGGTCGACGCCGCCATGCCCTTCGATGGCGTCGCTCGACAGGCATTGCTCGCACTGAAGTTCCGCAACCGTCGGGTGCTGGTTCGCCACCTCGCCAAGCTCATGGTGCGCCGGCTCGGCCTCGACGCTGTTGGTGCGCGCCGGCCCGATGTCGTCACGTGGGCACCCACCAGCCGTGCGCGCACCGTCCAGCGCGGCTTCGACCAGGCCGAGCTACTGGCCAGGGCCGTCGCTCGCGAGCTCGGCGTGCCCTGTCGTCGGCTGCTCTACCGGGCGCATGGCCCGGCGCAGACCGGTCGCGGCCGGGCCGAGCGACTGCAGGGGCCGTCGTTCCGGTCGAGGCCGGCCGCGCGTCCCTACCGGGTCCTGCTGGTCGACGACGTCGTCACGACCGGTGCGACATTGCACGCAGCGGCGGCAGCCTTGCGTGCTGCGGGTGTCACCGAGGTGCGCGCCGTCGCAGCGGCGGCCACACCGGGTCACACCGTGGGTGGCACCAGGCCGGCTAGCGCTCGAACGGTCGCCACCGCAGGGCGCGGGTCGGTCTCCACGAGCACCCCCACCATGCCCACCGCCTCTGCTGCGGCGACGTTCGACCCCACGTCGTCGAGAAAGGCGGTCCGTCCGGCCTCGGCTCCGAGCCTGGCCAGAGCGAGCTGATACACCGCAGGGTCGGGTTTGCGCAGGCCGACCTCGTGGCTGTCGACGACATCGTCGAACAGTTCGTCGAACGGGAGCATGTCCCACCAGAACGGCCGGAACTCGCGCACGTTGTTGGTGAGCACCCCGAGCCGCACACCGTGCGCCCGAAGGTCGTGGACCAACGCGACGACCGGCTCGTTCACCTCGAAGCTGAAGCGTCGACCGTCGCCGGAGGTCGGCCGCGGCGCGGCGGGCTCGATGCCCGCTGCGGTCAGCAACTCGGCCGTGAGGCGCCGGTGCTCGTCGAGGCTGATCTCACCACGCTCGAGGCGATGCCACGGGTGATCGCTATCGGTGCCGTAGTCGCCCATCAGGACGGCGAGCACCCGGTCGGGATCGTGGTCTGGGTAGCGACGGGCGATGTCGCTCGGTCGACCGCTCTTCGACAGCACGCCACCGAGGTCGAAGATCACCGCGTCGACCGATCCTGCCCGCATGTCAGCAGTCTGCCTGCCCAGGGTGGGTGCAGACGAAGCCGGTAGGCTTCCACCTCGCATGAAACTCCTCGATCGGGTCCTCCGCGCCGGTGAAGGCAAGAAGCTCAAGGCGCTGCAGGAGCTCGTCCCGCACGTGAACGCGCTCGAGCCTGCAATGCAGGCGCTCAACGACGACGCGTTGAAGGCCAAGACTGCCGAGTTCCGTTCCCGCATCGAACGTGGTGAGAGCCTCGACGACGTACTCGTCGAGGCATTCGCCGTGGTGCGCGAAGCAGGCGTGCGCGTGCTCGGCCAGCGTCACTTCGACGTGCAGATCATGGGCGGTGCAGCACTGCACTTCGGCTGGGTGGCCGAGATGAAGACGGGTGAGGGCAAGACCCTGGTCAGCACCCTGCCCGCCTATCTGAACGGCCTCGGCGGCAAGGGCGTCCACCTCATCACGGTCAACGACTACCTCGCTCGCCTCGGCGGCGAGAACATGGGTCGGGTCCACCGGTGGCTCGGGTTGAGCGTTGGCCTGGTGGTGCCCGGGTTCCAAGAGCGGCCTGCTCAGAAGCGGCTCAACTACGGCTGCGACATCACCTACGGCACGAACAACGAGTTCGGCTTCGACTACCTGCGCGACAACATGGCCGGCACGCTCGCCGACAAGGTCCAGCGCGGGCACAACTTCGCGATCGTCGACGAGGTCGACTCGATCCTGATCGACGAGGCCCGCACACCGCTCATCATCAGCGGTCGGATCGCCGACGCCGCCAAGCTGTACTACCGCTTTGCCAGCGTGGTGCGCTCGCTGAGCCGCGGCGTCGACTACGAGGTCGAAGAGGACAAGCGCGTGGTCGTGCCGCTCGAGGCCGGCATCGACAAGGTCGAGCGGGCCCTGGGCATCGACAACCTGTACGACGAGGTGCAGCAGAACCTGGTGCACCAACTGGTCGTCGCGCTGAAGGCGAAGGAGCTCTACCGTCGCGACAAGGACTACATCGTCCAGAACGGCGAGGTGAAGATCGTCGACGAGTTCACCGGTCGCATCCTCGAGGGCCGGCGCTGGAGCGAGGGCATCCACCAGGCCGTCGAGGCCAAAGAGGGCGTGAAGATCAAAGAGGAGAACCAGACCCTCGCCACGATCACCCTCCAGAACTACTTCCGGATGTACGACAAGCTCGCCGGCATGACGGGTACGGCCCAGACCGAGGCAGCCGAGCTGATGAACACCTACTCGCTCGCCGTCGTGCCGATCCCGACCAACAAGCCGGTGGCCCGCATCGACCAGTCCGACCTGATCTACAAGTCGGAGGTCGCCAAGTTCAACGCTGTGGCCGACGACATCGCCGAGCGCTACGAGCGCGGGCAGCCGGTGCTGGTGGGCACCATCAGTGTCGCTAAGAGCGAGTACCTGTCGAAGCTGCTCTCCAAGCGTGGCATCGAGCACGAGGTGCTCAACGCCAAGCAGCACACCCGTGAAGCGCTGATCGTGGCCCAAGCGGGTCGTCTGCACGCCGTCACCGTCGCCACCAACATGGCCGGTCGCGGTGTCGACATCATGCTGGGAGGCAACCCCGAAGGGTTGGCGCGTCACGAGGTGCTGAAGGAAGGGTTCCCCGCCGAGGTGCTGGTCGACGCGTTCGAGCTCCCGGCCGAGACCACGCCAGAGTTCGACGAGGCCCGAACTGCGGCGCTCGCCCGGTACGACCAGTTGCTGGTCGAGTCCAAGGACCAGTGCCGCGCCGACGGCGAGCTCGTCAAGCAGTTCGGCGGGCTCTACGTGCTGGGGACCGAACGCCACGAGAGCCGGCGCATCGACAACCAGCTCCGCGGCCGCTCCGGTCGACAGGGCGACCCTGGCGAGAGCCGGTTCTACCTCAGCCTCGACGACGAGCTGATGCGGTTGTTCGGTACCGGAGCGCTCAGTTGGGTGATGGGTCGGGCCTTGCCCGACGACGAGGCCATCGAGGCCAAGATGGTCACCAAGGCCATCGAGCGCGCGCAGAGCACGGTCGAGCAGCGCAACGCCGAGATCCGCAAGAACGTCCTCAAGTACGACGAGGTGATGAACGAGCAGCGCAAGGTCATCTACCAGCGCCGCGACCAGATCCTCGAGGGTGCCGATCTGAAGGCCGCGGCCATGGAGTACCTCGCCGAGGCAGTCGACTCGCTGATCGAGACCCACTGCGCCAGCGTCGCCGACGACGAATGGGACCTCGATGGCCTGGCCACCGAGCTGCGCTCGTTCTGGCCGAGCAGCGTCGAGGTCGACCAGCTGCAGGCATGCCGCTCGAGGCAGCAGATGAACGACCTCGTGATGGCCGATGCGTCGGCGTACTACGAGCGCCGCGAGGCCGAGCTCACCCCGCCGGTGATGCGCGACGTCGAGCGGCAGGTGATGTTGCGGATCATCGACCAGCGGTGGCGCGAGCACCTCGACGAGATGGACTATCTGCAGGAAGGCATCAACCTGCGCGCGATGGGCCAGAAGGACCCGCTCACCGAGTGGCAGCGCGAGGGCTTCGAGATGTTCGGCTCGATGATGAAGGGCATCGCCCAGGACTTCGTGAAGTACGTCATGCACGTCCAGGTGGTCCGCCAGGAAGCGCCGGCTCCGGTCGTCCAGAACGTCCAGCAGAGCTCGAGCGACGATCAGCCCCAGGCCGGTGGGTTCGAACAGGCCGCTCGAGCTGTCGCGGGAGATCTCGAACCTGCAGCTGCAGATGCGCCAGCGGCCGCTCCGAGCAAGCCACAGACCGTGGTGAACGACGAGTGGTCGAAGACGCCGCGCAATGCACCGTGCCCGTGCGGCAGCGGCAAGAAGTTCAAGATGTGCCACGGCACGGCGAACTGACGACCGACCGGCCATGCGCGACTTCTCCGACGATCTCAGCACCCTGCGCCGCCGTCTCGGCGAGGCTGAGGGGTACCTCAAGGTGCCGGTCAACCGCGTGCGGATCGTCGAGCTCGAGGCCGAGATCGGCCGTCCCGACCTCTGGGACGACCCCGACTACGCCAAGCGCCTGAACGCCGACTATGCCAACGTCAAGGCCGACATCGACTTGTTCGACCGGTTGAGCCGCGAGCTGGAGGACGCCGAGGTGCTCCACGAGCTCGCCCGCGAGATGGACGACGCCTCGCAGGAGGACGACATCGAGCAGTCGTGTGTGCATATCGCTGCGCAGCTCGACCAGCTCGACCTGCGCAGCCTGTTCACCGGCGAGTACGACGACCTCGACTGCATCGTGCACATCAACGCCAAAGACGGTGGTGTCGACGCCCAGGACTGGAGCGAGATGCTGCTGCGGATGTACAGCCGCTGGGCCGAACGTCGTGGCTTCAACGTCGAGGTCGACGGCGTCAGCGAGGGCACCGAGGCAGGCATCCTCTCGGCCGAGTTCACCATCACCGGTCGGTACGCCTACGGCCTGATGACCGCCGAGCGGGGCACGCACCGCCTGGTGCGGATCAGCCCGTTCGACAACCAGGGGCGCAGGCAGACGAGCTTCGCCTCGGTGCAGGTGTGGCCCGTCCTCGAGGACCCGGATGTCGAGGTGAACGAGAGCGACATCCGCATGGAGGTCTTCCGGGCTAGCGGCGCCGGTGGTCAGCACGTCAACAAGACCTCGTCGGCGGTACGGCTGATCCACGAGCCCACCGGGCTCGTGGCGTCGAGCCAGGAGGAGCGCAGCCAGCTCCAGAACCGCGAGAAGGCGATGAACCGTCTGCGCACGATGATCGCCGCCAAGGTGATCGAAGAGCGCGAGGCCGAGCTCGATCGCATCGCCGGCCGCCCTGCCCAGGCGGGGTGGGGGAGCCAGATCCGTTCGTACGTCCTGCAGCCCTACCAGATGGTGAAAGACCTCCGCACCGAGGTCGAGACCAGCAATGTCGCGGCGGTGCTCGACGGCGATGTCGACGAGTTCATGGAGGGCTACCTCCGCTGGCGACGTCGCGAAGCGAACTGAGCGAACTAGGGTCGAACCGCCATGATCCGGCTGGAGAACGTCACCAAGACCTACAGCACCGAGGTGGTCGCGCTGCGCGACGCGAGCTTCGACATCGCCAAGGCGGAGTTCGTCTTCCTGGTCGGGCCGTCGGGCTCGGGCAAGAGCACCCTGCTGCGCTTGATGAACCGGCAGGAGAAGCCCGAGAAGGGCGCAGTGTGGGTGGCGGGTCGGAACATCAACGAGATGCCCGATTCGAAGGTCCCGATGCTGCGCCGCAACATCGGCAACATCTTCCAGGACTACAAGCTGCTCACGAACAAGACCGTGTTCGAGAACGTCGCGTTCGCTCTCGAGGTGATCGGCCGCCCCAAGCACGTCATCCGTCAGCAGGTGCCGGCTGTGCTCGACCTGGTCGGCCTGAGCGGCAAGGAAGAGCGCTTCCCGCACCAGTTGAGCGGTGGCGAGCAGCAGCGCGTGTCGATCGCCCGGGCCTTCGTCAACCGCCCGCTGATCCTGCTGGCCGACGAGCCCACCGGCAACCTCGACCCGGCGACGGGTGAGGGCATCATGCGGCTGCTCGATCGCATCAACAAGACCGGCACCACCGTCGTGATGGCCACCCACGACCAGCGGATCGTGAACATGATGCGCAAGCGCGTCGTGCAGCTCGACCGTGGCATCATCGTGCGCGACCAGGCGCGGGGTGTGTACGAGTAGATGTTCTCGCGCCTCAGCTACACCTTTCGCGAGATGTGGGCGAGCCTTCGCCGCAACCTCACGCTCACCGTCGCGGCGATCATCACGTCGTCGGTGTCGTTGCTGCTGTTCGGCCTGACGCTGCTCATCCAGCGCGGCTTCGACAACCAGCTGTCGCAGTGGTCGGGCGGTGTCGAGCTGATCGTCTACGTCGAGAACGGCGCCTCGCCGGAGAACGTCACGGTGATCCGAGAAGCGCTCGAGAGCACGCCCGACGTGATCGACGGCGCCAAGCTGGAGTACCTCGACGTGCAGGCCTCGCTCATCGAGGCCCAGCGGCTCTTCGCCGGCGACCCCGAGACGCTCCAGCTCATCACGGCCGAGAACATCCCCACGCAGTTCAAGGTGGTGCCGGTCGAGGGGACCAGCGCTGCGCTGCTCCAGCAGTTGAGCGAGGGCTTCCGCAAGCTGCCCAAGGTCTACAGCGTCGTGTTCCCGAGCAAGCAGATCGAGGTCCTCGAGTCGCTCAAGGGATTCATCGGCGTGCGCCTCTACCTGATCACGGCGTTCCTGCTCATCTCGGCGGTGCTGCTCATCTGGAACACCATCCGCACCGCCATCTTCGCCCGTCGGCGCGAGATCGAGGTGATGAAGCTCGTCGGGGCCACCAACTGGTTCATCCGCGTCCCGTTCATGCTCGAAGGGCTGCTCCAGGGCCTCGTGGGAGGTGTCCTGGCCAGCGGGGCGATGCTGCTGTTCAACGCGAACTGGACCACGGGTGTCCAGGCCTTCCCCAGCGAGTCCGGATTCGGGGCCTTCGTCGTCACCGGCGGATACCCGATGTGGATCGTGTTCTGGATCGTGCTCCTCGGGATGCTGGTCGGCGCGATCGGGTCGGGCACTGCGGCGTCACGCTTCCTCGACGTCTAGAGCACCTCGGTAACGTCGGGTGATGGACTACACCCAGATCTCCTACGACGTCTCCGATCGTGTCGCCACGATCACGTTGAACCGACCCGAGCAGCTCAACGCATTCACCAACACCATGATGCGCGAGCTGATCGACGCGTTCGATCGGGTCGACGCAGACGACGAGGTGCGGGCTGTCATCGTCACCGGTGCCGGACGTGGGTTCTGTGCCGGCGCCGATCTGTCCGGTGGTGGCGAGACCTTCTCCGGAGGTGGGAGCGACGAGAAGACAGCGGTGCCCGGGGTGCCACGCGACGGCGGCGGCATGGTGACGCTGCGCATCTTCGAGTGCACCAAGCCGGTGATCGGCGCGATCAACGGCCCTGCGGTCGGGGTCGGCGTGACGATGACCTTGCCCATGGACATCCGCCTCGCCAGCGAGACGGCGAAGATCGGGTTCGTCTTCGCCCGCCGGGGGATCGTCCCCGAGGCGTGCTCGTCGTGGTTCCTCCCTCGACTCGTCGGCATCAGCCAGGCGGCCGAGTGGTGCTACACCGGCCGGGTGTTCGGTGCCGACGAGGCGCTCCGCGGAGGGCTGGTGCGCAGCGTCCACGCCCCCGACGACCTGCTCCCCGCGGCGCGTGCCATCGCGGCCGAGATCGCCGAGCACACGTCGCCGGTGTCGGTGGCGCTCACCCGCCAGATGCTGTGGCGCATGCTCGGTGCCGACCACCCGATGGAGGCCCACCGCGTCGACTCGCGCGGCATCGCCGAGCGCGGCCGCAGCGCCGACAGCCGCGAGGGCGTGCTCAGCTTCCTCGAGAAGCGGCCACCCGCGTTCCCGGTGAAGGTCAGCGACGGGCTGCCGGCCATCTTCCCCGATTGGGAAAACCCCAAATTCTCGTAAAGTCCGGCACGGAGCGTGCCGATCAAGTAGGTGTTCCGATTTCGTGGCACGGATCGCCACACCGGCCAGCCGCCGGTCTCGGACCTCTGAAGGGAGGCAGCACCATGACCACCGTCACCATCGACCAGCAGACCCTCGTCATCAGCACCGGATCGGTGATCGAGCTCGACATCGAGGGCGAGGCCGTGTCGGCGCTCGTGCTGTTGGCCACCCCGGAGGCCGTCATCCTCGACGCCTGCGACGGCTCGATGCCGATCGTGTTCCGCGCCGAGGAACTGCCCTCGTTCCGCGTCTTCGACGACGTCGTCTGACGACCCGTCCGCTCTAGCCTGGGCGCCGATGTCGGACGACCAGCAGCAGACGCTCTACGACCGGGTGGGGGGCGACGAGTTCTTCGTTCGCCTCGTCGACGCCTTCTACGACGGCGTGGCCGTCGATGATGTGCTGCTGCCGCTGTACCCCGAGCCCGACGACCTCGGCCCGGCTCGGCGGCGACTCGTGTTGTTCCTGGTGCAGTACTGGGGAGGCCCGACGACCTACAACGACGAGCGTGGCCACCCTCGGCTGCGCATGCGGCACTTCCCGTTCCACATCGGGCCCCTCGAGCGCGACCGCTGGCTGCACCACATGATCGCTGCGGTCGATCAGGTGGCGCCCGATGAGGACGTGCGCACCACGTTGCTGCAGTACTTCGTCCCGGCTGCCGAGCACCTGCGCAACGACACGGGCCTGCCGATCTCGAGCAGCGACCCGCGTCGCTGAGCCTCAGTCGGCTGCGGCTCCGGGTCGCCACGCCCAGCAGGCGATCGCCGTGGCCGCAGCGACGTTCAGCGAATCGACACCGGCCGACATCGGGATCCGCACCCGCAGTGTTGCGGCCTCGAGAACGGCCTCGCCGAGGCCGACCCGCTCGGCGCCGAGGCAGACGACCAACTTCTCGGGCACAGGGGCGTCGGCCAGGTCGAGTGCATCGGCTGCCGGGGTGAGTGCTGCGACGGTGAACCCTGCGTCGCGCAGATGGCGCACTGCGGCCGACGTGTCCGTGGCGCGGGCGTGGGGCAGCACGAGTGCGTGTCCCATCGACACCCGCAACGACCGCCTGGCGAGCGGGTCGGCGCTGGTGGCGTCGACGATCAGCCCGTCCCAGCCGAGCCCCGCTGCGTTGCGGACGATGGCGCCGATGTTCGCCGGGTTGTCGACCGCCTCGACGAGCACCAGCCGGCGCGCCGTCGACGCCAGATGCTCGACCGTGCTGCGCGGCGGCCGCTCGAAGATGGCCACCACCGAGTTCGGCACGCCGAGCTTGGTGACGAAGGCGCGCACGTCGTCGCCGCCGGAGTAGACCGGGACGGTCGCAGCAAGACGAAGAGCAACCGCAGGTGGCCGGGCGCCGTCGACGAGCGCGACCACCGGGGTGCACCCGACGTCGAGCGCGCGCTCGACGACCAGGTCGCCCTCCGCCATGAACAACCCGTCGCCGGCGTCGTCGCGGCGCTGCGGGCGGGTGGAGAGCTGGCGTTCGTTCAGCCGGAACACCGCCAGGCGCTGGTCGTTCGGATCGTCGACGGGGATGAACGCCGTCGATCCGCCGCCGGCGCTCAGTAGAGCCACGGGAAGGCGCTCCAGTCGGGGTCGCGCTTGTCGAGGAACGACGTGCGGCCCTCCTGTGCCTCGTCGGTGCCGTAGGCGAGGCGGGTGGCTTCGCCGGCGAACACCTGCTGGCCGACGAGGCCGTCGTCGATCAGGTTGAACGCGAACTTGAGCATCCGCTGTGCGGTCGGGCTCTTGCCGTTGATCTCCTTCGCCCACTGGAGCGCCATGTCCTCGAGCTGGGCATGTGGCGCCACGGCGTTCACCATGCCCATCCGGTGGGCATCGGCGGCCGTGTACTCGCGACCGAGGAAGAAGATCTCCCTGGCGAACTTCTGGCCGACCTGGCGCGCCAAGTACGCGCTGCCGTAGCCGCCGTCGAAGCTGGCCACGTCGGCGTCGGTCTGCTTGAAGCGGGCGTGCTCCTCGCTGGCGATCGTGAGGTCGCTGACGACGTGGAGGCTGTGACCGCCACCGGCCGCCCATCCGGGCACCACGCAGATGACGACCTTGGGCATGAAGCGGATCAGACGCTGGACCTCGAGGATGTGCAGTCGGCCGGCGCGCCCGGGCTCGATCGTGTCGGACGTGTCGCCCTCGGCGTACTTGTAGCCGTCCTTGCCGCGGATGCG
>JBBATY010000059.1:11142-12878 GCA_040398525.1 Ilumatobacteraceae bacterium | reverse complement strand
TTCGACGCCGTGATCGCACCGAGCTTCAGCGACATCTTCCGCAACAACTGCACCAAGAACGGCCTCGTGCCCGTTGCAGTGCCCGAGGCGACCGTGGTGCAGATCTGGGAGGCGATCGAGGCCGACCCCGGCGTCGAGATCGTCATCGACATGGAGCGCCTGCTGGTGGAGGTGCCAAGCGCCGGCATCAGCGAGTCGTTCCCCATGGAGCCGCAGAACCAGCACCGGTTCTTGAACGGCCTCGACGACATCGGCATCACCCTCAGCCATGCCGGGGCAATCGACTCCTACGAGGCGAACCGTCCGGCCTGGCTGAGCTGAGCCACCGCGCGCCCGCGCCGCTGGTGGCGCCGGCCGGGTGCTCGACGCTCAGGCCTCGTCGCGGAAGCGGTCGAGGTCGCGCAGCTTCGGGTTGTTGCTGAACACCTCGACCGGCGGCGTCGGCTCGAGGCGCAGGGCGCGCTGCAGGATGCGCACCTGCGTGTGCTGGTTGTACTCGGCGAGCGTGACGGCCCAGCCGTCGCGACCTGCACGGGCGGTGCGGCCACTGCGGTGCAGGTAGTCCTTCACATCGGGCGCCGGCTCGTAGTGGACGACGGCACCGATGTCGTCGATGTCGATCCCGCGGGCCGCCACATCGGTGGCGACGAGCACGTTCAACTCGCCGTCGGCGAAGCGCTTGAGCGCCTTCTCGCGCGCCGGTTGGCTGAGGTCGCCGTGGATCGCCGCGGCACGGACCCCGAGGTCCTGCAGGTTGGCCTCGACACGGTCGCAGGTGCGCTTGGTCTGGCAGAACACGATCGTCTTCGCCTGGCCCGCGGCGATGGACGCGACCACCTTGTCCTTGTCCATGCGGTGCACGGCGAGCCACAGGTGGTACATCGTGCCGACGGTGTCGGTGGGGGCGTCGATGGCGACCTCGACCGGATCGCGCATGTAGCGGGTGACCAGATGGCCCACGTCGCCGTCGAGCGTGGCCGAGAAGAGCATCGTCTGGCGCGGCGCAGTGCACTTGCGCAGGATCCACTCGACCTGCGGGGTGAAGCCGTCGTCGGCCATGCGGTCGGCCTCGTCGAGCACGAGCACCTCGACCTGGTCGAGGTCGAGCTCGTTCTCCTTGAGCAGGTCGATGAGCCGCAGAGGCGTCGCGATGACGATCTCGACACCGGCCTGGAGCTCGGCGATCTGATCGCCGCGCGATGCGCCGCCGTAGACCGGCAGCACCCGCGTGCCGCAGGCAGCAGCGACGGGGGCGAGCACCTCGGCCACCTGCAGCGCGAGCTCGCGGGTCGGCACGAGCACGAGGCCCATCGGTCGGCGCGGCTCGGCGGTGTCGGTGATCCGGGCGAGCATGGGCACACCGAAGGCCAGGGTCTTGCCCGACCCGGTGCGAGCCCGGCCGCACACGTCGCGGCCCTCGAGCGCGACCGGGATGGCCTTGGCCTGGATGGCGAACGGGGCGGAGAACCCGGCCGCAGCCAGGCCGCGGTCGACGTCTTCGGGGACACCGAGCTCGACGAAGCCGGTCGGCTCATAGGGCAGCTCGGCAATGGCAGCAGCGGTGGTCTGGTTCCGGGAGACAGCCACCTGATCGGTCGGTGGCTTGCGCGGCCGGCTTCGGCGGCCTCGCGGTGCGCCCTTCGGGCGTGATGCATCAGTCATGTCGGCTATCAGGGTACTCGCCGACCCCGCCCTCTCCCTCGGATCCCCGGCCGAACCGTGCGGTGAGCGGTGAG
>JBBATY010000059.1:0-11042 GCA_040398525.1 Ilumatobacteraceae bacterium | reverse complement strand
GCCGACCCCGCCCTCTCCCTCGGATCCCCGGCCGAACCGTGCGGTGAGCGGTGAGCGATCGCGTCGCCACCCGGCCTCAGCTTCCACCGCGGGTTCGGGAAGGGCCCGAGGTGTGCGACACTGCGCCCCATGAAGGTTGCACTCACCGTCAACGACTTCCTGCAGCGCGCCGAGCTGGTCTACCCCCATCGCATCGCGGTGGTGGACGAGCCCGTCCAGCCGGCCGAGAGCTGGGGCAGCTACACGTACGCCGAAATGGCCGCCAAGGCGCGGGCGATCGCTGCGGGCCTCGACGCCCTCGGCATCGGGGTCGGCGAACGCGTCGCGATGGTGAGCCAGAACTCGGCCCGCCTGCTCACCGCGCTGTTCGGGGTGAGCGGCTCGGGCCGCATCCTGGTGCCCATCAACTTCCGGCTGGTCGCCGAGGAGGTCCGCTACATCGTCGAGCACTCCGGAGCCCGGGTCCTGCTCGTCGACCCCGAGCTCGATGCCGCCCTCGCCGACGTCGCCTGCGAGCACCGGCTGGTGATCGGCGCCGAGTCCGACGGGGTGCTGATGCGGTTCGGCGCCGAGCCCACCCCGTGGGTGGGCGACGAGGACGCCACGGCGACGATCAACTACACGAGCGGCACCACAGCCCGACCCAAGGGTGTGCAGCTCACCCACCGGAACCTCTGGCTCAATGCCACCACGTTCGGCTGGCAACTGGGCATCAACGACCGCGACGTGTACCTGCACACCCTGCCGCAGTTCCACTGCAACGGCTGGGGCGTGCTGTACGGCGTCACCGGGATGGGTGCCCGCCACATCATCCTGCGCAAGGTCGACGGCACCGAGATCCTGCGCCGCATCGACGAGCACGGCGTGACGCTGCTGTGCGGCGCACCCGCCGTGGCCAACATGATCCTCGACGCCGCCGACACATGGAACGGCCCGATCCCCGGCCGCGACCGCGTGCGCATGGTGTGCGCCGGAGCCCCGCCGCCCACACGGACGATCGAGCGGATCGAGACCGAGCTCGGCTGGGAGTTCATCCAGATCTACGGCCTCACCGAGACGACCCCGCTCGTGACGATGAACCGCCGCCGCGCCGAGATCGACGACCTCTCCCCAGCCGATCGGGCAGCGAAGCTGAGCCGCGCCGGCGCTCCGGCACTGGGCGTCCAGGTGCGCACCTCGCCCGACGGCGAGGTGCTCGCCCGCGGCAACCACATCATGCAGGGCTACTGGGAGCAGCCCCAGGCCACGGCCGACGCGATCCGCGCCGCCAGCGACGACCCCGATGGGCCGGAGTGGTTCCACACCGGCGACGGCGGCTCGATCGACGACGACCACTACGTCACGATCAGCGACCGCAAGAAGGACGTCATCATCAGCGGCGGCGAGAACGTCAGCTCGATCGAGGTCGAGGACGCGCTCTTCAGCCACCCCGAGGTGGCCGAAGTCGCCGTGATCGGCATCCCCGACGAGCGGTGGGGCGAACTGGTGCTCGGCCTGGTGGTGCGCACCCCCGGCTCGACGCTCGGCGAGGCCGATCTGATCGCCTACGTCAAGACCAAGCTCGCCGGCTACAAGTGCCCCAAGCGCATCGAGTTCCGCGACGAACTGGCCCGCACGGCCACCGGCAAGCTGCAGAAGTTCAAGCTGCGCGAACCGTTCTGGGCGGACCGGACGCGCAGCGTCAACTGACCGAGACAGTCGCCGGTCGAGCCGACTCATGGGTCAGTCGAACTGACCGACCTCTCAGGCGCACTACCTGATGGATCAGTGAGTAGCAGAGGGTGCCACCTCGTGCGTAGCGTTCGCACTCGGCCCTGATACAGGGTCGCGACTCAACGAGGAGGCGACAGCAATGGATCAGTTCGAGACCACCGAGAACTTCGGCCGCAAGGGCATCGCGTACGACTGGCAGGCGCTGTTGGCCAGCGTCGAAGCCGCCACGCTCGACGCCGAGCTCGCCGCCCTCACCCCCATCACCGTCGAGTGAGCTCGCACCCGCAGCGGGTGCTCGTCCTCGGTTGCGGCTCAGTGGCACAGTGCGTCGTGCCGCTGCTGCTGCGCGATCTGCGCATCGAGGCCTCCCGCATCACCATCGTCGACTTCACCGACAACCGCAGCCGCGTCGCCGACGCCATCGAACAGGGTGTCACCTACGAGATCGACCGGCTCACACCCGACAACCTCGACGAGTTCCTGTCGAACCGGGTGAGCAGTGGTGATCTGCTGCTCGACCTGGCGTGGAACATCGACAACCCCACCGTGCTGCAGTGGTGCCGCGACCGCAACGTGCGCTACCTGAACACGAGCGTCGAGGTGTGGGACCCCTACATCGACCTCGACCGCACCCATCCGCTCGACCGCACGCTCTACGTGCGCCACATGGACCTGCGCCGGATGATGCGCGCCTGGCCCGACAACAACGGAGCCACGGCAGTGCTCGAGCACGGCGCCAACCCGGGCATGGTGAGCCATCTCGCCAAGCAGGCACTGGTCGAGATCGCCACCGCGATGCTGCAGCGCGGCCTCGCCACCGACCCGGCGGCGCTGGAAGCTGCGCTCACCACCGCCAGCAACGACGGCACCGGGTTCAACGTGTTGGCGATGCACACCGGCACCAAGGTGATCCACATCGCCGAGCGCGACACCCAGGTGACCGACCGGCCGAAGGAGACCAACGAGTTCGTCAATACCTGGAGCGTCGACGGCTTCTACGAAGAGGGCATCGCACCGGCCGAGATGGGCTGGGGCACCCACGAGGTGAAGTTGCCGCCGAACGCGTACGTCCACACCGGCGAAGGCCCCTGCCACCAGATCTGCCTCGCCCAGCCGGGCATGGAGACCTGGGTGCGCAGCTGGGTACCGAGCGGCGAGATCCGCGGCATGGTGGTGCGCCACGGCGAGGCCCTGACGATGAGCGAGCACCTCACCGTGTACGACGAGGTCACCGGCAACGCCCGCTACCGCCCCACGGTGCACTACGCCTACCACCCGTCCGACGCGGCCATCAACAGCGTGCTCGAGCTGCGCATGCGCGCCTGGGAGATGCAGCCCCGGCAGCGCATCTTGAACGACGAGATCATCAGCGGCCGCGACGAGTTGGGTGTGCTCCTGATGGGGCACCCGTTCAGGAGCTGGTGGACCGGGTCGCTGCTGTCGATCGACGAAGCCCGCGCCATCCTCCCGCACCAGAGCGCCACGACGCTGCAGGTGGCCGGGTCGATCGTCGCCGCCGTGCGGTGGATGATCGAGAACCCGGCACGGGGTGTGTGCGTGCCCGACGACCTGCCCTGGGACCAGTTGCTCGAGTGGACCCGGCCCTATCTGGGCACGATGTACTCGGCCCCGGTCGACTGGGACCCGGTGAGCACCCGCAACGATCCGTTCGGCGCCTTCAGCGACGAGCGCGACGGGTTGAACACCGACGACCCCTGGCAGTTCACCAACTTCCTCACCCGCTGAGCAGCGCCGGCGCCAGACGGCGCCACTGCTGCTCGGGCATCGCCATGCCGTCCTGCAGCACCTGCACGCACACATGGTCGGCGCCGGCTGCATGGTGCTCGGCCACCCGCGCCGCCACCTGCTCCTCGGTGCCCCAGGCGACGATCGCGTCGACCAGTCGGTCGCTCCCGCCGTCGCTGAAGTCGGCGTCGTCGAAACCCAGGCGCCGAAGGTTGTTCAGGTAGTTGGGGGCCCGCAGGTAGACGGCCATCCCGACGCGGGCGATCCGCCGGGCCTCGCCCGGGTCGGTCTCGAGCACCACCATCTGCTCCGGAGCCAACAGCGCGTCCGAGCCCATCACCGAACGTGCCTCGGCTGTGTGCTCAGGGGTCGTGAAGTACGGGTGCGCACCGTTGGCCTTGGTGGCCGACAGCGCCAGCATCTTCGGTCCCAGTGCCGCGAGCAACCGCCCACCGTCGTCGGCGGCTGCTCGGGCCATGAACAGCGACGTGTCCATGCGGTCGAGGTAGTCGACCATGTAGCTGTACGGCTTGCTGTAGTCGTGCTTGCGCAGGTTCGACACGAGGTGCGCATGGCTGACACCGAGGCCGAGCAGGAAGCGACCGGGGAACGCCTCGGCAAGTGTCTTCTGGCCCGCCACCATCGTCATCGGGTCGCGGGCGTAGATGTTGGCGATGCCCGTGGCGAGGCACAGCTTCGATGTCGCCGACAGCAGCACTGCCGACGACACGAACGGGTCGCGACCCACCGCCTCGGCCACCCACAGCGCTCCGAAGCCGAGCTCCTCCACGACCTGCGCAGCGCGCTGGGCCTCCGGAGTGGGCAGGGCGTCGATGCTGCCGTACCAGATGCCGACGCGGCCGATGTCGGTGGAGGGCTTGGCCATGGACGTGCTCCTGTTCGTCGGACGCCGCGGTGGCGTGATCGCCCTCATCAGAGCACGCCCACCAGGATGGTTGCCGAATCGGCGGCACCCGGGTACGGTTGAGTCCGTGACCCGCTTCGTCGGCCTCCTCCTTCTTACCTAGGGCGAGCGCCGCATATCCGCGCTCGCCCACCCCCCCCCGCCGAACGGCCGGGGGGTTCTTCGTTTTTCAGCCCACCTGCACCACACCGATCCGGAGAACACGATGCCTCCCGCACCCGCCCGCCCAGCGACGATGCCCTTCCAGAAGTACCAGCGCCTCGTCCCCGTCGTGCTGCACGACCGCACCTGGCCGAACAGCGTCACCGAGCGCGCCCCCCAGTGGTGCAGCGTCGACCTGCGCGACGGCAACCAGGCGCTGATCGACCCGATGGACCCACAGCGCAAGCGGCGGATGTTCGACGCGCTGGTGAAGATGGGCTTCAAGGAGATCGAGGTCGGCTTCCCCTCGGCCAGCCAGCCGGACTACGACTTCGTCCGCCAGCTGATCGAGGAGGACCTGATCCCCGACGATGTCACCATCCAGGTGCTGGTGCAGAGCCGTCAGGAACTGATCGAGCGCACGTACGAGTGCCTGCGCGGGGCACCGCGGGCCATCGTCCACTTCTACAACTCGACCAACCCGCTCCAGCGCGAAGTCGTCTTCGGCCTCGACAAAGCGGGCATCACCGATATCGCCGTGAACGCTGCACGGCTGTGCCGCAAGCTCGAGCACACCCTGCCGGGCACCGAGGTCCGCTACGAGTACTCGCCCGAGAGCTTCACCCTCACCGAACCGGACTTCGCACTCGACGTGTGCCACGCGGTGATGGACGCGATCGAGCCCACGCCGGAGTGGCCGCTGATCCTCAACCTGCCGGCCACGGTCGAGTGCTATACGCCGAACGTCTACGCCGATGTGATCGAGTGGTTCGGCCGCCACGTCCGCAACCGCGACAGCGTGGTGATCAGCCTGCACCCGCACAACGACCGCGGCACGGCGACGGCAGCCGCCGAACTGGGCGTGCTGGCCGGCGCCGACCGGGTGGAGGGCACGCTGTTCGGTAACGGCGAGCGCACCGGCAACGTCGACATCGTCAACCTGGCGATCAACCTGTTCGTCAACGGCGTCGACCCCGAGCTCGACATCAGCGACATCGACTCGCTGCGGCGGGTGGCCGAGTACTGCAACCGGCTGCCGGTGCACCCGCGGCACCCCTGGGTGGGCGACCTGGTGTACACCGCCTTCAGCGGCAGCCACCAGGATGCGATCAAGAAGGGCTTCGAGGCGCTCGACCGCCAGGCTGCGGCCAACGGTGGCGAGTACCAGCAGTGGGGTGTCCCCTACCTGCCGCTCGACCCCAAGCACCTCGGCCGCAGCTACGAGGCGGTCATCCGCGTCAACAGCCAGAGCGGCAAGGGCGGCGTCGCCTACCTGATGAAGACCGAGCACGGCTTCGATCTGCCGCGCCGGTTGCAGATCGAGTTCTCGAAGACAATCCAGCACATCACCGAGGACTCCGGCACCGAGATCTCCCCGGCCATCATGTGGGACGCCTTCCAGGCCGAGTACCTGCCCGAGACCGCCCGCTTCGAACTGCGGTCACACGAGAGCCGCAGCGACAGCGCCACCGGCCGCACGACGATCACCGCGCAGTTGGTGGTCGACGGGGAGAGCCTCACCATCAGCGGCGAGGGCAACGGCCCCATCGACGCCTTCGTCCGCGCCCTGCGCACCGGCATTGGCGCCACCCTCGACGTGACCGACTACGCCGAACATGCCATCGGCACCGGGTCGGAGGCTGCAGCGGTCGCCTATGTCGAGACGACCGTGCCCGGACGGGGCCTGCTGTGGGGCGTCGGCACCGACCCCAACACCAGCACCGCCTCGTTGCGCGCCGTGCTCAACGCCCACGAGCGCTCGCTGCGCTGATGCTGAGCGCGGCTACGGTGGGCACGCAGGGCCTGCGGCCGTGACGATGATTCGAGAAGGGGAACCGCGATGAAGGTCAGTGTCGATTTCGACGTGTGTGCGTCGACGGGGTCGTGCATGCAGATCTGCCCGGAGGTGTTCGAGGTGCGCAGCGACGGCTACCTCTACATCCTCCAGGAGGAGCCGGGCGAAGAGCTCCGCGAGAAGGTGCAGATGGCGGCCGACATGTGCCCCACTGCCGCGATCACCGTCGAGGGCTGAGCCCGCGGTGGGCTGCTTCGACACGCTGCGCGCAGCGTGGCAGCGGTCGGGTTCGATGCTCTGCGTCGGCCTCGACCCCGACCCGGCCAGGATGCCCGCACCGCTCGGGCGGATGGCCCCGGCCATGGCCACCGAGCGGTTCTGCCGTGCGATCGTCGACGCCACTGCCGACGTGGTGTGCGCGTTCAAGCCGCAGATCGCCTACTTCGCCTCGCAGGGTGCCGAGCCCGAGCTCGAGGCCCTCTGCCACTACATCCGCGCCACCTACCCGGACGTGCTGCTGATCCTCGACGCCAAGCGCGGCGACATCGGCCCGACCGCCGAGCACTACGCCCGCGAGGCGTTCGAACGCTACGACGCCCACGCCGTGACGGTGAACCCGTACCTCGGCACGGATTCGATCGCCCCCTTCCTGGCCCACGACGACCGCGGGGTGTTCGTGCTGTGCCGCACCTCGAACCCGGCGAGCGGCGACTTCCAGTCGCTCGAGACCGACGGTCGGCCGCTCTACGAGCACGTCGCCCAGCGGGTCGCCACGGAGTGGTCCACCATGGGTGACTGCGGCCTCGTCGTCGGGGCGACCTACCCCGACGAGCTGCGTCGAGTCCGCGGCATCGTCGGCGACCTGCCGCTGCTCGTCCCCGGTGTGGGCGCCCAGGGCGGCGACGTCGCCGCCACGGTGGCAGCGGGCATCGACAGCACCGGGTACGGCATGGTGATCAACTCGTCGCGCGCGGTGCTGTACGCCTCGGGAGGCTTCGATTTCGCCGAGGCCGCACGCGAGGCCGCTGTCGCGACCCGCGACCAGATCGCGGCGTGCGCAGCGGGCGCTGCGCCGGCCTGACTCGCACCGGCCCGACCGTCGCGGGGAGAGGCTCAGCCCTCGAGCACGTCGACGCGAGTGATGCCCGGTGCCGTGCGCAGCGCGGCGACCACCTCGTCGGGCACCGGCGCGCTCGGGGCGATGAGCATCACGGCCGTGCCCGGCTCGCCCGTGCGCCCGACGTCCATGTCGTCGATGTTCACCCCGGCGTCGCCGAGCAGGGTGCCGACCGTGCCGATCACGCCCGGCCGGTCGTCGTTGGTGACCATCAGCATGTAGGGCGCCGGAGGTACGTCGAATGTGTGCTCGTCGATCTCGACGATCCGCTGGGCGCCGCGGCGTCCGACGATCGCCCCCGACACCGACCGGCCCCCACCGCGGACACTCACCAGGTTGACGAAGTCGGTGGCAGTCGACGACTTCGTCTCGCGCACCTCGATGCCGTGGGCCTCGGCGAGTTGCGGTGCATTGACGTAGGTGACGGGCTCGTCGCTCACCAAGCCGAAGAACCCCTTCAGCGCAGCCAGGGTGAGGATGCGCGTGTCGTAGCCGGCGATCTCGCCCTCGCAGCTCACCTCGAGCACGGGTGACATCGTCTGCTGGTCGGATCCGCCCGCGAGCGACGCGAACAACCGACCGAGGCGCTCGGCCAGGGGCAGGAACGGCCGCAGTGTCTCGCTCGCCTCGGCGGCGTCGACGTTCACTGCGTGCGGCACGAAGTCGCCGGCCAGGGCGAGCAGCACCATGTCGGCGATCGTGTCGCCTGCTTTGTCCTGCGCCTCACGCGTCGAGGCACCGAGGTGCGGGGTGACCACCACGCTGTCGAGCGCGAACAGCGGCGACGAGGTAGTGGGTTCGGTGGCGAACACATCGAGTGCGGCGCCGGCGATCACCCCGTCGCGGATGGCATCGGCGAGCGCCTGCTCGTCGACGATGCCACCCCGGGCGACATTGACGACCCGCAGGGTCGGCTTGGCCTTCAGCAGCAGGTCGCGGCCGATCAGCCCGGTGGTCTCGGCGGTCTTCGGCAGGTGGACAGTGAGGAAGTCGGCCTCACCGACCAGCTGGTCGATGCCCATCAGCTCGACACCGAGCTGACGGGCACGGTCGGCCGACACGAACGGGTCGTAGGCCACCAGGCGCATCCCGAACGCCCGCGCCCGGTCGGCCACGAGCTTGCCGATACGCCCGAGGCCGACGATGCCGAGGGTCTTGTCGGCAAGCTCGACACCCTCCCAGCGGGCCCGCTCCCACCGACCGGCCGTGAGCGCGGCATGGGCCTGGGGCACGTTGCGCGCCTGGGCCAGCAGCAGGGCCATCGTGTGCTCGGCAGCGGAGACGATGTTGCTCTGCGGCGCATTCACCACCATCACGCCGCGTCGGGTAGCTGCGGCAACGTCGACGTTGTCGAGGCCGATGCCGGCGCGGCCGACCACCACGAGATCGCTGCCCGCCTCGAGCAGTTCGGCGCCGACCTGGGTGGCCGAGCGGATGATCAGCGCATGCGCACCGCGGACGTGTTCGAGCAGATGGGTGAGGTCGAGCTGCACGTCGACGTCGTGCCCAGCGGCACGCAGGCGGTCGAGGCCGCCCTCGGCGATCTCTTCGGTGACCAGGATCCGGGCCATAGGCTCCTCATCGTTACCGGCTGGCGGGTCGGTTCGATCAGGCGCTGAACATTTCGTTCAGCGACATCGGGCACCCGGCCGGCACCCGAGCGCACCTCGACGGTGGTGACCGACACCTACACTCACCCGCGTGGGGGCCAGGGTCGGTGATGTCGAGCGGTGGTTCGTCCGGCGCGGCGTGCCGCACTTCATCGACGACTACGCGGCGACCACCGACATCTGGACCCGCAGCATCCCCATGCTCACTGCTGGCTACCTGCTCGGCGGGCTGGTGGCGCTCGACCTGCGCGAGTGGTCGTGGCAGAAGAACCTGCTGGTCGGCCTGGCCGTGATCGCTGCACTGGTGGCCGGCTGGAGCGTCATCAACCTCGTCCGCCGACGCCCGTGGTCGGCGATGCCCGATGTGGTGGGCACCCCGGAGCTCGCCGTGTTCGTCCTCGGCCCGGCGCTGCCGGCGCTGGTGCTCGGCCAGTGGGGTGACGCCCTGCAGTCGGTGATCGGCGGCCTGGCGATCCTGGCGATCATCTATCTGCTCACCAGCTACGCGGTGCCGGCACTGCTGCGCTGGGCAGGTGGCCGGGTGATCGCTCAACTCGCCGCGCTGGCGAGCCTGGTGTCGCGCGCCCTGCCTCTGCTGCTGCTGTTCACGACCTTCCTGTTCATCAATGCCGAGGTGTGGCAGGTGGCAGGAACGCTCGACGGGCTGCCCTACGTCGCCACACTCGGCGCGTTCTTCCTGATGGGCGCGGTGTTCGTGCTGTCGCGCATGCCGGCGCTGCTGTCGGGGTTGAACTCGTTCGACCGTTGGGACGACGTACGCGAGCTCGTGGCCGACACACCCGCCGCCCCGCTCGTGCCGAACGGATCGCGGCCGATCCCGCCGCACGAGCTGAGCATCCGCCAGCGAGTGAACCTCGCGTTGGTCGCCGTGTTCAGCCAGGCCCTGCAGGTGACGCTGGTAGCGGTGCTGCTGTCGGCGTTCTTCGTGCTCTTCGGGTTCCTCGCCATCCCCGAAGCAACCACGTCGGCATGGACGGCGCTCGACTCGGTGCGGGTGCTGGCGAGCATCGACATCGGCGACCGAACCCTGGTGATCAGCGAGCCGCTCCTGCGCGTGGCCGGCTTCCTCGGAGCCTTCAGCGGGATGTACTTCACCGTCTTGCTGTCGACCGACGCCACCTACCGCGACGAGTTCGCCGAGGACGTCGCCCCGCTCCTGCGCCAGGCACTTGCGGTGCGCCTCGCGTACCTCGACCACCGCCATCGCGCCGACGCAGCGGCCGAGCCCGACGCCGGGTAGCGTTGCGCTCGCTCACGACCCGAGCTCTGGAGGTTCCCATGACGCACCCGTTCCTGTCGCCGGCCTGGATGGAGGCCGCCCGTGGCATCCGCGAGAAGTACGCCGACCAGGCTGCCAAGGCCACTGCCAGCATCCGGATGAACCAGATCATCACCGAGGTTCCCGATGCGGTGGGCAGCGGCGACACGATCAAGGCCTTCCTCGACACCTCGTCGGGTGACGTGGTGATGGAGCTCGGCGAGCTCGACGCCCCGGATCTCACCCTGACGGTCGACTACGCCACGGCCCGCGCCATCTTCGTCGAGCAGGACCAGGCAGCCGGCATGCAGGCGTTCATGACCGGCAAGATCAAGGTCCAGGGCGACATGATGAAGATGATGGCGATGCAGACCTCGATGCCGCAGGACGACATCGCCAAGACCGTCGCGGCGGAGATCAAGTCGATCACGCTCTGATCGGTACACGTCCGCTCGCCCTCGACCGGTGGCGAGCGGATGTGATCGTCAGTCGCGTGGCACCGACCTGACCTGGGTCGCGGCCGCCACACCGAGCCCGGCGACTACTGCAGCGATCGCGAAGGCGTGGTGGTACGGCGTCAGGTCGTCGCGCGTCGCGCCTTGGCTCACGGCGGTGAGCACCACGGTGCCGACAACCGACCCGAGCTGCATCGTCAACTGCTGCATCGCCCCGACCACACCGAGGTCGGCATCGTCGACCGCGCTCGCCGTGACCGC
>JBBATY010000058.1:4594-13192 GCA_040398525.1 Ilumatobacteraceae bacterium | reverse complement strand
GCCGGCTACTGGGAGCCGGCTACTGGGAGCCGGCTACTGGGAGCCGGCTACTGGGTGCCGGCGGCCACCTCAGCGGCGGCGGCTGCCTGGCCGCGCCCTGGCGGTGTGAGCAGCTCGACCACCACCTCGTGGATGGTGCCGGTGAAGCGGAACGGCGACTCGTAGTCGCCGACAGGCGAGCCGAGGTCGGCGCCGATGTCGAGGCCCTCGAAGGGCATGAAGCCACGGATGATCCGCGGGATCACCGCAGAGGCCACCTCGACACCGTCGACGAGCAGACGGCACACCCCGTCGACGCGGCCGGTGCGCAGGAACTCGTAGCGCACCGTGTGCCGACCGGGCCCGAGCGGGTCGGGCGCGGCGACGACGGTGTGCTCCATCGGGAAGTGGTAGTCGTGCACCGGGCGGCCGTCGCGCAGGTAGAGCGTGTAGCCGTCCCACCGGTCGCCGTGGGCGATGATCACGCCCTCGGCACAGCGCCCGTCGGGGCCCACCTCGGGCAGCTCGATGTCGGCGGTGATGGTGTAGCTGCGCCCGGCGATGGCCGGCGCGGCATCGGTGGGCAGGCGCTCGACACCGGGCAGGAAGCGCCAGTGCATGGGCACCGGCTTGTTCCGACGGTGGGTGCCGCCGCCGCGCTCGTCGATGGGCAGCACCTGGTAGCGGCCGGCCTCGACCCACCACCGCTCGATCATCGCCCGCAACCGCTCGGGTTCGGCGGCAGCCAGGTCGTGGGCCTCGGAGAAGTCCTCGTCGAGGTGGTAGAGCTCCCACACGTCGTCATCGAAGCTGGCGCCCATCGGGTGACGCGTGACGGCCTTCCAGCCGTCGTGGACGATGCCGCGGTGGCCGAGCATCTCGAAGTACTGCGTCCGCTTCGGGGTGGGCACATCGGCGGCGGCCAACGTGGCGCGCAGGCTGACCCCCTCGATCGGCTGCTGGGTGACGCCGTTCACCGTTGCGGGCGGCTCGACGCCGAGCAGGTCGAGCACGGTCGGGGTGATGTCGTTGACGTAGCAGAACTGGTGACGGATGCCGCCCGGTTCGGCGCCCTCGGCGGCCAGGCCGCGCGGCCAGTGCATCACCAGCGGGTCGCGCACCCCACCGCCGTGGGTGTTCTGCTTGTACCACTTGAGCGGGGTGTTGCTGGCCATTGCCCAACCGAGCGGGTAGTTGTTGAACCACTGCGTCTGGCCGATCTCGGCGATGTGGTCGATGTTCTGCTCGAGGGTGATCGGCGCCCGCTCGAAGTAGCGACCCTGGTGCAGGGTGCCGACCGGCGAGCCCTCCTGGCTGGCCCCGTTGTCGCTCATCAGCACGATGAGGGTGTTGTCGAGAATGCCGAGGCGCTCGAGCTGGGCGACCAGCCGGCCGAGGTGCTCGTCGGTGTGCTCGAGCATCCCGGCGTAGGCGGCCTGCAACTGCACGGCGAAGGCCTGCTCGTCGGCGCTGAGCTCGTCCCACGGGCGCACGTCGGGGTTGCGTGGCGGCAGATCGGTGCCGGCCGGGATGACGCCCATCTCGAGCTGGCGGGTGTGGCGCTCGGCACGGGTGACGTCCCAGCCCTTGGCGAACACGGGGACGTACTTGTCGATGTAGCGCTGGGGCACGTGGTGCGGTGAGTGGTTGGCGCCCAGGGCCAGGTAGCAGAAGAACGGTTTGCCGCGGCCGGCCACCTGCTGGTTGGTGATCAGCGAGATGGTCTGGTCGACGAGGTCGACGGTGAGGTGGTAGTCGGGGTCGTCGGGGAAGCCGACGGGATGGTTGTCGGCCGTGAGCACCGGCTCCCACTGGTTGGTGGCACCGTCCATGAACCCGTAGTAGCGGTCGAAGCCGCGCTGGGTGGGCCACTGGTCGAACGGCCCGGCGGGGCCGGTCTCGCTCATCGGGGTGAGGTGCCACTTGCCGACCGCGAACGTGTTGTAGCCGTGCGGGCGCAGCATCTCGCCGATGGTGCCGGCGCTCTTCGCGATCCGGCCGCGCGAGCCGGGGAAGCCGTTGTCCCAGTTCGACAGCTGGGCCATGCCGACGGAGTGGTGGTTGCGCCCGGTCAGCAGCGCGGCCCGGCTGGGCGAGCACAGCGCGGGCGTGTGGTAGTTGGTGTAGCGCAGGCCGCCGGCTGCGAGCCGGTCGATGGTGGGCGTGTGGATCTCGCTGCCGAAGCAGCCGAAGTCGGCGAAGCCGGTGTCGTCGAACACGATGTAGATGATGTTCGGCGCACCCGCCGGCGCAGTGGGCGGCTCGTCCCACCACGGTGTCGACTCCGATGCAGTGCGCCCGATGTAGCCGGTCATCGTTCCCCCTTGCGTGCTGCGGCCCCGCCGTTCCCCGGCGCGACCCTAGCCAGCGAGGGACCGGGGCTCAGGCGTCGCGGCTGCGGGTGATGGCGGCGCCGATGAACACCACGATCATCGTCACCCCACCGAAGTACAGACCGCTGGCCACCCGGCCGAGCGAGTTGTCGCCCGGGTTGGGGTTGCCGAGGTTGACACCTGCCGAATACGGCATCCACTTGGTCGGGTTATCGACGCCGAAACCGGCGAGCACCAGTGTGAGGATCTGCTCGACGATGAGCAGCCACAGGATCAGCACGGCCACCGCGGCGGGGGTGCTGCGGATGATCAGGCCGAGGCCCAGGCCGAGCAGCGACACGATGCCGGCGAGCACGACGAGGCCGATGAGCGGCGGCCACAGGTTGCTGACGGCGTTGTAGTCGAGCGTCTTGCCGCGGGCCTCGGCGATCACCTTGGTGAGCGCGACGGTGACGGCGATGACGAGGATCTCGACGACGACGGCGACGAGCACGGTGATGATCGCCTTGGCGACGATGACCCGGCCGCGGCGCGGCGTGGCGGCGAAGGTGGGCCGGATCGTGTTGAAGCCGAACTCACCGGTGATCGTCGTGGCGCCGATGACGCCGAGCAGGATGGCGGTGACCACCGAGGTGAAGGTGAGCAGGCTGAAGATGTCCTCGGCGTTGAGCGACGCTGCGCTGCCACCGGAGAAGGTGGCCATCGCCGTGGTGATGAGGACCGGGAAGGCGAAGGCCGCGATGGCGAGCACCCAGTTCATCCGGACCGTGCTCAGCTTGATCCATTCGGATCGCAGGGTGTTGATCACTTCGCACCGCCCTTGTACTCCTGGACCGCAGCCGTGGCCTCGATGAACGCGTCCTCGAGCGAGGCCGTGTGGGTGGACAGCTCGTGGAGGGTGACCCCGCGGGCTGCAGCGAGCTCGCCGACCGAGGCGGCGTCGATGCCGTGCACCGAGATGCTGGTGTCGTCGACGTACTCGACGCGCTGGCCCTGGGCGCGCAGCGCCTCGGCGAGCGTGGCCACCTGCGGGCTGGCCACCTGCACGTACCGCTCGCCGTACTTGGCGACGAACTGATCGACCGTGCACTGCTCGACGAGCTGGCCCTTGCCGATGACGACGAGCGAGTCGGCCATCAACGCCATCTCCGACAGCAGGTGGCTCGACACGAGCACGTTCTTGCCCTGACGGGCCTGGTGGACGAGCATCTCGCGGATCCAGCGGATGCCCTCCGGGTCGAGGCCGTTGGCCGGCTCGTCGAGGATGATCGTCTGCGGGTCGCCGAGCAGCACGGTGGCCAGGCCGAGGCGCTGCTTCATGCCGAGGGAGTACTCGCCGACGCGCTTGTCGCCAGCGCTGGCGAGGCCGACCATCTCGAGCACCTCGTCGCAGCGGCCCTTGCCGATGCCGTTCGACGCGGCGAGCCAGCGGAGGTGGTTGCGACCACTGCGGCCGGGGTGCACGAAGCCTGCGTCGAGCAGGGCGCCCACCTCGTGCAGCGGCCGCTCGATGTCGCGGAAGTGCTTGCCGTTGAAGGTGGCGGTGCCGGTCTGCGGCCGGTCGAGGCCGAGCATGCAGCGCATGGATGTGCTCTTGCCCGACCCGTTCGGCCCGAGGAACCCGGTGACCACACCCGGGCTCACCGTGAACGAGAGATGGGCGACCGCCACCTTCGCGCCGTAGCGCTTGGTGAGGTCGTCGACGACGATGGTCACAGGGACTCCCTACCTGTTCATGACAGCCGGGAGTTGCGGATCAGCCCCCGGACTTCGATGAAAGATACTCGGTCGCGACCACCTGGTAGGACCCTCCGTTGCGTTCGACCTTCACCAGCAGGGCGCGCACCACCTCGGTGGTGAGGCCGACGTCGACCTGGCTGAGCGAGTTGAGCAGTTCGGAGGTGGCCTTCTCGGCGCGGATGAGGGAGATCATCACGTCCTCGGGCACGGCCGTGGTCTCCTCGTCGAGCACCAGCAGCGCGTCGAGCACGATCGCCGGATCGGTGCGGCGCAGCGCCGCGCAGTCGGCGTCGCCATCGGCAACGGTCTGGGCCGGGTCGGCCGACTCGACGAAGGTGGTGAACTCGGCGTCGTAGGCCTCGCCGTAGCCGGCCAGGCCGTAGGGCGCGGCGGTGTCGAAGCCGGCCGGGCCGGCGATGCGCGCCTCACCGGCCACCTTCGCCAGATCGGCGACGGTGACGAGCGACCACTCCTCGACGGCCGTGGTGGAGCAGGCGAGCACACCGGAGTTGTCGACCGGGGTGGGGTCGCCGACCACGAGGGTGTCGGGCAGCAGCTCGCCGAGCTCGGTGACCTGCTCGCCCGCGTCGGCGGGCACACCGTCGGTGAGCGGCGTGCCTTCGGCGTCGGCGACGAAGGTGAGCAGCGAGGCGGTGAGCTCCGGCGTGAGGTCGGCGCGGCCGTCGGCCACGCGGGCGTAGGCCTCGGCGCGGCTGGCGACGGGGTCCTTGCGGCCGACGCGGAAGTTCTGGCTCTCGAGCCACTGGGCGTAGATCTCGGTGATCAGCTGGCTCTCGGGGGTGTCGGTGGCGATGACGTTCACCGTGCTGAACTCGATGATGTCGATCGTGCTGGTGCTGGCGGCGTCGTCGTCACCGCCGCAGGCGGCGAGCGCCACCGAGCCGGCAGCGGCGAGAGCCATCAGGGTGCGGATGCGAGCCACGGGACCTCCTCGAGCGACGACGCCCTGGTGGCGCCGCGCGAAACCCCGGGAAGCGTAGAGCCGAACGGGCCGCTTCGGCTCGCGACGCGCCAGGTGGGCCTGCGGTCAGAGCCCGCCGGCGAAGGTGTCGATCATCAGCCGCACGTCGTCGCCGAGCGGGTAGAGGATCGGGCAGGTGCAGCCGTTGTCGACGTACTCGCGCACCTTGGCGCGCACCTCGTCGGGCTCGCCGCTGGCGGTGATCATCTGCACGATGTCGTCGGGCACCAGCTTGCTGGCGGCCACCACCTGGTCGTGGGTGGCGGGCCAGGTGAGCACCTTGCCGATCTCGTCGAGCAGCTCCTGGGGCACCCCACTGGCCTTCATGATGTGTGGCTGCTGGCCGAGGTACTGGGTCACCAGCAGGCGCGCCGCGTCGAGTGCCGCGCCACGGTCGTGGTCGACGCTGCACACGACCAACTGCGGCCGGTCGATGTCGGCCAGGGTGCGCCCGGCCTTGGCGGCGCCACGCTCGAGCGCGGCGATCGCGTCGCGGTTGTAGGCGGGTGAGACGAGGTAGTTGAGCACGGCGCCGTCGGCCAGCTCGCCGGTGAGCTCCATCATCTGCATGCCGGTGGCACCGATGTAGATGGGCACGTCCTTCGGGCGGCGCTCCTGGTGCACGTAGTCGAGCTCGACACCGTCGAGCTGGGCGAAGAAGCCGTCGAAGGTGACGGTCTCGTTGGCGAGCAGGGCGCGCACCACGGTGACCACCTCGCGCATCACCGTGAGCGGGCGCTCGCGGTGGATGCCGACCTTGCGGGCCAGCGGGTCCCACCACGCACCGAGGCCGCAGATGATGCGCCCGGGGGCGAGGTCGTCGAGGGTCGAGAAGGTGCTGGCGAGGCGGGCCGGGTTGCGGGTCCAGCAGTCGATCACACCGCTGCCGACCTTGATCCGGTCGGTGGTGGCGGCGAACGCGGCCATCGGCACGACGGCGTCGCGCACCAGTCGGCTGTCGGCCTGCCACACGGCGTCGAAGCCCTGCTGCTCGGCGTAGCGGACGATGTCGATGCCCTCGCGGATGGTGTGCGCGTCCTGCAGGTAGAGCGCCACAGGGACGGTCGCGGTCTGATCACTCATGGGTGTCGAGCGTAGTCGTTTGACAATTTGTCAAACAGCCCTACAGCAGGGCGAACAGCCGGGCGGCCTGTTCGGCGGCCTTGGCGCGCACCTCGGCCGCGTCGACACGGGTGGGCAGACCGTCGGCGAGCAGCACCTCGCCGTCGGCGCGCACCACCTCGAGGGCGCGCACGCCGGGGGTGAAGGCGACGTGCCACGGCGAGTCGGCGTGGTCGTAGTTCCACGTCACCCGGTCGTCGGCGGCGTCGGGGAACCAGCGGTAGCCCTCGTGCAGCCAGGCCCACACGGTGTCGGGCGATTCGGTCACGTCGTGGGCGCGCAGCGCGACGTAGGCGAGGCGGAACTCCTCGAGCATGTCGGCGCCGATGCCGTCGGTGCCGAGCACGATCGGGCTCGCCCACGTGGTGGGGCGGGCGTAGCCGACGGCGTTGTTCATGTTGCTGCGCGGGTTGTGGGCGATCGTGCCGGGCAGCAGGCGGTCGAGGTGCACACAGTGCACGAGCAGCCAGTCGTCGGCGGCGAGCCCGTCGAGGCGTTCGCCCGCGGTGCGGTCGCCGACACCTTCGGCGACGTGGATGTGCACACCGACCTCGAAGCGGCGGGCCAGGTCGGCGGCAGCGTCGAGGGTCTCGTCGCTGCAGGTGAACGCGGCGTGCACGCCCACCATGCCCTGCCCGCCGGCGGCGAGGAAGCGCTCGTTCTCGGCCAGGCCGCGGCGCGCACCGTCGGGGCCGTGGCGGTCGGTGACGCCGTAGGCGACGTTCACCCGCACGCCCACCTCGGCGCAGGCGTCGGCGATGACGTCGAGGCTGCCCTCGATCGCGTTGGGGCTCTCGTGGTGGTCGATGATCGCCGTGGTGCCGCACTGCAGCGCCTCCATCGCGCCGAGCATCGCCGACCAGCGGAGCATCTCGAGGTCGAGCGCGGTGTCGAGGCGCCACCAGATCTGCTCGAGGATCGAGCGGAAGTCGGTGGGCTGCACGGGCGGGGCGGGCATGCCGCGGGCCAGGGCCGAGTAGAGGTGGTGGTGGCCGCACACCAGGCCGGACGTCGTCGAGCTCATCGTCGCTCATCGTGCCACGCCGGAGCAGGTGCACTGCGGTGTGCGCCGACTCGTGCAGTGGCCCGGGGATCTGCTCGACTTCGCCCATGGACTTCGACCTGCCGCAGGACCTCGTCGACTACCTCGCCGAGCTCGACGACTTCATCGATCGCGTCATCACCCCGCTCGAGCAGTCGAACGACAACATCCGCTTCTTCGACCACCGCCGCGAGGACGCCCGCACCGACTGGGAGCGCGGCGGCCTGCCCAACGAGGAGTGGGAGCAGCTGCTCCACCAGGCCAAGCGCCTCGCCGACGCAGCCGGCCACTACCGCTACCCGCTGCCCACGGAGTTCGGCGGCCAGAACGGCACCAACCTCGGCATGGCCGTGATCCGCGAGCACTTCGCCCGCAAGGGCCTGGGCCTGCACAACGACCTGCAGAACGAGCACTCGATCGTCGGCAACAACG
Source organism: Ilumatobacteraceae bacterium (assembly GCA_040398525.1). GTDB lineage: Bacteria > Actinomycetota > Acidimicrobiia > Acidimicrobiales > Ilumatobacteraceae > VFMC01. The sequence goes on along the minus strand of JBBATY010000058.1, from coordinate 5,562 downwards.
TCGGCCTGCTGCTGATGCTCAACTACGGCACCGACGAGCAGAAGGCCGAGTGGATCGACGACCTCGCCGAGGGCCGCCGCGGCTTCGCCTTCGGCATCACCGAGCCCAACCACGGCAGCGACGCCACCCACATGGAGACCACCGCGGTGCGCGACGGTGACGAGTGGGTGATCAACGGCGAGAAGACGTGGAACACCGGCATCCACAAGGCGTCACACGACATGATCATGGCCCGCACCTCGGGCAAGGCCGGCGACGGAAACGGCATCACCGCCTTCCTCGTGCCGGCGAAGTCGCCCGGGTTCGAGATCGTCGAGTTCCTGTGGACGTTCAACATGCCCACCGATCACGCCCACATCCGCCTCACCGACGTGCGCGTGCCGCACTCGTCGATCTTCGGCGGCGAGGGTCGCGGCCTGCAGGTGGTGCAGCACTTCTTCAACGAGAACCGCATCCGCCAGGCGGCGTCGTCGCTCGGCGCGGCGCAGTTCTGCATCGACGAGTCCGTGAAGTTCGCGAAGGAGCGCAAGCCGTTCGGCAAGCCGCTCAGCAGCAACCAGGCGATCCAGTTCCCGCTCGTCGAGCTGCAGACCCAGTGCGAGATGCTGCGCGCCCTGATCCGCCAGACGGCGTGGGCGATGGACAAGTACGGCGCCTTCAGCCAGAGCGACAAAGTGAGCATGTGCAACTACTGGGCCAACCGGCTGTGCTGCGAGGCCGCCGACCGGGCGATGCAGGTGCACGGCGGCCTGGGCTACAGCCGCCACAAGCCGTTCGAGCACATCTACCGCCACCACCGCCGCTACCGGATCACCGAGGGCGCCGAGGAGATCCAGATGCGCCGCGTCGCCGGCTACATGTTCGGCTTCATGAACCAGCAGGCCCCGAAGGGCGTGCAGGAGTAGACCGGGCCAGGGCAGGCCAGGGCCGGCCGGCGGGCCGAACGGCCGAACCGGAGGGGCAGACCC
>JBBATY010000058.1:0-4494 GCA_040398525.1 Ilumatobacteraceae bacterium | reverse complement strand
CGGCCGGCGGGCCGAACGGCCGAACCGGAGGGGCAGACCCGGGGAGGGCCGGCCCGCGGGCCGAACAGCCGAAGGGCCCTGGTGTGGACGGGCGGCAGCCGACGAGCCTTGCCCGATGCTGCGTGCCCGATCGTTCACCCTGCTCGTCGCCTGCCTCGTGCCCCTCGCAGCGTGTGGGGGTGACGACGACCGCGTGTACTCGCCCGCCGAGCTCGGCGAGTGGCTGCTGTCGACCGACGACATGGGCCCCGGCTGGACCGAGAGCCAGCGCGACGTGTTCGACACCCGCGAGCCGGAGAACCCCTCGATCGACCCGTCGCTGTGGTGCCCGGACTTCCCCACCGGCACGTCCGACCAACTGACCACGCTCGCCGGCCCGTCGGGCGCCGACGTCGAACTGCAGCAGGGCGACCCGACCTCGGCCGACCAGCCCACCTACGGGCTGCGCCAGCAAGCGTGGAGCAACAACGACGCCGCGGACTACCTGCGCGAGCTCACCGACGCGGTGGGCACCTGCAGCGGCAAGACGTGGACCGGCGAGGGCGAGGACACCGGCGCCGAGTACCGCCTGACCCCGATCGAGATCGCCACCGTGGGCGACGAGACGGTGGCCGCGCTGGTGACGATCACCCTCTCCCCCGACGACGGGTCGTCCGACGCCAGCGCCCCGCAGCTCGTCATCCGCCAGCGGATGGCCGCGGTCCGCGTCGGCAGCATCGTGATGCTGCTGCAGGAGGGCGACACGCTGAGCCCGGACGCGGAGCCGTCGACCACCGACGCCGAGTTCTCGACCCTGGTCGAGCTGGCCGCGCGGCCCTTCGTCGAGCTCGACGGCGGCACCGGCTGAGCGCCACCGACAGCTGGAGTCGGCGTCAGTCGTCGCTGTCGGCGCCGGCCCCGCCGCGGCGCATCGGCAACGCAGTGCGCCACTGGCCGTCGAGGTCATGCAGCGCAGCGGCCACCGCTGGTGCGGTGGGCACCAGGCCGATCTCGCCCACACCCTTGATGCCGTAGGGCGAGCGCGGCTGGGGCACCTCGAGCAGCTCGACCTCGATCGGCGGCACGTCCTTGGCGCGCAGGATGCCGAGCGAGCGCAACGTCATGTTGGTGGGGAACGCCGTGTCGGGGTCGGCCGGGAAGTCCTCGCTGAGCGCGTAGCCGAGGCCCATGTGCACGCTGCCCTCGATCTGGCCGACGCACAGCTGCGGGTTGACGGCGCGGCCGACGTCGTGCACGGCGACGACCTGCTCGATCGCGCCCGTGTCGCGATCGACCACCACCATCTGCGCGGCGTAGCCGAACGCGGCGTGGATGGTGGGGTTGGGGTGCTCGGGGTCGCCGAGGTGGTGGGTCCAGTCGACGACGTGCTCGCCGACGTGGTCGACGTCGGGCCGGCAGTCGGCGGCGAGCGCAGCCCGGCACGCGGCCTGCACCGAGCCGGCCGCCATCAGCGTGCCGCGCGAGCCGGTGGTCTGGCCGAAGCCGAGCTCGCGGGTGGTGTCGACGATGACGTCGATGCGGGCCGGGTCGACGTCGAGCTCCTGGGCGGCCACCTGCAGGGCGACGGTGTGCACGCCCTGGCCCATCTCGGTCCAGCCGTGGCGCACCTCGATGCGGCCGGTCGCCGACACGAAGCGGACGACGGCGCCGCTCACCTCGCGGAAGCCGTTGCCGAGGCCGCTGTTCTTCAACCCGAGGCCGAGGCCGACGGCCTTGCCCGCCGCACGGGCGGCGTCGTAGCGGGGACGGATCGCGTCGAGGCATGCGGCCGCACCGGCGCAGCCGTCGTCCATCACCTGGCCGGGGCCCCACACCTCGCCGGGGTGGATGACGTTGCGGTGGCGGATCTCCCAGCCGTCGATGCCCACCTGCGCGGCCAGTCGGTCGAGCACACCCTCCATCGCGAACTGGGCCTGGTTGGCGCCGAAGCCGCGGAAGGCGCCGCAGATCGGGTTGTTGGTGCGCACGGCAACGGCTTCGACGTCGATGGCCGGCACCCGGTAGGGGCCGCTGGCGTGGCCGGCGGCGCGCTCGAGCACCTTCATGCCCACACTGGCGTAGGCGCCGCTGTCGCCCACGGCACGCACCCGCAGTGCGGTGAGGTGCCCGTCGGCATCGCAGCCGGCCCAGTACTCGAGGCGGATCGGATGCCGCTTGGCGTGCATCCGCAGGCTCTCTTCGCGCGACAGCGTGCACTTCACGGGCCGGTCGAGCAGCCAGGCGGCGAGCGCCGCGTGGGCCTGGTTGCTCATGTCCTCCTTGCCGCCGAAGGCGCCGCCGTTCGACACGAGGGTGACGGTGACGACGTCGTTGGGCACGGCGAGCACCCGGGCGATGTCGTTGCGGTCGTCCCACACGCCCTGGCCGCCGGAGTAGACCTGCAGGTGGCGGCTGCCGTCGGGGCCGCGCTCGGGCACGGCGAGCGAGCTCTCCGGTTCGAGGAAGGCGTGCTCGATGCGCTGGGTCTGGAACACCTCGTGGACGGTGTGCGCGCTGGCGGCGAGCGCGGCGTCGACATCGCCGCGGGCGTAGGTGCTGGTCGACAGCACGTTCGACCCGGTGCCCCACACGGCGACGGGCGCGTCGGGCTCGAGCGCGGCGAGCGGGTCGGTGACCGGTGGGTGCACGGCGTAGCGCACCTCGACCATCTCGGCCGCGGCGCGGGCCTGGGCGCGGGTGTCGGCGACGACGATGGCGATGACGTCGCCGGCGTAGCTGGTGCGCATCCCCTCGCCGATCATGATCGGCCAGTCCTTGTGGATGATGCCGACGTAGGTCTCGCCGGGGATGTCGGCCGCGGTGAGCACGGCGTGCACCCCGGGCGCGGCGAGCGCGGCCGCGGTGTCGATGGCCACCACATCGGCGCGGGCGTGGTCGGTGAGGCGCAACGCAGCGTGCAGCATGCCGGGCACCTGCATGTCGTCGACGTAGCCACGGTCGCCGAGGGCGAGCGCGCCGGCTTCGTACTTGGCGCCGCTGGCGCCCACACCGGCGGCCAGGCTGGGGGCGACGGCCGTGCCCTGGGCGACGGCCTCGATCGCGTCGAGCACCTTCACGTAGCCGGTGCAGCGGCACAGGTGCGCGCCGAGGTGGCGGGCCATGTCGGAGCGGGCGAGCGCGGCGCCCTTCTTGTCGATCTGCGCCTTGGCGCGCATCACGATGCCGGGGATGCAGAACCCGCACTGCAGGCCGCCGCACGCGGCGAACGCGTCGGCGAAGCGCTGACGTTCGTCGGGGTCGACACCTTCGAGGGTGAGCACCTGCTTGCCGGCCACCTTGGCCAGCGGCTGCTGGCAGCTGACAATGGCCTTGCCGTCGACGTGCACCGTGCAGCACCCGCACTGGCCCGACGGCGAGCAGCCGTCCTTGGCGGCGGTGAGGCCGAGCTCGTCGCGCAATGCGGCGAGCAGATGGGGATGATCGGCGCGCACGCTGACCGGCGTGCCGTTGACTGTGAACCCCACCTCGCTCATCTTTGACATTTTGTCAAAGTCAGCCCTCGAGCACCACACCCCGTTGGGAGGTGATCCGTCCGTACACCTCGGGACGGCGGTACCGGTCGAAGTCGAACACCGTGCCGGTGTAGCGCTGGCACCAGTCGAGGTCGCAGCGGGCGATCACCAGCTCGTCATCGGTGGTGAGCGCTTGGGCGACGATCTGGCCGCTCGGGGCGACGATCAGCGACTGGCCGAGCGAGTCGACGCCTTCTTCGACACCACCCTTGGCGACACCCACCACCCAGGTGCCGTTCTGGTAGGCGCCGGACTGCATGACGAGGGCGTTGTGGAATCCCTGGAGGATGTCCTGGCTCGGGTCGGGCACGTAGTGGATCGGCGTGTTGTAGCCGCACAGGATCATCTCGACACCCTGCAGGCCCATCACCCGGTAGCTCTCCGGCCAGCGCCGGTCGTTGCAGATCATCATCCCGACCCGACCGCCGAAGGCCTTCCACACACCGAACCCCTCGGGGCTCGGCTCGAAGTAGTAGCGCTCGGCGTGCTGGAAGGGGCGGTCGGGCTCGTGGTGCTCGTGGCCGGGGATGTGGGTCTTCTTGTAGGTGGCGACGATGCTGCCGTCGCGCTCGACGAGGGTCTGCACGTTCCAGCGACGCAGGCTGCCGTCGGCGCCTGTCTCGCGCAGCGCGTAGCCGATGCAGAAGCCGACGCCGAGGCCCTTGGCTTCGTCGAACAGCGGCTGGGTGGCGGCGTTGGGCATCGACTCCTCGTACCAGTGGTCGGCCTCGGAGATGTCGTCGACGAACCAGCGCGGGAAGAAGGTGGTGAGGGCGAGCTCGGGGTAGACGACCAGCTCGACGCCGTGGCGGTGCGCGTCGCGGAGCAGGGCGATCATCCGCTCGACCACCTCGTCGCGGGTGTGGTGGCGCTGGACGGGGCCCATCTGGGCGGCGGCGACGGTGAGCATGCGTGTCATCGGGCGTTCACGATACGCCGCGAGGGGTGGCCGCGTGGGCGAGGGTGGCTGTGGCGTTGGCGA
>JBBATY010000057.1:0-14193 GCA_040398525.1 Ilumatobacteraceae bacterium | reverse complement strand
GTGAGCAGCACGCAGCCGACGTCGGTGCTCATCCGGGCATGGTCGAGTGCGGTGAAGAGCTGGTCGACGGTCTTCGGGCGGAACGCGTTGCGCACCTCGGGCCGGTTGAAGGCGATACGTACCGTGCCGTGCTCGACGCTGCGGTGGTAGGTGATGTCGTCGAAGTCGAAGCCGGGCACCTGGCGCCAGCGAGTGGGGTCGAAGATCGCCGAGACCTGGGGCGCTGCCGAGTTGTCCATGGCCGCCATTGTGCTGCATCGGGCGCTGCTACGTTCACCCCATGCCGCACGCGTCGATCAACGGTCAGCAGATCTACTTCGAGGACCACGGCGGCGATGGCCCGCCGGTGATCCTCGCCCACGGGTTCTTGATGGACCACGAGATGTTCGCCCCGCAGGTGGAGGCGTTGTCGCCGCAGTACCGGGTCGTCACCTGGGACGAGCGCGGCTTCGGCCTCACCGAGTTCGACGGCCAGCCGTTCAGCTACTGGGACTCGGCCAACGACTGCCTGGGGCTGATGGACCACCTCGGCATCGCCCGCGCCGTGGTCGGCGGGATGAGCCAGGGCGGTTTCCTGTCGCTTCGCGTCGCGCTCACCGCGCCCGAACGGGTGCGCGGGCTGATCCTGCTCGACACCCAGGCCGGCGCCGAGCACGCCGACAAGGTCGCCGCCTATCAGGGGATGATCGACACCTGGGCCGCTGTCGGGCCCGTCGACGAGCTCGCCCAGATCGTGGCGGGGATCATCATCGACGACCCTGCCGAGAACGCGCGCTGGATCGGCAAGTGGCAGGCGCGGCCCCATGCGGGCATCGTCGAGCCGGGCCGCTGCCTGCTCAGCCGCGACGACATCACCTCGCGGCTCGGCGAGATCACCTGCCCGGCGCTGGTGGTGCACGGCATCGACGACACCGCCATCGAGATGCCCCTCGCCGAGGTGCTCGCGGCGGGGCTGTCGGGCAGCGGTGACGTGGTGAAGGTCGGCGGTGCTCACGCCGCGAACCTCACCAACCCGGTGCCGGTGAATGAGGCGATCGCCGCGTTCCTCGCTGAGCTCGCGGACTGAAGGCCGGCAGTGGGACTGCAGATCTTCGGTGTGCCCGGCTTGCCGGAAGTCGTTCCGGGCAGCGACCTCGCGGCGATGATCCTCGAGGCGGCGGCTGCGACCGGTTCACCGCTTGCCGACGGTGACGTGGTGGTGGTGACCTCCAAGATCGTGTCGAAGGCCGAGGGCCGCCTGGTCGAGCTCGACGAGGTCGAGCCGTCGCCGTTCGCCGAGGCCTGGTCGAAGGAGTGGGACAAGGACCCGGCTGTCACCGAACTGGTGCTGCGCGAGTCCAAGCGCATCGTCCGCCAGATCGGACCGATCCTGATCACCGAGACGCACCACGGCTTCGTGTGCGCGAACAGCGGCATCGATCAGTCGAGCAGCGGTGCGCACGGCAGGGTCGTCCTGCTCCCCGTCGATCCCGACGCGTCGGCTCGCGCCATCCGCGCCGGGTTGCGCAGTGGAGGCGTCGATGCCGCGGTCATCGTCAGCGACACCTTCGGCCGCGCCTGGCGCGAGGGTCAGACCGACATCGCGATCGGCGTCGCCGGCATTCAACCCATCTTGAGCTACATCGGTCAGGTCGACCCGCACGGCCATGAGTTCCGGGTGCAGGCGATCTGCACGGTCGACGAGCTCGCCGGAGCTGCCGAGCTGGTGAAGGGCAACCTGTCGCGGGTGCCGGTCGCCGTCATCCGCGGGTTCGAGTTCGACCTCGACGACCAGGCGACGATCGCTCCGGTGCTTCGCGACCAGAGCCGCGACCTCTTCCGCTGATCCTGCATTCGGCAGGATTTCTTCAAGGTATGTCTGTCCGCTCCAGAAGCTGACCACCGTGCCGATGACTAGGCATGACCTCATTGTCGAGCCCGTCCGGCCTCGGTGCCGCGGTGCCGTCGCTGCAGCCCGCAGCGGTGGCCCCGGCCACCGCAGTCGGCCCGACCTCGGCGGCGCAGCTCGAGGCCGAGGTGCGTGCCTTGGTCGAGGGTGTGGAGGAGCTGAACCGGCTCGACCCGCTCACGGGGCTCGTCGACCGCGGCGGGGTGATCCGCGAGATCGGGCGGCAGCTCACCGCAGGTGATCCCTTCGCCGTGCTGTTCGTGGGCCTCGACAGGTTCCGCGTCGTCAACGAGCTCTACGGCTACGCGGCCGGCGACGATGTGCTGCGCGATGTCGCAGAGCGCCTGCAGCGCGCCACGCACGCCCGCGACACCGTGGCCCGAGTGGGCAGTGACGAGTTCGCCGTCATCGTCCACGGAGTCGACGACGTGTCGGCCCGCGGGCTCGTGGGCCAGCTCGAGCGCTCGCTGTCGGAGTCGTTCCGGATCGCGGCCGGGTCGGTGCGTGTGGGCGCCAGCATCGGTGCGTGCGATGCGGCGCCGGGCTGGACTCCCGAGCGGCTGCTCTCCGACGCCGAAGCTGCGATGCGCGAAGCCAAGGCGACCAAGCGATCCGGCGTGCAGCCCGCGGTGGTGTCGCGCCGGATGTCGAGCGAGGACCGCGCCCGTCTCGTCGAGGAATGCCGCGGCGGACTGCTGCGGCACGAGTTCGTCGCCCACTTCCAACCGGTTGTCGACATCGCCTCACGACGTCTGGTGCGGGTGGAGGCGCTCGTCCGTTGGCAGCATCCGCGTCTCGGCCTGCTCCGTCCCGACGCGTTCATGGGTGTGATCGAGGCGATGGGCTACGAGTCCGAGCTGGGGCTCTCGGTGCTCGAGTCGTCGGCGACCGCGCTCGGCTTGCTCGCCCGGAACGGTCTGCGCCCGGCCCTCGCCGTGAAGTTCTCGGCCGGCCAACTCACGGATCCGTCCATCGGACGGCGGGTCGTGGCGACGCTGAAGGCCCACGATGTCGACATCTCGCGACTGGTCGTCGAGATCAGCGACCGTTCGCTCCAGGGTCGGCGCTCGTCGAGCTCGGTGTCGCCTGAAGAGTGCCTCGTCGAGTTCCACCACCGCGGCGCGGCGCTGTGCCTCGGAAACTTCGGCACGGGCTCGTCGTCGCTCGTCAACATCCGCCACTACCCGCTCAGCGAGATCAAGGTCGACCGGGCGATCGTGTCGGAGATCTGCGTGAGTGCAACTGATCGCGCTCTGGCCGAACTGATCCTGCGGTTCGGACGCGAGCTCGGCCTGGTGGTGGGCGCTGAGGGTGTGGAGACGGCCGAGCAGTTGCAGGCGCTCACCGCGCTCGGCTACGACCAAGCTCAGGGCTACTTCGTCGGTGTGCCGATGTCGGTCGACGACCTCGTGCTGTGGAGCTGGGGCTGAGCCGAAGGTCGCTCAGGAGGCGAGCAGCGTCCGCGAGACGATCTCGCTGACCTGCTGGCCGTCGAGCTCGTCGTGGGCACACAGTTCGTCGGCGATCCGGGTGAGGGCGATGCGGTGCTCGAGCACCATGCATGCTGCCCGGTCGGCAGCCTGCTCGAGGATCTGGTCGACCTTGGCGCGCGATACCTCGTCGGCGAGGACCTTGGCGACGATGTTGCCGGCTGCGGGGATCATTGCCGCCTCGAGGCTGAACAGCGTGTCGTGGGCGCCGAGCTGACCGACGAGTTGGGCAGCGATCAGGGTGGCTGCGGCGAGGTCGGATGCGATCCCGCTCGAGGCCTCGCCGAACTCCTGGATCTCGGCGGCGCGGCCGGCGAGCGCGATCGTGATCAGGTCGGCGGCTTCGCTGGGTGTGCGGAGGTGACGCTCCTCGGCGTCACCGTGAGCCACGAGGCCGAGAGAACCGGATCGGCGCAGGATCGACGCCAGGCGCACGTCGCGCCCTGCCAGGGTGGCGGTGAGCGCATGTCCGGCTTCGTGGATCGCGACCCGGCGCCGCTCGTCGGGGTGGTAGCCGACAGGGTGGGAGAGCCCGACCTCGACCGTGAGTTGGGCCTCGATCACATCGGCCATCGTCATCGCGGTACGGCGGTGGCGCAGGGCGACGATCAGCGCTTCGTCGAGGAGCCGTTCGATCCGCACGGGGGAGTAACCACTCGTGATGTCGGCGATGTCGTCGGCGGTCACCGCTAGCTCGTGAGCCTTGCGAGCGAGGTAGTACTGCGCGATCTCGACGCGGTCGGCCCGCGGCGGCAGGTCGAAGTGGATGACCCGATCGAACCGACCGGGCCGCAGCAGTGCCGGATCGAGGTCGGCGGCGCGGTTGGTGGCAGCGACGATCAAGATGTTGGCCGGTGTCGGACTCGGCCGGCGGAGTTGGCGGTGGACCGGGAGATAGCTGTTGATTCCATCAACGAACCAGGTCCCGAACTTCTGGCCCCCCGTCGGGAGGTCGAAGCTCTGCATCTGGACGAGCAACTCGTTCACCACGCCGACGACGCCCTCGCGCATCGATCCGGTGTTCATGCCGCTGCGCGCGCCGCCGATGGCGTCGAACTCCTCGATGAACCCGATCGCCCCGCCCTCTTCGCGGGCGGCCTTGCGCAGCGCCTTGAAGAAGGTGCGGATCTTGCGGTTCGTCTGGCCGAAGTACATCGACTGGAAGGCGCTGGCCGAGACGAACAGGAAGGGCACCCCGGCCTCGGCGGCGAGCGCCTTGGCGAGGTAGGTCTTGCCGGTTCCAGGGGGGCCCTCGAACAGCACCCCACGCCGTGGGCTACCGCCCATCGCCGCCCGGAAGGTCTCGTGGTTGAGGAACAGGTTGAGGGTGTCGACGGCCTCGCGTCGGGTTGCCTCGGCACCGACGACGTCGACGAGGCGCACACTCGAGTCGCTCGGGCGCAGGACCGTGTGCGGCGAACGACCGGCACCGAGGAACGGCACGAGGATGAGCGCAGCGAGCAGCAGCATCATGCCGATCGAGACGAACAGCACCGGATCCTGGGTGAGCCATTGGGGCAGACCGAACTCGATCGGGTTGCCCTGGAGTTCGCGCCACCAGATCCACGAGAGCGGCGCGCTGATGGCGACGAACAACGTCCAGAGCCGTCGCTGGCGCACGCGCTCTCGGCGCACCTCCGCGTCGACGTGCGCTCCGCGAACGACCGTGCCGCTCTGCAACGATCCGAGATCCAGTGGTACTGCGCTCATCATCCCTGCCTTTCGGAGGCCACTCTAGCTCAATCTCACGCAGAGTGCGCAACAAACACGCTGAGTGGTTGAGCCGCAGCGAGGTGCGGAACCGCTTGATGATCGCTTGACGGAGGTCGACAGGGCCTGCGAGTAGGGTGCTGCGCCGTGGATGCCGCATGATGCTGCCGTTGTTCGCCTACGGCACCCTGCTGCCCGGAGAGGTGCGCTGGCAAGTGCTCGCACCGTATGTGGTCGACGAGGGGGTCGCCGACACCGCCGGTGGTCGGTTGTTCGACACCGGCGTGGGCTACCCGGCGGCGCTGTTCGACGGCCGCTCGACCATCCACGGGCGGGTGTTCACGCTGCGCGTCGAGCGCTACGACGACGCGCTCGTTGCGCTCGACGAGGTGGAGGGCGCAGTCGACGGTGCGTACCGGCGCGTCGAGATCGTCACCGCCGGCGGCCGGCGGGTGTGGGCCTACGAGTACGGCGGGGGGCTCGACCTGGTCGAGATCCTTGGTGGTTCCTGGCTCGCCCGACACGGCTGACGAGCCATTCGGGGCCTGGTGTCGACCAGCCTCAGCTGTGGGCCGGGCGGGCGCCCGTTGCGTCGATCAGCAGTGATCCGCCCGGGTCGAGGCCGACGAGCCGGTCGGCCAGACCGACGAGGTCGAGCCGTTCGCGAAAGGCGTGGATCGGCCGGTCGAGCCAGGTCGGGCTGCCCCGGCCGACTCGGACAGGGCTGTAGGTGCCCCAGTGGATCGGGACGACCGTGGCTGGTGACAGCCATTCGGCAGCGGTGGCGGCACTGGTCGGATCGAGATGCAGCTCGCCGAGTGTCGGGCCCCAGCCCCAGATCGGCAGCAACGCCAGGTCGATGTGGCCGAGCTCGTGCATCTGCGGGTGGAGATCGGTGTCGCCCGGGAAGTAGATCCGCACGCCCCCAGCCTCGATCACGTAGCCGACCGGTGTTGCTGTCACCCGGGAGTGCGGGCCGCGCCCGTGGCCGTGCTCGGCGTGGACGACCTCGATCCTGATGCCGCGGTGCTCGATGATGTCTCCTCGGCCGACGTCGTCGATCGAGGCGAAGCCGCACCCGGTGAGGAGCGGACGGGCCCCGCGGGGAGCGATCAGCCGAGCCCCGCTCGACACCTTGCGCAGCGAACGTCCGTGGAGGTGGTCCATGTGGACGTGGGAGATCAGCACAGCGTCGACACTGCCGAGATCGACCTCGGGGACCCTGCGGCGGAGATGGGCGATGCGGCCCGTGAGCGCCGGATCGGTGACGATCCGGATGTCGCCGACATCGATCGCGATCGTGGCGTGGCCGACCCAGGTGACCTGCACCGCCGTGTCGGCGCTGTGAGGCGCTCGACCTGGTAGCTCGCCGGCGTCGCTCACGGCAGCGGACTCTAGTGACCACCGGGTCTACGGTGGTGTCGTGGCGGAGGTGGTGGTGGCTCCCGGACGGTTCCCGGGGTGGCGAGTGGTCGGTGCGGCCTTCGCGTGTCTTGCAACCACTGCCGGGCTCGGGTTCTACGGTCTCGCGGTCTATCTCACCGTGATGTCGCGGGAACAGGGGTGGAGCGTCGGTTCGATCTCCGGTGCGGTGACGGTGTTCTTCCTCGTGAGCGGTGTCGCCGGTCTGTGGACCGCCCGGCTGCTCGACCGCCTCGACGTGAGGGCGGTGGTGCTCTGCGGTGCGGTGGTCGGCGCGGTCGCGCTCGTCCTGCTCGGGCGGGTCGACGAGGTGTGGCACGTGTACGTGGTGTACGCGCTGCTGTCGCTCGGGCACACCTTGGCCGGGCTCGTGCCGGCCACCACGGTGGTGACGCGGTGGTTCCACGTCCGCCGGTCCGTCGCGCTGTCGGTGGCGAGCACCGGGCTGTCCGTCGGCGGTGTGTTGCTCACCCCGTGGGCGAAGTGGCTGCTCGATCGCGATGGGTTGGAGGCGGCCACTCCGTGGCTGGCGGTGGCCTGGGTGCTCGGTATCGCGCCGCTGACCGTCGCGTTCCTGCGGTCGGACCCGGCAGCACTCGGATGGCAGCCCGATGGGGTGCCGATGGGGCAGCCGACCGCGACGGTGGTGGTGAGCGTCCCGTACCGCGAGGCAGTGCGCTCGCGGTTCTTCCTTGCTGTGACGGCAGCGTTCACGGTGGTGCTGGCGGCACAGGTCGGCGGGATCCAGCAGCTCGTGAAACTGGTCGAAGAGCGCGTCGACACGTCGACGGCGACGCTTGCGACGTCGCTGCTCGCCGGGTCGAGCATCGTCGCCCGCCTGGTCGGCGGGCGAGCGGCTGCGAAGGCGTCGATGTCGCGTCTCGCGGTCGGGTTCGCTGCCACCCAGGGCATCGCCCTGTTGTTGATCGCCTCGATCGACCGTCGCGTCGCGCTGCTCGCGGCGATCGTGCTCTTCGGCGCGACCGTCGGCAACCTGCTGATGCTGCACCCCCTGCTGGTCGGCCATCAGTTCGGTCCGGCCGACTACGCCCGCATCTTCAGTCGCTCGCAGCTCGTCGCCTTCCTGGGGACGGCTGCAGGCCCGCTGCTGCTCGGCGCCCTGCACGACGCCACGGGCGGATACCTCGTCGCCTACCTGGTCGCAGGCTGTCTCTCGCTGACCGGTGCTGCGATCCTGGTGCAGGCCGCGCGCGTCGAGCGCTGAGAGCGGCTCAGGCGTCGAGCAGGGCCACGGCCGCGCCGAGCGCCCGCACCGACGAGGCGTCGATCGGGTTGGCGACGAGGATCACTTCGTCGGCACCTGCCGCGGCATAGGCGTGCATCGCCTCGGCCACCGCGCCGGGGTCGCCGTCGAGCGGCTGGCAGCCCGCCGGCACCTTGCGCTCGGTCGACGACGGATCGACGACCACCAGCACGCAGGCGCTCCGGTCGATCTCGTCGGGTGGGCGCCCGACGCGACGGGCGACCTCGCTGACCCGCTCGTTGAGCTCGGCGAAGCCCTCGGGCGTGTTGCCGAATTCGGTGAACCACGTGTTCCACATCTCCACGTCGCCCAATGTGAGCTCGAGCATCTTCGGCCCGGTGCTGCCGATCATCAGGGGGAGTGGCGGGCCCGTGCGTGCCGAGGTCGGCACGAGGACGGCGTCGTCGGTCGACGCGAACGGTCCGTGGTGGGTCGATCGGCCGCCGCGGACGAGGTCGCGGATGATCGGGAAGGCCTCGGCGAAACGGCGCACGCGCTGGTCGAAGGGGATCCCGAAGGCGCGGAACTCGGCTTCGTTCCAGCCCGCCCCGAGGCCGAGCACGAACCGGCCGCCGCTCACCTCGTCGACGGTCGACGCCATCTTGGCGAGCACGGCCGGAGGGTGGAAGCCGACACATGCCACCAGTGGGCCGAGGGTGACTCGTTCCGTCGCTGCGGCGAGGGCGGCAAGGAGCGTCCATGCCTCCCACGGCCCTCGTTCGGCTCGGCCGTCGTGACGGTAGAGCAGGTGGTCGCCGAGCCACACCGAGTCGAACCCCTCGGCCTCGGCGATGCGGGCGAGCTCGACGTACTCGGGCCAACGCACCACCCGTTCGACCTCGGGGAGTTGGATGCCGATACGGAGTGGGCGGGTCACGCCCGGCAGGGTAGTGCCCGTCGTCCGGGGCTGCCGGCTCGCTGTTGCATCGATACGCTCCGTCGATGGACTTCGAAGTACGCCGCACCGACCTCCGCCAGCACCGCATCGTCGACGAGCTGCAGGCACCACTTGCTGACGGTGAGGTGCTGTTGCGCATCGACGAGTGTGCGCTCACCGCCAACAACATCACCTACGCCGCGTTCGGCGAGGTGATGCGGTACTGGCAGTTCTTCCCGGCCGCCGACCCGGAGTGGGGCCGCATCCCCGTGTGGGGCTTCGCCGACGTCGAGCAGTCCCGGGCCGAAGGCATCGCCGAGGGCGAGCGCGTGTACGGCTACTTCCCGATGTCGACCCACCTGACGGTGACACCGGCACGGGTGTCGGACCGTTCGTTCGTCGACGCGGTCGCCCATCGCAGCGCACTGCCCCCGGTCTACAACCAGTACGTGCGCGTCACGAGCCCTGAGACGGTGGAGTCCGAGCGGTTGCGTTCGATCCTGCGGCCGCTGTTCACGACCTCGTTCCTGATCGACGACTGGCTCGCCGAGCAGTCGATGTTCGGGGCCGTGTCGGTGGTGGTGGCCAGCGCCTCGAGCAAGACCGCGCTGGCGTTGGCGGCGTCGCTGCAGGCCAACCGCTCGGTCGAGGTGATCGGGCTGACCTCGGCGCGCAACGTCGAGTTCGTCGCCTCGACCGGCTACTACGGCCGTGTGGTCGCGTATGGCGAGGTCGCCTCGCTCGACGCCACGGTGCCGACGGTGCTGGTCGACATGGGCGGCGACCGCGAGGTGTTGGCCGAGGTCCACCACCACTTCGGCGACCACCTGCAGCACAGCTGCCAGGTCGGTGCCACCCACTGGGAGCAGGTGGGCGCGCCGGCCGGGCTGCCCGGGCCGCGCCCGACGCTGTTCTTCGCTCCCGACCAGATCCAACGACGGGTGGCCGAGTGGGGCGCGACGGGGTACGAGGCTCGGGTCGATGCCGCCTACGAGACGTTCGCCGCGTCGGCCCGGACGTGGATGGACGTGGCCGTGCATCGCGGGCCCGACAGCGTCGCCGCCGTGTACCTCGAGGTGCTCGAGGGTCGGATCCCGCCGTCGACGGCGGCGATCGTCACCCTCGACGGATCGCCTGCCTGAGGGCTGGCGTCAGCCGGCCGGGCTGACGCCCACTGCTGCGTACGCGGCGCGCACCAGGTTCTCGCCCCGCACGTCGCCCACCAGACCGGCATCCATGCGGTTCATCATGTAGGCGATGGTCATCCGCCGGCCGACATCGACGATGATGACCGATCCGCCCCAGCCGCCCCAGAAGCAGATCTCGCCGTCGGGGAAGTACGGGTACGACTCGCCCGGCAGGCCGTAGCCGATGCCGAACCGGCTCGGGATGCCGAGCACCTGGTCGACACCCTCGGCCTGCACCCGGAAGATCTGCTGCACGGTCGACGGCGACAGCAACTGCACACCGTCGAGGGTGCCTCCGCAGGCGACCACGGCCTGGGCCCTGGCCACCGAGCGGGCGTTGCCGTGCCCGTTGGCGGCGCCGATGTCGGCCTGTCGCCACTCGGGTGTCCAGGCGACGTCGGCCGCCGGCGCCGGACCGGTGAACGTCTTGACGAGCACGCTGTCCATGTCGAGCGTGGCGAGGTCGATCGGCAGCGGCGGCGGCGGGATGACGTTGGTGACGCGGTGGAACTCGTTCGGGTCGAGGCCGATGTGGAAGTCGATGTCGAGCGGCCCTGCCACCTCGTCGGCGAAGAACTGTCCGAGCTTGCGGCCGGTGATCCGGCGGATCACCTCGCCGACCAGGTGCCCTTGGCACAGCGCGTGGTAGCCCGAGGCGGTGCCGGGCTCCCACCACGGGGCCTGGGCAGCGAGCATCGCCGTGCTCTTCTCCCAGTCGTAGAGGTCGTCGACCACCACCGGCTGGGCCCATGCCGACACGCCCGAGGTGTGCGACAGCAGGTGGCGCACCAGCACGCCCTCCTTGCCATTGGCGGCGAACTCCGGCCAGTAGGTGGCCACGGGAGCGTCGAGGTCGAGCTCGCCGCGCTCGACCAGGATCAGGGCGCTCAGGGCCATCATCGTCTTGGTGGTCGACCAGACGTTGACGATCGTGTCGCGCTCCCACGGTGTGGTCCGCGCCTCGTCGACCCAGCCACCCCAGATGTCGGCGACCAGTTCGCCGTCGATCGTGACGGCCACCGATGCGCCGAGGTCGCCGCCGCTGTCGATGCTGGCTGACAGCAGTTCGCCGAGTGCGCTGAAGCGCTCGTCGTAGGTGCCCTCGATCGTCGCCATGTTCGTCTCCCTGTCTCGTTCGCTGGAACGTCCGCACGCTAGTGCGCCGCAGCACCGCACCAGACGAGTTGCTTCGTCGGGTCGTCAGAGCCGGCGGAGCGGGCTGTGCTCGTGGGTGTCCACCCCGAGGGAGACGATGGCACCGATCACGTGGCATCCGTCGTCGGAGACGATCACTGGGTCGAGCTCGACCGAGCTCAGGCGTGGGTGGTCGACCATCAGCGCGCCGACGCGGCACACCAGGTCGGCGACCGCTGCGCGGGCGGCGCCTGCTGCGGCGACCGCGCGACCGGCCAACGACTGCTCGACCATGTCGGCTGCAGCCACACTCGACATGGGTGCCAAGCGGGTGGTCTCCACGTCGGCCATCTCGCCCTCGATGCCGCTCAGGCCGAGCGTCACGAGCGGCCCGAGCCGCAGGTCGGAGGCCCCGTGGACCCTGACGCCCACGCCGGATGGTGGTGCTGCTGTGAGGTGGACGCCGTAGGCGGCCAGCACGTCGACGACGGTGGCGGGCGAGCAGTCGATCACCAGGTCGTCGAGCCCGGCGAGCACCTCGTCGACGTGTGCAGGGTCGACTCCGTCGATCGTTGCGACTGGCGCGCTCGCCTCGCCGGCGAGCCAGTGGCCGTAGCGGTGCATGCGGGCGAGCACGGCGATCGCGCTGTCGGGGAAGGCGAAGGTGGGGACTGTCGAGCCGGGCAATGCCACTCCGTCATCGTGGCCGAGCAGCACGGCGAGCACCGGCTTGGTGGCACCACGGGCTGCGCGGTCGATCTGCTCGGCCGGGGGCTCGGTGAACGCGAGCGGCGGCGCATGGACGACCAGCACCGCATCGACATCGGCCGACCCGAGCGCGGCGCGCACCGCCTGCTCGACGTCGTCGGGTGTCGACCGCCAATCGAGGCGTACCGGCGGCTCGACCGCCACCAGCCCGGCGGCCCGGATGGCCGCTCCGGCAAGCACGGCCGGGCTGCGCGAGTTGGCGACCACGGCCACGCGGGGGCCGCGCGGCACGGGCTGGAGATCGAGCACCCGTGCCGTCTGCAGCAGGTCGCGCACCGTCGGCACCTCGATCACTCCGGCCTGCTGGTAGAGCGCCGAGGTCGCCTCGCCGTCCGAGGCCGGCCCGGTCCGGACCGCGACAATCGGACGTCTGGTGGCGATCCGTCGGGCGATCCGCGCGAACTTGCGCGGGTTGCCGAAGGTCTCGGTGTAGAGCGCGATCACGCGGGTGCGGTCGTCGTCCTCCCAGAACTGGAGCAGGTCGTTGCCCGACACATCGCACTTGTCGCCGAGCGACACGAACCACGACATGCCGATGTGCATGCGCGCGGCCTGCTGGAGCAGTGCGGCGCCGAGCGACCCGGACTGCATCGAGATCGCCACTCCGCCGCTGGCGAGCTCGACCGGCACCAGTGCGGCCGAGAGCTCTCGACCGTTGTCGTCGGGGGCGCGGGCGATGCCCATGCTGGCCGGGCCGATGAGGCGGACGCCGTTGCGGCGGGCGTGCTCGACGAGGTCGCCCAGGTCGCCGTCGACCACGGTGATGATGACGGCACCGCGGACGCGCTTGGCGATGCAATCGTCGACGACGGCCCGGAGCTGGTCCTCGGGAACGGCGATCAGTGCCAGCCAGATGTCGTCGGGGACGTCGGTGAGGCGCGGATGGCAGGGCTGGCCGTCGAGGCTCGTGCGGGCCGGGTTGACCGCGAGCACCGGCACACCGGACCGCTGGGCGTTCACCCAGAGCTCGCGTCCGATCGAGCCCGGACGATCGGACGCGCCGACCACGGCGATCGAACGGGGGAGCAGCAGTCGAGCCACCGCTCGACTGTCGGCGCGCTGCTCGCGGCCTTCGACGGAGTCGATGAACTGCTCGGTCTCGTCGAGGGGGAACTCGATGTCGACGACGCCACTGTCGAAGTGGCGCTTCACCGGCCAGCCGGCTCGCGAGAACACGGCGAGCATCGCGCGGTTGTCCGCCAGGGTCTCGGCGGTGAAGCGGCTGATGCCGTTCGTTCGCGCGATGGCGGCGAGGTGCTCGAGCAGCAACGTGGCGATGCCCTTGCCCTGGTGGGTGTCGTCGACCATGAAGGCCACATCGGCGTCGTCGCGACCCTCCCACCGCTCATAGCTCGCCCATGCAGCGAGCTCGCCGTGCACCTCGAGCACCAGCGCCACCCTGTCGTGGAAGTCGACGCGGGTGAAGTGCGCCACCTCGGCGTCGTTCAGCGTCGGCTTCGGCGAGAAGAAGCGGCGGTAGCGGCTCTCCGGCGACTGCCGCTCGTGGAAGGCCCGCAACTGCAGACCGTCCTCGGGTGTGATCGGCCGCACGAACGCCGACTCGCCATCACCGAGCACCACGGTTGCAGCCCACTGCGCACGAGTGTCGTCCACCTCCCGAGCATGCCAGTTCAGGTGCCGACCCGCGGAGGAATAGGGTACGGACGTGACGACCGACGACCTGATCTCCACCGCCTGCCCGATCATCCGCGACACGGGGTGGGCGTTCTACTTCGCTCCCGCGACGATCGCTCGTGGGGCCGAGCTCGGCCTCGACCCGCTCCAGACCTACATCCTCGGCCGCGGCGGTGTGCTCGGCGACGTCGAGGCCGGCGTGGTGTCGGCGGCCTTCGGCTACTTCAACCCGGCGTTCCTCGGGGCCACCTGGAATGCGGCCCGGGCCAACTGCGCGCCTCGGGTCGCCGGGCGCGCGTTCATGGAGTGCTGCGCCGCTCACGGGCGCGAGAAGCTGGCCGATGTGCCCGGGCTCGAGGCCTTCGTGGCCGCGGCCGGCAAGGTGAACGACGCAGCCGACCCCGACGGCCTGGCGCTGTACGCCGGTGTGCGGGCCGAGCCGCTGGTCGACGATGCCCCGGGTCGGGCGATGCAGCTCGTCACGGTGCTGCGCGAGTTGCGTGGCAGCGCCCACCTCGTCGCCCTGCGTGCGGTCGGTCTCGCATCCAAGACGGCGCACTTCGCCAAGCGGCCCGGCGATGTTCGGATGTTCGGCTGGAGCGAGGCCGATGCGCCGGAGATCACCGACGAGACCCATCGTCTGTTGGCCGACGCCGAGGCGATCACCGACCTCATCGTGCGACCCGCGTACGCCGTGCTCGACGACACCGAGGCTGCGGCGCTGGTCGCCGGCCTCCAGGGCATCCAGGCCGCCCTCTGACGTGCTGCGGTGAGCGGTGAGGCGCGCGGGCGTCCCTCACCACTCACCACTCACCACT
>JBBATY010000056.1:0-14813 GCA_040398525.1 Ilumatobacteraceae bacterium | reverse complement strand
GGCTGCCACCGAACGAGGCACCGACGAGGTAGGTGAGCAGCACGGCCAGCAGCCCTCCGACGAAGGCGGCGAGCGGCAGCGGGTCGATCGGCCACCCCGAGGTCGCCGACCGCTCGACGGCGAACACGATCGTGGCGCCGAGCCCCGCCCCGGCGGCGACGCCGAGAAGGTACGGGTCGACGAGCGGGTTGCGGAACACGCCCTGGTAGCTCGCTCCGGCGAGCGAGAGCATCGCCCCCACCACACCGGCGAGGGCGACCCGCGGCATGCGGACGTTCCAGATGATGTTCCAGTCGGCAGCACCCCACGAGCCGGCCGGACCGATCAGCACACCGAGCACCAACGAGCCCGCCAGGACGACGAGCGACAGCGGCAGCCACCAGCGGCCGCGGTCGCGGTCGTTGGTCGCTCGGGGGGCGCCGACCGCGGTCGCGTCGGCCACCTCCATCGCCCCGGCGTGCTCGAGGGTCATCGGCTCAGCCCGCCGCCTCGGCCGCGTCGGCGACGGCAGCGGCGATGGTGTCGATCAACTCGACGACCCGCGGGCCCCAGCGCGACGCGATGTCGTCGTCGATCACGATGATCCGGCCCGCGGCAACTGCGTCGATGGCGTCCCAACCCGGGCGGGCCGCCGCGCTCTCGGGGCTCTCGCCACAGCACTTGGAGTCGGCGAGGAAGATCAGGTCCGGGTTCTCGCTGATGACGAACTCGGGCCCGAGCTGCGGGTAGTCGGTACCGCCCTCGGCGCTGTCGGCGATGTTGCGCAGGCCGAGCAGTGTGTAGACCTGGCCGACGAAGGTGTTCGACGTGACGCTGTAGAGCGTCGGGTCGAGCTCGTGGAAGAAGGTGAGCGGCTCGTCGAGTGTCGGCAGCGCCGCAACTGCAGCGGCGATATCGGCCTGCATGGTGGCCACCAGGCCAGCGGCGTCGTCGATGCGGCCCGTGGCGGCACCGAGCTGCTCGATCTGCACGTAGATGTCGTCGAACGACGACGCAGCTGCGCCCACCCAGTGAGCGATGCCGAGAGCGTCGAGCTGGTCGCCCACGTCGGTGGTGCCGTCGTGCACCACGAGGTCGGGCTCGAACGCGGCGATTGCCTCGACGTTCGGGGTGTAGCCGGACAGGTCGGTCTGCTTGTCGAGCGCTTCTGCCGGGTAGTTGCTCATGTCGTCGACAGCGACCACCAGGTCGCCGGCGCCGATGGCGAACAGCATCTCCGTCGCCGTGGGCGACAGACTGACGATGCGGGTCGCAGCGGGCCCCGCAGGTGTGGTGGCCGGGGCGACGGTCTCGGCAGGCGCCGATGTCGCAACTGCTTCGGTGGTCGGCGCCGACGTGGTGTCGGCAGAGCCCGATCCCTCGTCGCCGCAGGCCGCAGCGACGAGGGCGATGGCACTCGACAACGCGAGTGCACGGATGGTGCGTGTCATGGATCCTCCATGTCCGACGGACCTCGTCCGCCGGTTCGGGAGGACAAAGTGGGACGACAGAGGAACTTCCACTGCGATCCGCCCTTGCCTCGAGGGTTGGTCATCGCGCCAGAGCCAGGCGACCGGACTTGTCGTGCTGGCTCCTTCGGGCCACACGCTTCACCGTTGCGGGACAGTGCCGGAGTCTCACCGGACTTCGCTGGGTTCGAGCAAGGCGACCATAGCGCATCGTCCGTACACTCCCAAGCGCATGAGCGCCGAGACCCCGCCCACCGAAGACCCTCGCCCGGCCGGACTGCGCGCCGCCGACTCGCTGGTCGTGGTGAACACCGGCGACGGCAAGGGCAAGAGCTCGGCTGCGTTCGGGGTGATGGTGCGCGCCCTCGCCCGCGACTGGCGCGTCGCCGTGGTGCAGTTCGTCAAGAGCGGCGACTGGAAGGTCGGCGAGGAGGTGATCGGCCGACGCCTGGGCGTCGACTGGTTCAACGAGGGCGACGGCTTCACCTGGGACTCGAACGACCTCGAGCACGACCGAACCCTCGCCCGGGCCGGCTGGGATCGAGCCGCGGCGCTGATCCGCGCCGGCGCGCACGACCTCGTCGTGCTCGACGAGCTTACGTACCTCGTCACGTGGGGCTGGATCGACGGAGACGATGTGGTCCGCACGATCGCCGAACGGCCTGCCCATGTGAACATCGTGGTGACAGGCCGCGACGCCCCGGAAGCGCTGGTCGCGATCGCCGACACGGTCACCGAGATGCGCAACGTCAAGCACGCCTACGACTCGGGCATCGCCGCCAAGCGCGGCATCGACTACTGATGCTCACCTTCCTGGTCGGCGGTGCCCGGAGCGGCAAGAGCACGCTCGCGGTCGAGCTGGGCGTGCGCCACGACGGTCCGGTCGTGTTCCTCGCCACGGCCGAGGCCTTCGACGACGACCTGCGCTCGCGCATCGACCGGCACCGCGCCGAACGACCCGGCTGGCCCACCGTCGAGGTGCCCGTCGAGCTCGCGGCAGCCGTGCGTGCTGCACCGCAGGACGCACTCGTGATCGTCGACTGCCTGACGGTGTGGGTGGGGAACCTGTTCCACCACCGACCGGACGCCGGCGATCGTGACGTCGCCTACGCCGAGCTCATCGCCGCTCTTGCTGCCCGACCGGGCCCGACCGTCGTGGTGTCGAACGAGGTCGGCCTCGGCCTCCACCCTGACACCGCCCTCGGCCGCGAGTACCGCGACGAGCTCGGCCGACTGAACCAGCGGGTGGCCGCTGCGGCCGACCGATCGCTGCTGCTGGTCGCCGGCCGCGCGCTGACGCTCACCGACCCCATGGAGGTGCTGGCATGACCTGGCTCGCCGATGCCCTCGCCGGCATGCCGATGGGCGACGAGGCGTCGGCCGCAGCCGTGCGCGCCCGAGCAGCCGACATCCTGCGGCCTGCCGGTGCCCTGGCCCGTCTCGACGACGTCGCCGAGTGGGTCGCTCGGTGGCAGGGCACCGCGTCGCCGGCCGTTCGCCGGCCGGCGGGCCTCATCTTCGCGGCCGACCACGGTGTGGCTGCGGCGGGCGCTGTGAGCGCGTATCCGGTCGAGGTGACAGGGGCGATGCTCGCCGCCTATCGGTCGGGCCGTTCGACCGTGAGCGCCTTTGCCGCAGTCGCAGGTGCCACCGTCGACGCCGTCGACGTCGGCGTCGGGCGGCCCACCGGCGACATCCGGGTCGAGCCGGCGCTCGACCAGGCTCGCTTCGCCGAGGCCGTCGCGGCGGGCCGCAACGCTGTCGAGGCACTCGACGCCGACCTGCTGGTGCTCGGCGAGATGGGCATCGGCAACACCACCGTGGCCGCTGCGGTCACGGCCGCGCTCGCGGGCACGCGCACACCCGACGATGCGGCGAGCTGGGTGGGCCGCGGGACCGGCGTCGACGACGACGGCCTGATCCGCAAGCAGGCGGCCGTGCAGGCAGCCGTGGCGCGCATCGGCGCGCTCGACGACCCGCTCGAAGTACTACGCGAGGTGGGTGGCGCCGAGCTCGTCGCCATCGCTGCCGCCGTCGTTGCCGCCCGGCACCGTCGCCTGCCCGTGCTGCTCGACGGCTACGTCGTCACCGCCGCAGCGCTTCCCCTGGCCGTGGCGCGCACCGATGCGCTCGACCACTGTCGGGTCGCCCACGTCTCGGCCGAGCCGGGCCATCGTCGCCTCGTCGAGCGGCTCGGCCAGCACCCGCTGGTCGACCTGGGGATGCGCCTCGGTGAGGGGTCGGGGGCGATGGCCGCCGTCCCGCTCGTGGCAATGGCCTGCGCCGGCATCACCGAGGTGCCGACGTTCGGGGAGTGGTTCGGCTGAACGGTCTGCCTCCCTGGGGCCCGCTGGCGGCGCTGCAGTTCCTGACGCGTGTGCCGATCCGACTGAAGCGCGCTCCGTCGATGAGCGGCATGGTGGTCTGGTTCCCCGTCGCAGGTGCGGTGATCGGCCTAGCGGTGGGGGGTGTCGGCGCGCTCGCCTGGCATGTCGTCCCACCGCTGGTGGCCGGCACCCTCGCTGTCACTGCCGGGCTGCTGATCACCGGCGCGTTCCACGAGGACGGCCTGGGCGACATCGCCGACGCGTTCGGCGGCGGGTACACCCTCGAGCGGCGACTCGAGATCCTGAAGGACTCGCGCCACGGCACCTATGGCGTGGCCGCGATGTGCGCCTCGATCGTCGTGCGCGCCGTGGCCCTCGGATCGCTGCCCTCACCGGCGGCGATCCTCGCCACCGCAGTGGCCGTCCATGTGCTCGCCCGCACCGCGGCCGTCGTGCTGATGGCCGCGGCACCGCTCGCCCGCCACGCCGGGCTCGGGGCCGACTACGGCCAGTCGACCACGGTGGGTCGCGCGGCCGCTGCTGCGGCCATGGGCCTTGCGTTCGGCGCCGCGGCCACCGGTTGGTGGGTGGCCGCGCTGGCCGGGGCAGCGCTCGTGGCGGTCGCCCTCGTCGGGGCACTGGCCATGCGCAAGATCCAGGGCATCAGC
Source organism: Ilumatobacteraceae bacterium (assembly GCA_040398525.1). GTDB lineage: Bacteria > Actinomycetota > Acidimicrobiia > Acidimicrobiales > Ilumatobacteraceae > VFMC01. Next base: position 10,370 of record JBBATY010000056.1, on the reverse strand, counting down.
GGCGACGTGCTCGGTGCTGCCGAACAGGTCGCCGAGTGCGTCATCGTGGTGGTCGCCACCGGGCTGGCGGCCCGCTGGTCGGTCTGGTGGGCCTGAGCCGTCACTCGCGCCCGGCCGACGCCCTCAGCCCGGGTCGGCCATCGCCTCGACGGTGCGGGTGAGGATGTCGGCCGAGGTGGCCATGTTCAGCCGGACGTGCCCCGCACCGAGATGCCCGAAGTCGAGGCCCGGGTTGAGCTGCACCCCACGAGCCCGGAACACCTCGAACGGTTCGTCGTCGAACCCGCAACCCCGGCAGTCGAGCCACGCGAGGTAGGTGGCGTCGGGCACGCGGTAGCGCACCGCGGGCAAGTGCTCGTCGAGCAGGCCCACCAGCAGTCGACGGTTCCGGTCGAAGTGGTCGAGCACGGCATCGAGCCAGTCGTCCCCCTCGGTCCAGGCTGCAACCGTCGCCTCGGCCGCCACCACGTTCAGCGCCCCGAGCAGATGGTTCGGCAGTCCCGCAAGTTGCTGGCGCACACGCTCGGGGCCGATGTGCGCCACCGCATGACGCAGCCCAGCGATGTTGAACGCCTTCGACGCGGAGTGGACCGTCACGGTGCGAGCAGCCACCTCGGGGCCGAGTGCGGCGAACGAGAGGTGCTCGGCAGGCGGGTAGGTGAGATCGGCGTGGATCTCGTCGGCCACCACGAGTAGGTCGAACCGCGCCGCGATGGCAGCGATCCGCTCGAGCTCGGCCCGGTCGAAACGGTGACCGGTCGGGTTCTGCGGGTGGCACAGCAGCAGCACCGACGCGCCCTCGCGGGCCAGGCGCTGCTCGAGCTCGTCATAGTCGAACTCGACGTGGTCGGGGCCGATGAGTGCCGGCACCTCGACGAGACGCAGCCCGAAGATGTCGACGACCTCGAGCAGCGGCGGGTAGGCAGGCACGTGCAGCACCACGCCATCGCCCGGGCGGGTGTGCAGGTGCAGCACCGTCTGCACGGCCTGCACCACGTCGCAGAACTCGCGCACCTCGTTGGCCTGGGGCTGCCAGCCGTAGCGACGCGCGCAGCGGTCGACCCACACATCGACGGCCGGGCTCCCGAACCCGCCGACCTTCCAGTCGGGGTAGCCGAGCACGGCCTCGTCGGCCATCCGCCGGATTGCATCGAGCACCACCGGCGCCGGCGGCATGTCCATGTCGGCCACCCACGCCGCGAACGGCGTGCCGTGCCGGTGCCACTTCGCGCTCCGCGACCGCCGTAGACGGTCGAGATCGAGCGCGTCGAAGCCGTATGGGTCGACGGGGCCGCTGCCCTCAGGCACGGACCCACTCGGCGATCCGCCGGATCCCCTCGACCATGTCGTCGTCGGCCATCGCGAACGAGAAGCGGGCGTACCCGGGGGTGCCGAACGCCTCACCTGGCACGAAGGCCACCTTGGCCTCGCCGAGCACGTTGTCGGCGAGCTCGAGGGTGGTGTGCGACACCGTGCCGTTGGGACCGAGCGGGCGCCCGAGCAGGCCGGACACGTTCGGGTAGCAGTAGAAGGCGCCCTGCGGCTCGATGGCATGCACGCCCGGGATCTCGTTGAGCATGCCGTGCATCGTCGTGGCCCGCCGGGCGAACGACTCGCGCATCATCGCCACGGCCGACAGGTCGCCGCTGACGGCCTCGAGGGCGGCAATCTGAGCGACGTTGCTGACATTCGAGGTGCTGTGCGACTGGAAGTTGATCGACGCCTTCATCACATCGTCGGGGCCGATCATCCAGCCGACACGCCAGCCCGTCATCGCATAGGTCTTCGCCACGCCGTTGACGATCACGCACTGGTCGGCGAGGCCCGGCACGACCGTCGGCATGCTGACGAACTCGTTCGCACCGTAGACGAGGTGCTCGTAGATCTCGTCGGTGAGCACCCACACCCCGCGCTCGACCGCCCAATGGCCGATGGCCTCGACCTCGGCGGGCGAGTAGATCGCCCCACTCGGGTTGTCGGGGCTGACGAAGAGCAGGACCTTGGTGCGTGGGGTGAGCGCCGCCTCGAGCTGGTCGACGGTGACCTTGAACCCGGTCGACTCGTCGGTGTCGACCACGACGGGCACACCCCCGGCGAGGATGATCGCCTCCGGGTACGTGGTCCAGTAGGGCGCTGGGCAGATGACCTCATCGCCGTCGTCGCACAGCGCGGCAAAGGCGGTGAACACGGCGTGCTTGCCCCCGTTGGTGACGAGCACCTGCGAGGCCTTGCACGCGAAGCCCGAGTCGCGCAGGGTCTTGGCGGCGATCGCTTCGCGCAGCTCGGGCAGCCCCGCTGCCGGTGAGTACTTGTGGTGCTTGGGGTCGCGACAGGCGCGCACGGCCGCTTCGACGATGCGCTCCGGGGTCGGGAAGTCCGGCTCGCCGGCACCGAAGCCGATCACGTTCTCACCCTTGGCCTTCAGTGCCTTGGCCTTGGCGTCGACGGCGAGGGTCGCCGATTCGGCGATGGCTGCGAGACGGACGGAGGTGCGGTTCACGGACGGCCTTTCGTACACGGGGCACCCCGATGCTACTGGTGCCACCCGGGGCGACCCCTGTGCGTTTTGTCAGCTCCGGTGGCCGCTCGTGACCGTCGCCGCCAGACTGGGACCGTGAGCATCGACCCCAGCGCCATTGAGATCCCCGACCGACTTCTCCCCGTCGACGGCAGGTTCGGCTGCGGACCGTCGAAGCTGCGGCCCGAGCAGGTGCTCGCGCTCGCCAAGGCCAACCAGCACCTGCTCGGCACCTCACACCGCCAGGCCCCGGTGAAGCGCCTGGTCGCGTCCGTGCGCCGCGGCCTCACCGAGTTGTTCGGCCTGCCCGACGGATGGGAGATCGTGCTCGGCAACGGCGGGTCGACGGTGTTCTGGGACGTCGCCACCTTCGGCCTCGTCGAGCAGCACAGCGTGCACGCCGTGTTCGGTGAGTTCTCCGCCAAGTTCGCCGAGGCGGTGGCTGCTGCGCCCCATCTCGGCGAGCCGACGGTGGTGCGCAGCCAACCCGGCGACCACCCCGAGCTGACCGCTGTCGCCGGTGCCGACACCTACGCGCTCACCCACAACGAGACCTCGACCGGAGTGGCCATGCAGCTGCGCCGACCGGTGGGCGCAGGCAGCGACGCGCTCGTGGTGGTCGACGCCACCTCGGCCGCAGGAGGCCTGCTCTGGGACCCGGCCGAGGTCGACGTCTACTACTTCGCGCCACAGAAGTGCTTCGCCAGCGACGGCGGGCTCTGGCTCGCTGCCTGCTCGCCGGCGGCGATCGAGCGCATCCGGCGGATCGGCGCCTCGTCACGCTGGCGGCCCGCATCACTCGACCTGCAGATCGCCCTCGACAACAGCCTGCTCGACCAGACCTACAACACCCCGGCCATCGGCACGCTCGTGCTGCTCGACGAGCAGGTGCGGTGGATGCTCGACAACGGCGGGTTGAACTGGTGCCACGAGCGCTCGAGTGCGTCGGCCAGCATCCTGTACCGCTGGGCCGAGGCACGCGCCTGGGCGGCGCCCTTCGTCACCGACCCGACCAAGCGCTCGGCGGTGGTGGGCACGATCGACATCGAAGGGGTCGACGCGACGGCGATCTGCGCCGCGCTGCGCGCCAACCAGATCGTCGACACCGACAGTTATCGCAAGCTCGGCCGGAACCAGCTCAGGGTGGGTATGTTCCCTGCCGTGGATCCATCCGACGTCGACGCCCTCACGGCTTGCATCGACTTCGTCGTCGAGGCACTGGGGTAGGCGCGTGGACGTCGACGGGGTGCTCACGACGGCCTTCGACGAGCTCGCCCCGCTCCATTCCCCGATCCTGGTGGCCGCGCTGCGCGGCTGGTTCGACATCGCCGAGGTGGCCACCGACGCGATCGATGCCCTGAGCTCCGACGTCGTCGCTCCGATCGTCGCGTCGATCGACCCCGACCCCTTCTACGACTTCACCCAGGAGCGGCCAGAGGTCTTCTTCGACGATCACGACGAGCGCCAGGTGCGCTGGCCCACCAACGAGTTCCGGGTCGCCCGGTACCCGGGCCACTCCCACGACCTCGTGGTGCTGGCGGGCGTCGAGCCGCACCTGCGCTACGCCACGTTCGCCGACTGCATCATCGCCGTCGCCCGTCGTCTGGGGTGCGAGATGGTGGTCACCGTGGGTGCTGCCGCCGAGGCCGTGCCGCACACCCGTGTGCCGCTGGTGGTCGGCAGCAGCACCAACGACGGCCTCGTGCGCGCCCTCGGCCTGAGCCGCCCGCAGTACCAGGGCATCACCGGCCTGGTGGGCGTGCTCCAGGAGCGCCTCGACCGTGCCGCCATCCCGGCGGTGTCGCTGCGCGTGGGCGTGCCCCACTACCTGGGCAACGCCAAGCACCCCCGTTCGTCGGCCGCCCTGCTCGGCCATCTCGGCCATGTGCTCGGGGTGCCAGCCAGCCCGCTGGGGTTCGACGACGAGATCGATCGCTGGCACTCGCTCCACGACGAGGCCGTCGCCGAGGACCCGCAGGCGCGCGCCTACGTGGCGATGCTCGAGCGCGAGTACGACCGGCGCGCCGAGGCATCGCTGCCGAGCGCCGATGCGCTGGCCGAGGAGCTCGAACGCTTCCTCCGCGACCAGCGCGACGACATCTGACGGCGGCTGTGATCAGCCGTTGACGGCGGCGAAGCCGAGCTCGAGGTCGGCGATGATGTCGTCGATCAACTCGAGGCCCACACTCAGGCGGACCAGGCCGGGGCGCACGCCCGTGCTGGCCTGCTCCTCCTCGGTGAGCTGGCTGTGGGTGGTGCTGGCGGGGTGGATCACCAGGCTGCGCACGTCACCGATGTTGGCCACGTGGCTGTGCAGCTTCAGGGCGCCGACGAACTTCTGGCCGGCCTCCTTGCCGCCGACGATGTCGAACGCCAGCACACTGCCGTAGCCCTTGCCGCCGAAGTACTTCTTCGCCCGCTCGTGCCACGGGCTGCTGGGCAGACCTGCGTACGAGACGGCCTCCACCTGCGGGTGCGCAGCAAGGAACTCGGCGACCTTGTGGGCGTTGGCCCAGTGGCGCTCCATCCGCAGGCTGAGGGTCTCGAGGCCCTGCAGGAAGGCGAAGGCGTTGAAGGGCGACACAGCCATGCCCATGTCGCGCAGCAACTGCACGCGGGCCTTGATGATGTACGAACCGTGACCGAGGGCCGGCCAGAACGGCAGACCGTGGTAGCTCGGGTCGGGCTCGGTCATCGTGGGGAAGCGGCCGCTGGCACCGAAGTCGAACGTGCCGCCGTCGATGATGGCGCCGCCGATGGAGGTGCCGTGGCCACCGATGAACTTGGTGAGGCTGTGCACCACGATGTCGGCGCCCCACTCGATGGGTCGGATTCCGAACGGTGTGGGCACGGTGTTGTCGACGATGAGCGGGATGCCGTTGTCGTGCGCCACCTTGCTGACGCCCTCGATGTCGAACACGTCGTTGCGCGGGTTGGCCAACACCTCGCCGTAGAACACCTTGGTGTTCGGGCGGATGGCTGCCTGCCACTGCTCGAGGTTGTCCGGGTCGTCGACGAAGGTGACTTCGATGCCCAGCTTCGGCAGCGTGTAGTGGAGCAGGTTGTAGGTGCCGCCGTACAGCGACGGGCTGGCCACCACGTGGTCGCCGGCTTCGGCGATGGTGAGGATGGCCAGCAGCTCGGCCGACTGACCCGAGCTGACCACGAGCGCGCCGGGCAGGCCGACGGCGGTGGTGACGCCACCCTCGAGGTTGCTGAGGCGAGCCTCGAGCGCACCGTGGGTGGGGTTCATGATGCGGGTGTAGATGTTCCCGATCTCGGCCAGCGCGAACAGGTTCTGGGCGTGCTCGGCGTCGCGGAACTGAAAGCTCGTCGTCTGGTAGATCGGCACCGCACGGGCACCGGTCGTCGGATCGGGCTCGCCCCCGATGTGGATCTGGCGTGTCTCGAAACCCCACTGCTGTGTCATAGGTGCGACAGCGTAGCCGTCGAAACCCGACCAGCCAAGTCGGATTTATCCGCCGGGGCCCGCCAGCTCGACGATGAGACTGCGGAGGCGATCGACCAGGGTGTCTCGGGCGATCGCGGTCAGCGGCTCGATCTCCGGATGCGATCCATCCGGTCGGATGCTGCCGTGCGACGACTCGTGGTCGATGATCGCGTCGGCGTACGGCCACACGCGGACGTCGTCGCGCGACTCATCCCAGCGGCGAATCAGACCATTCCACGCCGCGAGTCGATCCGGGTCGGTCATCGCCTTCGTGACGAACCCCCCGACCCGCAACGGAGGCGCATCGGCGATCAGGAGGGGTACATCCGATACGGCGAGCAGATCCATCAGCGCGCCGAGCTCGCTGTCGTGCTGCGCCAGGTACCCGGACGAACCCGGTAGGTGGCCGGCGCTGTCACCGACGTATCGGTGCTCGAGCAGCTGTGAGCCTCCCGCGACGAAGAGAACCGCGTCCGGACCGAACGAGGTCAACAGCGGTGGGACCTTCGTCGTCCAGGGGTCACAGTCGATCTCCACCCACGGCGATCCAGGCGCCGACCGCGTCGCCTCGACGGTCGCCAGCGGGCAGCCCTGCTGGCCTGCCCACAGCACCTCGAGCGCGCCGGCCGCCGCATCGCTCAGCGCGTCGGCGACGAGGAACGAGGTCGAGTCCCCGATCACGAGCACCTTGACCGGTCGAACCGACTCCATCTGGAAGCCCCCGAATGCACCGGCCGCAGCGAACACCGCCTGCGTCGCCGATGCGGCGTCGACCACCCGCACGTCCGGACGGGCCCGTGCCACGCGGGCGAGGAGACCCTCGAGCGGCGGTGACCCGGACTGGTCCACCACGACGACGGGTCGGCTCCCATCGCTCAAGCTGTCGATGGCCCGAACGATTTCGGACTCGGTCCACACCAACCGACGTGCCGACTCCGTCAGATCTCCGGGACCGGGGAAGCCGGCCTCGTCGGCCCGGCGCACGACACCGCCGTCGATCGCTCCGAGCGACAGCACGACAGGGCCGCTCGACACCGACCCGAGCACAGCGGACCACCGATCGACCACGTCGAGGCACGTCGAGATCGAGACAACAGCACCATCGGGCAAGCGGGTCTCGTCCCCCCTCGCCACCGGGCACCGCTCATCGACCGACGACGCGACCGCGAGGTTCGCAGCCTGCAGGTCGCCGAGATCGAGTTGGGCGCTGCCGACCACGACCACGTCCGGCCGCGTGTCAACCGACACTGCGGCTGTCGCCGGGCCGGGAGCCGATGCGGCCGACGTCTGCGACACGGACGTGTTCGAGGCCCGGTCGAAGGCGACCACCGGAGCCTCGGCGCGCGCAAGGGCTTTCTCGGTGGCCGACATGGCGGGGCGGGGAAGCACCACGAGCGCCACGAACGCCAACGCCAGGGTCGAGGCGACGAGTGCGGGCACGACACGCCGCGATCCGACGAGCAGCCGACCCTGGCGGATCGGTTGCTCGAGCAGGCGGTACGACGTGATCGCCACGACCGCTACGACGGCCAGGCGGAGCGCGAGGAGAGCCGCTCCGTCGACCCCGACACGGCTCGGCGACATCAGCAGGAACACCGGCCAGTGGTACAGGTACACCCCGTAGCTCACCTGACCGACCGCCGCCAGTGGCCGCCACCCCAGGAGCCTGCCGAGCGGTCCTCCCGAGGCAGCGACGACCAGCAGCGCCGACCCGGCGGCGAAGACGGTGAGGCCACCATCGACGATCCACGCACTGTCGAGCGTGGTCGTCACGACGAGTGCCCCCAGGGCTGCCAGCATCCCAATGCCGGCGCACTGCACGACACGCCCTGTCGGCCGACGACCGGCGACCACCACGGCTACCAACGCCCCGACCAGCAGCTCTGCGGCGCGGGTATGGGTGCCGTTGTAGGCGACGTCGAAGTCGTCCGTGCTCACGATCGCGACCGTCGACGCGACGATCGCGATCGCCAGCACGGCCATCAGGGCGTTCCGGCCCCGGCGAAGGCCGAGGACCACGATGACCGGGACGACGAGGTAGCACTGCTCCTCGATCGACAGCGACCAGAAGTGTGCGAGCGGACTGGCCGCCTGCTCGAACATGTCGCGATAGGACGTCTGCGCAACCGCGGCACGCCAGTTGGCGACCTCACCGAGCGACGCGAGCACATCTCCCGGGAGTCGACGTCGCTGTGAATCGGTCCACCACGGCGCGGCCGCCATCACGATCGCGATGCACACGAGCGAGGCCGGCAGGAGCCGACGGGCCCGGCGGACGTAGAACCGTCCCCACGACACCGCGCTCGTCGCCGAGTGCTCGGCGACGAGCAGCGAGGTGATCAGGAATCCCGAGAGGGTGAAGAACAGCGACACACCGAGGAAGCCGCCACTCGCCCAGCCGTACCCCGAGTGGAACAGCACGACCGCGAACACGGCAAGCGCGCGAAGCCCGTCGAGCCCTGGACGGTGCTCGAAACGTACGGTAGTGCTCATCTCGCCGCGTGGCGGGGCAGGGCTGGAGGACGATCAGCCGCCGCTGACGTCGGCGACCTTCTGCTTGCCGGCACCCAGGAACGGCATCATCGAGCGCAACTGTGCTCCGACCTCTTCGATCTGATGGGCCGCACCGGCCGCACGCAAGGCGTTGAAGTTGGCCCGACCGCTCTCGCTCTCGGCCACCCACTCCTTGGCGAACTTGCCGGACTGGATCTCCTTCAGGATCTTCTTCATCTCGGTCTTGGTCTTCGGGGTCACGATGCGCGGACCGCGCGACACGTCGCCGTACTCGGCGGTGTCGCTGATGCTGTAGCGCATCCCGGCGATGCCCTCTTCGTACATCAGGTCGACAATGAGCTTCACCTCGTGCAGGCACTCGAAGTAGGCCATCTCCGGCTGGTAGCCAGCCTCGACGAGGGTCTCGAACCCGGCCTGAACCAGCGAGGTGAGGCCACCGCAGAGCACGACCTGCTCGCCGAACAGGTCGGTCTCGGTCTCTTCGGCGAACGAGGTCTCGATCACACCCGCGCGGGCGCCACCGATGGCAGCGGCGTAGCTGAGTGCCAGGGCGTGGGCGCCACCGGTGGCGTCCTGGTGCACGGCGATGAGCGCCGGCACGCCGCCGCCCTCGGTGTAGGTGCGACGCACGAGGTGGCCCGGGCCCTTCGGCGCGATCATGATCACGTCGACGGTCTTCGGCGGGCGGATGCGCTTGAAGCGGATGTTGAAGCCGTGCGCGAACGCGAGGGCCTTGCCCTTGCGCATGTGCGGCTTGATGAACTCCTCGTAGGTGGCCTTCTGCTCGGTGTCGGGCATCGTCATCATGATGACGTTGGCCCACTTCGCGGCCTCGGCGATGCCCATCACCTTCAGGCCGGCGGCCTCGGCCTTGGCGGCCGACTTGCTGCCCTCGCGTAGGCCGACCACCACCTGCACGCCGGACTCCTTGAGGTTCAGCGCGTGGGCGTGGCCCTGGGAGCCGTAGCCGATGATCGCGACCTTGCGGCCACGGATGATCGACAGATCAGCATCCGACTCGTAGTACATCTTCGCGGCCATGTCAGGCACCCTTTCCTTGTCTGGTGGTCACGGCGCGCAGACGCGCCTGACGATCGATCTTCGGAAGGGCCACTCGGCCCGTCCGCTGGAGCTCCACGATGCCATATCCGGCAAGGAGGTCTTCAAAGTCGTCGAGCTTGTCGGGGTGCCCGTCGAGCGACACGGTGATCGCCTCGGCCCCCACGGCGAGGATCTTGCCCTCGAAGATGTTGACCAACTCGACGATCTCGGCCCGCAATTCGGCCCCACCCTCGGTGCCCGCAGTGCGCACCGTGGCCAGCAGCAGCTCGCGCTCGACCGAGCGCCGCGGGTCGAGCTCGCTGATCTTCACGACCTCGATCAACTTGAACAACTGCTTCACGATCTGCTCGAGCGGGGTCGACTCCACGTCGACCACGACCGTGATGCGGCTGAAGCCCTCCTCCTCGGCCGGCGCGACCGCCAGCGAGAAGATGTTGAACCCGCGACGGGCGAACAGCCCGGACACCCGGGCGAGCACGCCGGGCCGGTTCTGCACGAGGACCGACAGGATGTGGTGTTGGATCGGTGCGCTCACCGCAGTGCCCTCCGGTTGATCTCCTGCGACGCGGGCAGGACGACGTCGTCGTTGCTCTGGCCGGCCGGCACCATCGGGAAGACCTTCTCCCTGGCGTCGACCCGGAAGTCGACCACCACAGGGCGGTCGTCGATCGAGTTGGCCTTGTCGATGGCCGGCTGGACCTCTTCGGGGCTGTCGACGCGGATGCCGACGCACCCCATCGCCTCGGCCCACTTCACGAAGTCCGGCGTGTCGGGCGAGAGGTACACCTCGCTGTAGCGCTCCTCGTAGAACATCTCCTGCCACTG
>JBBATY010000055.1:0-15024 GCA_040398525.1 Ilumatobacteraceae bacterium | reverse complement strand
GACGGTCTGGCCGCGCTCGACGCGGAACGACACCCCCGACACGGCTTGCACCGTGCGCTGAATCGATCGGAAACCCTTCGAGCTCTTCACCGTGAAGTGCTTCACGAGTCCGTCGACCTCGAGCAGCGGCTCGTCGCTCACTTGGACACCTCCGTGATGAGCTCGCCGGCACGTAGGCATGCGGTCTCGGTCACCCCGACCGTCACCAGGTCGGGTGGCTCTCCGACCGAGCACCGATCGACCGCATGGCCGCAGCGAGGAGCGAATGCACACCCTGCGGGCGGTCGCAGCATGTTCGGTGGCGATCCGGGAATCGGGACGAGGCGGTCCCGGTTCGTGTCGGGCAGTGCAGCCATCAGCCCTCGCGTGTACGGGTGCGTGGAGGTGGCGAAGATGTCGTCGACCCCCCCACGCTCGACCGTGCGGCCTGCGTACATCACCTGCACCCGGCTCGCCACACGGGCCACGACTCCGAGGTCGTGCGTGATCAGCACGATCGCGGTGCCGAGTTCGCGTTGGATTCGCTGCATCACCTCGAGGATCTGGGCCTGCACCGTGACGTCGAGCGCCGTGGTGGGCTCGTCGGCGATCAACACCTCGGGGTCGTTGGCGATCGCCATCGCAATCATCACGCGCTGGCGCATGCCGCCGGAGAACTCGTGGGGGTACTGCCGTGCTCGCTGATCCGGCTGAGGGATGCCGACGAGGTCGAGCAACTCCACTGCCCGCTTCATCGCAGCGTCCTTCGACAGCGACTGGTGCTCGCGGATCATCTCGACGATCTGGTTGCCGATCCGATGTGTGGGGTTCAGCGCCGACAGTGGGTCCTGGAAGATCATGGCGACACGACGGCCGCGGATAGCGCGCATCTGCTTCTGCGATGCGCCGACCATCTCCGTGCCGCGCACGGTCGCCGAACCTTCGACGCGCGCGATCTTCGGAAGCAGACCCATCATGCCGAGGAACGTCACCGACTTACCCGACCCGGACTCCCCCACGATGCCGACGATCTCGCCGGCATGCACGTCGAGATCGACGCCGCGCACCGCATGCACATCACCCAGCATCGCCTGGAAGGTCACCCGCAGCCCCCGGAGGGAGAGCACAACCTCGTCACTCATGAGCCACTTCCCATGTCGAACTTCGGATCGGTGGCGTCGCGCATGCCGTCTCCGATGAAGTTCACGCACAGGGTCGTGAGCACGAGCACCACGCCAGGGAACACCACCAGCCACCAATAGCCTGGCAGCAGCGCATTGCGGGACCCCCCGACCAAGAGCCCGAGAGAGGTTGCACCGGCCCCGGGCTGAGGTCCGAACCCGAAGAACGACAGTGTCGACTCACCGACGATCGCACCGGCCACGCCGAAGGTCAGTGCGACCAGGATCGGGCCGATCGAGTTCGGGAGCAGGTGCTTCACGACGATCCGGCGGTTGCTCGCCCCCAAGGCGCGTGACGCCTCGACGAACTCGCGTTCTTTCAACGCCAGCACCTGGCCGCGCATGATCCGCGCCACCCCCATCCAGCCGGTGAGAGCGAAGAGCACGATCATGAAGCGGATCGACGACGTCGCGCCGACGATCGGATCGAGCCACGACAACGCGTCGAGGACAGCCCGAAGAAGCATGAGTAGCACCAGATACGGGAAAGCCAAGAACAGGTCCGTCACACGCATCAGGACATCGTCGAACAATCCGCCGCGAAGCCCTGCGAACGCCCCGACCGTCACGCCGACGAGCGTGCTGATGATCGCGGACGAGATGCCGATCAGCAACGAGACACGCAAGCCGTAGATCAACCGGCTGTACAAGTCGCGACCATTGGCGTCTGTTCCCATCCACGCCAGGCTCTGCGGCGGAAGGAACTGGTTCGGGCGCTCCGGCGAGGCGTCGAAGATGGTCTCGTTCACCCCGTACCGGGCAGTGATCGGCGCAAGGAGGACGAACACCACCATCGCACTCAGCGTGACCAGCCCGAACACCGCACCTTTGTGGTGCATGTACCGCTTCATCGCCATCCTGGTTGGCGACAGCGACTCGGCGGTCAGGCCCTGGGTGGCGTCGGCCGTGTCGACGGCCTGGGTGGAGTTGAGCACGTCAGTCAAGGCGGATCCTCGGGTCGAGCACGGCGTACATGAGGTCGGCAAAAAGGTTGAAGAGGATGACCAGGGTCATGAAGAAGAACATCCACGGCATCATCAGCGGGAAGTCGCCGGTATCGAATGCCATCAAGAAGTACCGACCGAGCCCCGGGTAGGAGAACACGCCCTCGGTGATGATCAGACCACCGAGGATGGCGCCGAAGTCCAGCGCCACGAGGGTGGCGATGGGGATGAGCGCATTGCGCAGTGCGTGGCGGACCAGCACGCGACGTTCGCTGATGCCTTTGGATCGCGCCGTTCGCATGTATTCGCTGTTGAGCACGTCGAGCAACGACGCACGCATGTAGCGGGTGTAGACGGCGACGATCTGGATGACCACCACCGTCACGGGCAGGATCATGTGCTTGATCATCAGCCAAAGATCGAAGCCCTGCTGACCCGGCGGGTACACGCCCGACGTCGGAAGCAGTGGCTCACCGAACCAGCGGGTCCAGTAGACCGCGAAGAGCAGCTGGAGAAGAAGTGCGGACACGAATGGCGGGGTCGAGATCGCCACGAACGTCGCTGTGTTCGTCGCGGTGTCACGCAGCGACCCTGGTCTGAGCGCGACGAAGACACCGAGAGCCAATCCGAGCGTGATCCCGATCACCGAGGAGGTGATGCCGAGGCGAAGCGTGTTCATCATCGCTTCCTTGAACGCCGGCCACACCTCTCGGCTGCCCTTGATGCTGCGCGGCCAGTTGCCGGTGAGAAAGCCGCCGAGCCACTGGAAGTAGCCCCGGATGTAGCCACCAAACCCGTCATAGAGGCCGTTGGCCTCGATGTACTGCTGGATCTTCTTCTCCGAGGCTCGTTGGTTCACCCGCTTGTAGCTGGCGACCGGGTCGGTGCCGACCCGCAGCGCGACATACACGAGGAATGTCGCCAGGATCAGCATCGGAATCGCCCACAACAGGCGCCGGATTACAAAGCGGAGCACTCATCGACCCCCGAGAAGTGTGACGTGGGGGCCGGCCCGAAGGCCGACCCCCACCATCACAGGATTACTGTTGACGTCGTCTCAGTGTCAGAGCACTTCGACGGTGGGCTCGCCGGTCACCATGTTGGTGATCTCGTACGTGCCAGCGTTGGTGGTCTCCCACACGCCGGTGCTGATCGGGAAGCTGGTGGTCCAGACCATCCACGACGAGTTGGCGCACTCGGTGATCGGGTTGAGGCACTCCGGCCACTGCTCGGCACCGATGATGATCTGACCATCGCCATCGACGTCTTCCCACTCGGAGAAGTTGTTGAAGGCGTTGTAGTTGTTCAGCTCGTCACCGACCGGGCCGGCCAGCTTGTCGGTGCGCCAGAAGCCCGCCTTGGGGAACTGGAACAGCGGCAGCATGACGCGATCCGCAGCCATGAGGGTGAGCGCATCCTTGATGAGGGTGGCGCGAGCCTCCTGGTCGACGGTGATGTCGGACTCCTCGAGCAGCGCCGAAGCCTCCTCGTTGCACCAACCGGTCGAGTTCTGGCCCTGCTGGCTGTTGGCCTCGTTCGGGATCTGGGCGCAGGTGAAGCCCGGCACCAGGTAGCTCGGGTCCGGCGGGGCGGTGCTGATGTACATCGCCATGTCGTAGTCGAGCGCTGGGAGGCGCTGCTGGAAGTAGCAGGCGGCGTCGCAGTTGTCGGCGACGACGTTGAAGCCTGCAGCCTGCATCAGCGGGATGAGGAACGCCTGGGTGTTCTCACGACGGACGTTGCCGGTGTTGATGATCCAGCGGACCGTGGGGGCCTCGCCGCCATCCTTGGCCCAGTAGCCATCGGCGTTCTTGGCCCAGCCGTTCTCCTCGAGGAGCGCCGCAGCACCCTCGGGATCGAACTGGCCCTCTGCCCATGCATCGTTGCAGTACGGGCCGGGCACGATCGGGCCGCAGTTCAGCAGCTTGCCCTTGCCCTCCGACAGCGGGATGTAGATCTGCTCGAAGACAGCGTCACGGTCGATCGACTTGACGAAGGCCTCGCGGAAGATCGGGTCCGAGAACGGGCCGCCGCGCTCGGGGTCGCTCTGGAAGTAGAACCCCTCGTAGTCGCCACCGAACTCCACCTGGCTGGTGACGTTCGGGTCGGCCAGTGCGTCGGAGATGCCGGCGTAGAACTGCGGGTAGATGAAGTCGACCTCACCTGCGAGCAGTGCAGCGTTCTGGGTGTCGCCGTCGGCGAAGGGCACCATCACGATGCGCTCGACCTTCGGAGCCTCGCCCCAGTAGTTCGGGTTCGGCACGTAGACGAGCTGGCTCGGGCTCCACGAATCCATCAGCCACTCGTTGTTCGAGGTGCCGTTGAAGTCGGCGAAGTCGGTCGAGATGTCCATGCAGTCCTCGACGGCTGCGGCCTTGATGAGGCCACCGAAGAGGCCCTTGTACGGCGCGTAGACCGCACTGAAGTCGACGACGACCTGCTGATCGCTCGACCCAGCGGCGATGCTGATGATCTTGTCGTAGCCCGTGGTGCTGATCGAGCCGGGCGTGTTCATCGCGGCGTCGAGCGTGCACTGGAAGTCGGCGACCGTCACCGGCGAGCCGTCCTCCCACACCGCCTCGGGGCTGAGGTCGATGGTGATCCGCATCGCCGGCTCCTCGGCAGGCGCCGCGGTGGTCTCGGGTGCGGCCGTCGTCTCCGGGGCCGCAGTGGTCTCCGTCGGAGCTGCGGTGGTCTCGGTCGGCGCGGCCGTCGTGGTGGTGCTCTCTTCGTCGTCACCGCAAGCTGCGGCGATGAGCGAGAGGCCCACGACAAGTGCAGCAAACTTCGTGCTGCGCTTCGTGGTGCTCACGTGATGGTCCTCCTGATGGTGGTTCGGAGGGAGGTGGGTGAGCGTTCGTCTCCAGCATTGGGGGGCGACTGCTCTGCAGGCCCAAGTCGTCCTCCCCGATCGACATGGGCGGATGGACCGTAGCAGGTTCCGCGCCGATCAGGAGGCACATCGCGTTCGCTGGTGCCGGTCGGCCGGAACAGAGGTTCCGTTCGCCTCGCCGTGCGGCCTCAGCGGCCGAGTTGCACGATGCGGGCGAACTCGTCGGGGTCGAGGCTCGCTCCGCCCACGAGGGCGCCGTCGACGTCGGGCCCCGCCATCAGCTCGGCGATCGTGCCGGCCTTCACCGAACCGCCGTACTGGATCCGGACACGGTCGGCCGCGGCGCGCCCGAACAGCTCGCCGACCGTCACCCGGATCGAGGCACACACCTGCTGGGCGTCGTCGGCTGTGGCGTTCTTGCCCGTGCCGATGGCCCAGATCGGCTCGTAGGCGATCACCATCGAGCCCACCTGCTCGGCGGTGCGGCCCTCGAGGCCGGCCTGCACCTGACCGAGCACCTTGGTCTCGGTTGCGCCGGCTTCACGCTCGGCAAGGGTCTCGCCCACGCACATGATCGGGGTCATCCCGTGCCGCAGGATGGAGGCCACCTTGGCTGCAACCATGGCGTCGGTCTCGCCGAACAGCTCGCGACGCTCGCTGTGGCCGCAGATGACGTACTGCACGCCGAGCTTTGCCAGGAACACGGGCGACACCTCACCCGTGAAGGCGCCCTTGTCCTCCCAGTGGCAGTGCTGGGCCCCGAGCGCGAACGGCAACTTGTCGGCATCGATCACCGTCTGCACGCTACGCAGGTCGGTGAACGGCGGGTGGAGGCTCACGTCGACCCGGGCGACGTCGTCCTTGCCTACGAGGTACGTGAGCTTCTGTACCGCCTGGATGGCCTCGAAATGGTTGAGGTTCATCTTCCAGTTGCCCGAGATCAGGGGACGGCGGGACTCAGTCATGGGCGTTGGGGGCCTTTCGCAGGGCGGCGAGACCGGGAAGGTCGCCGAGCTCGAGCAGCTCGAGCGAGGCTCCGCCGCCGGTGGAGACGTGATCGACCTCGTCGTCGAGGTTGAACTGGGCGAGGGCCGCAGCGGAGTCGCCGCCGCCCACGACAGTGAAGGCCTTGGTGTCGGCCATCGCCTGGGCGACGGTGCGGGTGCCTGCTGCGAACCGATCGTCCTCGAACATGCCCATCGGGCCGTTCCAGAACACCGTGCGCGCGTCCATGACAATGTCGGTGAACGCAGCTGCGGTGCCAGGCCCGATGTCGAACCCCTTGGCGCCTTCGGGCAGGCGCACGCCATAGGTGGCGAAGTTGCCGTTGGCGTCGAGGCCGACGATGTCCTCGGGCAGATGGATCTGCTTGCCGCGCTCGGCCGCAGTGCGCAGTAGCCGGCCACAGGTCTCGACCTGGTCGGGCTCCCACAGCGAGGCCCCGATCGGGTAGCCCTTGGCCGCCAGGAAGGTGAAGCACATCGCCCCACCGATGGCCAACGCGTCGACGACGTCGAGCAGCGCTTCGACCACACCCAGCTTGTCGGAGATCTTCGAGCCGCCGAGCACCGCCACGAACGGGCGCTTGGGGTGCTCGCGCAGGCCGAGGAGCACCTCGACCTCCTTCTGCAGCAGCAGGCCCATCGCCGAGGGCAGGGTCTGCGGCGGGCCGACGATCGACGCGTGCGCCCGATGAGCAGCCCCGAAGGCGTCGTCGACGTAGGCGTCGACCCCCTCGACGAGCCGGGCCACGAAGGCAGGATCGTTGGCTTCCTCGCCCGGGTCGAAGCGGAGGTTCTCGAGCAGGTCGACCCCGGGGGCCAACTCGGCGAGGCGGGCGCGCACCGGATCCATCGAGTACTTCGGATCGGGGCCACCCTTGGGTCGGCCGAGATGCGACGCGCACACCACCGACGCGCCACGCCCGGTGAGCCAGGTGATGGTGGGCAGCGCAGCTCGAATGCGGAAGTCGTCGGTGATCCGCCCTCCCTCCATCGGCACATTGAAATCGGTGCGGACGAGCACGCGCTTGCCCGCCACGTCGCCGAGGTCGTCGAGGGTGGGGATGCGGTTCGCCATGCCGACCTACTTCTTGCGCTTGGCGACCTTGGCGCCGGTGTAGAGCGTGGTGTCGACCAGGCGGTTCGAGTAGCCCCACTCGTTGTCGTACCAGCCGAGCACCTTCACCATCGTGCCCATGCTCATCGTGAGCTCGGCGTCGAAGATGCAGCTGTGCGGGTCGGTGACGATGTCGCTCGACACGATCGGGTCGGTGCAGTAGCGCAGGATGCCCTTCAGCGAGCCCGACGCCGCCTTCTTGAACGCCGCGTTGATCTCGTCGACCGAGGCTGGGCGCTTCAGATTGGCCGTGAAGTCGACCACCGAGCCCGTGGGCACCGGCACGCGCAGCGAGGTGCCGTCGAGCTTGCCCTTCATCGAGGCGAGCACGAGGCTGGTCGCCCGGGCCGCACCGGTGGAGGTGGGAACGATGTTGATCGCCGCACCACGGGCACGGCGCAGGTCCTTGTGCGGACCGTCGACGAGTTGCTGGTCTCCGGTGTAGGCGTGCACCGTCTGCATCAGTCCCTGCTCGACGCCGAACGCATCATCGAGCACCTTCACCATCGGCACGAAGCAGTTCGTGGTGCAGCTCGCGTTGGAGATGACCTTCTGCGTCTTGGGGTCGAAGTCCTTGTGGTTGACCCCGTAGACGAACGTGGCGTCGGCGCCGTCGCACGGAGCCGACACGATGACGAGCGGCGCCCCAGCGTCGAGGTGAGCCGCCGCGGCGTCGCGCTTGGTGAAGATGCCGGTCGACTCGATCACCACGTCGACACCGAGCTCGCCCCACGGCAGCTCGGCGGGGTTGCGGTACGACAGCACCCGCAGTTCGTCGCCATCGACGGAGATGCCCGCCTTGGTGGCCTTGATGGTCTGCGGTAGCACGCCGAGCACCGAGTCGTACTTGAGCAGGTGCGCCATGGTCTCGAGCGAGCCGAGGTCGTTCACCGCCACGATGTCGATGTCGACGCCGCGCTGCTTGGCGGCCCGGAAGAAGTTGCGGCCGATTCGACCAAAGCCGTTGATGCCAACGCGAACCGTCATGGGGGTCCTTTCACACGTCGTCCTGAAACGAGGCCGACACTACCGAACCCGACTGTCAGTGGTGAAGATCGCGATGGGCCACTCGCGGCAGGTATCCCTGCGCACGCATCCAGGCCGCAAGCTCCTCGACAATGGCAACCGAGCGATGGCGTCCGCCGGTGCAGCCGATCGCGATCGACAGGTAGCTCTTGCCCTCAGCGCGATACGCGGGCAGCAGCAGCTCGAGCAGGTGCTGGTAGCGGACCAGGAACTCGCCGGTTGCGGGTTGGCCGAGGACGTAGTCGCGCACCGCCGGGTCGAGACCGCTCTGCGGGCGCAGCTCGTCGATCCAGTGCGGGTTGGGCAGGAATCGGACGTCCATCACCAAGTCGACGTCGAGCGGCATGCCGTAGCGGAAACCGAACGACGACACCGAGATCTGCATCGTCTCGGCCTCGTGGTCGGTCGAGAACGTCTCGACCATGAAGGCTTTCAACTGGTGCACGTTGAGGTCCGTCGTGTCGACGACCACATCGGCCTCGGCCTTCACCGTCTCGAGCGCGAGGCGTTCGCGCTCGATCGCTTCGGCGACACCGCTCGTGCCGTCGTCGAGCGGATGGCGTCGACGGGTGCCCGCATACCGGCGGACGAGCTCGGGAGTCGAGGCGTCGAGGAACAGGACCCGCACCCGATGGTCGGCCCGCAGCCGACGCACCGCGTCGCGCACCTGCTCGGGGTGGGCGGTCGGGCCGACCACCAAACCCAGGCGGGCGAACGAGCTGGTGTCGCTGCCCAGTTCGACCACCTTGTCGAGCAGTTCGATCGGCAGGTTGTCGACGACGAACCAGCCGAGGTCCTCGAGGTCGTCCGCCGCCTGCGAGCGACCTGCACCCGACAGACCGGTGATGACGAGGATGTCGGTCACAGCGGTGATGGTACGTGACCGACCTTGCGTGTCCGGAGATAGAGCAGCCGCGGGATGGTCGCGGCTTCGGCGTACTCACTCGCCCGGTCGATGAACCCGGGCGGTGGCGCCGGCTCGACCATCCGCTCGACGAGCAAGCCGTGCTCGGCCAAGGTGTTGACGTAGCGGCTCAGCGGACGGTGGATGAAGGGGATGAAGACGTCCTTCTCGACCTCCTCGATGGTCTCGTCCTCGATCAGGTACGGGCCGATGCGCCAGTACTGCTCGGGCGGGTCGAGCACCTGGTCGTCGATCCACCCGCTGTTGGGGGTCTGCAGCAACGGATGGTTGAGGAAGAAGCAGAACCGGCCACCGGGCTCGAGCACCCGGGCCACTTCTGCGATCGCGTCGTCGACATCGCGGATGTGCTCGAACACCAGGCATGCAACGACGGCATCGAACGTGCCGGCAGCGAAGGGCAGGGCCGCAGCTCCGGCTCGGGCGACGTGCACACCACCACCCCGCTCGGCCGCCACGCGCACCTGGTTCCATGTCGGGTCGATGCCGACGACGAGCTCGGCGCCGATCGCCGCGACGAGACGGCCGACCTGGCCATCGCCGCATCCCACGTCGAGCACCCGCGTCGACCCTGCCAGTTCGGCTGCAGCCAGCGGCAGGATCTGTTCGGTGTACTCGGGGTCGGCGCCGTCGGTGAACCCTTCGATCCACCAGTCGGCGTGTGTCTCCCACAACTGGTCGCGCTCCATGCGGCCAGGGTACGGGGTGCGACCTAGGGTCGCCGCCATGGATCTGGCGCTGTGGACCTCGTACGAACGCGATTGGGACGAGGTGATCGACAACGCGCACTGGGCCGAGGCCAACGGCCTCCAGGGCTTCTGGTACGCCGATCACTTCATGCCGAACACCGACGACGATTCGGCCAGCGGCGGTCCGGCACTCGAGTGCTGGACCGTGCTGGCGGCTGTCGGCGCCACCGTGCCCCGCCTGCGGCTGACGTCGATGGTCTCCCCCGTGACGATCCACCACCCGGTGGTGCTCGCCAAGCGCGCCGCCACCGTTGCGGCGATCGCCGGCGAGCGGGTGGTGCTCGGGCTCGGCGCCGGGTGGCAGGTGAACGAGCACGCCGCCTACGGCTTCGATCTGCCGGCCGCCGGGGCGCGGGTGAGCCGATTCGAGGAGGCGATCGAGGTGATCCATCGCCTGCTGCACGACGATGTCGCCGAGTTCGCAGGCACCTACTACCAGCTCACGGCTGCTCCCTTCGCTCCCCGCCCGCGGCTGCCGATCATGGTGGGCACCGGCAGCCCGCGGATGTCGCGCATCACGGCCCGCTGGGCCGACGAGTGGAACACGTGGGGCAACCCGGACGAGCTGCGCCGGCGCACCGAGCTGTGGCTCGCTGGCTGTGAGGCCGTCGGGCGCGACCCCGACTCGATGCGGCGCTCGGCCCAAGCACTGGTCTTCCTCACCGACGACGACGCCACTCGTGACGCGATCCGGGCGATGGCTCCTGCGGACCGCACGCTCGCCGGTGGCCCGGCGGAGCTCATCGACCTGATCGGCACCTACGTCGAGGCGGGCATCGACGAGTTCGCCATCCCGGACTTCACGCTCGGGCGCACCCGTGCCGAGCGGCGCGAGACGCTCGAGCGCCTCCGCGCCGACGTCCTCCCCGCCTTCCTCCCACCCAGCTGAGGCTGCGGTGAACGGTGAGGCGCTCCTGCAGCCTCACCACGCACCGTACGGTCGTCAACGGGGGGTGCACCAGGTGCGAGCGAGCGCTGCGAGCGCAGCCGCGCACTGACGCAGGCTCGCGGTCGACACCCACTCCTCGTCCTCGTGGAGCCCCTCGCCCACCGGACCGAGCACCACCGCCGGCGTGCCCGAGACCGCGTGGAGGGCCGCATCGGTCCAGTACGGCGCCGAGCCAGGAACCGCATGTTCACCGGTCGCGCTCGCCATCGCTGCGCACGTCTGCTCGGCGAGGCGGTGCGACTCGCGCAACTGCATCGGCGGGCGTGCCAGCACCGTCTCGATCGCCACCTCCACTGCGCCGGCTGCCGCAGCAACGGCATCCTTCACCGGGCCCACCTCACCGACCGTGACGAGCGACGTGGTGCGCACCTCCACCGTGAGCTCGCAACGCGCCGGGACCGTGAACGTCTCGCCCCGGCTCTGCACGCGGCTCACCACCACCGCCGGACGGAAGCGGGGGTCGGAGGCCTCCGCAGCCCACCGGGCATCGAGGGCCTCGAGGACGGCCACCACACGTGCGGCTGCGCTCACGGCGCTGACACCCCGTTCCGCCTGCGACGTGTGGGCCGGGCGACCGGTAAGGACGACATCGAGGACGACGAACCCCCGGTGACGGCACACCACCACTCCCCCGGTCGGCTCGAGCACCACCGCGCCATCTGCCTTCCACTCGGTCACGAGCGCCTCGGTGCCGATGCTGGCATGCTCCTCGTCGGCGACACCCGCCACGATCAGATCTCCCGCCAACTCTCCGTCGGCGAACGACGCCGCCGTGAGCAGCGCTGCAGCCAGGCCGGCTTTGGTGTCGAGGACCCCACGGCCCTCCAGCCGGCCGTCGCCGAGGCGAACCCTGCGCACCTCGGGCGACGACACACCGACGGTGTCGAGATGGGCGTTGACCAACAGCGTCCGCCCACCCCCACTGCCGCGACGCACGCACACGACGTTGTGCCGTCCGGGGGCAACCTCGCGGCGATGCACCTCGAGGCCACGGTCGCGCGCCCAGGCGGCGACGAAATCCGCCACCTCTGCCTCACCCGGGGCGCCGGGCACCAGCGACGGGTTGGTCGAATCGATCTCGGCCAGCCTCGCGGTCAGCCCGACAGGATGGTCGAGCGCGTCGACCGCCATCAACCAGCAGTCGCGACGCTCACCCTCGAACAGCTCGTGGCCACGATGGATCCCGACCGTGCGGAACCCGATCTTCTCGTAGGCCCGGATCGCCCGGGCATTGCCGACCCACGGGTCGACCACCACGCGGCGAGCCCGCTCGGCCACCATCAGATGCTCGACGAGGAGCGCGAGGGCTGCCGAGCCGAGGCCACGCCCCCACCGGTTCGGGTCGCCTATGAAGAGGTCGGCTGCCCACACGTCGGTCGGATCGTCCCGCCAGTCGTACTCGTCGACGACGGTCGACATCGGATACCAACGCAGGTACCCGAGCGGCCAGCCGTTGTCGGAGAAGATCGCGGCCTGCACCTGGGCGGCCGCAAGCGCCTCGGGGCCGTAGTTGGCGCGGATCATCTCACGGTCGTGCGGCCGGTCGCGCCCCTCGAACCATTCGAGCACCCGGCGGTCGGAGAGCCACCCGGCCAGCAGCCCGTCGTCGCGATCGCTGCCCTCGTAGGCGTCGACGGCGAGCCGCCCGGAGCGGGCGATCGTCACGACTCCTCCGGATGGAACTTGGCGTAAACGGCATGGGCGACCGGATCGGGCAGGAACGACAGGGCGAGCAGGTCGTCGAGCGACGCCCGCTTCACCGCCGTGACACCACCCATGGCCTTGACCAGCCGCTGTCGACGAGCCTCGCCGAGGCCGGGAATGCCGTCGAGCGAGCTGGCGGTCATCCGTTTGCCGCGCAGCTCGCGGTGAAAGCTGTTGGCGAAGCGGTGGGCCTCGTCGCGGATGCGCTGGAGCATGAACAGCGCGTCGCTGCCACGGGGGACCTCGACCGGCTCGGACCGACCTGGAACGTAGACCTCCTCGAACCGCTTGGCCAGCGATGCGACGGGGATCTCGTCGGCGAGGCCGAGGCTGCGCACGACCTCCTCGGCCACCCTGAGCTGGCCCTTGCCCCCGTCGACGAGCAGCAGCTGCGGTGGGTAGGCGAAGCGCTTCGGACGGGTCCGCTCACCGTCGCCGAGCTCGTCGAGCGGCTGGTCGCGCTCGTCGAGGTAGGCGCTGAGCCGCCGGGTGAGCACTTCCTGCATGGCCGCGTAGTCGTCGTTGCCGGGCACGTCGCGCACCTTGAACCTCCGGTACTCGCGACGGTTGGGCAGGCCGTCCTCGAGCACCACCATCGACCCGACGTAGTCGGTGCCCTGGAGGTGGGCCATGTCGTAGCACTCGATGCGCAACGGTGCCTCGGCCAGGCCGAGCAGGTCCTGCAGCTCGGTGAGCGCCCGGCTGCGGGCGTTGTGGTCGGAGGCCCGACGCAGGCGGTGGCGCACGAACTCTTCACGGGCATTGCGGGTGACGGTCTCGTGGAGCTCGCGCTTGTCGCCGCGCTGGGGCACACGGATCTGGACCTTCGAGCCGCGCAGGTGGGCCAGCCACTCCTCGTAGGTGGGCGCGTCGTCGGGCAGGGAGGGGACGAGCACCTGCTTGGGGATGCCCGATGGCGGCTCGTCACCGTAGAGCTCTTCGAGGATGCGGTCGACGAGGCCGCCCGGGCTGAGGTCCTCGACCTTGTCGAGCACGAACCCCTTGCGTCCGACGACCCGGCCCTTGCGCACGAAGAACACCTGCACGGCAGCTTCGAGGTCGTCGTCGGCGAGGCCGATCAGGTCGAGGTCGTCGCTGCGGTCGGCGACCATCTGCTGCTTCTCGATGGCCCGCTGCACGGCGGCGAGCCGGTCGCGCAGGCGCGCCGCACGCTCGAACTCGAGCTCACGCGCGGCGGCACGCATGTCGTGCTCGAGCCGACCGACGATCTCGTCGGTGTCGCCGTCGAGGAACTCGCACAACTCGTCGACGAGGCGCCGGTAGGTGGCGTCGTCGACCTCGCCGACGCACGGTCCGCTGCACTTCTCGATGTGGTAGAGCAGGCACGGCCGGCCGAGGCGGTGGTGCTCGTTGAACTTGCTCGGGCTGCAGGTGCGCACCGGGAAGCTGCGCAGCAGCAGGTCGAGCGTCTCGCGAATGGCGTAGGCGTGCGCGTACGGACCGAAGTAGCGCACGCCTTTGCGCTTGCGGCCACGCATCACCATGGCCCGCGGGTACTGCTCGTCGAGGGTGACGGCCAGGAACGGGTAGCTCTTGTCGTCGCGCAACCGGATGTTGAAGCGCGGTCGGTGCTGCTTGATCAGGCTGTACTCGAGCATGAGCGCCTCGACCTCGTTGCGCACCTCGATCCACTCCACCGATTCGGCCGTTGCCACCATCTGGGCAGTGCGCGGGTGCAGGTTGCGCGGGTCCTGGAAGTAGTTCGACAGCCGCTGGCGCAGGCTCGACGCCTTGCCGACGTAGATCACCCGGCCGTGACCGTCCTTGAACTGGTACGACCCGGGCGTGTCCGGGATGGTGCCGGCAGGAGGACGGCTCAGCACGGGTCCTCCCCCGTCGCAACGCTCATGCGCCCGAGGCTACGCCCCCCGACTGACGCCGGGCGGTAGCGTGCCGGATGTGACCGGTCGCTTCCAGCTCTCGTTCCCCGAGCCACGCCGCCGCGACGGCTGGTTCCGCATCGGCAACATCGACGTCACCACCACGGCGCTGCTCTGCCTGCTGTCAGTGGCGTCGATGTTCCTGTGGGCGCTCAGCAGGTCGATCGTCAAGCTCCTGGTCTTCCTCCCGGCCGAGGTGCGCGCAGGCCAGCTGTGGCGTCTAGTCACCTGGCCGATCGCCAGCGAGCCGAACATCTGGGTGCTCATCGGCATCGTGTTCTTCTGGATCTTCGGCCACCATGCCGAGGAGCTCGTCGGGCGCTCGCGCTTCGCCGGGCTGGTGGCGCTCGTCGTCGTCGCCCCGGCAGCCATCGTCACCCTGGTGCCCGGGCTCGGCGGCACGGCCGGCTCCGCCGGGCTGTCGCTGCTCGGCACCGTGATGCTGGTGCTCTTCGCCGGCGAGCGCCCGAACGCTCCGTTCTTCTTCGGCATCCCGGCGTGGCTGATAGCCGCGATCTTCGTCGGTCTCGACGTGCTGCGCTTCCTCGGCGATCGCCTGTGGGGCTCCCTGGTGCAAGAGCTGCTCATGCTCGTGCTCGCCCTGGTCATGGTGCGCCAGTGGGGCCATGTCAGCGACCTGTCGTTCATCCCCACGTTCGGCACACCCCGTGCGAGCAGCAGCCGCAGCGCGAAGGCGTCGAGCGGCAAGCGCCGTTCG
>JBBATY010000054.1:0-16708 GCA_040398525.1 Ilumatobacteraceae bacterium | reverse complement strand
CCGTGGGTTGTGCGATCCGGAGGGCCTGCGTCGTGAGTCAGCACACCCAGTGCTCCGTGTGCCCGGGGTGGGGCTCGAACCCACACACCCTCGCGAGTAGGGGGGTTTAAGCCCCCCGCGTCTGCCAATTCCGCCACCCGGGCCTGCTCCGGAGGCTAGCGACTGCACCTGGACGCCGGTTCGCCCTACGCTGGCGGCGTGGTAGCGACACGAGGCGGACGGTCGCAGCGGCGCGCTCTGGGCGCGCTGGCGGCGACGACATTGGTACTGGCGGCATGCTCGGGCGACGGCGGGCAGACAGGCGGCACGACGGCGCCGCCGGTCGAGAGCACGGCGCCCCCGGAACCCACCGATTCGTCGGCACCGGAGTCGACGTCGACGCTCGAGTGGGGACCCTGCGACGACCCCGACGCGGATGACCCGGCGCTCGAGTGCACCACGCTCGCCGTGCCGCTCGACCACGACGATCCCGACGGCGAGACGATCGAGCTGGGTCTCGTTCGCCTCCCGGCGACCGACGACCGGGTCGGCGCCGTGCTGACGAACCCCGGCGGTCCGGGCGCATCGGGGGTGGAGTTCGTCGCGCTCGCAGGAGGCGCACTGCAGGTGCAGCTCGGGCTCGAGCAGTTCGACATCGTCGGGTTCGACCCGCGTGGCGTCGATCGATCGGGCGGCGTGCGCTGCCTCACCGACGAGCAGTTCGACGCCGGCGTGTACCTCGACGAGACCCCCGACACGCCGGCCGAGCAGGAGCTCTACGACAACGCTCCGCCCTACCTCGACGAGGCGTGCGTCGAGGCCTACGGCGACGACCTCCGCCACTACTCGACAGCGAGCACGGCCCGCGACATGGACGCCATCCGCGACGCCCTCGGCGACGAGCAGATCAGCTTCTACGGCGCCTCGTACGGCACCAACCTGGGCGGGGTGTACGCCACCCTGTTCCCCGACCGCGTGCGTGCGATGGTGCTCGACGCCGCCTACGACCCGGCCGGCGACAGCGTCGACGAGGCGCTGACCACGCAGGCAGCGGGGTTCGAGAGCGCCTTCGACAACTGGGTCGAGTGGTGCACCGATACGCCCGACGCGTGCGCGTTCGCCAGCGACGATGTCGGTGGCGACTGGGACGCGTTGATCGATCGCCTCGACCTCGAGCCGATCACCCACACCGACGGCCGCTTGGGCAACGACGCGGTGATGGGCTACGCCACCATTGCGGCGCTCTACAGCCCGACCAGTTGGCCGGTGCTCGCCGACGCGCTCGTCGAGGCCCGGGATGGTTCGGCAGAGGGCATCTTCACGCTCGCCGACAGCTACATCGGCCGCGGGCCCGACGGCACCTATGCCACGCAGCAGCAATCGCAGTGGATGATCGACTGCGCCAGCGGCTTCCGGCCAGAGCCGCCGACCGACCCGGAGGGCACGCTCGCCAAGCTGAAAGAGGTCGCCCCGCGGTTCGCCGCCGACCTGACGGTGGACGACATCACCGAGTCGTCGACGTGCCGCGAGGTGCTTCCCGACGCGCAGCCCGTGGAGCTCGCCTACGACGGCACCGCACCGATCGTGGTGGTCGGCGGCGAGAACGATCCGGCCACCCCCATCCGCTGGGCCGAGGAGATGACCGAGGCGCTCGGACCGAGCGCCAGCCTGGTGCGCTACACCGGTGAGGGCCACGGCTTCGTGCTGGTGTCGGGCTGCGTCACCGAGATCGCCGCCGCGGTGCTGGTCGACCTCGAGACACCCACGACCGAGACGGTGTGCGATCCCGACCCGGAGGTGGAGCGCCCGGAGTGGTGGGACGACCTCCCGCTCGAGGGCTGGGTCGACCTCGTCGAGCCCGACCCTGCACTGCTTGCCGCGCTCGGCCTGGCGCCGACGCTGGCCTACAGCGAGATGGGCTTCTCCGAGCTCGACCCCACAGCGGTCCTCGATGCGGCCGACGAGGCGCTCGCCGAGGTGCCGGGGCTGGTGAACGGTGGCCGCGAGCAGCCCGTCGAGGGCATCGACCAGGCGATCTACCTCGTTGACGGCGAGCTGTTCTCGGTGCTCGTCATCGGCCAGGAGGGCCTCGACTCACCCGACCTCGCCGACCTGGCACCTCTGCTCGACGACGAGGACCGCACGCTGGTGCTGTTGCTGCACATCCCGATGTGACGCACGCGCCGGCCGCCGCGGCGAGCGCCCCTCACGCCACCTTGGTGACCGGCGCGGCGACCACGGGCCACTGCTCGACGACCACCTGCCACAGTTCGGTGCGCAGCCGGTCGGCCGTGGGGGGCTGCAACCCGTTGGCCACCACCACGCCCTCGATCATGTCGGACAGCACGGCCATCCACGGCCGGTCGCGCAGTTGCACGGCGACCACCACCCCGCCGGCGTGGCGCCGCACGGTGCGCTGCGCCCCGACCACCCGCGGCGGGCACCGGAAGCTCGGCGCCACCAGCTGCCGACGGCGCGCCTCACGAGCGAGCAGGCGCGCTGCGTGGGAGAACTCGACGGTGGTGCCTGGGGTGGACGGACGGGACATGCCGCCATGGTGGCAGGAGGGTGTCGCAGGGTTCGCCGGACCCGATGTCCCCGGCGGTCGCGCACCGCGTCGGTAGTGTCGAGCGCGATGGCGGCGGCCGAGCTCACCCCGGTGCAACAGCGGATCCTCACCCAGATCCGCCGCGAGCCCGAGCCGCTGGTGTTCGACGAGGCGTTCATCGACGACCTGCTGCAACGTGCTGCCGTCGGATTCGCCGAGCTGTCGGCCCGCCTCGGCGGCGAGAAGCTGTGGGTGAGCAAGCACCGGGTCACCACGGCGCTCGGCTGCGAGCAGCGATACGTGACACCCGACGAGTTCCGCTGGAGCACGGTCACCGCACGCGGCTCGGTCACCCACAAAGCCGTCGAGCTGTTCCTCAACTGGCGCGACGAGCCAGTGCCCACGGTGATCGTCGACGAAGCGATCCGTCGCCTCACCGACGAGCCCAACGAGTTGGGGGTCTGGCTGGGCGAGCTCGGCGCCGCCGACTTCGCCGAGCTGCGCGGCTACTCGATCGAGCGCTTCACCCGGTTCGTGCAGGACTTCCCACCTCTCGATTGGCGGGCCGAGCCGATCCCCGAGGCGATGGCCCGCTATGCCGCGAGCAGCTGCATCACCCTCGGCGGCCGCGCCGACCTGGTGATCGGCAAGCCCGAGGGCCGGATCAGCAAGCGGGTGATCATCGACTTCAAGACCGGCGCCCGCCAGCCGCAGCACCGTCT
Organism: Ilumatobacteraceae bacterium; assembly: GCA_040398525.1. Lineage (GTDB taxonomy): Bacteria > Actinomycetota > Acidimicrobiia > Acidimicrobiales > Ilumatobacteraceae > VFMC01. Next base: position 13,459 of record JBBATY010000054.1, on the reverse strand, counting down.
CGACCTGCAGTTCTACGCGCTGGTCGAGACCCTGCAGCGCGAGGTGCCGCCCCGCAAGCTCGTCACCTTCTACTTCGACGAGGCCGCCGCCGAGGTCGAGGCCGTCACCGAGGGGATCCTCGACGCTGCGCTCGCCCGCGTGCTCAGCGCGATCGAGCGGCACGCCGAGCTGCACGTCGACGGCCGCGAGCCCGTGCTGCGGCCGAGCGGCGGGTGCCGCTGGTGCCCACTGCTCGCCGACTGCACCACCGGCGCCACGCACCTCGCCTCGCTGCGCGACGACGGCAGCCAGGGCTTCGACGACTGAACCGGCCAGCACCGTTCGCGCCGGCCGGACGGTCAGGGTGTCATCAGCGCCGTGGGCAGGCCGAGGCCAGCGCCCTGACGGAACGTGGCGATCGATCGGCCGGGCTGCACCGCCTGCTTCGGCAGCGAGATGACATCGGGGCCGAGCGCAGCGCACACCTCGTGCAGGTCGTCGACGATGAGCACGAAGCCCCAGAACGACGCCTGCGGCGCGGTGACCTGAGCAGTCTCGACCACCTCGACGATCAGCCCGCCGAGGCGGTGGAAGCCCTGACGGATCGGCCCGGCTTCGCGGATGCGCTTCAGCGGCGCCGCCGTGGCCGACTCGATCGCGCCGCAGGTGCGCTCGAGCGACGAGGTCATCACCACCAGGTGGTCGAACCGACAGCCGGCGAGCACACCGTCGCCGGGACCGGTCGGACCGGGCACCGGCCCGTGTGCCGTGGGCAGGCCGTCGATATCGGCGACCTCGGTCGGGCAATCGGCCAGCACCCACCGGGCGATGTGCGCCGGCTCGTCGGTGGCGGGCTCGCGCATCCGGATGGCGATGCCGTCGACGACGGCCACGCCGTCGACCAGCGGCAGCCCGACGGCGCGCCAGGCGTCGACCGGTGCCACCACCTCGAGCGCAGCCACCGTGGTCACTGCGCCACCTCGAGGCCGAGCTGCCAGGCGAGGAACGACAGGGCATCGACCCCCTCGGCCACGCGCATCGCTGCCGGCTTGCCCACGCCGTGGCCGGCACGACCGGCCTGCAGCAGCAGCACCGGGCGTTCGTCGGGCAGCACCGCCGTGGCGTGCTGCACGAGCGCCGCCATCTTGCGGGCGTGCAGCGGGTCGACGCGTGTGTCGCCCTCGGCGGTGGTGAACAGCACCGCCGGGTAGGGCACACCCTGCTCGACGCGGTGGTAGGGCGAGTAGGCGTGCAGCCAGCCGAACTCCTCGGCCACGTCGGGGTCGCCGTACTCGTCGGTCCACAGCCGGGCGATGAGGAACTGCGGGAAGCGGACCATGTCGAGCAGCGGCACCGCGCACCACACCGCTCGGGCCAGGTCGGGCCGCTGGGTGAGCGCCGCGCCCACCAGCAGGCCCCCGTTGGAGCCACCGAACAGGCCCAGGCGCTCGTTCGCCGCCAGGCCCTCGGCCACCAGCCAGTCGCCTGCGGCGTGGAAGTCGTCGAACACCCGCTGCTTGTTGGCCCGGCGCCCGGCGTGGTGCCAGGCCTCGCCGTGCTCGTACCCGCCGCGCAGGCCGGCGATGGCCCAGGTGCCGCCCTCGGCGCACCAGGCCGCCAGGTTGGGCATCCAGGTCGGCGACTCGCTGATCGCGAAGCCGCCGTAGCCGTTGAGGATCACGGGCACGTCGGTCGACGGCGACACGTCGTCGCGGTGCAGCACGAACAGCCCGATCTCGGTGCCGTCGAGCGACGGGTACGACGTGTGCGTCACCGTCAGGTTGGGCAGCTCGTGGGCCAGCGGTGGCTCCGGGCACCAGCGCACCGCGCCCTCGGCCTCGATGCGCCACACCGCAGTGGGCTCGGTGAACGAGCTCACCACTGCGAACGCAGGCGCGCCGGCCTCGAGCGGTTCGGCATCGAGCTGAGCGACGGCGACCACACCGAGCCCGGCGACCTCGCCCACCAGGCGGCCGTCGAACGACCAGCGCTCGACGCGATCGACTGCGGCACGGCTGGCCACCACCAGCACGTCGTCGCCTGCCGGCACACAGGCACCGAGCACGACATCGGCCCGCTCGGCCACCACGGTGCGCCAGGCGTCGACACCTGGGTCGGCCAGGTCGGCGGCCACCACCCGTCCGTTGGGCGCGTCGAGCGTCGTGACACCCACCAACGCACCGCGTCCGAAGGCGAATGTGGTCTGCGCTTCGACACCTTCGACGACCACCGTCCACTCACCCGTGGCGAGGTCGAGCAGATGGGCGTCGATGCGACCCCACCCCACCATCAGCTGCACCAGCAGGTGGCGGCCGTCGGCCGACGCGGCGATCTCCGGCCACGACTCCGCGGTGGGCGACCGGTCGAACACCACCGGGTCGAGTGCCGGGTCGGTGCCGAGGGTGTGGTGGCGGACGTGGCGGTGGTACTCGTCGCCCGCCGGGTAGCGGGTGTACCAAAAGCCGCCACCGTCGGCTTGCCAGGCGACCGACGCGGCACGGGTGTCGTCGATGCGCAACTCGGTGACGCGACCCGAATCGACCTCGAGCACGTGCAGCACGCTGCGTTCGGTGCCGCCCTCGCTCAGGCCGAGCGCAACCAGCGAGCCGTCGGGCGACGGGTGGAACCAGTCGATGGCCACGGCGCCGTCGCCGGCCATGCCCGCCGGGTCGAGCAGCACACGCGGAGGCACCTCGGGTGCGACCGCCGACCGGACGACGAGTGCGAACTGATCGGCACTGCGGGTGCGTTCGAGCACGAACAGCCGGTCTCCGGCGAGCGCGCACGACAGCACCGTGGGCAGCGCCACCAACGCGGAGAGGCGCTCGTGCCACAGGCCCCGGTCGGGGCGGGCATCGAGCGCCTGGCGCGTGTACTGGTTCTGGGCAGTGGTCCAGTCGACCACCTCGGGTGCGTCACCCGCCTCGAGCCACCGGTAGGGGTCGCCGACAGCGACCCCGTGACACAGTTCGACCACGTCCTCGCGCCGCGTGGGCGGAGGGGTGCGAGGTGTGTCAGCCACGCCCCATGTTGGGACGCTTGCCGTGGTTGGCCTTCGAGCGGCGCATGCGCGCCTTGCGCTTCTTCGTCTTCTTCGACATAGGAAGGCGATGCTATCGGCGCCGATGACCCGGCTCCACCTCGGCCGTCGACCCGCCCCGGTAGCCTTGGCACTTCGCTATGGAACGCTTCGGCCTCGTCGGTCTCCCCAATGCGGGCAAGAGCTCGCTGTACAACGCACTCACCGGCGGAGGCGCGCTGGCCGCCCCGTACGCCTTCGCCACCAAGGACCCGAACATCGGTGTCGCCAAGGTGCCCGACGACCGCCTCGACCGCCTGGCGGCGATGTCGAAGTCGAAGAACGTCGTCCACGCCGCGGTGCAGGTGGTCGACATCGGCGGCCTGGTGGAGGGCGCGAGCAAGGGCGAGGGCCTGGGCAACAAGTTCCTGGCCAACATCCGCGAGGTCGACGCGATCGTGTTCGTGCTGCGCGCCTTCGTCGACGACGACGTGCCCGGGCCCAGCGATCCGCTCGAGCACCTGCGCATCGTCGAGATCGAGTTGGCCCTCGCCGACCTCGAGACCGTCGAGAAGCGCCTCACCCAGGCCACCCGCCAGGCCAAGCTCGACAAGGGCGCGGCAGCCGAGCTCGATGCCTTGCAGGCCGCGTACGACGCGCTGAGCGAGGGCCTCCCCCTCTACCGCGCCGGGCTCAAGGCCGAGTGGCGCGAGCAGCTGCAGCCGTACTTCTTGCTCACCAACCGCCAGGTGCTCGCCGTGGTGAACGTGGGCGAGGACGAGCTCGACCGGATCCCCGAGGTCGAGGCCCGGGTGCGCGCCGAGTTCACCTCGGCCGGCGACAACGTCGAGGTGATCGGCATGTGCGTGCAGCTCGAGGCCGAGGCAGCAACCATCACCGACCCTGAGGAGCGGGCCGAGATGCTCGAGGGCTTCGGCCTCGGCGAAGGTGCGCTGTTCCGCATGGTGCGCAGCGCCTATCACCTGCTCGGCCTGCGGACGTACTTCACCACCGGCGAGAAGGAGAGTCGGGCGTGGACGTTCTACGCCGGGTCGAGCGCGCCGGAGTGCGCCGGGCGCATCCATTCTGATTTTCAGCGCGGCTTCATCAAGGCCGAGGTGATCCACTGGGACGAGCTGCTCGACATCGGCTCGTGGGTGAAGGCCAAAGAGCTCGGCAAGGTGCGCATCGAAGGCAAGGACTACCACCCCGTCGACGGCGACGTCATGGAGTTCCGCTTCAACGTGTGACGGCACGTCCGGAGCCAGTCCGCCGACGAGAGACGCTCCTGCAAACGCCTCGTTGACCATTGCCGCCAACTGCCCTTCGGACGGGCCCATCAGTTCCGGTGGCGCTCAACGCTCGCCGCGGTCGCAAGGTAGATGTCGACATCGAATCCGACTTCTGCCGACGGGTGCACCTCGCCTCCTCGAGAGACCCACGGAAGCGCCTGAAGGCGGCGACCTGACAGAACAACAATCACGACGAGAACCCCATCCTTGATGGGGTTCTCGGCCACGAATAAAGGTCCTTCGGATCTGCTCACGGCAGCGGTTTGGGCCGATATACAGCACAAAGGAAATGTGGATGCGGTGTCGTCAATGATTAGATCAAGGCTCCCATCGGCGAACTGCATGACCCCAGCTGATAGTGACTCGATGCCGACTGGGGTGTCCAACCCTGAAATGCGCTGGTTTGGCGTACCTTGTCCGCTCGAATACCTACGTCTATATCGGTGGTGTGTCCTACGGCAAAGAGGACGATTCGCCGTGTTACATTGACTCCGCCAAAGGGAGGTGTGGATGATGATTACGCGGACCCACTACGGGATTCTCGGATTGGCGTTCATGCTTGCGTCATGCGGAACGGTTCCATCGATCCGGCAAGACTCGGCGAGTCTTGATCGGCCGGCGAACATCGGCGTTGCGTCCCGCCCGTCGATCGGCGAGGTTCCTTGGCCAACGAACACCGAGGCGCAATCTGAACTCGAAGTCCTGCTACAACTGCCCGAGGGCAAACCGGCGCTCGAAAGCTACCAAGAGCGCGCAGGGAAGCTTACGGCGCTATGCATGGCTGACGGCGGCTTCACAACGAAGCCCGGTGAGCCACTGAGCGACGAAGCTCATGGTCGGCTCTCGAAGGAGATCGTCTATCGAGGAGCGACCTTTTCAGGTGGATGCGATGAGTGGGGTATGAACTATGCATTCCCCGGCAACTTCTTGTCTGAGTCCTACCAGCCTCTGAGAACTGCTGCCCTCCAACGGCCCGAGTATCTCGCCGTCCTCGCAGAATACGACAGTTGCTTCCGCGCACGCGGATTCGAAGGTCCGCCAAACGTGAATGGTCTTTCGGATGAGCAGGCAAAAGCAGCGATGGCTCAGTATGTCGATGCGGGCAATTCATGTGATCAGGCGGCCGGGCTCACGAAGGCTGATCGAGCTGCCGATCTGTTGGTCGAAAACTCCTTGGTAAAGGAGCAGCGACTGGAGGTCGAGGCGTACGTCACAGCCATTTTGGCTGACCTCGCGTCGGTTGATTCGAAAGGAACTCAGCCATGACCAAGAGGTTCATTCGGACGCTGGGAGCAATCGGTGTCGCACTCACACTGTTGGGCTCCACGACCGCTTACGCTGCCTGCTACACCGTAAATGTCTACTACTACAACCAGAGCATGCCGGCGGGGACGTCCTGCCTTTTCAATTATGATCACGGCAACATCTACGGCGCCGCCTTCTCAAAGATTCAGCGTCTGCCCAGGCCGCCCGGCTATCCGTACTACTGCAGTCAAGCTGGGACTCGAGTGACTGGCACCGGATGGATCAACGGCAGCATCGCACTGAGCACCACAGCGTGGAGTCAGTCGACCGTCTACTCGGCGAACCTCATCTACTCGAGGACCTACGGCTATGTAGGTGGTGCGTCCTACTACGAAGAGGACAACTCACCGTTCTGCTGAGGACCTGCTGCCACGCCCACAGCGGAGGCTGCAGCATGGTTGGGAACTCGTGCGTGGTCGAGCGGGCCGAGATGCTCGAGCGACGCCTGACGGGCGCACACACTAGATATACTTTTCTAGTATCCCCCAACCTATTCGGAGGCCTGTGATGAAGTGCCCCATCGACACCGACATCGATCTGGTGATGACCGATCGCAGTGGTGTGGAGATCGACTACTGCCCCAAGTGCCGAGGCGTGTGGCTCGACCGTGGCGAGCTCGACAAGTTGATCGAGCGTGCCTCGGGCCCTGCACCGGCCGCCCCGGCCCCGCAGCAGCCGGTGGCCCCGCAGCAGCCGATGCCGACCGCCCAGCCCGGGATGGCTCCCCCGCCACCCCAGCGCTGGTCGAGCAGCCCGAGCAGCTACGACCGCTACCGCTCCGGTGGCGGCTACCCGCCCTACAAGCGCAAGTCGATCCTCAAAGAGATCTTCGACTTCTGATCGCAGCGTCCACGCCGCGGGCGAGCACGTCCTCGGTGGCCGCCAGCAGGGCCTCGACCCGTTCGGGCCACGAGGAATCCTGGGCGCGCCACGGAGCTGTCGCCCAGCCGAGCAGGCTGGCGGCGACGCGGGGCGACAGGGCACCGGAGTCGGTCGGCGTCGGCCAACCATGGACGACCTCAGCGGCGAGCCCCCAGTGCCGATTCGCGCGCGCTGTGTCAGCCAGGACGGCTCCGGCCACGAGATGGGCGCGCAGCCGGGCGTGCTCGTCGAGCACGTCGCCACGCCCCGCGTCGTCGAGGTCGAGCAGGCCGACGATGGTGCCCTGGTCGTCGACGAGCAGTTGACCGGCGTGCAGGTCGCCGTGCACCGTGCCCGTTCGCCCCGGCTGGGCCTGCACCGCCAGAGCGATCGCTTCCGCCACGCCCGCAGCCCGGGCCGCAAGCGACGGCGTCGCCGAGGCGATGACCGCGGCATGCCGGCCGACGAGCGCGGCCGACGGCGGAACTTCGTCGGCGTCGACGAGCTCGACATCGGCGATCCGCTCGATGAGGGCTGCGAGATCGGCGGCGCGAGGCGGCAGCGACGAGAAATCGTCGAGCGAGCGGTCGAGCGGTACGCCGGCCAGGGTGGCGAGGACCACCCACCCGCGCGCCTGGTCCACGGCGACCACTGGCGCCACCGGCAGACAAGCTTCGGCGAAGGCGCGATGACGCGCGACCACCCGGTCGGCCTCAGCGGGCGGCACCACTTTCAGGTGCACGTCCACCCCGGCACCGCGCACGGCGATCACCGCTCGCCGGCAGGGTCGCAGTGTCCGAACCTCGAGCTGCACGTCGCGGGCAGGCACTTCCAAGAACGCGGCGACGGCATCGGGTCGCACGGCGTCGGCCAGCCCCGGGAGCAGCGGGTCGTAGGGGTAGCACCACACGTGCGACGGCCCGTGGTCGTCGGCGAGCGACGCGGCGACGTAGACCAGCTCGCTGCGCTCTGACCTGTCCGGCCAGCGGACCACGACATCGAAGCCGACGGTCACCTCGTCACCCGGACGGTGGTGCACCTCGCGCCGATGGAGGGTCGACACCTGGCCACCGAGGTCGCTCACGGCGGCGATGGCCGCATCGGCCAGCACGTCGAGATCGAGCGCGTCCCCGGCGGCGTCCACCCCGGCAGTGTGCCAGCACCGAGGCGGTCGCAGCGGCGCGGCTAGCGTCGAGCGTCGTGACCACCGTTCGCCGCGCCGAGCTCGCCGACATCGACCGGGTGTGCCACACCTTGATGCGAGCGTTCCAGGACGATCCGCTCGTGCGCTGGATGGTCGCCGACGACGACGCGTGGGCGACGGGCGCAGGGGCAGCCTTCTTCCGTCTCGTGAGCCGCCGCCTGTTCGATCTCGGGGACGTGTGGACCACGGCCGATTGCGTCGCCGCGGCGGTCTGGTCGCCACCCGACCCGGCTCCGTCGTCTGACGATCTGTCCGCTGAGCTCGGCGCGCTCTTCGCGACCTTCGATGCCACCACCCAGGCACGGATGTCGGCGGTCGGCGCCGCGGTCCATGTCCATCGCCCCGACGAGCCGTACTGGTACCTGCAGTTCCTCGGCACGCACCCGGACTGGCAGCGCCAGGGCATCGGAACGGCGTTGATGGCACCGGTGCTCGAACGAGCCGATGCCGAGGGGGTCGGCCAGTACCTCGAGACGGCGACCGACGACGACATCGCCTACTACCGCGCCCGCGGGTTCGACGTGACCGAGGTGTTCACCGTCGACGACCCGCTCGACCCGGCGCGGGCACCGGCCACCGTCACCGGGATGTGGCGCCCGGCCAGGCACTGACGACAGGACACCCATGAACCCCTCAGTCCCCCATCCGATCGAGCTGCGCAGCGACAACTGCGCCGGCGCGGCACCCGAGCTGTTGGCCGCGGTCGGCGCAGCCAACGACGGGTCGGCCCTCGCCTACGGCGGCGACGAGTGGTCGGCCCGCCTGCAGGCGCGGGTCGCCGAGGTGTTCGAGCACCCGGAGGTGACCGCGTTCCCGGTGCTCACCGGCACCGCCGCGAACTCGCTCGCCCTGTCGGCGCTGTGCCCGCCGTGGGGCGCCGTGCTGTGCCACGAGACGGCGCACATCATCCGCAACGAGTGCGGGGCGACGTCGATGTTCGGCGCAGGTGCCGTGATGCGCGGCCTCCCGGGCGAGCGCTTCCTGCTCGACACGACCTCGCTCGAACAGGCCTTCGCCACCACCAACTGGGGTGACCCGCACCACTCGCAGCCCTCGGCGCTGTCGATGACCAACCCGACCGACTACGGCACGGTGTACAGCGTCGAGCGGGTGCGCGACCTGGCCGGCGCAGCCCGGGCCCGTGGGCTACGGGTGCACATCGACGGGGCCCGGATCGCCAACGCGATCGACGCGCTCGGATGCACTCCTGCCGAGCTGACCTGGCAGTCGGGCGTCGACGTCATCTCCCTCGGGGCCACCAAGAACGGGGCGCTCAGCACCGACGCCATCGTGTGCTTCGACCCGGCGCTGGCCGAGCAGCTGACCTACCGGGTGAAGCGCGCCGGCCAGGTGGCGTCGAAGATGCGCTTCCAGTCCGCCCAGCTCGACGCCTACCTCGGCGACGGCCTGTGGCTGCGCCTCGCGGCGACGGCCAACGCCTCCATGGCACGCCTGGCCGCAGGCCTCGACCGGTTGGGCATCGGGTTGGTCGCTCGGCCCGAGGCGAACATCGCGTTCGTCCTCGTCGACGACCGGGTGGCCGCCCGGCTCGAGGCCGCGGGCCTGCTCTTCTACCGCATCGCGCCCGGCGTGATCCGGTTCGTCACCAGCTTCCAGACCACCACCGACCACGTCGACGAGGCGCTCGCCCGCATCGCCGCTGCACTCGACTGACATCGGCCCGAACCACGTGACCACCACCCGCATCCCGCTCGGCGCGTCGCTGCTCGCGCTCGGCGCAGGCGCGGTCTGGAGCCTGGGCGGCATCACGGCGAAGGTGGCCGACGGGGCCGACGCCTTCCAGTACCTGCTGTGGCGGTCGGTGGGCGTGATCGTGGTGATCGAGGTGCTGTCGTTCCTGCAGCACAAGCCGGCACCGACCATCACCGCCTATCGATCCGGCTGGCTGATGATCGTCGCCAACGTGATGCTGTTCATCGCCTCGTTCGGCTTCGTCTACGCGGTGAAGACCACCTCCCCCGCCAACGCCGCGTTCCTCGGCTCGACGGTGCCGATCTTCGGCGCCCTGCTCGCCTGGGTGATCCTGCGCGAGAAGCTCAACTGGGTGACGATCGTCGCCATCGTGGTGGCGTTCGTCGGGCTGATCGTCACGGTGATGGGCGACCTCGGCAGCGGGACGATGGTGGGCAACCTGGCGGCGCTGTCGTCGGCGATCGGCTTCGCCGGCTACTCGGTGTGCGTCCGCTCCGACCGCACACGCGACTGGTCGCCGGTCCTCGGCGGGTACGGGGTGATGATGGTCGCGGTCTGCGGTGCGGTGACGATCGCGAAGGGCAACCCACTCGTGCCGCCCACCGGCGACCTGCTGCTCGCCCTGCTGCACGGCGGTGTGATCATCGTCCTCGGCACGTTCATGTTCAACCACGCCTCGAAGCAGGTGCCCGCCGCGGTGATGACGCTGTTCGCCCAGACCGAGATGGTGCTGGTGCCGATCTGGTCGATCACCCTGCTCGGTGAGCGCCCGAAGACCACCGTGCTGATCGGGGGCTGCATCATCTTCGCCGCCATCCTCGGCAAAGCGATCTACGACGCCCGATCGGCCAACCAGGCGCCCGTGACCGCACCCACCCTGGTCTGATCCGGGTGGGTCTGATACGAACGAGCCATGACCTCCCCCGCCGACACCCCGGTCAGCCTCTCGGCCCGCGCCCATCGCCATCTGTGGATGCACTTCACCCGGCTGGGCGGGTTCGCCCCGGACGAGGTGCCGGTGATCGTGCGCGGCGAGGGCTGCACGGTGTGGGACCAGCACGGCAACCAGTACCTCGACGGCCTCTCGGGCCTGTTCACCGTGCAGGTGGGCCACGGCCGCGCCGAGCTGGGTGAGGCCGCTGCCCGCCAGGCCGCGACGCTCGGCTACTTCCCCACCTGGTCGTTCGCCCACGAGCCGGCGATCGAGCTGGCCACCCGCCTGGCCGAGATGGCCCCCGGCGACCTGAACCGGGCGTTCTTCACCCCGAGCGGCGGCGACGCGGTCGAGACCGCGATGAAGCTGGCCCGCCAGTACTGGAAGCTGCGCGGCCAACCGAGCCGCACGAAGTTCATCTCGCGCTATCTCGCCTACCACGGCACGTCGATGGGCGCGCTCAGCCTGGGCGGTGTGCCGGCCATCCGCACACCGTTCGAGCCCCTCGTGCCCGGCGCGGTGAAGGTGCAGACGCCCTACCGCTACCGCTGCCACGACTGCGGCGACCTGCCCGCCTGCACCCTGCGCTGCGCCGACGACGTGGCCCTGCGCATCGAGATGGAGGGCCCGGACTCGGTGGCCGCCGTGTTCATGGAGCCCCTGCAGAACACCGGCGGCGCGTTCGCCCCACCCGAGGGCTACTGGCAGCGGGTGCGCGAGATCTGCGACCACTACGACGTGCTGCTGGTGAGCGACGAGGTGATCAGCGCCTTCGGTCGCCTCGGCCACATGTTCGGCAGCGAGCGCTACGGCTACCAGCCCGACATGATCACCTTCGCCAAGGGCGTCACCTCCGGCTACGCGCCCCTGGGTGGCGTGATGGTCAGCGACCGCCTCGCCGAGCCGTTCCTCGCCGACACCACCGCCTTCCTGCAGGGCCAGACGTTCGGCGCGCACCCGGTCAGCTGCGCCGTCGCGCTGGCCAACCTCGACATCTTCGAGCGCGAAGACATCTGCGGGCACGTCCGCGCCAACGAGGGTGCGTTCAAGGCGGCTATCGAGTCGCTGCGAGACATTCCCATCGTCGGCGACGTACGCGGCGAGGGCTACTTCCTCGCCATCGAGCTCACCACCGATCAGGCCACCAAGGGCATGTTCACCGATGCCGAGGCCGAGTGGCTGCTGCGCGGCCTGCTGTCGCCGCGCCTGTTCGCCGCCGGGCTGATCTGCCGAGCCGACGACCGCGGCGAGCCGGTGATCACCCTCAGCCCACCGCTCATCGCCGGCCCAGCCGAGTTCGAGTTCATCCGCTCGACACTGCGCACCGTGCTCACCGAGGCGAGCGACGCCCTCGCCTCCCGCCGCGCCTGAAGACGGTTCATGACGTGGCCGAGCGGCGGATGAAAGCGACCCCATCGATCACGAGCACTGCGATGCCAGCGCAGGTGACGCACCTACTCATCGCGACGCATCCCGTCCACAGCTCGGCTCATGACAACGAATCCGAGCACCAGCGCAACCGAGATCATCACCCCGAACAGCAGGCTCTCCTTGCCCACGATGACAAGAAGCACCGGGTACATGATGCCTCGCAGCGCCCAGGCCCAGGCCGGCGAGGGACCGTCGCCGACACCGAACAGGACCCGACCGACACGCCTCGATGCACTCGGAGCCATTGCCCGTGCCTCAGGTCAGCCGGATGAGCACGACGTCAGGAACCCCTGGGCCCGACGTGCCGCGACATCGGCCCCCAACCCACGACGAGCGGTGTGGAGATCATCACCGGAAACCACAATGCATCGACGACGCGATCGGGCCAGGCCGAATCCACGAACGGGGCGACCACCATGCTCGTCAACAGCACTCCGCACGCCGCCGCCAACATGAGCAACACCCATCGCCGCGCAATCATCTCTTCACGCCCAACACTCAGGCGCTCCGCGCGCCCCAGCGGCTAGCTCACCGTCCACCGGACCCACCGCCTGGGTTCCTGCGCACGTCCGGCCGAAGGACTGGCGTGCAAGACAACGGACCGACCCAAGGCTTGTTCATGTAAAAGCCGCGGTCACCCCAGTTGCACATGTGTATCGAAGCGTACAACACGGTCATCGCAGCTGCGGCGGCGCCATTGGGTAACGAGCAACCGAACGTCACGACTCCGGCTGCACACAAGGCAGCTAGACCCGCAGCACCGGCGCCACAAAGCCATCACCCGACTCCACCAACGGCGCCGCACCAGCAACCAGACCACCGGCAACGTCCAACGCCTCACCGGTCTTGGTCACCACCACCTCTCGGCACCGGCTGCGTCGAGGCCACTCACCTCGTGGCGTGAGGCTCCGGTGGGCGGGGCAGTCCGTTCGGCCACAGCGCCTGCTCGACGGCACGGCCGATGCGCAGCACGGTGTCCTCGCGCCAGTCGAGTTCATCCGGTCGGCGTTGCGCAACGTGCTCAGCGGGGCCAGCGACGCCTTCGCTGTCCTCCTCGCCTGACCCGCCAATCACGCCAGGTCGCAACGGTACTCGTCACCAGGCCGACAATGATGAACGCCACCCAAACCGGCTCTACCGGCCGGTCGCGCACGATCGCGGGACTCGCCATCGACCAGCCGTACAGCGCCAGTCCTATGCCAAGGGCGCCCACCCAGCGGGAGCGCTTGATGATGCGAGAACGCGTCTTCTCGGAGGTCGGCTGACCAGTCGGTACCCGCGCCGTCCACCTCCGGTGGGCCGCGGCAGCAAGCACAACTGCCGTCACGAGGGAGCCGAACAGGATCACAAGACTTACTGACGACGGGAGAATCGCGTCGGCCTCCGACGGAAGCGCCGAGGAGGGGAGCAGCATCGGCCGACTCATGTTCTCAGTTCTTGGTGCACTTGGAGGTTCTAGCAGGAGTGGTCCAGTCCCAGTCGGTTGGGAATCCCTGTCCCAACTGCCGCGACCACTTCCACTTGATACACCCTCGATTCAAGGCAGCATTCTCAATAGCCTTGTTCATATCAAGAACTAGCCAACCGTCCCAGACTGCACAGACAAACCCGCCCGCACCCGTAGCCAGCGCGAGAGCACCACACTTCACCACACCGATCAGGGCCCTGAACCGCCCCGGGTCGCGTGACTGCTCGGGCTATTGGGTGACGGCCTCGACGG
>JBBATY010000053.1:7591-16772 GCA_040398525.1 Ilumatobacteraceae bacterium | reverse complement strand
CGGTCGCCTCACCGGCGAGCTCACCGACGGGGTCACCGGTCGGCTCACCGACGGGCTCACTGGTCGGCTCTGCGGCGATCAGCCCGACGGGTGCGACCTCGCCGCCTGCGGCCGCCACCGGTGCCGCAGCGCGGCCGTCGTCGACGATGAACCAGCGTCGGCAGACGAGCACGGTGGCAAGCAGCACGGCGCCGGTGAGGCCGAGGTGCACGCGCAGGCCGAGCCCTGCGGCCAGGGCCACCGAGCCCACCAGCGCGCCGCTCGTGAAGCCGAGGCTCCACATCGCGTGCATCCGGTTCATGATCGTGCGCTGCATGCGTTCCTGCACCGCCACCGCCTGGCTGTTCATCGCCGCGTCGGCCAGCACGTCGAGGCCGCCGAGGGTGATGAGCAGCACGGCCAGCATCGCGGCGGTGGGCGCCACGGAGATGAGCGGCATGCCGATCGACAGCGCAATGGCAGCGACGGTGAGCAGGCGTCGGCTGCCGAGCCGCTCGGTGATCCGCCCGACGGTGAGCGCGCCGATGACACCGCCGAGCCCGCCGCCGAGCAGCGTGGCGCCGAGGCCGGCGTTGCCGAGGCCGAGCGAGTCGCGCACCTCGGGGATGCGCGGCAGCCAGTTCGAGAACGTGGCGCCGTTGACGAAGAACATCGCAGCGATGGCGAACGCAGTGCGCCCGGTGCGGTGTGGGTCGTCGTGCTCGGGCGTGGTGGGTGCGTGCGGTGTCATCGGCGTGGTGCCGCAGCCGGTGCCGCAGCGGTGGCCGACGCTATCCGTCCGGTCGTCGGCCCCGACGGCTCAGCGCAGCGCGGTCCACCGGGCCACGGTGCCACCGTGCGGCTCGCGGGCGGTGAGCACCTCGGCCCGGTGGCCGCTCGCGCGGTGAGAGGTGAGGTCGCCTGGGCGCCTCACCTCACACCGCACGGGGTGGCTGCGGGGTCAGCCGTAGACGAAGTACTCGAACAGGGTGGCCAGCTCTTCGAGGACATCGGCCGGCGGCATGCCGTCGTCGGGGCGATCCCACAGGAGGTCTTGGACGATCACCAGGCCGTCGTCGCGCATCGACAGCACCACGATGCCGGCGATCGGGAAGCTGCCGCCCTGGGCCGAGACCGAGTTGCCCGAATAGGTGAACATCCACCGTTCGACGATCGGGGCCGTCGGGTCGTCGACCACCTCTGGTGCGCTCGTCTCGAGGTTGTCGACGAAGTCGGCCAGGAAGGTGGGGAACCAGTTGACCACCTCCGACATGGTGACTCCCTCGATGAGGGTGATGTTGAAGGCGCTGGTCCGGTCGTACATGAAGAGGTAGCCGTCCTCCTGGTCGCCGATCTCGTAGCCCTCGGGGACGGGCACCCGGACACCGTTGCCGATGTCGACCATCACCGCAGGGGGTGCCGCCGTGGGGGGCTCGGCGGGCACGGTGGTGGCCGGCACAGTGGTGGCCGGCGGCAGGGTGGCCGGCGGCAGGGTGGTGGGTGGCGGCAGCGTGCTGGGCGCTGTCGGGATGACCACCGTGGCCGGCACGGTGGTGGCGGCGACGGTGGTGGCGGGTGCGGCCGTGGTGGCCGGGCTGGTGGACGGCGGTGCCGCAGTGGTGGGCACGGAGGCCGGCACGGTGGTGTTGCCGCTGTCGAGGCCGGGCACGGTGACTGGGGCGGCGTCGTCGGCTGCGCCGCCACCGCTGCGGCTGACCAGGAGGCCGACGCCACCGGCCACCAGCAGCGCGGCAGCCACGCCGCCGACGATGGCCATCGTCCGGGTGCGGTGGCCGCCAGGGCCGCCGCGGTGTGGCGCCGGGGGTGGCAGCGGGGCCATGCCGCCACCGACCGGGGCCGGTGCAGCGACCGGTGCCGCCGCAGCGGGTGCCTCTGGTGCCAGGGTCGCGCCGGGTGCGGTTGCCATGGGGGCCATGGGGGCGAGGGGTGTGGTGGGGGCCATGGGGGCGGTGGCTGCCGGCGGCGCCGGGGGTGTGGCCGCGGCCGGGGGTGCGGCCGGGGGTGCGGCGGCGGCTGTGGTGGCCGCGGGTGTCGTGATGTCCATGGTCAGTTCACCTCGCTGGTGACGAGCAGGCCCGCGCCCGCTTGGGTGGTGGCACCCGGGTCGGGGGCACCCGGTCGGCCCGTGCCGGCATCGGCGTTGTAGGCCCGGCGTTGCTTGCCGGTGGCGCGCAGCGCCATCCCGCAGGCCGAGCAGAAGGCCGCGCCGGGCAGCAGCGGCATCTCGCAGTGGCCGCACCAGGCGTCGCCGCTGGCTGCGTGCTTGGTGAGCTGCTGGGTGCGGGCGGCTTCCAGCGATGCCTCGAGCAGGCCGTGGTGGAGCACCAGCCGCACCCGCACGATCACCACGAGGGCGACGGCGATGGCGACGGTCAGGCTGAGCAGCGCGCCGTTCAGGCCGCCCATCCGGTCGCCCAGGTAGAGGCCGAGCTGGAACACGACGCCGTAGGTGACGGCTTCGGCGAGGGCGATCGCGTAGCGCCGGGTGACGCCGTCGTAGCCCTCGCCGATGCCGGAGAACCCGGCGATGGCGATGGCGCTGGCCGAGCCGTAGACGATCGGCTTCACGATGCCGACGGTGACGAGCAGCATCCACCACATGGTGGTGTCGCCGTCGACGCTGCTCGGCCCGCTGATCATCGCCCGGTTGAGCACCAGGGTCTCGGCGGTCGCCCAGGCGGCGCCGCTGGCGATGCCGAAGGTGACGCTGTCGATGAGGTCGTCGAAGGCCGGCATCCGCGACAGCAGCACGGGCCCGACCTGGCGGAGCAGTTCGGCGACGACGGGCACGGCGAGGCAGCCGACGAGCAGCGTGTCGATCGGCCAGGCGTCGCTGCGCGAGCCGATGGGCTCGTCGAGGACCACCTCCGACCACAGCAGGGTGAAGCCCACGGCCAGGGCGGCGGCGAGCAGGACGCTGCCGAGCACCACGGGGATGGGCTCGTCCTCCCACTCGTTCACGTCGTAGAGGTAGACGAGGTAGACGACGGGCACCACCAGTGCCGCGGCGACGAAGGCCGACGGCAGCCATCCCACGACGGCGAACACCGTGGTGATCGCGACGCCGATCAGCAGGGCGATGCGGTAGGTGTGGGGGGCCTTGCCGCTGGCGAGCGGCATGAGCGACGAGACGACGTCGAACGAGACCACCCGTTGGTCGGGGTGGGCGGCGAAGGAGTGGGCGCGGCCACCGCCTCGGGCGTCGGTGCGTGCGGGGTGGGTGCCGCAGGCGTGGCAGAAGGCGGCACCGCTGGCGAGCTCGGTGTCGCACCGTGGACAGTTCATGTGGAGTACCTCGTGGGTCTCGTCGGGATGGTCTGGCACTGCAGGTGGTCGCGTCACGCTGGGTGTGGGCGACCTGGTGGGGACTGCTGTCACTGCTGCAACCGGACTGCCTCGTTCGAGCGCCGCCACGGCCGTCGGGAGTGCATTCAGCCGGACATGCGGGGGCCGTGGTACGGCCATTGGTCCTGTTGACCTGGGGGTTTTCCCTCGATTGCGCGGCCGGGCCCGCCGCGGCGCGCCGGTGCCTCGGCCCTGCCTGCGGCGCGCCGGCGGACCGGCGGCGGGGTCAGCGGACGATGCCGAGGCGGTGGAGCGCGTCGAGGACGGGGTCGCGCAGCTCGGCCGGCAGCGGCTCGTTGCGCGCGGCCAGGATCTGGCGCACGGTGCGTCGCCGGGTCTCGACCTCGACGCAGCCGATGAGCGACTCGCCGAGCATGATGCCGACCAACCAGCTGCGCCCGGCCACCACCGCCGGGCCGAAGCTGCCGAGGCAGTTGTGCAGCAGCTGGCCCCAGTGGCGCAGCTGGGCGACCGACGTGGGCACTTCGAGCCGCACGGGCCCGCAGTGCAGGCCCTGCACCGGGGCGAGGCCGCGTGGCACCGACCAGCGGGTGAGCAGGTCGACCTCGGGTGCGTCGCGCACGGTGAGCGCGGGGCGGGCGGCTTCGATGTCGGGCGGACGGGCTGCGGCCCGACGCCGTGGGCTGCGGGCGGCGGGGGCGGCGGCGGGCAGTGCGTCGGGGGCGACGAGGGTGGCGCCGGCGAACAGTTCGTCGAGGACGAGCGCGGCGGCCGTGGCCGTAGCGTCGGGTGCGGGTGCGGGTGCGGCTGTGCGTGCGGCACGGCGGCGTGCGGTGCCGGCGCGTGCAGCACCGACGGTCGCCGGGGCCGGCGCGTCGGCCCGGTCGTCGTACACCATCGGCACCAGCTCGAGGCACAGACGGGTGAGGTCGGCCCAGTTGACGGGCAGGGTGCGGGTGGTGCGGTCGCGGATCCACCACACCTTGCGCATCGTGGTGGTGAAGTCGACGGGCCCGACGGCTGCGGCGGCGCCCAGCAGCAGCGTGCCCCGGCGAGGTGCGGGCCACAGCTCGAGCGACCGGCGGGCCTCGGCGATCTGCTCGCCCGTGGGCAGCGGCTGGGGGCGCTCGGCGACGGGGCGCTCGAGCAGGTTGGCCAGCTCGTCGGCGCTCACCAGCCCGCCGGCGATGACACCCCAGGCGAGCGGCTCGAGCTCGACGGGCCCGGGCACGGGCCGGGCCACCAGGCTGGCGGCGAGGGCCCGGGCCAGGCGCCGCGTGGCCCCCTCGTGCAGCGTGCGGGCCGCGGCCATCGCGTCGCCGGTGCGCAGCGCGGGCACGGCCCAGCGGGGGATCTCGTCGAGCGGGTGGAGGCCCCGCTCGTACACGTGGCGCAGCAGCGGGTGGCCGCGGGCGCCGATGGCGGCGGTGAGCCGGTCGGGCTCGGCGGGGCACCAGTCGAGGTGGCCGCTCCAGTCGGCGAGCTCGGCGAGGACCGCTCGCCGCCAACGGTTGGCGTCGACAGCCTGTTCGGCCGCTGCCTGGTCGAGCTGGCGCACGATGGCGCCGGGCTGGATGGTGACGTCGACGCACATCCGTCCGCCACCGAAGGCCAGCCCGGCGGCGATGTGGCCGGGGCCTGCGGGGGCCGGCACACGGTGGCCGGTGCCGGTGTGGCCGGTGCCGGTGTGGCCGCCGCCTGCGGGAGCCGGCCCGCCCTGGCCGAAGCCGCGGCCGCCGGGGCTGGTGTGGCCGAGGCTGGGGTGGCGCGAGGCGATTCCGCTGCGTCCGTCGGGCCCGGCGAGGCGGGTGAACACCAGTTCGGGCGCGCCACCGGGGGCCACGATCTCGAGGCGGTTGATGCTGCGGCGGGCGACGAGGCCTGCGGCGAGGGGGCGTTCCTCGGTCATGACAGCTCCGGGTGGTGGTCACGAGGGGGAAGGTCGATCCTGCCACGTCCGCAGCGCCAGCGGTAGGCCTGCGTCGGTGTGCCGTCACCGCACGGGCCGTGCTGTCGCAGCTGGGATTGCACAGCGCGCCGCACGGTCGCGGCGCACGGCCCCGTGGTGGGCGCGGCCGCGTGTCAGCGCTGGGCGGTCCAGCGGGCGGTGGTGCCGGCGGGTGAGCGGGGCTCGAGCTCGAACGTGCCGCCGAGCAGCTCGGCGCGCTGGCGCAGGTTGCCGAGGCCCAGCCCGCCGCTGGCGGCACTCCCGCCAGCCCCCTCGCCAGCCCCCTCGCCGGCACCTTCGCCAGCGTCGTCGCCGTCACCTTCGCCGTGGGGGGCGGTCTCACTGCCGGCCTCACCGTCGGCCGCCGGCTCGTTGGTGGGCCCCACGCCGTCGTCGTTCACCTCGACCGTCACGTGGTCGGGGGTCACCTCGACGCTGATGTCGACGGTGGTGGCTGCGGCATGGCGCGAGATGTTCGACAGCATCTCGACCACGGCGAACAGCAGGTGCTGCAGCAGTTCGGGGTCGTCGAGGTCGTCGAGGCTGCCGTGCACCACCACCCGGGGCGTGAAGCCGAGCGTGCGGCGGGCATCGTCGAGGGTGCGCTCGAGCCGCACGGTCGGTGGCTGCCCGGCGATGTCGGGGTGCAGCAGGCCGCTGATGGTCGAACGCAGTTCGCCGATGATGTCGTCCTGCGCGGCGATGATCCGCTCGAGCTCGGCGCGCAGCTCGGCGGGTGCTCGCGTGGCCGCGGCGCGCAGCAGCATGCCGGTGGCGTAGACGTGCTGGATGGCGCCGTCGTGCAGGTCGCGGGCCACCCGGGCGCGCTCGTCGGCCAGCGCCTCGACGGCCGCGAGCGCGGCGCGGGTGCGGTCGTGCTCGACGAGGTCGGTGACGTCGCGCCAGGTGCACGCGACGTGGTTGGTATCGATGCGGGCCACGCGGGCGTCGTAGAAGTGCACCTCGCCGGCGGGCCCGTCGGCCACCGGCTGGCGGTCGACGACGAGCGGCTCACCGGAGGTGAGGACGTGGGCGAACGAGCCGACGTATCTGGCAGCGACGTCGGGGTCGAGCAATGTGGTGAGGTGCGCGCCGGCGACGTCGGTCTGCTCGCAGCCGATGTACCGGCAGGCGGCGGTGTTGGCGTCGACGCCGGTGAAGTCGACGATGGTTCCGCTGGCGTCGCGGTGTGCAGCGACGATGGCGTAGGGGTCGGGGAGTGCGTCGAGCGCAGCACGCAACTGGACGAGCGACTTGAGCGACTCGAGCGAGGCATCTCGAGCGCCCGATTCGGCACCGATGTCGGGAGTGGACATCGGACCTCCTTCCTCGGAACCGTCCGACGGATGCCGAGAAGGGTCGCAGGCCAAGTGTCGCACGCGACGTGCCGTTCGGCCCTGCCGTCGGGTCCGAATGGCGGTTCTTCGGCATCGTCCCAGCAGTCGGGGCAGCGCGGGTGGGGTCGTGAGGGCGGCGCCCGGCGGGCGTGGGCTGCGCTGGGTCGTGGGGGCGCCCGCCGGGCCCGGCGCGCCGGGCGGGCGTGCTGCGTGCAGGTCGGTGATGCCATGCTGGGCGGATGGCCCGTGGCTACCGCTTGTCGCACCTGGAGGTGCTCGAGAGCGAGGCGATCGGGATCATCCGCGAGGTGGTGGCCGAGCTGGCCCGGCCGGTGATGCTGTTCTCCGGCGGCAAGGATTCGGCGGTGATGCTGCACCTCGCGGTGAAGGCGTTCCACCCGGCGCCGGTGCCGTTCCCGGTGATGCACGTCGACACCGGGCACAACTTCCCCGAGGTGCTCGCGTACCGCGACGAGGTGGTCGAGCGGCTCGGGGTGCAGCTGATCGTGGCCAGCGTGCAGGAGGCGATCGACGCCGGCCGGGTGCGCGCCGAGCATCCGTTGGCGAGCCGCAACCGGTTGCAGACCGTGCCGTTGCTCGACGCAATCCGGGGGCACGGCTTCGACGCCGTGTTCGGTGGTGGGCGCCGCGACGAGGAGAAGGCCCGCGCCAAGGAGCGGGTCATCTCGGTGCGCGACGTGCACGGCCAGTGGGACCCGAAGCGCCAGCGGCCCGAGCTGTGGGGCCTCTACAACGGCCGGCACCGGCCCGGTGAGCACGTGCGGGTGTTCCCGTTGTCGAACTGGACCGAGCTCGACGTGTGGCGCTACGTGGCCCGCGAGGAGCTGGCGCTGCCGTCGATCTACTACGCCCACCGTCGGCCGGTGGTGCGCCGCGGCGAGCTGTGGATGGGCGTCGGTGAGTTCGTGCCCGCCGAGCCCGGTGAGGTGGTCGAGGAGCGCTCGGTGCGCTACCGCACCGTCGGTGATGCGACGTGCACGGCGGCGGTGGAGTCGACTGCCTCGACGGTCGACGAGGTGATCGCCGAGGTGACGGCGAGCCGGCTCACCGAGCGGGGCGCCACGCGGGCCGACGACCGGTTCTCGGAGTCGGCCATGGAGGACCGCAAGCGCGAGGGCTACTTCTGATGGTGGGCGCCGCCGAGCACGGCCACACGCGCGAGCTGCTGCGCATCGCCACGGCCGGGTCGGTCGACGACGGCAAGTCGACGCTCATCGGCCGGCTGCTGTTCGACACCAAGACCGTGCTCGACGACCAGCTGCAGGCGGTGGAGGAGGCGTCGCGCCGGCGCGGCTCGGCCGAGGTCGACCTGGCGCTGCTCACCGACGGCCTGCGCGCCGAGCGCGAGCAGGGCATCACCATCGATGTCGCCTACCGCTACGTCAGCACGGCGCGCCGGTCGTTCATCATCGCCGACACGCCCGGCCACGTGCAGTACACGCGCAACATGGTGACGGGCGCGTCGACGGCCGATCTGGCGCTGGTGCTGGTCGACGCCCGCCACGGCGTGGTCGAGCAGACCCGGCGGCACGCCGCGCTGGCGTCGCTGCTGCGGGTGCCGCACCTGGTGCTGTGCATCAACAAGATGGACCTCGTCGACTTCGACCGGGCCGTGTTCGACGAGATCCGCGAGACCTTCGGTGAGTTCGCCGCCCGGCTGCGCATCGGCGACCTGCAGTTCGTGCCGGTGTCGGCGCTCACCGGCGACAACGTGGTGAGCCGCTCGGTGATGATGCCGTGGTACGAGGGGCCCTCACTGCTGCACCACCTCGAGGAGGTGCACATCGCGTCGGACCGCGACCTGATCAGCACCCGCTTCCCCGTGCAGCTCACCGTGCGCCACGGCGGTGACTACCGCGGCTCGGCGGGCACGGTGGCCGGTGGGGTGTTCCGCCCGGGTGACGAGGTGCTGGTGCTGCCCTCGGGGCGCACCACCACGGTGGCGGCGATCGACACCGCCGACGGCCCGGTGGGCGAGGCGTTCCCGCCGATGGCGGTGACGATGCGCTTCACCGACCACGTCGACGTGTCGCGTGGCGACCTGGTGTGCCGGCCGGGGAACCGCCCGCATGTGGGCGACCGGGTGGAGGCGATGCTGTGCTGGTTCGACGACGAGGCCGCGCTCGACCCGTCGGCCACGTACGCGCTGAAGCACACCACCCGCTGGACCAGGGCGACGGTCGAGGCCGTGCGCTACCGGCTCGAGGTGCACGACCTGCGCCGTGACGTGTCGGCGACGACGCTGGCGTTCAACGACATCGGCCGGGTGGCACTGCGCACCACCGCGCCGCTGGTGTTCGACGCCTACGCCGACAACCGCACCACCGGCAGCCTGATCCTGGTCGACGAGCTGTCGGGCCGCACGGTGGCCGCCGGGATGATCATCGGCCCTGCGGCGAGCGACGAGCTGCAACCGGGCACGGCGGGCACGGTGGTCGTCGGCGCCGCGGGCGACGGAGCGGGTGAGGCGGAAGCGGCCGCGGGTGCGGCCGCCGATGCGGCCGCCGGCGCCGAGCCGGCCCCGGCGCGCAGCGGTGCCACGAACGTCACGCTGCAGCCGGGCCTGGTG
>JBBATY010000053.1:5868-7491 GCA_040398525.1 Ilumatobacteraceae bacterium | reverse complement strand
GATGGCGGGTAACCGCTGGGCCACCGTGTCGATGGTGTGTTGATCGAGGCCGTTCCGCGCGGCGAGCTCGGGCCAGCGCTGCGTGGCGGCGATGGCGGCGTCGACGAGCTCGTCGATCGCGCTGGGCTTCATCCCTGCCGATGTGGCCAGGCTGCGGATGTCGGTGCGGGTGATGTTGGTCCCCTTGCCGGCGATGTCGAGGTAGTGCTCGCCCGGGCCGGCTCCGATGTAGGCGGGGCGTGGTCCCATCGAGTGGGTCAGGTCGTAGGCGGGGGCCAGCCTCCAGCCGGTCGCTGGTGTCCACACGTACGAGGTGTTGCGGGCGTGGTCGTCGCGGTTGTGGGCGACGACGTTGAAGATGGCGCGGCGGACGAGCTCGGTGACGTCGCGCGTGTCGCCGGTGATCCGGCGGGTGAGGCGGATGATGTCGTCGTAGCTGCGGTGCTGGTCGAGCTCCGGGTAGGCCTCGAGCAGGCCCGCAGCGGTTGCCATGTGCACTCGTTGCGGCTGGCCTGCGCCGGTGACCCGGTCGAATCGGCGCACGCCCAGGTAGCGGGCTCCCGACGAGCCGGGGACGAGACGGTGCTCGCACACCGTGATGCCCATCGTGGTGGCCATCTGCAGGTAGGTGGCTTCGATGGTCGACAGGGAGGGGCTGTCGCCGTCGGCGTGGAACTTCACCAGCCACGCGGTGGCTCCGTCGGGCACTGAGCCGTTGTCGGCGACGAGTGTGCCGTCGGGGGTGTACGCGGCGGTGATCTTCGGCCTGGCCCCGCCTGCGCCGGATCCGGCCGCCCGGGTGAGGACATCGGCCGGAAGGTCGCGGGCGTCGAGGCCGGCGAGATGGCGGAGCATCTCGTCCTGCATGCGGTCGAGGTCGATGAGCACGGCGTGGTCGATCTCGGGGCCGTCGGCCGGCTGGAACGTCACAGCGCCCATGGTTCGACGTCCGAGCCAGGTGAGCATCTGCAGGGTGCTCGGCTGTTCGATGCCGTGCTGGCGCATGTCGCGCCGGAGCACGAGCTGTCCCCACGAGTCCGGGAGCGCGTCGGCCAGGAGGCCGGGGAGGTGATCGGGGGACCGGCCGCGGAACTCGCGTGCTCGGGTGTCGGTGCGGTGGTGCAGGGGTGCGAGCTCGTGCCCGCGGGCGATGTGCTCGTCGGAGTATTCGACGAAGGTGGTGGAGCCGTGTTGGGCGACGCGGGCGACGAGCCAGGGCCCGCCGTCACCTTCGTAGACGACGTCGATGCTGGTCACCGTCGGCCTCGTTGCCGGGGCGGTCGTGCGGTGCCGAGGAACTGTTCGATCGTGCGTGGGTCGGGCGGGGTGAGCAGGTGGTCGATGTCGCCGGCGCGGTGCAGTGCGATGAGGACTGCCAAGAAGGTGGGCAGTGTGGCGGTGCCGGTGGATTCCATGCGGGCGATCGTGACGCGCGAGACACCTGCCCGTTCGGCGAGGGTGTGCTGTGTGAGGTTCTGCTGCAGGCGCTCGCGGCGCACTCGCGCACCGAGCTCGTGGGCCAGCTCGTCGGCACTCATCAGCCGCGTGTCCATGCACCGTAGCGTATCGTATGTGTGTCACAACAGTGGATCTGGAGCCGTAACAACGCATCAGTGATACATT
>JBBATY010000053.1:3399-5768 GCA_040398525.1 Ilumatobacteraceae bacterium | reverse complement strand
CTCACCCCTCACCCCTCACCTCGCACCGCCGGCGGCCGTAGGATGTTCCCATGGACATGTCGCGGGTTCTCGTGCGCAGCGTGGACGTGCTCGAGGCCACCGTCGACGGTGACCGGGTGCTGATGAGCGGGCGCGACTTCGCCTACTTCGGCCTGGTCGACACGGGTGCGCTGGTGTGGGACCGCATCGACGGGCAGACCTCGTTCGGCGACCTGGTGCGGGCCCTGGCCGCCGAGTTCGGCGCCGACGAGGCCCAGGTGGGCCACGACGTGGCCGAGTTCGTCTCGGCGCTCGACGCAGCCGGCCTGCTGCAGGCCTGACCGCTCGGCCGACCCCGAGACCTGACCGCTCGGCCGAACCCGACGCCGACCCCGTGGCAGAGGCCCGGCGAGGTGCGGGTGGCGGACGCGTTCGGCCGACGCTCGGCAGCCGCCCGCTCGGATGTGGGCGGCAGTCGCGTTCAGCCGACGCGGCGGCCGTCGACGAGGTGCACGACGTGGTCGGCCGCAGCGATGGTGGTCTGGCGGTGGGCGATCACCAGCACGCTCACCGCGGGGGTGAGCGACCTCACCGTGTCGATCACCGCAGCCTCGGTGGCGTCGTCGAGCGACGAGGTGGCCTCGTCGAGCACCAGCAGCGCCGGTCGGCGCAGCAGGGCGCGGGCGATGGCCACCCGCTGGCGCTCACCGCCCGAGAGGCGCACGCCGCGGTCGCCGAGCTCGGTGCCCAGGCCATCGGGGAGGCGGTCGGTGAAGTCGGCCGCGGCGCGGCGCAGTGCGTCGCGGCAGGCATCGTCGTCGGCGCCGCCGGGCACCGACCACACCAGGTTGTCGCGCAGCGTGCCCGGGATGAGCACCGTCTCCTGTGGCACGTAGGCGACGTGCGCCCGCCACCACGCCAGGTCGGCCTCGGTGAGCGCCCGGCCGGCCACCAGCACCTCACCGGATTGGGCGGTGAGCAGGCCGAGCACGAGGTCGGCGACGGTCGACTTGCCGGCGCCCGACGGCCCGGTGATCACCGTGATCGCACCGGCGGTGACGGTGAGGTCGAGGTGGTGCACGCCCCGGCCGGTGGCGGTGCCGGTGTCGGTGCCGGTGGCGGTGTCGGGGCCGGTGCCCGGGTAGCGGTAGGTGACGTCGCGCAGCTCGATCAGCGGAGCGCCGGTGGGCACCTCGAGCCGTGCGCCCCCCGGGGTGCGGGCCGCACCCGCGGCGCCGGTTGCGTCGGCCGCACCCACTGCGGCGGCCGTGCCGGATGCGGCGGCGGGACTGCCTGTCACCGCCACCTCGGCAGCGGCCCGGGCCGCGGCGGTGAGCTCGGTGACCTCGCTCACCGCGGGCAGGGCGTTGGCCAGTTGCAGGGCGGTGCGCACCACGGTGGTGGCCTGGCGGCTGAGGCGGCCGATGAGCACCACCATCACGATGATCGCGGCCGGCTCGACATCGGCCCAGGTGGCCACCAGCACCAGCAGGGCCGCTGCTGCTGCGGCGGCCACATTGGCGATGGCGCCGACTGCGCTCTGGCGTTCGACGGCGGCCAGCTGCACGTCGCGGGCCGTGGTGAACGCAGCGGCCAGCCGGTCGATCCACACGCCCGACGCGTCGTGGGCGCGCACCAGGCGCAGTGAGTCGAGTGAGTCGACCACCACGGCCTGCACGTCGCGGGTGCGCTCGTTCGACAGTCGGCCGAGGCGGC
This sequence comes from Ilumatobacteraceae bacterium, assembly GCA_040398525.1. GTDB lineage: Bacteria > Actinomycetota > Acidimicrobiia > Acidimicrobiales > Ilumatobacteraceae > VFMC01. The sequence goes on along the minus strand of JBBATY010000053.1, from coordinate 4,073 downwards.
GGGCGGGGCGGATGCCGAGGCCCTGCACCACCGACAGCACCACCACCCCGGCGATGGCCAGCGCGGCCACACCCGGGGCGACGAGCAGGGCGATCACCGCGGTGGCGAGCGCCATCGCTGCGCTCACTGCGGCGTTCATCAGCAGCGTCACCGCCGTGCCCGATCGGGCCGAGCCGGTGGTGACGGTGTGGATGATGTCGCTGCGCCGCTGCCCGGTGACGAAGCTCCAGCGGGCCTGCAGCACGGCGCTGAACGCCTCGTGGCGCAGGGTGTCGACGATTCGCTGCTGGAGCCGGGCGGTGTTCACCGCGGCGAGGTGGGTGATCAGTGATTGCATGGCGATGAGGGCGACGAAGCCGGCGAGCAGGGCCCACAGCGGGGTGCTGCCGAGGTCGATGTCGCCGAGGACGGGCACCTGTACGGTGGTCGCCGTGGTGGCCACGGAGTTGACGATCGGCACGAGCAGCAGCAGCCCGGCGCCGCCGATCACACCGCCCACGAGCAGCAACCCGAGCTGCGCGATGGCGCGCCCGCGCTCGAGCCGCCAGGCCGTGGCCACCAGGGTGCGGATCTCGTGCACGGTGAGCGAACCTAGTTGCCGAGCCGGCCGGCGGGCCCTGGCCTGTGCCGCCGGGGCCGAGCGATGAACGACCCGGTGAGCCAGCCGGTGAGCC
>JBBATY010000053.1:0-3299 GCA_040398525.1 Ilumatobacteraceae bacterium | reverse complement strand
CCGGTGAGCCAGCCGGTGAGCCGGTGGGTGAGGGCCCGTCGCCGCTGGGCGCACCGAGGCCGCGTGGTGGTGGCGATGGTGCTGCTGACCGTGTTCGGTGCAGCGCAGCGCTGGGTGCCGATGCCGCGGTGGGCACGCGTGCTCGGACGTGCCGGCGAGGTGCCCGATGCGTGGCGTGGGCAGCGGATCGAGCGGCTGATGGCGCGCCCCGGCTCGCCGGTCGAGCGCCAGGTGATGGTGGCGGTGCAGCGCGCCGCGCGGGCGTTGCCGTGGTCGCCCACCTGTCTGGCCGAGGCGGCAGCGGGGCAGGTGCTGTTGCGTCGTGCGGGTGCGGCCGGTGTGGTGGTGATCGGCCTGCGCCGCACGGACCCGTCGGTGAGCGCGGCCTGGGATGCCCATGCCTGGCTGCTCGGGGCGCAGGGCGCGCTCACGGGTGGTCCGGCGGCGAGTGGGTTCACGGCGACGACCGTCTACGAGGTGCCGAGTGGGCGGCGGGCCGCCGAGGTCGTCCTCGACGGCTCGTTCTCCTCAGCAGCTGATCAGATGGGGGCGGACGGGCTGTAGCCGCCGCCTTCGGCGACGGCGTACGACGCACCGACCTCGGCCTGGTCGGCGCGGGAGAGCTCGACCAGCCGCGGTGCGGTCCAGGTGGGGGTGCTCGGCTCGGGGTTCATGGCGGCGGTGGCTCCTGTGATGTCGACAACGACATGCGCGACAGTAGTGGACTGGCCGCGGACCGTGAAACCGTCTGGATGACCGGCCCGTGAGACCGTCTCGACGACCGGTCCGTGGCCGCCCCGGCTCGTGTCAGGACCCGCCGGATTCGATCAGGTCGAGCACAGCGTCGAGGGTCCAGGCGCCGGCCGGCCGCACGAGACGCTGCACGGTCACCGCGTCGGCGAGCCCGGTGAGCAGCTCGAAGAACCGCGGCGCGCCCAGCACGAGCGGGGCCAGACCCCGACGTGCGGTGTGCTGGCGTAACAGGACGATGCGTTCGACGCCGCGCACATCGGTGAGCACCGGCTCGCTGCCGGCAACGCCCGGTGCGTCGGCCACGCCCGGAGCGTCGGCCACGCCCGGAGTGTCGGCGGTGTCGGCGGTGTCGGCCCGGGCCGGCATCAGCACGACGATGCGGTCGATGCGCTGGGGCTCGACGGGCGGCGCGTCGGGGGCGAATGCGGCCTTGGTTCGCCCGCCGGCCAACAGTGGCAGCTCGTCGAAGTCGATGCCGAGCGCCTCGGCCGCGTCGGGTAGCAGGTGCACGTTGCGCGCGTAGGGCGTGATCAACGCCTGGCCGTCGGCGAGGCGCACGAGGGTGGTGTCGTCGACGAGTAGTTGGTGGCCGCGGGCGGCGAGCGCCAGGGAGGTGGTCGACTTGCCGGCGCCGCTGCGACCGGCGATGGCCACCACCTCGTCGCCGATGCGCACGGTCGAGGCGTGCAGGCTGAGCTCACCGCGTTGCAGCATGGCCAGGGTGACCGCCCAGCCCTGGACGATCCAGCTCGGGTCGTCGTCGGCGGCCGGGTCGGGCAGTGGTGCAGCCGACGCGGCCGATGCGGCGGACACGTCGTTGGCGGCCGCAACGGGGGGACTGATGCGCGGCCAGTCGACGGTCACGCGTCGGCCGTCTTCGACGAGCAGCGCGCAGCGCGACGCAACCTGGGCGCGGATCGCCCGGTCGGTGACCTGGATGAAGGGCACGGGGCGGGTGGCACCCTCGAGCTCGGCGGGCACCGTGCCCGGGCGCACGCGCAGGCCGAGGTGGGCCGGCAGCGGCCGCCAGGTGGGCGGTGTGGTGGTGAGCTCGTAGCCGAGCAGGCGCATGGCGTCGGCGTGGTCGGCCTCGATGGTGGCCACCTGGTCGGTGGTCAGCTCGCCCCGCCATCCGCCGGCGCGGCCGGAGCGGAAGAAGGTGGTGGTGCGCGGGCTGGTCTCGCGGAACCCTCGTTCGGCCTCGGACTCGCGCAGGCGTTCGAAGCGTGCCTGCTCGACCGCAGCGTCGAGCTCGGCCCTGGTGCAGTGCAGGCCGATGGCGGCGAACACCGGCTGCAGGGTGCCGGCGGTGTCGGCGCGCAGGTCCTCGTAGCGCACGAGGTGCACGGGGAACGGCACGTCGGGTGCCAGCCACGACTGCAGGTGGGTGGTCCACGTGCCCCATGGCTGTGCGGTGCGGCCGTGGGCGGGGCTGGTGACGAGGTCGCCGCTGGGCGCGGCCATGCGGTCGATGGCCGTGTCGAGGTCGACGCCGAAGAAGGGGGCCGACGAGCAGGCGACGTCGCGCGGGTCGCGCACCACCAGCAGTGCGGCGCGGGTGGCGGCGAGGGGGAACGGCTCGACGTCGGCGGCGCCTGCGGTGTCGGCGGAGCCGTGTGGTGCGCCTGCGGAGCTGTGTGGTGCGCCTGCGGAGCTGTGCGGTGCTGTGGTGTGGCGGAAGATCTCATGGGTCTTGCGCAAGCGTGGCGGCACCACCTCACCGCCACCCTCACTGCCTGGCTCACTGCGGCCCTCACCGCTGATCGCACCAGCCGGGCCCGGCTCACTGCTGGCCTTACCGGACGCTTCACCAGCCACGATCAGGCTGGCGCGCAGCCGGTCGAGGTCGGTGCGGCTGAGCCAGCGCGGGTCGATGCCGTAGCGGGCGATGGCGGCGCTGACCCCGTAGGGCTGGGCGCCCGAGCCGAGGTGGTTGACGCCGAAGAGGTGCGGGTGGGTGCCGAGCGCGGTGACGATGGCGCGCAGCCAGGTGTTGCCCGATTTCGGGTACGACGTCAGCCACACGGTGCTGCCCGGGCCGAGCGGTCGGGCCGCGGCCGCGGCGATGGCGGCCCGGTCGGGCAACCCAGGCAGGGCGGGCATTGCGGCCGGTGCGGCGCGGTCGGCCAGCGCGGCCCGGTTGGCCGGTGCGGCCAGCGCCGCCTGATCGCTGCGCTCGGGTGTCGAGGCGCTCATCGCGCGGCCCACCAGTCGAGCAGTGCGTCGATCGACAGCCCGGGCTCGGCGGGGTCGACGTGCACGGCGGCCATCGGCAGGGCGGCCAGGCGCATCGTGCGGGCCATCGCTGCAGCTGCGGTGGCGCGCTCGTCGGTGCTCGGGGCGAGTGCCCCGCCGGGGAACAGGCTGTTGGCGACCTCCACCCGGCGGTGGCCGCGGAGCTCGTCGCGCAGCGGATCGTGCGGTCGGCGGATGCGCACGGTGACAAGGGCGACGACGGGGTGAGGTGTGTCGGTGCGGGCCACGGCCACGGCGACGGCGTCGGTGTCGGCGCGCACCGGAGTGCCCTCGATGCCGGCCCGCGAGGC
>JBBATY010000052.1:185-18688 GCA_040398525.1 Ilumatobacteraceae bacterium | reverse complement strand
GCCGAGCGCGACGCGATGTTCCACGGCACAGCGACGCGCGTGTACCGCCTCGACGGCTGACCACCGTCGTCGCCCCGAGCGGTCGACTCCCCGACTGCCGGTGCACGATCGGAGAACTTGAGTCGTTCTTGAGTCGCCCTTCCCGCAGGGGCACCCGATGACATGAGCGCACGGACACGATCCGCGTGCCCTGTTCTCTGGAGTCACCCTGCACCTGCATCGCCATCTCCGTGTCGAGGCTCTCGGCGCCGAGCTCGTCGTGCTCGACACCCGCACCCACGTGGTGCACCACCTCACCGGCGACACCGCCGAAGCGGCGCGGCTGCTGCGTTCGGGTGTGGAGCTCGATGCGGTGCCCGATGATCTCCTGCCAGCGCTTTCCTCGCTGCGCGCGGCCGGGTTGCTCGACGAACCGGCGCTGCCGGACCGACGCCGGCTGCTGCGCCTCGGCGTCGGAGCTGCCGTCGGCCTCACCACCCTTGCGTTGCCGAGCGCAGCAGCCGCTGCATCGATCGTGGAGGCAGGTGGTGGCGGCGGCGGTGGTGGCGTCTTCTACACCCTGTCGGTCTCGCTGGCAGGGGGCGGGTCAGGACGCGTCGTGTCGAGTCCGATCGGCATCGACACGGGCGGCACGCCCGCCACGACGTCGTCACCGTTCGGCGGCGCGTCGTCGGTGACGCTGACGGCGACCGCCGGGGCCGACTCGACCTTCGAAGGCTGGTCCGGGGATGCCTCGGGGTCCAACACGACCACGAACGTGACGATGGACGCCAACAAAACAGTGACGGCCACGTTCTCGTCGATCACCGTGAGCTCGGCTGCCGCAGGCAACGGCCAAGTCTCGGTCAGCTGGAACGAGCTCTGAGAGGAACGCCATGCCGAGCTACCGAATCCAGTACCGAGCGCAGGGCTCCTCCAGTTGGAGCGACGGACCACTCGTCGACACCGGGGCCACGCGATCAGGCACCGCCGCCGTGACCGGGTTGACCAACGGGACCACCTACGAGTTCCAAGTCGTGCGCGCCACGAGCGGCGCCGTCTCGACCAACACCCGCTCGGCCACACCGGCCGCCACCTACGAGAGCAACCTGTCGAACGTCGAAGCCTCGGCAGCCTCGAGCGGTGACGGCGCCCAGGTCGGCACCTACGGCGGGTCGCGAGGCGTGCTGGTGTCGCTCTCCAACAACGGCAACACCTTCACGGTGAGCTACGACAACGGCTCGGGCTGGGTCGAGTTCGGCAGCAAGACCTCGGGCAACAAGCTCTCCGCCGGGGCGAGCTCACTGGGGAGCCGGAGCTTCTTCTTCCCGTTCCCGAGCGACGTCTCCGGCATCACGGCCGTGCGAGTCGTCGTCGCCCAGAACGGTGGCAACACGAACGCGTTCTCGGTCAGCCTGGTCTGATCGCCACCGTCGAGCCGAACCGCACCACGCGATCAGCCGCGGGTGAGGCCAACGAGGGCTCCGATCGCAGCCTCGGCTTCGCCGCGCGCCCCCCCGACCCCGCGTGCCACGGCTGCGACCGCCAGGGCTGCGGTCAGCGATCGGTCCGGCGCTCGTTCGGCGCACACCGTGTTCGCGAGCAGGCCCATCACGACCTCGCCCGACGTCAGTGGACGAAGGTCGGGCCCGTCGGGATCGTGCTCGACCAACGCCACCAGCACCGGCGAGGCGGACCGACCATCCACGTCGCTCGACTCCCCGAGGGCCACGCGCACAGGGCCGCCTGCCGTCCGCACCCGCATCGCGCGAGGCCAGCCGCCCACTGCGCCGCTCGCGACGTCCACCAACGCGTACTCGTCCGACCAGACGCGCAACCCCGCCGCACGCGCCGCCATGCAGAGCGTGGTCTTGCCCACGCCGGAGCGACCGGGTATGACGATCACGCCCTGCTCGACCTCGATGACCGCCGCATGGACGGCCACCGACTCGGCCAGGCGCTCGGCGGCGAACAACCCGAGCTCGGACTCGACCCGGTCCCACCCACCGGTCGAGGGTCGCCCGTCGACGAGCACCTCCGGCCCGTCCGGGCCGGCACCGATCAGGACGCTCCGCTCCACCTGCCCGAGCGTCTGACCGTCGACCCATCGCAGGCCGAGCGGCGGCCAGCGCCGACGCATCTCGGCCAACGCCGGGCGTCCGAGCGTGACAGCGATGCAGGAGCCGTCCTCGGCTATGCCCGTCACGACCTCGACCGCAGGGGTGGCACGCTCCGAGACCGACGACACGGAGAAGTGCCTACCAGATGCACTCGCCGACACCTGGCCACCGGCACGCTCCGACCCGGAAGGCAAGGTGAACGGTGGGTAACGTGAACGCCGCCCCATGCTGATCCGACTGCTCCGCTCCCACCTGCGCCCCTATCGGCGCGAACTGCTGGTGGTGCTCGTGTTGCAGGTGGCCCAGGGCGTGTCGGGGCTGTACCTGCCCCGGCTCAACGCCCGCATCATCGACGAGGGCGTCGTCACCGGCGACACCGGCTACATCTGGCGCCTCGGTGGATGGATGCTGCTCGCCACGTTCCTGCAGGTGGTGCTCTCGGTCGTCGCTGTCTACTGGGGGTCGAAGGTCGCGATGGCCTTCGGGCGCGATGTGCGCCGCGACCTGTTCGTCCGGGTCACCGACTTCTCGGCCCGCGAGGTGAGCACGCTCGGCGCACCCTCGCTGATCACCCGCATCACCAACGACGTGCAGCAGGTGCAGATGCTCGTGCAGATGGTGCTGACGATGCTGCTCGCCGCGCCGATCGTGGCCATCGGCGGCGTGGTGATGGCCCTGCTGGTCGACACCGGCCTGGCCTGGATCCTGGCTGTCAGCATCCCCTTGCTCATCGTGCTCGTCGGCGTGCTGATCTCGCGCATGGTGCCGACGTTCCAGCTCATGCAGGACCGCATCGACGCGCTCAACCGGGTGCTGCGCGAGCAGATCAGCGGCATGCGGGTGGTGCGTGCCTTCGTCCGCGAGCCCGACGAGGCCCTGCGCTTCGCCGCCGCCAACGACGGTGTCACCGAGACAGCACTCACGTCCGGCCGTCTGATGGCGGCGATCTTCCCGACGTCGATCATGATCGTGAACGTCTCGAGCGTCGCCGTGGTGTGGTTCGGGGCCAACCGCATCGCCGACGGCCAGATGCAGGCCGGTGCGATGGTGGCCTACATCGTCTACCTCGTGCAGATCCTGATGTCGGTGACGATGGCCTCGTTCATCGGTTCGCTCTGGCCTCGGGCGGCGGTGTGCGCCGACCGGATCGCCGAGGTGCTCGACACCCAGTCGTCGGTCGTCACCGCACCCGACCCGGTGACCTCCCTCCCGGTGCGGCCCGCGATCGAGCTCCGCGGCGCCTCGTTCGGCTACCCGGGCGCCGAGAGCGACGTCCTCCACGATGTCACCCTCACCTGCCGCCCCGGCACCACCACGGCCATCATCGGCAGCACCGGGTCGGGCAAGACCACGCTGCTCAGCCTGATCCCGCGTCTGTTCGACGTCACTGCCGGCCAGGTGCTGATGGGCGGCCTCGACGTGCGCGAGCTCGAGCCCACCGTGCTCGGCAGCCGTATCGGCCTGGTGCCGCAGCGCCCCTACCTGTTCAGCGGCACGGTCGCCAGCAACCTGCGCTACGGCAAGCCCGACGCCACCGACGACGAGTTGTGGCACGCCCTCACCGTGGCCCAGGCGGCCGACTTCGTGCGCGCCATGCCGAACGGCCTCGACGCCACCATCGCCCAGGGCGGCACCAACGTCTCGGGCGGGCAGCGGCAGCGTCTCGCCATCGCCCGCGCGCTGGTGCGCCGGCCCGACGTGTACCTGTTCGACGACTCGTTCTCGGCGCTCGACGTCGCCACCGACGCGCGCCTGCGTGCTGCGCTGCTCCCAGAGACAGCCGACGCCGTCGTGCTGATCGTCGGTCAGCGGGTGGCCACCGTGCAGGACGCCGACCAGATCGTGGTGCTCGAGGACGGCCGCATTGTCGGCCTCGGCACACATGCCGAGCTGTTGGCCGGTTGCCCGACGTACGCCGAGATCGTCTCGTCGCAGCTGCGTGCCGAGGAGGCCGCATGAGCGGCACCGACCAGCACGACGCCGGCGGCGAGGGCGACATCCCCGCCGCAGCACCGTCGATGGCCGAGGCGCGCACCCGCTTCCACAGCGTCGGTGTGCCGACCGAGCGGTCGAAGGACTTCGGCGGCACGGCGTCGCGGCTCGGCGAACGGCTTCGGCCGGAGCAACTGGGTGTCGCCGTGGTGGTGGCGCTCGCCGTCGCCAGCGTCGTGATGGTGGTGCTCGGCCCGAAGATCCTCGGCCGGGCCACCGACATCGTCTTCGAAGGCCTCACCGGTCGCGGCGCTGCCGACGGCATCGACTTCGATGCGCTCCGCACCACCTTGCTCGTCGCCGTCGGCCTCTACGTCGCATCGTTCGCCCTGTCGTACCTGCAGTCGTACCTGCTGGCCGGCATCGTCCAGCGCACGATGAACGCGCTGCGCAACGAGGTCGAGGCCAAGCTCAACCGCTTGCCGCTCGGCTACGTCGACCGGCAGCCCCGCGGCGACCTGCTCAGCCGGGTCACCAACGACATCGACAACGTGGCCCAGAGCCTGCAGCAGACGGTCAGCCAGCTGCTCACCTCGGCGCTCACGATCATCGGCGTGCTGGTGATGATGTTCGTCATCTCCCCCCTGTTGGCCGTGCTCTCGGTGATCGTCGTCCCCCTGTCGGTGGTGACGATGGCCCAGATCGCCAAGCGCTCCAAGCCACGCTTCATGGCCCAGTGGGGCCACACCGGCGCGCTGAACGCACAGGTCGAGGAAGTCTTCACCGGCCACACCGTGGTGAAGGCCTTCGGCCGCCAGCGCGAGGCGCGCGAGCGCTTCGACGCCACCAACCAGCAGCTCTACCGGTCGGCATTCGAGGCGCAGTTCCTCACTGGTTCGGTGCAGCCGGTGATGATGTTCCTGGGCAGCCTCGGCTATGTGGCGATCGCCGTGGTGGGCGGCCTGCGGGTGGCCTCCGGCTCGATCGGCCTCGGCGACGTGCAGGCCTTCATCCAGTACCAGCGCCAGTTCAACCAGCCGCTCACCCACATGGCCTCGATGGTCAACGTCCTCCAGTCGGGCATCGCATCGGCCGAGCGGGTGTTCGAGTTCATCGACGCCCCCGAGGAGCCGGCCGACCCACCGTCGTCCGGGCGGCCCGCCGGGGTCGAGGGGCGGGTCGTGTTCGATCGGGTCTCGTTCCGCTACGTGCCGGACCGCCCGCTCATCGACGACCTGTCGCTCGTGGCCGAACCGGGCACCACTGTCGCCATCGTCGGGCCGACGGGTGCCGGCAAGACCACGCTGGTCAACCTGCTGATGCGCTTCTACGACATCGATTCGGGCACGATCACCCTCGACGGCCGCGACATCGCGTCGATGCCACGGCGCGAGCTGCGCTCGGCGATGGGCATGGTGCTGCAGGACACCTGGTTGTTCGGCGGCACCATCGAGGACAACATCCGCTACGGCAACCTCGATGCTTCGCACGAGCAGGTGCTCGCTGCGGCCCGGGCCACCTACGTCGACCGGTTCGTGCACTCCTTGCAGCACGGCTACCAGACCGTGATCGACGACGAGGGCAGCAACGTCTCGGCCGGGCAGCGCCAGCTGATCACCATCGCTCGCGCCTTCCTGGCCGACCCGGCGATCCTGATCCTCGACGAGGCCACCAGCTCGGTCGACACGCGCACCGAGGTGCTCATCCAGCAGGCGATGGCCAACCTGCGCGCACAGCGCACCAGCTTCGTCATCGCCCACCGCCTGTCGACCATCCGCGACGCCGACACCATCTTGGTGATGGACGCCGGGCGCATCGTCGAGCAGGGCGACCACCACGAGCTGCTGCGACGTGGCGGCGCCTACTACACGCTGTACCAGTCGCAGTTCGCCGCTGCCGCCTCCGACCTGGGCTGAACCCCCTCGGCCCAGTGCTGCCGATCCGAGTCAGGACCAAGGACCGTGGACACGATGACCGGCACGAACGTACCGTGAACGCCATGGACAGCGGACCTGTGCGGGAACGTGCCGATGCGATCGTCATCGGCGCCGGGGTGATCGGCTCGTCGGTGGCGTTCGAGTTGGCGCGCGGTGGCCGGTCGGTCGTCGTGATCGACAGGGGCCCCCAACCCGGGGCCGGCTCGACCAGCTCGTCGGCATCGATCATCCGTTTCAGCTACTCGACCTGGGCCGGGGTGCTGACGGCGTGGGAGTCGGCGGCGATGTGGCTCGACTGGGCGGAGCACCTCGGCGTCACCGACCCCGACGGGATGGCCCGGTTCGTGCAGACCGGCATGCTCATCTTCCGCACTCCAGGCGACGGCATCTCCCGCGTCGAGCAGCTGTGGGACGAGCTCGGCATCGGCTACGAGCAGCTCGAGGCAGCCCAACTCGCCGGACGCTTCCCGGGCCTCGACCTCGGCGCCTACTTCCCGCCGAAGCGGATCGACGACGACGCCTTCGCCGACGACGCGACCGCTCGCCTGTCGGCCATCTTCGAGCCGACGTCGGGGTTCATCGACGATCCGATGCTGGCCGCACGCAACCTGGCAGTGGCAGCCCGAGCACACGGCGCGACCTTCTGCTTCCAGGCAGAGGTGGTGTCGATCGACCAGGACCGTGGCCGGGTGTGTGGCGTCACCCTGGCCGACGGCCGCAGCATCGAGGCGCCCGTGGTGGTGAACGTCGCCGGCCCGCACTCGGGCTGGATCAACCGGATGGCCGGCGTCGACACCGGCATGCGGATCGGCCACCGGCCGCTGCGCCAGGAGGTCTTCACCGTCGACGCCCCTGGCGGCATGCGGCTTGCCGACGGCATGCCCACCGTGGCCGACCTCGACATCGGTCAGTACATCCGCCCGCAACTGGGTGGCACCTGGATGGTGGGTGGCACCGAGCCCGAGTGCGACGAGCTCGACTGGGTCGACGACCCCGAGCACTTCGACGAGTACCCCACCGTCGACCGGTGGGAGACCTCGATGGTGCGGCTCGCGCGGCGGGTGCCGCAGTTCGGCGTGCCCCACCGACCGGTCGGCCTGGCCGCGCTCTACGACGTGGCCGACGACTGGGTGCCGATCTACGACACCAGCGACCTGCCCGGGTTCTTCATGGCCTGCGCCACCAGCGGGAACCAGTTCAAGAACGCGCCGATCGCCGGGCAGTTCATGCGGGCGATCATCGACGCCGTCGAGTCGGGCCACGACCACGACACCGATCCGGTCCAGTTCGTCGGCCGGCGCACTGGACGCTCGATCGACCTGGGTGCCTTCTCGCGACGCCGCGAGCCTGCGCTCACCAGCGGCACCGTCATGGGGTGAGGTCACCGCTGGCCAGCAGTTGGCCGGCGCGATCGATCTCGTCGATGAGCGGGCGGTCGGCTCCCGGGGAGCCCAGCTCGCCGCACACCTCGAGCAGGTGCCGGACCGTCGGCCCGAGCTCGAGCTGCTCGGCCCCGCGCAGAGCACGCACGGCGGCGATCAGCTCGCACGCGAGCACCGTGCGCACGGCGTCGACGCATTCCCGGGTGGCCATCGCCGAGCGGGTTGCGAACGAGGCGTGGTCCTCGGTGCCGATCGAGATCGTCGTGGTGTGCCGGCTCGACGGGTCGGCAAGCGTGCGCATCGTCTCGAGCGCCGACGCAGCGGTGTACTCGAGCACCATCGTCCCCGAGCTGCCCGCGGGGCCCGACGCGAGGAAGCGGCCCTGGCCGGTGTAGGCCGGATCGTGCAGCTTGACCAAGCGGGCCAACGAGGTGGACAGCCACTGGGTGAGCGCCAGGCGGGCGACATCGAGCCGCAGCCCGAGGCTGGTGAGCTGGAACGCGCCGTGATGGACCACGCCGTCGTCGGTGAACCGGGGGTTCTCGGCACGGGCATCGATCGCCCGGTCGATCTCGGCCGTCAGCTCGCCGTGGACTTCGATCAGGGGGCCCGCCACGAAGGGGATCATCCGCCACGACAGGGGGTCCTGGGTCCGCGCCGCTCCGGCGGTGCAGCCCATAAGCACTCGACGCATCGTGTGCGCAGCGACCTCGACACCGGGCGAGGGGCGCGTTCTCGCCGCGACCTCCGACCACTGCTGGGGGTTCCCGCGGATCGCTGCTGCACCGAGCGCTGCGACGGCGATCGAGGGCTCGACCAGCCGCCCGAGGTCGTGCGCGGCGAGCGCCGCCACCGCCAGCGTCGGCGCGCTCGAGCTCATGAACGACAGCGCAGCGTTCGACCCGAACGACGCCAGGTAGGCATGCCTCGATCCGTCGTGCCACGGTCGCTCGCCCACCAGGGCCAGCGCCAGCTCGGCGAGCACCACGATGTCGCCGGTGCCGATGCCGCCGAAGGTCCGCACAGGGGCCGTGCGGCCGTCGGCAGCTGCAGCAACGAGCGCCCTGAGCGGCTCGAGCGGGATACCCGAACCGGGCCGGCTCAGCTGGTGCGCGCGGATCACCATCGCTGCCCGAGCAACCTCCGGGCCGAGATCGGTGCCCGCTCCGGTGGCGTGCGAGCGGATCAGCCGCATGCCGTGGTCGCCGTCGTGGTCGGACGCCGCGATGTCGCGGTTGGCGCCCACACCGGTGGTGCGGCCGTAGGCGGCACCCTGCGCGGCAGCGCGGCTGGCGACCGCCGCGTGGTCGAGCACCGATCGCGCTGCCTCGTCGTCGAGCACGAGCCGCTGCGCGGACCGGGCGAAGCCCACCACGCGCTCGACGTCCATCACATCGGCACCGATCACCATGTCCTGCACGGCGAGTGACCCTACTGCGCTGCAGGCTCGTGCGACACCCGACGTCAGACGGGCCGCGCGCCCCGCGATGTCCGTGCGATCGCCCGACGAGCTCGCCGGTAGGGCTCGAACACCCGCCAGGCCCGCGACGTGTGCACGGCGTCGAGTTGCGCCTGCAGATCGGTGACCTGGGCCTGCAACGCGGCCAGCGCCGCCTCGCCACCGGAAGACGATTCGCGTCCCGACGCCGTCCGCACGTGCGGCGGCAGCGTGGCGTCGATCGCCTCGACCGTGGCGAGCGCAGCAACCCAACTGCTGCGCGCCTCGTCGGCACCCATCGGGCGGAGGATGACGAAGAACTCGAGCTGGCCGGGCCGAGTGTGCTCGAGGCGTTCGCAGCCGAGGTCGGTCAGCTCGAGCACCACCAGTTGCCGCATCAGGTCGGCGAACGACCAGGGTGTGAAGGTCCAGCAGTGCCCGTCCTGGTAGGTGCCGTGCTCGGCGACCGCGCGCGCCAGGTCGGTGGCCCGACGCAGCGCGTCGCGGTCCGGCTCGACCGGGGTGAACGGCGTGCGCCAGGCCTCACCGGCATCGACCTGCTGAAGCAGCAACTGGGCCTCGAGCACCTGGTGCGGTTGCGGTCGATCGGCCCGCACCGCCCACGCTGCGACGACCTCTGCCAAGGCGGTGGGCCGACGCGCCAGGTCGAACGTGAAGCGCAGGTCGGGTAGCGCCAGGCGGATCGTGCCGTGAGGCGCCAGCAGTGTTCGGAGATCGGTGAGCCAGCCGACGAGGTCGGGCACATGCTCGGCCACATGCGACGCGATCACGTAGTCGATGCGCTCACCGGCGAGCAGTTCGACGAGTGGGCGGCCGTCGAGCACCACGTCGACGGAGACGATCCGGTCCGGATCGACGTGGTCGTGGCCGGCGTACTTGTGCTGCAGACCTGCTGTGTCGAGGTGGTCGACGTAGCGGACCCTCGACGAAGGGGGCACGAGTGGACGGTCGAGCGCGCCGAACTCGATGCCGAGCTGGCGGTCGAGATCGAGGTCGGCGAGCAGGATCGCGCGCCGCGTCGCGTCGTCGGTCACCGGCTCACCTCGCCCTCTGCCACATGGCTCACCGACCGCCTGTCAGGGGGCCGTGGTGGTGACGAGTGGGAACTTGATGGGAATCGAGATCACCGGCCGCAGGCTGTCGATGACGTCCCAGTTGGGGATGAAGCTCACCGTTGGTGCCGCTGTCGAGCTGGCGCGGATCGGCACGCAGTTCCCGGTGTTGGCGATGACCTTGTGGTCGGACTTGCCGACGAGCACACAGAGCTCCTCAGCCCCGGTGAACGAGGTCGCCGCACTCGTGGCGACCCGCAGCGTGTCGTCGTCCCAGACGACCCAGTTCGCCGCGGCCGCCGGGGCTCCGGCGCCGGAGGCTGCCACGGTGTCGCCGTAGAAGTGGAAGTGGAATCCGCCCGACGCAGCGGGCGTGAATCCCGCCCACTCGTAGGTGGCGTTCATCCAACTGCCGTCGATCCACGCATCGGTGAGGCACACCCAGCGCTCGAGGGAGCGGTCGCACACCGTCGCCAGGTCGAGCCCGAGCGCCTCCCAGGTGGCCGAGTCGACCTCGCCGCTCGCACCGAGGCCCAAGCTGTCCTGGAACTGAGCCACCGCCGTGGCCGTCTGCGATCCGTACTGGCCATCGACGTCGACGGGGTACCCGATGGCGCCGAGCGTCGCCTGCACCCGCTCGACGCTGGTGCCCTCCTCGCAACCGATGAGCGGCAGGCCGTTCTCTTCGACCAGGCCATCACAGGAGACGGCGACCGAGATGGGCGGAGCCGTCACGACGGGTGCGGCAGTGGCTGCAGGGGCGAGCGTGGTGGCGGTGGGGGTTGTGGTCGTTGCGGCCTCGGTCGCCGCCGTGGTGGTAGGAGCAACCGTCGTGTCGACTGGATCGCTGGCTCCCGGAGCATCGGTCGGCGCAGCGGAGAGCGCAGGCGCGCTGGTGCCCACCGCCGTGCCGTCCCCGCCGCCACCGCTCATGGCGAGCACGCCACCGACCACGGCGAGGGCAGCCACCACACCGCCGCCCACGAGCAGCAGGCCCCGCTTGGAGTTGCGCGAGGGCGCTGCACCGTCGGGGGCGCCGGTGCCCGGCGCCACGGTCGGCATGGCTGTCGTGATCGCCGCCGACGCCGCCGACGCGGCAGCAGCAACCGCCGGCACCGGCATGGTGTCGGCCGCCGCAGCGGCCGGGACCGCCGGGCTCGGTGGCGGCGCCGGGACCGTCGGCACCGGCCCGGTGGCCGCTGCGCTCGGGGTGGCACCGACGGGTGGCGGTGGAGGTGGGGCGGAGATCGCTCCCGAGCCCTGGCCGGCCGCCATCAACGCCGCGCCCAACGCCACTGCGTGCTTGGGATGCGCATCGACCACGATCGGTCGGGCCAGGGCCGCTCCGACCATCTCGGCCACCAGCGGGATCCGCGACGACCCGCCCGCGAGCAACACCGCCTTCACCTGCGCAGCCTCGACTCCCGCACTGGCGATCGCCCGCTGCAACGACTGCACCGTCTCGCGCACGATCGGGCGGATCACATCTTCGAACTCGGCCCGCGTGATCCGCACCTGCGTCTGCACGTTGGCCAACAGCACTGCGATCGTCGCCTCGGAATCCGACGACAGCGCCTCCTTGGCAGCGACGCATTCGTCGCGCAGGTTCGCCAACCCGGCTCGTACCGCCGGGTCGGTGCTGTCGAGCGCGTCGAGCGACGCGCCGAGCGTCGAGCGCACGTGCGCGAACACCGCCTCGTCGAAGTCGATCCCGCCCAAGCGCTCGATCCCCTGCGGCGACCCCAAGGTCTCGAACCCGTCGGCCGTCTTGCGCAGCACGGCAGCGTCGAACGTCCCACCACCCAGGTCGTACACCGCGATCACGTCGCCCGGGTCGACCCGCTCGGTCGACGCGTACCGCACCGCAGCGGCCACCGGCTCGGTCACCAGCACTGCATCGGCCACACCGGCCGACTGCACCGCCTGACGCAGCAGATCGACCTTGTAGGCACCCCAGTTCGCCGGATAGGTGACCGCCACCGCATCGGGGGCACCACCCTGACGACGGATCACATCGGCCACGACCTGGGTCATCACCACCGTCGTCAGCCGATCGGCGCTGAACGGCGAGCGATCGAGCAGGATCGGCGTCGAGTCGCCGAAGCGCCGCTTGAAGGCCCGCGACAACCGCGCCGGCTCCTGCACGCCCCGACGCTCCGCAGCATCGCCGACCAGCAGCTCGCCATCCTCGCGGAGGAACACCACCGACGGGATCACCGCCATGTGGTTGCCCAAACTGACGATCTCCGCCCGACCGGCGCGCACCACCGCAGCCGCCGTGAACGTCGTTCCCAGATCGAACCCGAGCGAGTACCCCATTCGTCCTCCCGGGAGCCGAATCTAGCCCTTGCGAGGCCCTGACGGACGTGGGTTCGAGCGCGACCCGAGCGGTGGCTCGCCGTCGCGTCCGCTCGGTCTCAGCCGTTCACCGAGCCATAGATCGACTCGAGCACCCACGCCGCCGTCTCGCACACCTCGACCATCGTCGGGTCGGCGAGCGGATCGGCTGCGGCCGTGCGCCAGCGACCGATCCCGGACAGCGCCTGGGTGCGGATCTGGTCGGCAGCCGCGGTCGAGCCAAGACCGAGCGCCGGGCCCGGTTCGGCGTTCGCGAACAGCCGATCGAGCTCCGCCCGATCAGCAGCCGACACCCGCACAGCACCAGATGCGACCAGGTGGGCTCCGCGGACCTGGGCGAACTGCACGGCGCTCGACTCGATCTGCTCGAGCTGGCGGTCGGCCTCGGATGCGAGTGCGGGTGCCGACGACGCCAGTTGGCGGGTGAGCGAGCGAAGCGCCACGATCGCCGATCGGGCCTGCAGCACCCGCGCACGCGGCATGAAGTGCCGGCTGATCAGCTGGCGGAGTGCACCCAGGCCGGAGGCCTCGACGAGGATCGGCCCGAGCTGAGCGGCGGTCGAGGCCCGACCGTCACGGATCTCGCGCAGGGCCAGACGCACTCCGAACAGGCCGAGCCGGTCGAGCAAGTTGCGGCGCAACTCGACGGTCAACTCGCTGCTGCTCACGTCGCAGAACTGGTCGCCCGAGAGCAGCATCTTGTCGAGCACGTCGGCGGGCGTGCCGGCCAGCATCCGCAGTGATGCCACCTCGTCCTCGCGCAGCGTGAGGCCCGTCTCGGCGAGCAGGCCGGCCATCGGCACGACCGCTGCACACAGGCTGGTCAGCTCGGAGTCGGTGCCGTAGCGCTCGGCGATCCGGGCGGCGGACTCCATCGCGTCGAGGCGCCCGGCACCGATCTCGTCGGCACGGCTCAGCACCGCGACGGCGTTGACCGGTGAGGCCGCGGTGACACTGCGGTCCATGAAGGCGTCGAGGAACGCCACGTCGCTGCGGTGGGCGTGGCGCATCAGGTAGATGACGGCGTCGGCGTCGCTCGGCTTGTTCTCGTCGAACTCGAGGAACTCCCGCGTTCGACGCGAGTTCTCGTCGTTCAGGCTGGCGAGCCCAGGGGTGTCGATCAGCGTGATCGTCTCGAGCGTCGACGTGGGCCACGACACGTCGATCGTCAGCACGTCGGCCTCGCGCAACCCGCCCAACTTCACATCGAGCGAGCCGTTGCCACGGCTGAATGCGAGTGGCTCGCGTCGACCGTCGCGCAGCCGGGCGACCACCTCGTACGACGGGCCGCGCTGGTAACGGCTGACGATGCGAGTGCACTCCCCGGCATCCGTCGGGGCCAGGCGCTCACCCACCAGGGCGTTCAGCAGCGTGCTCTTGCCGGCCTTCACGCGGCCGGCGATCGCCACGCGCAACGGCCCGCTCAGGCGGTCGACCACGGCGTCGGCCTGTTCGCGCGCCTGGTTGTTCGGTGCGTTCACCGCAAGGTGGCGTGCCACGGCGAGCACGCGCTCGGCCACCGTGGCCGCCGAAGGTGCCGACGAGGTCATCCGCCCACCTTCCCGAACAGCTCGTCGATGGAGCCGAAGCGCTGCAGCACCGAGTCGAGCTGCTTGGCTCGAGCCTGGCGTTCGGCCTGCCCCTGCTGCATGTCGTGCTGGGTGCGCGTAGCCGTCTCGGTGTGCGTGCGCAGCAGCTCGCCGAGCCGCTCGGAGAACTCGTCGCGAAGGTCGCGCTGCACGTCGCGCACCACGGTGGCGATCTGGTTGTTCACTTCGAACTGGACGTCATCGAGGAATTGGCGGACCTGTGAGCGAGCGGCCTGGCGCCGAGCCTGGACCTTGCGTTTGCGGTCGTCGGCCAGGCCGATGCTGCCGAAGATGGCACCGACACCGAGCAGGACCGGGTTCGACGCGAAGAGCACACCTGCCGCCGCCGGCAGGAACTGGCTCAGCATTCCGAACATCATCACCCCGCCCTGGGCCCCCTTGATGCCGGCCATGCCGGTGCTGAAGGCCTTCTTCCCTTGCGACAGGCCCTGATCGAGCGATTTGCCCTGCCACAGGTCGTCGACGGCAATGCGCGCCACCCGGAACGCGTCGTCTCCGGCGGAGAGCTCTTCGTCGCGGAGCAGTTCGACGACCTGGCTGCGCACATCGAGGCGACCCTGCTCGAGCGCGACGAACGCCTTGGTGACGATCTCGGACACGACGGTCTGCAGGTACCGGGTGAGCTCGTCCCACTCGTCGCCCTTGGTGAGCGTCTCGATCCGCTCGTCCATCATCCGCTGCACGTCGCGCATCGACGCGCGCAGCGTGAACAGCACCTGGCTCGACAGGTCGGCCACCTTGTCGCCGACGAGCACCGACCACTTCGCGCCCGGGCCGCGCAGGTACTCGATCCGGCTCTTCGCCGCCTCGAGCGCCTGGAGCGAGGCGGCTGCCACGGCAGGGTCGTCGAGCGCGGTCCGCTCGGCCTTCAATCCAGCCGTGACCTGAGCGAGGATCGCCCGGCCGTCGGCGACCGACCGGCTCGCCGCCGACTGCTTGGCAGGCCCGACCACCTCGGTGCCGAGGCGCTGCACGAGCACGGGCAGGTTGCTGGCCTCGTTGAGGTCGCGGTCCTTGCGCTCGATCGCCGCCGACCGCAGCGAGCTCGACACAGGCACGATCGGGATCGAGATCCCCTGGCGTGACAGGTGGCCAGTGTTCAGCTCGACGATCCGGCGCCAGTTCGGGAAGAGGTCGGTCTTCGTCTGGGCGAACATCACGCTCGGGCACAACTCGATCGCCTGACGGAGGAACTCGACCTCTGGCGCACTCAGCTCGGCCGAGGCGTCGCTCACGAACACCAACCCGTCGGCGAACGGCAGGAAGCTCAGCGTCGCTGCCGCATGACCAGCACCGAGGCCGCCCATGCCGGGCGTGTCGACGATGACGAGACCCTGCTTCAAGAACGGTGAGGCCACAGCGACCTCGACCCGTTCGACGCCCTTGTGGTTCCGGGGGTTGCCGCGCTCGCTCACCCATTGGTCGAGCTGGTCGATCGTCGTGGTCTCGGCGACCTCGGCGCCGTCGACCCGGCGACGCACGACGACACTCGGCTCGTCCGCGTACCGCACCAGCGTGATCGCCGAGGTGGCCAGATCGTCGTCGACGGGGCACACGGCCCGACCGAGCAGCGAGTTGATCAGCGAGCTCTTGCCCTGTTTGAACTCGCCGACGACGCAGACGATCGTGGACGGGCGCCTGAGCCGCGCTGCGGCCGTGGTGGCACGAGTCGCAAGGTCGGCGCGGCCGAGTTGGCCGAGCAGCTTGGCGAGCTCGACGAGGACGGCATCAGCACCGGGAGGGGCAGCGGCTTCACTCACGGAGTGAGATCGTCCCACACATCCTCGGCTGCGGCCTCGGTCACCTCGCTCGTCACTACGTCGCGGGCGAAGTCGTCGAGCTCGGTGTTGTCGAGGACTGCACTGGCCACGTCGGCCACCGACGACCCGGAGGTGTCGGCCATCGCCCCGATCGCATCGCTCAGGTCGCCGGCACCGGCCATCTGGGCGGCGGACTGCGCCATACCGGCCATGTCGCCGGACTGCATCTGCCCGGCCAACTGGCCGTACTGCGCAGCTGCCTCGCTGTCGGCGCCCAACTGTTCGGCAGCGAAGGAGACGACCTGCTCGGCGTCGATGTCGAAGCTGGAATCGGACGACGTCGTGGTGCCGAGCAGGTTGCCGGCCGAGTCGTAGGCGTTCGACACGCTGCCGCCCACTTCGCCGGCCAGGCCGTAGCCAGCCGCAGCGAGGTCGCCGTCGAAGTCCTCGATGACGTTGCCCGCAGCATCGACCGCCCGGTTGTAGGTGCCCTTCGCCTCTGCCTCGACGCCGAAGCCCTCGCCCGAGATGCCGAGCCCCGTCGACTCCTCGTAGCTGCCGTCGACCCGATCGATGCGGCTGTAGCTGCCGTCGACACCGACCTCGCCGATGTCGTCCTGGCCGACGTTCACTCCGCCGTGGAACTCCTGGTAGGTGTTTCCCGCGGCATCCTCGGCGAAGGTGGCGCCGCCTTCGACGGTGACCATCACGTCCTCGACGCCAACGCCCACCTCACCCTCGACCGTGGTGCTCTTCACCCCGTCGATGTCGCTCTCGGTGTAGTCGGCGCCGACACGCACCTCGGGCCCGCCCACAACGCCGACGGAGACACCACCACCGGCGTTGAACGTGTAGTCGCCGTCGGCCTCCTCGTCGTACTGCACATGGCCATCGATGCCGACCGTGGTGCCCGACGGCATGTACAGCGTTGCATCGGCAGCGGCGCCCACACCCCACGACCCATCGGCGTTCCGGTAGTACTCGGCCTCGCCGCCACCGATGATCACGCCTGCCTTGGTGGGGATGATCACTCCCTGCACCTTGCCGCCGATGGCGATGTCACCCTCGTCGGAGATCTCGAGGTGGCCGCCCACGTAGGGCAGCGGGCCCCAGTCGATGCCGACGCCGCCGGAGATGGCGAAGTCGCCGTCGCTGTAGCTGGCCTCGACGTTCCAGGCCACCGCATCGACATCGACGGCGAACCCGTCCTCGCCGATCGAGGCCGAGATGCCCGCCACACCCTCGATGCCCACGCTGGCCGTGAAGTTGCCGTCGTCGTAGTCGAGGTCGACCAACCCTCCGGTGAGGAAGTCGACCGGATCGAACAGGTAGTCGTCGGCCGCGTTGCCGAACCAGTCGGCAGCCTCGGCCGCCCCCTCGGCGACATCGACAGCCGCCTCCTCCAGCCACTCGCCGGCGTCCTCGACCGCCTGCTCGGTCCACTCACCGGCGTCCTCGACCGCCTGCTCGGTCCACTCCCCGGCGTCCTCGACCGCCTGCTCGGTCCACTCCCCGGCGTCTTCGACCGCCTGCTCGGTCCACTCGCCGGCGTCCTCGACAGCCTGCTCGACCCAGTTGCCAGCATCCTCGACGGCCTGCTCGGTCCACTCGGCCGCATCCTCGACAGCGCCCTCGACCCACTCGCCGGCATCGTCCACGGCGCCCTCGACCCAGTCAGTCGTGGATTCCCATGCATCCTCTAACCAGCCCACCGTGGTCTCCCTTCGGCTCGATCCCAGACCGGATCCGGACACCGGATGCGGTCACGTGATCGGATGGTAGAGACCTCCCCCAGGGCGCGCACCGGGAGCATTCCCGGTTCCGGAACGAGGCCACTTCGGGAGTGGCTACTATCCGCTGTCCATGAGCGACACTTCACCCACTGCGTCCGTGGCCGAGCGTGTGGTCACCCATCCCGGACGCATCATCAAGGGCATCCCCGCGTTCGCCTTCGCCATGCCCCAGGGTTGGGTGATCGACGAGAGCCCCGGTGCGCTGTTCGCCATGCGGTTGCCGGCTCAGCAGAACGGGTTCTGGGTGAATGCGCTGCTGACGCACGACAAGGTCGCCCGCTCGGTCGACTTCGATCAGGCCGCCAAGGTGACGTGGGCCAAGCTGCAGCGCAGCGCGACGAACCTCACCGAGCAGGGCGAGCGACTGGTGCGCTTCGGCCGCCAGATCATGTACGTCCGCGGCTGCGAGTTCACCGCCAAGGACGGCGATCGCCGGCTGGCGCAGCTGCACGCTCTGTGGTTCGCCCCCGTTGACGAGGGCGGCAAGGTCGTCGACTTCTTCCAGCTCGTGCTGACCTGCCCGGTCGAGACGATGCCCGAGCACAGCAAGACGATCCTTGCCATGCTCAGCACCTTCCGCTTCACCTGAGGCGCGCCGAAGCGGGTGGACGACCCCCGAGGGAGCCACCCACCCGCACCCAGCGATCAGATGCCGTCGAGGTCGAGGTCGATGTCGGGCACCTCGAGGTTCTCCAGGTCGAGGTTGTCGAGCCCTGAGCCGCCCGGCTCGAGGTCGACGTCGATGTCGATATCGGGCATCGACACGCTGATCGGGGGAAGCACCTCGGCATCGATCTCGAGGTCGCTCGGGCCGAAGACCCCCTGTGCATCGCTCGGGCCGATGACCCCTTCTGCGAGCACCTCGGGATCGATCGTGGTGATCGGGGCGAGGTCGCCGAGGTCGATGTCGGTCTGGACCAACTTCGTGCCGAGCACGTCGTCGGTGTCGATCACCGGTGTGACCTTCAGGTCGTCGAGATCGAGATCAGGCTTGATGGGCAGGTCGTCGACATCGACGGTCGGCATCGGCATCGGCTTGATCTCGAGGTCGTCGAGATCGAGATCGGGCTTGATGGGCAGGTCGTCGACATCGACGGTCGGCATCGGCATCGGCTTGATCT
>JBBATY010000052.1:0-85 GCA_040398525.1 Ilumatobacteraceae bacterium | reverse complement strand
CGAGGTCGTCGAGATCGAGATCAGGCTTCACCTGCAGATCGCCCAGATCGAGATCGGGCTTCACCAGCACGTCACCGAGATCGAG
>JBBATY010000051.1:0-18747 GCA_040398525.1 Ilumatobacteraceae bacterium | reverse complement strand
AGGCTCATCTCGAGCGTGCGCGGGATGGGTGTGGCGCTGAGGGTGAGCACGTCGACGTTCACCTTCAGCTTCTTCATCATCTCCTTGGCCTGCACGCCGAAGCGCTGCTCCTCGTCGACGACGAGCAGTCCGAGGTTCTTGAAGCGGACACCGTCCTGGAGGAGGCGGTGGGTGCCGATCACGCAGTCGACCTCGCCGGTGGCGAGGCCTTCGAGCACCTTGCGCGCCTCGCCGTTGGTGAGGAAGCGGCTGAGCACCTCGACGCGGATCGGGTAGCCGGCGAAACGATCGGCGAATGTGGTGCCGTGCTGGGTGGCGAGCAGCGTGGTCGGGCACAGGACTGCCACCTGCATGCCGTCCTGGATGGCCTTGAACGCGGCGCGCACGGCCAGTTCGGTCTTGCCGAAGCCGACGTCACCGCACAGCAGGCGGTCCATCGGGTACGGGCGCTCCATGTCGCGCTTGATCTCGTCGACCGCGCTCGTCTGGTCGGGGGTGAGGGTGTAGGGGAACGACTCCTCCATGTCGTGCTGCCAGGGGGTGTCCTGGCCGAAGGAGTGGCCGTCGGCGTTGACCCGCCGTTGGTAGAGCACCACCAACTCCTGGGCGATCTCGCGTACCGCGCTGCGCACACGCGAGGTGGCCTTGGCGAAGTCGGCGCCGCCCAGGCGGTGCAGGCTCGGTGTCTCGCCGCCCACGTATTGGCGCAGGGCGTCGATCTGATCGCTCGGCACGTACAGCTTGTCGCCGCCCTTGTAGGCGATGAGCAGGTAGTCGCGCTCGACGCCGCCGATGGTGCGCTTGACCATCCCCTCGTACTGGCCCACACCGTGCTGGTGGTGGACGACGTAGTTGCCCGGCCGGAGGTCCTCGAAGAAGCCGGCGCTCTCGCGGCGTCGGGGCCGGGGTCGGCGGTGGGCCCGCCGTCGCCCGGTGAGGTCGCCCTCGGCGACGACGGCGAGATTGGCGCTCGGCAGCAGGAACCCGCGGTGCAGCGGTGCCGTCACCACGTAGCCGCCAGGTCGAGTGAGGTCGCGTGCTGCGGCGTCGGTGACGAGGGTGAAGTCGAGCCCGCGGTCGCGCAGCAGACCGGCGAGGCGCTGCGCAGATGCGTCGGAGTCGGCGGTGACGACCACGCGGTAGCGCTCGGCCAGCAGGCCGCCGAGCCGGGTGGCCAACCCCTCACCGTCGCCCACGACCGGACCCCATCCCGACGCCTGGACCATGGGCGCGTCCGGGTGGGCCGGTGTCGAGCCGATCGCCCAGAACTCCTGGCCGGCTCCGAGCACATGGTCGGTCGAGGCGTGCAGCCTGGGGAACGGGCGGTCTGCGTCGCGGGCCCAGGTGCCGGCCAGCGCCGTGGCCAGGTCGTCTTCCTCGGCGAGCAGGTCGGCGGCGCGGTCGCGCATCCGGCGCGGCTCGACGAGCACCACCTTGGCCCGCTCGGGCAGGACATCGCTGATCAGCGTGTCGCGCTCGGTGAGCCAGGGCAGCCAGCTCTCCATGCCGTCGAACACCGTGCCCTCGGCCAGTCGTTCCCAGTGCTCGCGGCCCCAGGGCTCGGCCGCCACCAGTTCGCCGGCGCGGGCGCGCACCTCGGCCGACGGCAACAGCTCGCGTGCCGGAAAGATGCGCACCTCGGCGAGGTCGACGGTGCTGCGCTGGTCGGTGACGGAGAACTCCGTCAGCCGGTCGACCTCGTCACCCCACAGGTCGATGCGGATCGGGGCGTCGGCGGTCGAGGGGAAGACGTCGATGATCGCGCCGCGTCGGGCGACCTCGCCGCGGTGCTCGACGAGCTCCTCGCGCCGGTAGCCGAACCCGACGAGCCGGTGCAGCAGGTCGTCGGCGTCGAGCACGTCGCCGGGCCGCACGCTGACCGGTTCGAGGGTGAGTGCATCGGGCCCGAGGCGCTGCAGCAGGGCGCGCACACCCGTGACGACGACGGCCGGCATGTGCTCGGGTCGGCGTAGCCGCCAGAGCACCTCGAGGCGGCGGCCCATGGTCTCGACGCTGGGGCTGACGCGTTCGAACGGCAGGGTCTCCCATGCAGGGAACAGCAGCACCCGGTCGACCCCGTCGACGGCCGGCAGGAACTGGCGCAGGTCGTCGTAGAGCTGGCCCGCATCCGACCCTGTGGGGCAGGCGACGAGCAGCGGTCGTCGACCGGACAGCGCGCTCAGGGCGGCCACCGCGACGGGGCGGGCAGCCTCGGATACGGCGAGGACGGCCTGGGGGTCGCCGAATGCGACCGTCAGGCCGGGATCGGCGCGGAGCAGCGGGGGGAGATCGGCGAGCGACATCGGCTCCCCGAGGGTAGCGAGCCGACCTGGCAATGGAAGTGGACGGTCCGGCCGTCGGCCCGTCTGCGAGGATGACGGGCAGATCCCCGTGACGACCGCCGCCCTCCATGCCCGCAACCTGACGCTCGCTCTCGGTCGTGCCGTCGTGCTCGACGACGTCGAGGTGCAGCTGGCCGCCGGGTGGCGGGTGGGTCTGGTCGGGCCGAACGGTGTGGGCAAGAGCACCTTGCTGCGCGTGCTCGCCGGCCAGCAGCCGGTCGATCAGGGCAAGGTTGTCGTCATGCCCGCCGACGCGTCCGTCGGCTACCTGCCTCAGGAGCCCGATCGCAGCGACACCGAGACCGTGGTGCAGTTCCTGCGCCGCCGCACGGGTGTGGCCGAGGCCGATGTCGAGCTCGAGGCCGCTTCGGCCGCCCTCGCCGCCGGTGGGCCCGGTTCGGACGATCGCTACTCGGTGGCGCTCGAGCGCTGGCTGCACCTCGGCGCGGCCGACCTCGACACCCGCCTCGGGCCGGTGTGCGACGAGCTCGGTCTGGCCGAACGCCTGCTGGCCCAGTCGATGGCGTCGCTGTCGGGCGGCGAGGCGGCGCGGGTTGGTCTGGCTGCCCTGCTGCTGGCCCGCTTCGACGTGCTGCTGCTCGATGAGCCGACGAACGACCTCGACCTCGACGGGCTCCGGCGCCTCGAGGAGTGGGTGGTCGGCCGATCGGCGCCGCTGATGGTGGTGAGCCACGACCGCGAATTCCTGCGACGCACCGTCACCCACGTCGCCGAGCTCGACGAGTTCACGCACCGTCTGGCCCTGTACGCCGGCGGCTGGGACTCGTTCCTCGCCGAACGCCAGGTGGCGGCGCGCCATGCCCGCGACCGCTTCGACGAGTTCTCGACGAAGAAGCAGTCGCTGCTCGACCGGGCCCAGCGCGAGCGCGAGTGGGCGTCGGTGGGGCTGAACAAGGCCACGAAGCGACCCGCCGACAACGACAAGCACGTGAAGGCGTTCAAGGTGAACCAGACCGAGCAGCTCGCCGCCCGAGCAGCCCGCACCGAGCGTGCGCTCGAGCGCCTCGACGTCGTCGACGAGCCGCGTGAGGCGTGGCAGCTCCGGCTCGTGTTCGGCGAGGTGGCGCGCAGCGGCGAGGTCGTGCGGCTCACCGGGGCGGAGGTCCATCGCGCGGGCTTCACCCTGGGCCCGATCGATCTCAGCATCGGTGCCGGCGAGCGGGTGGCCATCGTCGGGCACAACGGCAGCGGGAAGAGCACGCTGCTCGAGGCGATCCTCGGCCGCCGCCCACTCGACGCCGGTCAGCGGTGGTTCGGGCCCGGTGTCGTGGTGGGCGAGCTCGAGCAGCGCCGAGCGCAACTGACGGGTGACGACTCGGTGCTGACGGCATTCATGGCCGCCACCGGCCTCAGCGTGCCCGATGCGCGCACCCTGCTCGCCAAGTTCGGCATCGGTGCCGAGGAAGTGCAGCGAGCGACCGCGTCGCTGTCGCCGGGGGAGCGGACCCGTCTGGTGCTCGCGCTCTTGATGGCCACCGGCACCAACTGCCTCGTGCTCGACGAGCCGACCAACCACCTCGACCTGCCCGCCATCGAGCAGCTCGAGCAGGCCCTCGACCGCTTCGCCGGAACGGTGCTGATGGTCACCCACGACCGTGCATTGCTCGACGCAGTGCGGATCACCCGACGCATCGAGCTGTCCGGCGGCCGAGTGGTGGCCGACGAGGTCGTCTGAGCGCCGGGCTGATGGTGGCCGGTCAGCGCGGCGGATCGAGCGTCGTCGAGTTGTAGACCCGCTGGGCTGCCTCGACCCCGTCGGTGAGCAGCACCTCGACCGCGTCGGCGGCATGCCGGACGGCGATGTCGAGCAGCTCGCGCTCGTGCGGGGGCACCTTCGACAGCACATGCCCTGCGCCGCGCTCCTTCGACGGCGGCTTGCCGATGCCGATGCGCACGCGGAGGTAGTCCTGCGTGTGCAGGTGGGCTGTGATGCTGCGCAGGCCGTTGTTGCCGGCCAGGCCGCCACCGGCCTTCACCCGGACGCAGCCGGGGAGCAGATCGAGCTCGTCGTGCACGACGATCAACTGGTGTGGCTCGTGCAGCCCGTGGCGCTTCATCAGCGGCCGCACCGCCTCGCCGCTGTCGTTCATGTAGGTCATCGGGAAGGCGAGCACCACGCGCTGGTCGCGCACGGTGGCCTCGGCGACGAGCGCCCGGTCGCGCCCGGCCTTCAGCACGACGCCAGCTCGTCGGGCGAGCTCGTCGACGACCTCGGCGCCCACGTTGTGGCGGGTGCGCTCGTACTGCTGGCCAGGGTTGCCCAGGCCGACGACCAGGGCGGCGATGCTCATGCGACGCCTGCCGTGGTCGGCCGGATCACTCGGCCGATTCGGTGCCCTCGCCCTCGGCGGCTGCCGGGGCGCTGTGGATGATCGACACGATCGCCATCTCCGGGTCGCCGACGGCGACGACGCCCTTCGGGAGCTTCAGGTCGCCGAGGCGGATGACCTGGCCGGGAGCGAGCGAGCTGATGTCGACGGTGATCTCGTTGGGCACGTTGCCGGGGGTGCAGGTGACCTCGAGCGAGTCGACCGCAGCGTCGACGAGGCCGTCGACGGCCTTGGCCGCCTCGGACTCGCCGCTCAGCACGACCGGCACCGACACGGTGATGTCGGCGTTCATGTTCACGGCCACGAAGTCGATGTGGCTCACCGTGCGCTTCACCGGGTGGCGCTGGATCTCCTTCACCATGGCCGGGTAGCTGGTGCCGTCGACCTCGAGTGCGAGCAGGGTGTTCGAGCCACCCGGGCCGCTCAGGGCAAGGCGCAGCTCGCGCCGCACGACGGTGAGGCTGATCGGCGATACGCCGTTGCCGTAGAGGACGGCCGGGATGTGCCCCTCGGCCCGCAGGCGGCGGGATGCGGCCGACCCAGTGGGGCGGCCAGTGGTGGCGACGAGCTTGGTGTTCGACATGACGGGGCCTCGATCGACTGCGGGCGGCAAACGGCTTTCGAGCCTATCGGTCGGCCTGGCCGATCCGCCACCTGATGTGGTGGGTCAGGCCTGGTTCTCGCCGCCGAAGATCTCGCTGACGCTCGTGTCGTCGAACACGGCGTTGAGTGCGTCGGCGATCAGCGGGGCGATCGAGAGCACTTCGATCTTCGCGAGGTGCTTCTCCGGAGGCAGGGGCAAGGTGTTGGTGAGCACCACGCGCGAGATCGGGGCCTTGTCGAGCCGCTCGACCGCGGCACCCGACAGCACGCCATGGGTGGCCATCGCCCAGACCTCGCGAGCGCCACGATCGATCAGCACCTGGGCGGCCGCCGCGATGGTGCCCCCGGTGTCGATCATGTCGTCGGTGATGATGCAGAGCCGGCCCTCGACCTCGCCGATGACCTCCTTGGCCTCCACCACGTTCGCCGTGCCCTTCGGGCGGCGCTTGTAGATGAAGGCGAGGTCGGCGCCTTTGTCGGTGAGGTGCTGGGCCATCCGCTCGGCGACCTTCACCCGGCCGGCGTCGGGGGCGACGATCACCGGGTCCGAGCCGTGCTCGCGCACGTAGGCCTCGAGCACCGGCATCGCGGTGAGGTGGTCGACAGGCCCCTCGAAGAAACCTTGGATCTGGCCGCTGTGCAGGTCGATCGACACCATCCGCTTCGCACCGGCTGCCTTGAACAGGTCGGCGACCAGCCGGGCGGTGATCGGCTCGCGGCCCTCGGCCTTGCGGTCCTGGCGGGCGTAGCCGTAGAAGGGGCAGACCGCGGTGATCCGCTTGGCCGAGGCCCGGTAGGCGGCGTCGATCATGATCAGTTGCTCCATGATCGAGTCGTTGATGCTGCGTCCGTCGCAGCCGTAGTGCGTCTGCATGACGAACACGTCGTTGCCGCGGATGCTCTCGCCGAAGCGGGGCCGCACCTCGCCGTTGGCGAACTCGACGAGGTTCGCGTGGCCGAGCTCGACACCCAGGTGCTGGGCCACCTCGTCGGCCAGCGCCGGGTGGGTGCGCCCCGAGTAGAGCGCCATGCGCTTGGTGGTGACCTTCTCCATGGGGACTCCTCTGGCTGCCGCAGCGGGCCGCTCTGGCTCAGCCCGTCGGGGCAGTGTAGAACGCGCCCGTCACCGCGCCAGAAGCCACTGTGCTGCCCGCAGGCAGATGGGCGAACGGGCCGACCTCGGCGCCGGCTCCGATCTCGGCGTCGACGCCGACGGTGCTGGCGAGGACTGCGTCGTCGCCCACGATGCAGTCGGTGAGGCGGACGTCGGGCCCGATGTCGCAGCGATCGCCGATGACCGTGTTGCCCTGCAGGATCGTGCCCGGGTACAGCGTGACGTCGCGGCCGAGCCCCACGGTGACGTCGAGGAAGGTCTGGCGTGGGTCGAGCATGGTCACCCCGTTCAGCAGCCACCGGCGGTTGATCCGGTTGCGCAACTCACGCTCGGCGAGGGCCAGTTGCCAGCGGTCGTTGACTCCCTGGGTCTCTTCGGGCGGAGCCACGTACGAGCCCACCCGGTGGCCCATGCCGGCCAGCACGGCGACCACGTCGGTGAGGTAGTACTCGCCCTGCGCGTTGTCGGGCGAGAGATGCCGCAGCGCGGGGCCGAGCAGGTCGCGGCGGAAGGCGTACATGCCCATGTTCACCTCGCGGATCGCCCGCTCGTCGTCGGACGCGTCGCGCTGCTCGACGATGCGCAGCACTCGACCGACGTCGCCGCCCTTGGCGGGGGCGCGCACCACGCGGCCGTAGCCGGTGGGGTCGTCGAGCACCGAGGTGGTGACGGTGCAGGCGTAGCCGCCCGACACGTGGGTGGCGACGAGCGCGGCGAGTGTCTCGGGGCGCAGCAGCGGGGTGTCGCCGGGCAGGATCAGCACGGTCGAGTCGTCGTCGAGGTCGTCGCCGGGGATGGCCGTCATGCCCACCATGGCGGCGTCGCCCGTGCCGCGCTGCACCTGCTGCTCGACGAACTGGACGTTGGCCCAGTCCGGTGCCTGCTCCTGCACCTTCTTCGTCACCCGCTCGGCGCCGTGGCCGACGACGAGCACGGTGCGGTCGGGCTCGACACCCTCGAGGGCATGGATGACGTGCATCACCATCGATCGGCCGCAGATGAGGTGGAGGGGCTTCGGGCGGGCCGAGCGCATGCGCGAACCCTCCCCGGCGGCGAGGACGATGGCGGACACTCCCATGGGTGTGTTCTATCGCACGGTCAGCCGGATGTGGTTCCGGGGAGAGGACTCGAACCCCTATACGCGGCACCAAAAACCGCTGTCCTACCATTGAACGACCCCGGATCGATCGTCACCGGCACGATATCGGCACGACTGCCCCCGCTGCAGTTGGAGCGCGCCGCTCGGTGCCGCTAGCGTCGCTCGGGCCATGGGATCGCTCATCAAGAAGCGCCGCAAGCGCATGCGGAAGAAGAAGCACAAGAAGATGCTTCGCCGCACGCGTCACCAGCGTCGCTAGACACGTCCACGTCACTCCTCACGCAGATCGGCCCCGGCCCTCCCGGCTCGGGGCCGTTTCCGCGTGCGTGCACACGCATCTGGCTCGCGCGACGTCTCAGATGGCGGCGCGGGTGAGCACGACGGTCGCCTCGGGCGACAGTGCGTGCAGCGCGGGGTGATGCCCCTCGACGAACCAGGTGGCGCCGCTACCGGCGAGGACCGGTCGCACGCCGCAGCAGTCGGCGATGCGGTCACGCCACGTGGCGAGCTCGGGAACCACGGCGATGGCAGCCGACTCGAGGTCGTTCGGCCCGGCCGCCCTCGGCCCACCGAGGTCGTCCCAGGCCCGGTAGGCGGCCGGTGTGCTGACGGCCAGCGGGGGGATCACCAGCGTGATGTCGAGCGGCAGCGGATCGAGCGGCTCGACCAGCTCGCCGATGCCGCGCACCCGCGCCCTGCCCCCCGCCAGGCAGAAGGCGATGTCGGCGCCGAGTCGTGCGGCGCGGGCGAGGTCGTCGGGCGCTGTGCCCAGCCCGGCCCAGCGCAGCACGGCGGCGGCGTCGGCCGAGCCACCTCCGAGCCCGCCACCGTGGGGGATCGCCTTGTGCACGTGCACCGCCGCCTCGCGGCCCGCCAGGCGCAGGGCCTTGGCGACCAGGTTCGAGTCGTCGAGGGGCATCCCGGCGGCGAAGGGCCCGTCGGCGGTCAGCCCGCGACCGCCCGGGTCGATGTCGAGGGTGTCGGCCAGCTCGAGGGTGACCATCTCGGCATCGATCAGGTGGTAGCCGTCGTCGCGGACGCCGGTGATGCGCAGCGACAGCGTCAGCTTGGCCGGGGCCTGCACCCGGACGGCGGTCACCGAAGGCTCCTCACTGCGCCGCTCGTGCGCGTGCGACGGCGTGGGTGAGTGCACCCCACTCGACGACGTCGAGCTCCTCGGGCCGGCGCTGCGGGTCGATGCCGGCTGCGGCGAAGACCTCGGGGTCGACCTCGGCGGCGAGCGAGCGGCGCAGCATCTTGCGCCGCTGGCCGAACGCCACGCGCACGAGGTGGAACAGCGCCTCGCGGTCGGCGTCGGTGGCGGGCGCCGGGCGGCGGACGATCTCGGCCAGGGCCGACTCGACGTTCGGTCGCGGCACGAACACGCTGGCCGGGACGGTGCCGGCGACCCGCGAGGTGGCCCAGTAGGCCACCTTCACGCTGACAGCGCCGTAGGCCTCGCTGCGCGGGGTTGCGCAGAACCGCTCGGCGACCTCGCGTTGGACCATGACGAGCATCCGGGCGATCGCTGGCACACCGTCGAGCAGGTCGCAGACGAGCGGTGTGGCCACGTTGTAGGGCAGGTTGGCGACGAGCACCCAGCTGGGGGCCGAGGCGAGCAGGGCGTCCCAGTCGGCCCGCAGCGCGTCGGCTTCCACCACGGTGACGTTCGCGGCGTCGGCGACGACCTCGCGCAGCACCGGGACGATCCCGCGGTCGACCTCGACGGCGACCACCTCGGCGCCGGTCTCGGCGAGCGCCAGGGTGAGCGAGCCGAGGCCCGCGCCGATCTCGAGCACGTGGTCGCCCGGGCCGACCCCTGCGAGCCGGGCGATGCGTCGCACCGTGTTCGGGTCGGCGACGAAGTTCTGGCCGAGCTGCCGGCGGGGCGCCAGGCCGTGGTCGCTGAGCAGGGCCCCGACGTCGGTCCGCGACAGTAGGCCGCTCACCAGTCGAAGCGCACGAAGATCGGCGCATCGGCGAGGTCGGCGATGCGCGTGTACAGGTCGGTGTCGATGAGCAGGTCGACGCCGGCGGGCAGCGGCTCCCCGTACCGGTTGCGGCAGGTGACCGACAGGCCGTTCGCGATGTTGGTGACCGTCAGCACTGCGCCGTTCGTGGCCACGTAGGCGGTGCACAGCCGCTCGTCGGCGGTCGTGTCGTAGCGCAGGAACGTCGCTCGGCCCTCGACCTGGTTGTCGGCGGTCGGCTCGGGGCGGACGACGTCGATGACGGCCGGAGGCACGATGACCGCCGTGTTGTCGAGGAAGATCGGCATTGCCATGGTGGTGGGCGGCACGGTGAACGCCACCGTCGACTCAGCGCCGAGCTGTTCGGTCACCACGGTGGATGCGTCGAGCGCCGGCTCGGTCGAGCCTGCTGCCTCGCGGCCGAGCATCAGGTAGGCGGGAATCGCTGCCAACGTGAGCACCGAGGCGAGCGCGACTCGTCGCCGCTGGTGCACGTCCATCCCGACAGGCTACGAACCAGCAGCTCCGGTCACAAGGCAGGGGAACGCCGCCCTGGTCGTTGCCACGGTGGCCGACGCCACCGTGGCGAGGGGGAGGTCGCGTAGATCGGCCACGAACCGGGCGACGTGGGCCACGTTGGCTGGTTGGTTCGTGCGGCCCCGGTGCGGGGTCGGGGCCAGGTACGGGCTGTCGGTCTCGACGAGCATCCGTTCGAGCGGGCACCACCGGGCGGCGTCCTGCACGTCGATGGAGCCCTTGAAGGTGACGATCCCGCTGAAGGAGAGAAAGGCCCCGAGCTCGACACACGTCCGCGCCTCGTCGACGCCGCCGGTGAAGCAGTGGAAGACGGTGCGGGTCGGCATGCCCTCGGCGCGCAGCACGTCGAAGGTGTCGGCCCACGCGTCGCGGGTGTGGATGACGAGCGGCAGGTCGTGCTGGTGGGCGAGCTGGATCTGTGCGGCGAAGGCCAGGCGCTGGACGTCGCGGGGCGAGTGGTCGTAGTAGTAGTCGAGGCCCGCCTCGCCGACCGCGATCACCCGCGGGTGGCCGAGGAAGCCGGCGATGGTGTCGACACCGTCGACCGCGTCGTGCGGGTGCAGGCCGGCGGTGGCGAACACCTGCGGGTGCTGTTCGGCGATGGCGATCGCCGCTGCCGTGGTGGTGGCGTCGCAGCCGACGGTCACCATCTGCACCACGCCGGCGGCCTGCGCCGCAGCGAGCACCTCGGCCAGCTCGGTGCCGCGGGTGTCGTAGAGGTGGCAGTGGCTGTCGACCAGCTCGATGGCGGCGTGCTCGGACGTGGCCGTCATCGGGTCACTTCCTGGGGAAGAGGGCGTCGCCCTTCACGACGGTTGCGCCACCGGGGTAGCCGCCCCACGCTGCGGCCTCGGGGAGGCGCTGATCGAGAACAGCGCCGGCCAGGCCGATTCGCTCCCACACCGCCTGGCAAGTGGTGGGCAGGGCCGGTGAGGCGAGCACCGCCACGATGCGCAGGGCTTCGAGGGCGTCGCCCATCACGGCGTCGACGGCAGCGCCGGGCTCGGCCTTCCACGGCTCGTTGGCCTCGAGGTAGGCGTTCGTGGCGCGGATCAGCGACCAGGTTGCATCGAGCGCCCGGCTCGGCTGCACGTCGGCCCAGCCGGCGACCGCGCCTGCCACAGCGTCGGCGGCAGCCCCTGCCAATGGCGAGTCTGCACGTGGCGCGGGGCCCACGCCGCCGCACTTCTTGCCCAGGACAGTGGCGACGCGTGCCAGCAGGTTGCCGAAGTTGTTGGCCAGGTCGCTGTTGTAGCGCGCGGTCAGGCCCTCGTAGGTGAAGTCGCCGTCCTGGCCGAAGCTGGTCTCGGCGAGCACGTAGTACCGGAAGCCGTCGACGCCGAACTCGTCGATCAGGTCGAGCGGGTTCACCACGTTGCCCGAGGTCTTGCTCATCTTCTCGCCGCCCACGAGCAGCCAGCCGCCGACGGCCCAGCCCTTCGGCGGCTCGAGGCCCGCCGACATCAGCATCGCCGGCCAGTACACGCAGTGGTGGCGGATGATGTCCTTGCCGATCAGGTGGTAGTCGACCGGCCACCACTGGTCGAAACGGTCGCGGTCGGTGCCGTAGCCGACGGCGGTGATGTAGTTGGCCAGCGCGTCGAACCACACGTAGGCGACGTGCTTGGGGTCCCACGGCAGCGGGATGCCCCACGTCAGGCTGGTGCGGCTGACCGAGAAGTCGCGTAGGCCCGACCGGATCAGGCCGAGCGCCTCGTTGCCGCGGAACTCGGGCGTGATCGCGCCGGGGTGTGCGGCGTACCAGTCGAGCAAGCGGTCCTGGAAGCGGCTGAGGCGGAAGAAGTAGTTCTCCTCCTCGAAGTACTCGACCGGGCGTTTGTGGATGGGGCACAGGTCGCCGGGCAGCAGCTCGTCGTCGGTGAAGTACTCCTCGCACGCCACGCAGTACTTGCCCTGGTAGACGCCGAGCTCGATGTCGCCCGCGTCGTAGCAGCGTTGCAGGAGCTCCTGCACCCCGGCGCGGTGGCGGGCCTCGGTGGTGCGGATGAAGTCGTCGTTGGTGATGTGCAGCCGCTGCCAGGCGTCCTGGAAGAGGGGAGCGATGCCGTCGGCGAACTCCTGCGGGCTCTTGCCGGCCGCGTCGGCAGCCTGCTGGATCTTCAGGCCGTGCTCGTCGGTGCCCGTGAGGTAGTGCACGTCGTCGCCCAGCAGGCGGTGCCAACGGGCGAGGGCATCACCGATGATCGTCGTGTAGGCATGCCCGAGGTGCGGCCGAGCATTGACGTAGTAGATCGGTGTGGTCAGGTAGAAGCGGGTCACGGCGTGTCCTTTCGTGGAATGGCGGGCGTCGGCGGGGTCAGCAGCCGGGGCACATTCGACGGAAGGTCGCAGTGGCCCGGAAGCGGGCCACACCCGATGAACGAAGGGTCGTCACGGGGCACAGGATACGTCGCGCCGGCAACGGGGCGGCACGCACGTTCCGGCTACGTTCGGCGCATGGTCGAGCAACGCCGCCAACTGGGCCGCTACACGACGGTGCTGTTCGGCCACGAACAGGGCAAGTACCCCGACGGCAACTCGGTGCTGGTGCAGGGCGCCACCGGCAGCGTGCTGATCGACCCGTCGCTCAGTGTCGCCACGGCCGATCCGCCGCTGGCGGTCGACACGGTGCTGCTCACCCACACCCACGAGGACCATGCTGCGGGCGTGTCGGCCGTGCGGTGGGCAGCGTTGAAGGTGCACCGCAACGACGTCGACGCGTTGCGGTCGGTGGAGGCGCTGATGGCGCTCTACGGCCTGCCGCAGCCGCTGTGGCCGCAGATGACCGAGTTCGTCACCGAGCGCTTCCACTTCGTCGGATGGCCGCAGGCCGAGGGCCTCGACGACGGCGACACGGTCGACCTCGGCGGGGTGACGGTCACCCTGGTGCATGCGCCCGGCCACACCTCGGGCCACAGCATGTACCTGATCGAGGGCGACGACGGCGTGCGCGTGGTGGTCACCGGCGACATCGATCTCACCGGGTTCGGCGCCTACTACGGCGATGCGGCCTCCGACCTCGGAGCGTTCGAGCAGACGCTGCAGATGGCGCGCGGCCTCGTGGCCGACCACTACGTGACGTTCCACCACAAGGGGGTCGTCGACGGCCACGCGGCCTTCGTCGCCGCCGTCGACGCCTACGCCGAGTCGTTCCAGCGACGCGAGGATGCCCTGCTGGCCCTGCTCGATCGGCCCCGCTCGTTCGACGAACTGGTAGCCGACGGCATCGTCTACCGCGCCGGCACCCGACCGCCAGTGTTCGGCGAGTCGGTCGAGCGGCGCACCATCCAGCAGCACCTGGCGCGGCTGCTCGCGGATGGGGCGGTCGAGCCGGTCGGCGAGCAGTATTGCCGTCGATGAGCGAGTACGAGTTCGACTGGGCGACACGGGTCGTCGACGGTGCCGGCGAGCTGCACGACGGTTGGGACATCGGCGGCAATGCCAACGGCGGCTACCTGCTGGCGTTGGCGGCCAACGGCCTGCGCGCCCTCGCCGGGCGACCCGACCCGATCAGCGTGACGGCCCATTACCTGTCGCCAGGGCGGCCCGGGCCGGTCGAGCTGGCGGGTGAGGTGGTGAAGGAGGGGCGGCGATTCGCCACGGTGACGGGCAGGCTGCACCGGGGTGGTGCCCCGATCATCCAAGTGCTCGGCGCCTTCGGCGACCTGGCGCAGATGACCAGCCCCTACGAGCACCTGGCCGTCGGCCCGCCCGAGCTGCCGCCGTTCGAGGAGTGTGTGCCCCGCACGGCCGGGCAGGGCGGTGTGCCGGTGGCGCTGATGGACCGTCTCGACGTGCGCATCCACCCGGACCACATGGGTTGGGTCGAGGGTCGCAAGCGCGGTGTGGCCGAGATCGCCGGGTGGTTCGGCTTTGCCGACGGCCGCCCTGTCGACACCTTGGCGTTGCTGCTGGTGTGCGACGCCTTGCCGCCAGCGGTGTTCCACCTCGACATGCCTGCCGGCTGGGTGCCGACGGTCGAGTACACCGTGCACGTCCGCGGCGTGCCCGCCCCCGGGCCCGTGCGCTGCGTGTTCCGCTCGCAGGTGGTGCAGGGCGGGTTCTTGAACGAGGACGGCGAGGTGTGGGACTCGGCGGGGCGCCTGGTGGCCCAGTCGCGTCAGCTCGGCCTCACCCCGCTGACCTGACGGTCAGTGGCTGCGGGCCCAGCGGGCCCCGACGGCGAACGAGCCGGCGGCCAGTGCTGTGGCAGCGAGGGCTTCGGTGGTTCGCCGCACCACGGCCTTGGTGCGGCGGCTGAAGATCACGATCGGCCAGCCGTTGCGGCGGGCGTGGCGCTCGAGCTTCGCGTCGGGGTTCACCACCACCGGGTGGCCGACGGCGGTGAGCATCGGCAGGTCGCTCGCCGAGTCGCTGTAGGCGTAGCACTGGTCGAGCTGCAGGCCCTCCCAGCGGGCCAGCTCGGTGATGGCCGTCACCTTGCCCTCGCCGTAGCAGAACGACCCGACCAGCTTGCCGGTGTAGGCGCCGTCGACGATCTCGCTCACCGTGCCGATGCCTGCGGTCATGCCCATCGCCCGGGCGAGCGGATCGACCAGCTCGATCGGCGCAGCCGAGACGATGTAGGTGGCCCGACCTGCCTCGCGGTGGCGCTCGACCAGGGCCAGTGCCTCCGGCCGCACCTTCTCGAGCAGGGTGGGCACCGTGGCGGCGTTGAGCCCGACGAGGTCGTCGTGGCGGACACCTTGGACGGCGGAGAGGATGCGATCGCGCACCCCGTGGCTGGTCTCGTCGCTGGCCCCGGCGACACGGAACCGCACGGCGTCGACGGCGTCGCGGACGAACTGGCCCCGGTCGACGAGGCCGGCGCGCCAGGCGGCGATGCCCAGCACGAAGCTGCTCGACCCGCTGATCAACGTGCGGTCGAGGTCGAAGAAGGCGGCGCTAGGGCCGGTGCTGGCGATGTCGGTGAGCTCGCTCATCGGGGGAGTGTGGTGGCGATGTCGTAGACGCGCCGTTTGGCGACGCCGAGGGTGTCCATCACGGTAGCGACTGCACCCGAGCGCGACTCGCCATCGGCGATCGCCGCCAGCAGTGCGTCGCGGATGGCGTCGTCGTCGGGTGGCGCGGCATCGGGTGCGCCGTCGAGCACCACCACGTACTCGCCGCGGGGCTCGCGGGCGCCGAGGTGGTCGACGGCCTCGGCCAGGGTGCCGCGCCACACTTCCTCGTGCAGCTTGGTGAGCTCGCGGGCCAGCACCACCCGCCGCTGCGGCCCGCAGGCTCCGATGAGGTCGGTGATTGTGCGCGCCACCCGGTGCGGAGCCTCGTAGAGCACGACGGCCCGGTGCTCGCGCCCGACCTCGGCGAGCCGGCGGGCCCGCTCGGCTCCGGTGCGGGGGAGGAACCCCTCCATCACGAAGCGGCTCGTCGCGAACCCGCTCACCACCAGCGCCATGGTGAACGCCGCCGGGCCGGGCACCGCGCTCACCGTGTGGCCGGCATCGATCGCGGCGCGGACCAGGCGCTCGCCGGGGTCGCTGATGCCCGGTGTGCCGGCATCGGTGACGACCGCCACCGAGCGGCCGGCGGCCAACAGGTCGAGTACCTCGCCGATGCGCCCGTGCTCGGTGTGCTCGTTGGCCACCGCCATCGGCACGCCGCGAATGCCTGCGTGGGCGAGCAGCTTGCCGGTTCGACGCGTGTCCTCGCAGCAGATCAGCGCGGCGGCCTGCAGCGCCTCGACGGCGCGCGGTGCCAGGTCGCCGAGGTTGCCGATCGGGGTGCTGACGAGCACCAGTGTGCCGCTCATGGCCGTAGCTCGATCTGTTGGCCGACGTGCAGACCCCATCTCGCGAAGGCGCCCGCCTCGGCCTCGACCACCCACGACGCCGACCACACCGGCACGCCCACGCGGTGCGGCGTCATGCGGATCGTCTTCACGATCGTGCCCTCTGCGTCGAGGTAGGCGATGTCGAGCGGGAACTTCATGGTGACCGTGTGCACCCAGCGACACCGGGGGATGACGAACGCGCCCTCGAGACCGGTGCGCCCGAGCAGCCCGCGGCCGCGGGCCCGCCGCCCCTCGGCCACCTCGGCGGAGGCGATCACGGTGCCTTCGCTCACCAACCACGCCATGGCCACAGCCTGCCACGCCGGCCGGTGTCGGCGGGAGCGCCATCCGGCCGTCGCTCGACCCTGCCGCTCGGGTACCGTCGGCGCATGGGTGACGAACTGCTGTGGGCGAGCGCGCGTGACCAGGCTGCCGCGGTCGCAGCCGGCGAGGTGTCGCCGGTCGAACTGGTCGATGCGGCGCTGGCGCGGATCGAGAACGTCCAGCCGCACCTGACCCCGTTCGCGTCGCTGTGGGTCGACGAGGCCCGCCGCGAGGCCCGGCTGGCAGCCGAGGCCGTCACCCACGGTGCAGCGCTCGGCCCGCTGCACGGTGTGCCGATCGCCGTGAAGGAGACCACCCCGGTGGCCGGTCGGCCGTTCACGATGGGGTCGCTCACCCACGCCCATGTCGTGGCCGATCGCGACGGGGCGATCGTCGGCGCGTTGCGGCGGGCTGGCGCAGTGATCGTCGGCTCGACCACATCGCCGGAGTTCGCGCATGCGCTGCAGACCGACAGCCCGCTGCACGGCCCGACCCGCAACCCCTGGCAGCTCGACCTCGCCCCGGGTGGGTCGTCGGGCGGCAGCGCCGTGGCCGTGGCCACCGGCTGCGTGTCGCTGGCCGAGGGCAGCGACATGGGCGGGTCGGTGCGCATCCCCGCCTCGTGGTGCGGCATCGTCGGTCTGAAGCCGGGCCTCGGGCGGATCCCGATGGACGTGCTGCCCGGGTTGTGGGACACGCTCAGCCACCACGGCCCGCTGGCCCGCTCGGTCGACGACGCCCGGCTGTTCCTGGCTGTCACGCAGGGCCCCGACGAGCGCGACATCCTGTCGGTCACCACGCCGCTCGACCTGTCCGGGCCGCTGTCGGGCGATGTGCGCGGGATGCGCATCGGCCTGAGCGTCGACCTCGGCGAGTGGTGGGTGCACCC
Source organism: Ilumatobacteraceae bacterium (assembly GCA_040398525.1). Classification (GTDB taxonomy): domain Bacteria; phylum Actinomycetota; class Acidimicrobiia; order Acidimicrobiales; family Ilumatobacteraceae; genus VFMC01. The sequence continues at coordinate 1,724 of JBBATY010000051.1, read as the reverse complement.
GGAGATCGCGGCAGCCGTCACCGCCGCCGCCGAGGCCCTCGCCGATGCCGGGGCGATCGTCGAGCCGGTCGAGGTCGGTCTTGGCCGCGAGGACGAGTGGTTGTGGATCCGGATGTGGGGGGTGTTCATGTCCGGCTACTTCGGGCATCTGCTCGACGAGTGGGCCGACCGGATGGACCCCGATGTGGTGGCCCTGATCGAGCTGGGCAACTCGCTGAGCGCCACCGACTACAAGCGCCTCGAGCTCGGCCGCACCGAGGCCTGGCGCAAGGTGTCCGGTGCGCTCGCCGGCCGCGACGCGCTGCTGTGCCCCACCATGGCCACTCCTCCGGTGAGCGCGGCCAAGGCCGTGCGCGACCGCTTCGATCAGCCCGACGACGGCCGCTACCACTCGCCCGACATGACCGGGGTGTTCAACCTGGTGGCCCCGTGCCCGGCGCTGAGCGTGCCGTGCGGAGCGCACACAGAGGCGCCGTACACGGGTGTGCCGATCGGCCTGCAGATCGTTGGCCATCGCTGGCGCGAGGACACCGTGCTGCGCATCGGCCGTGCCGTCGAGCAGGCGCTGTGGCCGAACGGACTGCCCCGCCCACCGCTGTAGGTCGGCCTTGCGGCCCCGGTTGCCACAGCCGCCGGTTCGGCCCGGTCTTGCCCCGCCATACCGTTTCGTGAGCCCGGGCACCCCTGGCCCGGTCCACGCGCACGGATCCCCGAGCTTCGTGCGCCTGGCCGCCCTCGGTGCCCGTCCACGCTCACGAACGGAGTGGGGGAATCAGGCGGCGAGCGTCCCGGTGGTACCGAGGCCAGGTGGATGTCGGGTCCGTCGGCGTCGGCGGTTCCCGTAGTCCCGACCCGAGGTAGCGAGAGCGACATGTTGTGGAGACCTCTTGACGAAACACACACACACACACGCTTGGGGCCTCGTTCGAGAGCAAGGTGGATTGACATGATTCGATTGCGACGTCGCACAGTCGGTGCAGGGCTCGCGAGTGGAGCAATGGTGGTGACGTCGCTCGTGCTGAGCGTCCCGCTCGCCGCCGCCGACGATGGTGTCGTGGTGACCGAGACGGGTGAGGCACTTGCTGCGGCAGGTGAACTGGTGGCCGACCCGGCGTTGTTGGCAGAGACGGGCGATGGGTACGTGGCGACGACGGTGGGCATCGAGGTGGAGCTACCGGTTGATCCTGCGGACCCATTGACGATCGCCGGTGCGGCGAGCGAGTTGGGGATCGAACTTCCGCAGGTCGCTGGTCTCGACGAGGGCGTGGTCGATGAGTCCGGCGCCGTGGTCTACGAGTCTGACTCCGCCCCTGTTTCGTTGGCGGCACAGGCCACGGTGGATGGGGGCATGCAGGTGCTCATGGTGCTCGACGGACCCGACGCGCCGGACGAGTATCGCTTCGATCTTGCCCTGCCCCAAGGAGCAAGCGTTGTGACCCACCCTGACGGTGCGGTCGAGATCGTCGACGGCGACGGCGAGGCAATCGGGCTGTTCGAGGCGCCGTGGGCAGTCGATGCGGCAGGACACAGCCTGGAGACGGCGTATGTCGTCGACGGTCATACCCTCGTTCAGACAATCGACCTGGCTGGCGCGACCTACCCAGTGGTGGCAGACCCGCAGTACTACCAGGACTGCGGTTGGGTCACGTGCACACGATGGCTCAACGTGGCTTTTTCCAAGGCGATGAATGACCATCGCACAGGTTCTGCAACCGCAGCCTGGG
>JBBATY010000050.1:0-19062 GCA_040398525.1 Ilumatobacteraceae bacterium | reverse complement strand
GCGGGACCTCCGCGCGGGGCTCCGCGTGAGGCTCCGCGTGAAGAATCGTGCCAAAGACTACGTGCTCGGCAATCGGATCGAACCACCGCTGATCCTGGGGAGAAGTGCGCCTCTGAACGCCGCTGCGATCAGCCCGCCGGAACGGTGGCCAGGTGGTGCTCGAACCAGCCGACCATTCGGGCCGAGAAGTCGATCTGCGCGGGGAAGCTGCGCACACCGTGACCCTCCAGCGGATACTCCACGTAGCCGGTGGCCACGCCGTGCTCGGCGAGCGCACGGTGGAAGGCGAGGCCCTGGCTGGCGGGGGTGATCAGATCGCGGCTCCCGGTGAACACCAGGGTGGGTGTGGTGATGCGCTCGACGGCGCCGAGCGGATCGCGGCCGGGGCGACCCGCCAGCAGATGGTCCTGGGCCGCCATGTCGTTGGTGGTGTAGCGCATGAACGACCACTCGGTGACCGGGCAGTACGGCACCGACGCACGGAACCGGTCGGTGGTGGCGATGATCCAGGCCGCCATGAACCCTCCGTGGCTGCCACCGAACACACCCAGTCGCAAGGGGTCGGCGATGTCCGCGGCCACGAGCGCGTCGTTGCCCGTCAGCACGTCGTCGACCTCGGCGCCACCCAGATCGCCGAGGACGGCGGCCCGGAACGACTCACCCCTGCCCGTACTGCCCCGAGGGTTGGGATGGAACACGGCGAACCCGAGCCGGGCGAGCAGGAGCGTGTACGCATAGCCCATCGACCACCTGGCCCGCCACGCCCAGACCGGCCCACCGTGGATGTACGTGATCGTGGGATGCGGCCCCTCGCGGTCGGGCACGATCACGAGCCCATCGATCGGCGTGCCGTCGGTGGAGCTCCAGGTGATCGGCTCGACGTGGCCGGCGTCGGCGAGCACCGTGTCGTGCCCGGCGTGACGCAGCCGGGAGATGATCTGCGGTCCATCGCTGCGCAGGCGGCACAGCTCGGGCGGTTGGCGATATCCCTCGAGCACCATCGCGATGCCGCCGTCCGACACCGACAACTCGGGATAGCGCTGCCCGCACGTGAGGTCGGTGGACTCCCACAACTCCTCCACGGCGCCGGTGTCGGGGTCGAACGTGGCGACCACGGTGGCGAGCCCTCGCTGGCCGGCGACCACCAGATGGCCCGACGGGCGGAACGCCTGCCAGGTGACGTCGATGCCGTGCAGATCGATGATGTGCCCGCTCCCGGTGGATCGATCGACGACCATCACGTCGCCGGCCACCACCGTGCGGTCGCTGCACGTGGCGGCGACCGAGGCCACGAGCCGTCCGTCGGCAGTGGCGGCTGGCAGCCCGACACAGCCGGCGCCAGTGGGGAGCGTGCGCATCGATCGGTCGGCGAGATCGATCTCGACGAGCCGCGCCGCGAACCATGCTGCTTCCTCGGGGCGGTCCGACACCACCGCCACCACTCGGGTCGGCCCGGCCCAGGTCGCTTCCCAGCAGGTCACCGAATCGGGTGAGGCCGGCCGCCACGCGGTGTCGCCGAGTCGCAAGCGCCACAGGCGTCGCCATCCGTTCACGGGCGAGTCGGCCATCACGATGGGCAGCCATTCGGGCGCATCGCCGCGAGTGGTGCGCCCCGACCCCTGGGCGCCAGCGGCGTCGGCGCCGGGGTCGGCGACGAGGGCAAGGAGCTCCGTGCCGTCGGGCGACCACGAGACGCTCTCGGTGACGCCGGGCAACTCGGGCAGCGGTGTCACCCGTTCGTCGACGACGAGCACCGGCTGCGGCAACGCCAAGGGTGCGTCGACGAGCGCGGCGAGTGCGTCGCCGACGGGAGCGAACTTCGGGGCGCGCAGCGAGCCCGCAGACGATGCGATGAGCCGTTCGCCGCTGGCATCGATGACGAGAATCTGCTGCAGCGGGGCCGACTGCAGGTCGCGACGCACCACCACCGTGCACGCCACCGCTGATCCGTCGGCGTTGATGGCCGGGTCGGTGGGCTCGCCGGGTCGACCGAACCCTGGCCCGTGCAGCTCGTGGAAGTGGCGCTCCACACGGGCCCACAACTCGGTGGCGCGCAGGTCGGGTCGGAGTGCGTCGATCATCTGGTCTCCTCGGAGCGGCTGACGCTGACACCATCGGCACCCAGGTAGGTCTCGATCACCTGAGGGTCGTTACGCACCTCATCGGGTGTGCCGGTTCGCAACACCCGACCGGCCACCATCGCGACGACGGTGTCGGCCACCGACATCACCAGCGGGATGTCGTGCTCGATCACCACGATGGTCAGGCCCGACACGTCGCGCAGGTCGCGCAACACCCGACCCAACGCCTCCACCTCGCGCTGCGCGAGACCACTCGACGGCTCGTCCAACAGCAGCAGCCGCGGCTCCAGCGCCACCAGGCTGGCCAACTCACAGATGCGCCGCGTGCCGGTGGACAGCTCGGCGATCGGGGTGTCGCGCCAGGCCGACAGCCCCAACGACATCACCAGCTCATCGGCTGCCCGCTGACGAGCAGACCGCCGCCGGTCGATGCTGAGCAGCGCCAACAGGTCGTTGTTCGGGTGCCGCTGCTCGAGCGCCAGCTCGATGGTCTCCTGCACGGTGAGCGACGGGAACAGCGCCGCATCCTGGAAGCCGCGCACCAGGCCCGCCCGAGCGCGGCGTGCCGGCGACTCGCGGGTGATGTCGCGACCGTCGAACAGCACCGTGCCCCAATCGGGCTGCACGAAGCCGGCGAGCAACTCGAAGAAGGTCGTCTTGCCTGCGCCGTTCGGACCGATCAGGCCGACGATGGTGCCCGCCCGCACCGTCAGGTCGACCTCGCCCACCGCCTGCAGGCCGCCGTACCGCTTGCTCAGCCCGGTGGCCACGAGCAGCTCACCCGGCGCCGGCGCAGGGCCCGTCGGTGCGGTGAACCCACCCAACGTGGTCGACCGATCCGGCGCCCCTGCTTCCAGCACGGCCGCGTCGATCTCGTGGTTGCGCGCCACGATGCGCAGGATCCGTCGCCGCAGCGGTGCGAGCAGCGAGGCCAGACCACCGGGCACGTACATGATGAGCATCAGCCAGCCCACCGACGACGCGGCCAGTGCCGCCGAATCGAGCGGCAGGAACTTGGGCAGGCCCACGATGTACAACGCACCCAGCACCGGCCCGGCCACCAGACCGATGCCACCGATGATGGTCATCGCGACGATGTCGATGTTGTGCTTCACCGGGAACGACTCGGGCGACGCGCTGCTGAACGAGTGCGTGTAGATGGCCACGCCGATGCCGGCGAACGCACCACCCAGGAACAACCCGACCAACTTCGTCCGCACGGCCGACACACCGAACGCCTGCACGCCCAGGTCGTTGTCGCGCACGGCGATCAGCCGCCGCCCCAACGTCCCGCGACGCAGGTTCCCCGCCACCAGCAGCGCCAGGCCCAAGAACGCGAGCGTCAACCATGCGTACCGGCGGCCGGTGTCGAAGGCGAACGAACCGACGATCGGTCGACCGGGCTCGGTGCCAGCGCCGAGCGCCCACGACTGGCCCAGTGCCCACACGCTGGTGGCCACCGCGAACGACAACGTCGTCACCGTCAGCAGCAGGCCGCGAGCTCGCAGGGCCGGCAGCCCGGTGAGCACCGACAGCACACCGGAGGTGACGGCAGCGCCGACGAACGCGAGCGCGAAGTTGCCGGTGTTCGTGGCAATGGTGATGGACACCACACTGCCCAGGGCGCCGAACGCCACCAGACCGAGCGACAACTCGCCCAACATGCCCGACACGATGGTGGCGCCCAGGCCGACAATGGCCAGCGCCATGATGGCCGTGATGCTGTAGGCGGTGGCGTTGGTGACGACCGCGATGAGCACCGCCGTCGCGGCCACGGCTGCGACACCGATGACGCGGCCCAGGTTGCGCACCGACCAGATGGCGCGCATCTCGGCGGGAAGCGGGCGCCACGGCTGCACGTTCGCCCACGACACCCGCTCGACCAAGCGCCCGCCGATGGGCCGCTGCACCAACATGCCCACCACGACCACCACGAACAGCACCACCTCCACCACGCCCTGGGTGGACGTGTTGTCGATGACGACCTGCTCGACCACACCGATGCCGATGCCCGCGACGAACGCGACGGACAGACGGTCCATGCGCGCCAGCACCGCAGCGGCGAGTGCACGCATCAACAGCGACGGCCCGAAGGCGGCCGCCGCCGCGAAGCCGCGCGTCGGCGACACCAGGATGGCCGTCAACGCCGACAGCGCAGCGGCCATGAACCACGCCAGCGACGACATGCGCGCCGCAGGGATGCCGTCGAGCCGCGCCGCCTCGGGGTTGGCCGCCGCAGCCCGCAACGCCCGACCCCACCGGCTGCCCCGCAGGAACCAGCTCAGCCCCAACACCACGATCGGCCCAAGGATGAGCATGGCGCTGTACGCCGGGGTGATGCGCAGCTCGCCGATCGAGAACGTGGGCATCCACGGCGGCGACGGGTAGTTGAACCCCAACGTGGCCGACGGGTTGATGGCCGACGAGAACGACAACAGCAGCTGCCCGATGCCCAGCGTGGCGACGATGCTCATCAACGCCGGCGCGCGCCGCAACCGGCGGATGGCCACCACTTCCGCTGCGCTGCCGATGCCGCCCGCGGCCACCAACGCGACCGGCAACATCAGCCAGTACGGCAGCCCCCAGCGCACCACCAGCAACGAGAACAGCGACGCGCCGAACGCGCCCATCTCGCCGTGAGCGAAGTTCACCACCCGGTTCGACCGGTACACCAGCACCAACCCCACCGCCAGCAGGCCGTAGAGGATGCCCGTGAGCGCGCCGAGCACGATGACCGGCCCGTGCAGCGTCAACCCGATCATTCCGTTGCCTCGCCGAGGAACACCGACCGCAACAGGTCGTCACGCTCCAGCAGCGCGGCGCCGGCCCCTTCGAACTGCACGCGTCCGCGCTCCATGAAGTACGCACGATCGGCCAACGACAGCGCGACGTTGATGGACTGCTCGACCAGCAGCACTGCGGCGCCCTGCTGATTGATGGTGCGCACGGTGCCCAACAGCTCGCCCACCACCGACGGTGCAAGGCCCAACGACAGCTCGTCGATGAGCAACACCCGTGGCCGCACGATGAGCGCCTTCGCCAACGCCAGCATCTGCTGTTCGCCGCCCGACAGCGTGGCCGCCGGTTGGTTGCGACGCTCGGCCAGACGGGGGAACACGTTCATCGCATCGTCGAGCCGCGACTCGACCAGTCGCCGGTCGGTGCCCAGCGTGTAGGCGTGGGCGCGCAGGTTGTCGACGACGCTGAGCGGGCCGAACGTCGAACGGCCACCCGGCACCTGGGCCAGACCCAGCGCCAGGCGTCGCTCGGGGTCGAGCCAGGTGATGTCGCGTCCGTGCAGGCGCACCGAGCCGCGCGTCGGCAGGTTCAGCCCGCACGCTGTGCGCAGCACGGTGGACTTGCCGGCACCGTTCGTGCCGAGCAGGGCCACCATCTCGCCGTCGGCCACGCGCAGGCTCACGTCGAACAGCACCTGCACCTGCCCGTACCCCACGTCGAGCCCCTGGCACGCCAGCGCGTCGCTGCGCACACCGACTCGTCGTTGACGAGCCAGCTCGGTCTCCTCGATCACCTCGTCGAGCATCTGGTCGATGTCGTCGTTCACCGTGCGCGCACACCCGTACAGCAGCCAGGCACCCATCAGGCCGGGAATGACGATGGCCACCAACGCACCGGCAGTGCCGAACCGGCGATCGACCGTGCCCAACAGCAGCGCACCGGCGAACCCGCCGATGCCCGCGCTGTACATGCCGGCCAGTGCAGCGAGATGCGGGCGGAACTCCGCCGGCACCACGCCCAACATGGTCACCACCAGCGATGGGCCGAGGGCCGCCGCCAGCGCGGACGAACCGATGAAGAAGATCAGCATCGGCACCAGGAACGGCACCAGTGCGCCGAACGCAATAGCCAGCACGCTGGCGGCGAGCAGCACCGAGGCGAGCCGGATGAGCCGGGCCGGGTCGTTCTGGAACAGACGCTCGCCGGCTGGCCCGAACACGCGCAGGGCCAGCACTGCGCCCGCTGCCGATGCAGCGAAGAACACCGACCGGGCACCCGGGCCGAAGTTCCACCGATCGTCGAGGAAGAACAGCAGGAACGCCGAGTACGGCACGATGAGCACGCCGAACACTGCCTGTGCCACCAGCGCACGCCGCACGGTGGGGATGATCAGCAGACGGCGCACCACCTCCGAGAACCTCAACGGCGGCACCACGATCTCGTCGGGCGAGGCGGCGTCGCCACCTGCCAGCAGCACCGCGCCCAACGTGTCGCGCTCGGCGTGGCCCACGCCGGGGTCGCGCAACCGCACCGACACGATGGCCACCACCAACGACACCACGGTCACCACCAGGAACACACCGCGCCAGGTGAGGCCGGCACGGCTGGTGAGCAACCCGACCAGCAATGGCGCAGCAATGCTGCCGATGCTGACTGCGGCCGAGTACGCGGTCTGGATGCGCACCCGCGCCGTGGCCGGGTACCAGTCCATCAGCAGCGGCTGATGCAGCACGCGCACGCTGCCACTGGACAACCCGTCGATCACCACCACCAACAGCAGCCCCCACGGACCGATGACGATGACCGCCAGCATCGAGGCTGCGGTCCACACGAACGCGGTGACGATGGCGATGGCCGCCCGCCACGGCCGACGCTGCACGAGCGCTGCCATGGGCAACGTCGCGACGGACACCGCGAGCAGCTTGGCCGACAGGATGGCCGCGAACGATCCCTTCGTCAGGCCCAGGGCTCGGCTGATCTCGGGGCCGAGCACGGCGAGCGTGAACCCGAACAGCTCGTCGGCGATGACCAGCGCACAGACGGCCAACAGCGGGTACCAGCCCGCCGACGAGTCACGCACCACAGTGGCCAGCGCGACCCGCGGTTCGTGCGTGTCGGCACCGGTGACCCCGATGGCCCGCCGCGCGGCGTCGCGGGTGGCGCGCCGGTCGTCGGTTGTGGTCACGGCGCGGCCACCTTGAACTGGGTGAAGGCCGCCGTCTCACCATCGCGACGACCGTCGGCGTCGAGGCGGACGATCGTGAGCTCGTGGAACGTCCCCTCCCGCGAGCCCGTCAACGGCGGCACGATGGCGATGTCGACCGAGGTGCTGGTCGCCACCGTCACGCCCCGGCGCGCCAGGTACAGCTCGTCGGGGCATGTGGGGGTGGTGGCACAGTCGGCGTCGCCCTTGGCGAACCAGCGAACCGTCTCGCCGGGAGGCATGGGCGACCGGTCGATGAGCACCAGGTAGGAGCCACCCGGTTTGGGCGCTGCGTCCGTCCACTCGACGCGCAGTGGAGTGGTCACCCGCGAACGGGTCGCCGGTGCTGTGATGGAGAGCGAACGATCGGCCCGCAAGCCGAGGCCGTCGACCCCGAACTGCGAGCAGCCTGCGAGCACGACCGTCACCAGCAGCGCCACCGGCAGTCGCGCCGTACGGCGCAGCCGGTCAGCCGATCGGGGTCGGGTCGCCGGCGCGGTACTTGTTGCAGCCACAGCCGCTGTCGTAGTCGGTGATGTAGTACTCGGCCACACCATCGTGCTGGCCAGGCCCGAACACCGTCTTCAGCGCAGCGGGCGACTGGTAGGTGTCGCCCAGCCCCTCGATGGCGGCAGCCAGATCGGCGGCAGCCACCGGGGATCCAGCAGCGGTGACGGCGGCCTCGAGCAACCACGTGGAGTCGCAGAAGCGCAGCGTCTCGCTGGAGGCGTTGGGCGAGGTGAACACGGCGCGGGTGGAGTCGATGAGATCGAGGCACTTGGTTGCCGCAGCCGACTCGGGAAGCTGTGCTGCGTCGGGCACCTCACCGATGGGCGACCACGCGACATTGGTGCCGCCGGTCTTGATGTTCTGCACCAGCGTCTGACCACCCGACAGCGAGCTGAAGCCGAGCACCGGCGTGAAGCCCTGGCTGGCGGCGTTCTGCAGGAAGAAGAACGGCGCTGCGCCACCCGACTCGAAGAACACCAGGTGGGTGACCCCTGCCTCCTTCATCTCCAACACAGCCGCGGCTGCCTCGGTGGAGAAGCGGCCGATGTCGTCGGTCGTCTTGATCGATGCGAGCGCAGCGGTGACGACCGGGGTGACACCCGCTGCGGCGAGTGCCGGCTCGAGGCTGTTCGTGGTCGCCGCGTCGAACTCGGGGCTGGTGAGGCGGACGAGCCCCACCTTCGCATCGGCGGTGAAGAAGCCGGCCGTGCCCAAGCCTTCGACGAGTGCCTTCGCGGCACGGTCGAGGTTGATGCCCGACGGGTTGAAGTAGAGCGGGTTGGCGTCGTACACGCCCTGGTCGGCGAAGGAGAACGTGGCGCCGCTGGAGGCGATGAGCGGCACCCCCGCCGAGTTCAGGCACGCCAAGACCTCGGCGCCCGGGTCGTTGATGCTCAACACCGCGTACACCTCGTTGTCCTCGGTGAACGTGGCGCACGTGCCGCTGGCGATGGCGGCGGGATCGGTGTCGGTGAGCTGGTCGATGACGCGCAGCACCGGCACGATCTGCTTGCCACCCAACCCGCCGCGACCGTTGATGTCGTCGACCAACGTGGTGACGACCGCCTCGTGATCGACGAACGTGATACCCGTCGTGCCCAACTGCGCCTGCGCCTCGGCCTGGTTCTTGGCGATGATGAAGCCGACCTTCACCGTGTCGCCGTCGACGCCGCGCACCGGCTCGGGAGCGGTGGTGGTGGCTGGCACGGTGGTCTCCGAGCCGGCCGACGTGCTGGGCGCTGCCGTGGTATCGGGCGCCGCCGTGGTGCTGGCGGCCGTCGACTGGGCCGCATCCTCGGCCGTCGAACCGCAGGCCGAGACCAGCACGACACAGGCCATGCCGGCAATGAGTCGAGTACGAATGCTCACGTCAGATCCTCCCCAGGCGATCGTTCGACACAGTGTGACTCGCCGCCGATGGTGTGAACCGCCGACGAGCACCGGCGGGGGTTGTGCGATCCCACAACTCAGACCGCGAGCTGCACGCCAACAACGACCACGGCCAGACCCACCACGATGTACGTGCGGACGTCGCGCTTGGTGCGGTCCCACATGGAGGCACTGAGTGCCTTCGACCACACGTTGGTGCCGCCGTGGATCATCACCGCAGGCCACACGCTGCCCGTGTGCCGCCACGCCACGGTCATCAGGCCCGACAACGCCACACACAGCAGCACGAACTGCGCCTGTGTGGTGACGAACCGCTTCCACTTCGGCTTGCGCAGCAGGGCCGGCACCTCGCGGGGCAGGTGCCAGGCCCACCATGCCACCGCCAACAGGAGGGTCGGCCACCACAGCGAGCCCGTGGTGGCCACGAGCACCGGCAGGGCGAACCCTCGCCAGCCCAGCTCTTCGAGCGACCCGCCCTCGTCGACGAACATGCCACCGACGATGCGGGACCAGCGCCGCACCGGACGGGTCTCGCGCAACAACGGCGGCGTCGGCTCGACCGGGTACCTGGCCGCAACGCGCAGATACACCACCGACACCACCACGAAGATCGCGACGATGACTGCATAGGTGGTGAGGGCCGCCGCGGCGTCGCGCTCGTGCCACGGGGCCAGCCGGCGCAACAACGACCCGACGTCGGCGACACCGGAGCCGAACACTGCGGCGACGAGCGCGGCGATCGACGGCGCTGCGGCGAACACGAGGATGACGGTCGCCAGGCGTTGCTCGCGGCAGAAGCGGGCGATCGACACCGCGTTCGCGTAGGTGTTCCGTTGGTCGAGCCACGAGAACATGTCGACGAACATGCGACGCGTCTCGGGCCGCGCTGTCTGGACGCGGCCCGAGTACACCATCACGCCGCACGCGATCGCCAGCGCGACCACGTAGTAGAGACCGAGTGCCGTCCAGCCGTTCACTTGTGCCCCGATGCGCCGGCGTGATGGGGTGCGGCGTGCAGCGCGAACGGGTTGTCGTCCCATCCGGTGCCGTCGGCGAGATCGGCCAGTCGTCGGCCGATCTCCGGTACGAACTTGAACCCGTGCCCGCTCAGTCCCACGCCCACCACGATGTCACCCACACGGTCGAGCACGAAGTCCTCGGCCGGCGTCGACGCGTACAGGCAGGTCGACGAGTCGACCGGTGTCGGGTCGACGCCCGGCAGGTGCTCGGCCACCCAGTCGATCAGCCGTCGCCAGGTGGCGGGCTCGACGTCGTAGGTGCGGTGGTCGGGGTCGACCACTGGCCCCGTATGGTGCTCGGCCACCTTCACCAGCCCTTCGGGTGTGGTCATGCCGTAGTGACGCAGCTCGGCGCGATCGATGAACGTCGGCCAGACGAACTGCCCGCGAGGTCGGAAGAAGGCGAGCTGCTCCTTGGTGACCCGATACCCCGGGAGGTCGGCCACACCGCCTAGCAGCGACGGCGCCCATGCTCCGGTGGCGACCACCGCGACGCCGGCCTGCACGCGATCGTCGCCCAGGTGCACCACCACGCCACGGTCGGCCTGTTCGACACGCGTGACCTCGGTGACGGGTCGCAGTTCGGCACCGGACTGCGCAGCGAGGCGACGCATCACCGACGTCGCACGATCGGCGTGCACCACCCCGCCGTCGGCGTGGAAGAGCACATCGCCGTCGAAGCGCATACCCGGGTACCGGCGGCTCGCCTCGGCCGCCGAGAGCCGCTCCATCGCCACGCCTCTCGCCTCGGTGCAGGCCTGGATCTCGTCGAGCTCGTCGACCAGCCCCAGATCGATCGCGCCGGTGCGCGACAACAGGTCCACCTCGGCCGCGCGCTCGAGCCCGCGCCACTGGTCGAGCGCGTCGAGCGCGAACTGCACGTACGCCGGATCGGTGTGACCCAGCCGGACGATGCGCTCGGTGCCGTGCGACGAGCCGCGCCGGTGCCCAGGCTCGAAACGATCGATGGCCAGCACCGACAGGTTCCTGCGGGCGCACCACCAGGCAGTGGCGGCTCCAGCCGCGCCGCAGCCGACGACCACGACATCGAACCGGTCGGCTGTCACTGGTTCCAAGCACCCGCTTCGAAGTCGGCGACCTCGACCGCCAGCCAGGCCCGCTCGAACGCCTTCGGCACATCGAGTGCAGCGATCCGCACGGTGCGCACGTCGATGCGCTCGACGTCGATGAACCGCTCGATGCGGTCGGCCTGCCGGTGCGAGAGCGTGTCGATCTCGATCACGGTCGGCGTTGCGGTGGCGAGCGGGGCGATGGAGGCACGGTCGCGCACTGCCGCCTCGGCAGCGGACCGGATCATGGCGTTGGTGGTGCCGATGGGCAGGCAACGCGCGTTCTGGCGGCCGGTCGTGTGCTTGACGGTGACCGCATGGATGCCCGGCACCAGCCCGCCGGCCTCGTCGGCGACGTACTGATCGCCCGTCACCAACACCACCGGAACTCCGTGGTGACCGGCGACCGCGGCGGTGATGGCCGACTCGCCGATCGGACGACCGTTCAACCGGAACTGCCCGACCACGCCGCCGTGCCAGGTGTGCGACAGCAGCCCATCGGTGCCGGCCATCGAGTGGTACCCGACGAGCAGCACGCAGTCGAACGAGTCGTCGAGCCCTTCCACCTGGCACATCGTGCGGCCGGCGGCGGGGCCTCGATGCGCGATCACGCCGGCCGGCAGGTCGTCGTAGATCAGATTGCGCATACCTGCGTGACCATCGACCACCAGCACCTCATCGGCGCCGGCAGCACGCGCCCCCTCGGCGGCAGCGACCACGTCGGCGGTCATCCACCGACGGGCGCGTTCCCACCCTGCCGTGCCCTGCGTGAGCTCCTCGGCGTGCACGACACCGCTGATGCCCTCCATGTCGGCGGAGATGAACACCTTCACGAATGCCCCCGCGGGTCGGGCTGTGCGCCACGCACCACTCGGCCGGGGGTCGCCCCCGTCCACTCACCGTCGACGAAGGTGACCGTGCCGGACTTCACGGTCCAACGGTAGCCATCGGCCGCCTGCAGCAACCGGGTGCCGCCCGCTGGCAGATCGGCCACCAGACGCGGCGGATGCAGCCGCAGCGCCGCCAGGTCGATCACGTTGAGATCGGCGAGGTAGCCCGGCGCGATCACACCGCGGTCGTTCCAGCCGACGTGCCGTGCGGGCCGCTGCGTCTGGTGGTGCACCACGTGCTCGAGCGGCAGGCCGGGGCCGCGGCTGCGATCACGGCACCAGTGGGCGACCGCCGTGGTGGGGAACGTCGCGTCGCAGATGTAGTTGCAGTGCGCGCCGCCGTCGCTCAGACCGAACACCACGTTGGGTGCCGTCATCATCTCGCGCACGTCGTCGAGGTTGCCGCTCGCGTAGTTGTTGAGCGGCATGTAGAACATGTCGCGCCCGTCGTTGGCGACCAGCAGGTCGTAGGCGAAGTCGATCGGAGCGCGGCCCGCGCGGCCTGCCGCAGCGGCGACGGAGGTGTCAGCCGTGGGCTCGTAGTCGGGCGGGTCGCCCAGCGGGAACATCCGCTCGAACGCACTCAGCACCATCGCCACCAACCCCTGTGGCATGTGGTGAGGGTGCTCATCGATGATGCGGGCCTTCACCTCGGGGTCGCGCAGCGCTGCCAGCCGCTCCGCCAACGACAGCTTCGCGATGCGCCGGTAGGTGGGCGTCGCCTGCAGCGGGTTCACCGAGCACGACAGTCCCAGCAACAGCCCGATGGGTCGCGGCGCCACCTGACCCTTCACGTCGAGCCCTTCGGCGCACAGGCCGTCGATCACGGCCAGCATCTCGCGCCAGCGATCCGACACTGCATCGACCTGCTCGACCGTGAACGACAACGGACGACGAACCTCGCGGGCGATGCGGCGGAGGAGTGCGATCTCACGCTCGGCATGGTCGGGTTGGTCGGTGAGGTACAGGTCGCTCACCAGCTGCATCACGCCGCGGCCGCTGTCGGTGAGGGCACCGGCGATGCCGATGAGCTCCTCCGCGCTGGCGGTCATGGTCCCCACGTACTCGCCCGAGCCGGTGCGGTGGATCATCGTGCGCGAGGTGGCGAAGCCCAGTGCACCCGCATCGAGCGCTTCACCCACGAGCCGCCGCATCGACGCGATCTCCTCGGCGGTGGGCGCCACGGTGTGGTCGGCACCACGCTCACCCATCACGTAGGCGCGCAACGCGGCGTGCGGCACGTGCGATCCGATGTCGACGGTGTGGCGCACGCGGTCGACGGCGTCGAGGTACTCGGGGAAGCTCTCCCAGTCCCACGGCAGGCCCTCGGCGAGCGCCGTGCCCGGGATGTCCTCCACGCCCTCCAGCAAGCCGATCAGCCAGTCGTGCCGGTCGGGTCGCGCCGGCGCGAAGCCGACGCCGCAGTTGCCCATGGCGATCGAGGTGACGCCGTTCACCGACGACGGCTCCACCACGGGATCCCAGGTGACCTGGCCGTCGTAGTGGGTGTGGATGTCGACCCAGCCGGGCGCGACGACGAGGCCAGCCGCATCGATCTCCCGGTACGCGGCGCCGAGGTCGCGGCCGACGCCCACGATGCGGCCCTGGCTGATGGCCACATCGGCGACGACACCCGGGGTTCCGGTGCCGTCGACGACGAGACCGTTGTGGATCACGAGATCATGCACTCACCCAGGTTGACGTTCCGATCGTGTGGCAAGTCGACAACCTGCTGGGCCGAGCGCTGTGCGATCAACCAAACGACCGGATCAGTCGAGCACGCGCATCTCGACGATCTCGCCGTCGACGAGGTGGTAGGCCACCACGGCCTCGAACCGGCGGCCGCTGTCGTCGACCACCACCTCATGGTCGATCACCCATGCCCCCACGGCGATGCGGTTGGCGATGGATGCCCGCCGGCCGGCGATGGCGAACACCGGCACGTACGCCGACCGCAGTTGCTCGTACCCCTCGGCGCGCACCGTGCCATCGCCGGTGGTGAGTCGGATCGATGGCGCGAAGCAGGCGACGAAGTCGTCGAGGCGGTGGTCGTTGTACGCATCGAGTTGACGGTTCACCGGATGGTCGGCCGAGAGGCCCCCAGGTGCAGCAGTCGAAGCGGAGTCGGTCATCGCAGCCTCCATTGAAGTTCGAGCACGAAGCGGGTGACGGGGTCGGCCAGGTCGAGGCCGATGATCTCGTCGATGCGCTTCAGCCGGTAGCGCAACGTGTTGGGGTGGATCTCGAGCCGCGCCGCGGCCGACGACACATCGCCGAACGAATCGAGATATGCGCCCAGGGTGGCGAGGTGGTCGGTGTGGTGCTCGGCGTCGTGGCGGGCCAGCAGCTCGAGGTGAGCCGTGCGGCAGCGCGGATCGTCGGCAAGTAGTTCGCGCACTCGTCGCATCACCACGTCGGACTGCATCTCGGCGATGGTGGCCACCTGCGACTTCGTGGTGGCGCGGCGATCGTCGAGCAACGACGCAAGCGTCTCCTCGGCCTCCCAGCGCGACATCGCCAGGCCGCCGACGTCGAGCACCGCGCTGCCGATACCGGCGTAGACGTCGCGCTTGAACGCATGCGATGCCCGCTGCACCACGTCGGCGACGACCTCTCGTACGCGGCGGGCGCTGACGCGCGCGGACTCGGGCACGATCACCAGCACGACCCCGTCGAGGTCGACCGCAGCGCAGCGATCGTCGAGCATCTCGAACTGCAGCGACGCCACTTCGGCGAGGCGACTCAGCCGCATCACGGCCGACGCCGGATCGAGATCCGGCCGTTCGTGCACCCGCAACGCGACGACGCGCAAACGCTCGCCCGCGGCCAGCGAGAACAGTGACGAGGCGGAGCCCTCGAGTGCCGCGCGCACACCTTCGGCGCGACGGCGGCGGACCACGTCGCCGGCGCGCTGGTGCTGGAGCAACAGCAGCGCAGCGTGCGCCGTGCTGCCCACCAGGGCGCGTTCGGCGGCGGCGTCGAACGGGACGTCGCCCTGCACCACCCAGATGGTGCCGAGCACCTCGTCGCCGGCCCGCACAGCAGCCCCCATTCGGGCGCGCACGGATGGATGCTGCTCGGCCGGCAGGTGCACCACCGGCCCATCGGCGAACATGCGGCGGTACAGCGCCACCATGTCGTCGCGCGCCATCACGTAGCGCGGCACGCCTCGACCGAGGATGGAGTCGCGACGTACGTCGTCGATGGGCTGGTCGAGGTTCGAGTACGCCAGCACCCGCAGTTCGCGATCCTCGATGGTGGTGGCACCACCGACGGCCGCGGCGATGGCGTTGACCAGCGCGAACAGGTCGCTGGGGCCGCTGTCGCCGGCGCCCGGCAGACCCGGCATCTCCACGAGCGTGCGGAGCAGCACGAACACCTGACCCCAGTCGGAGGCGGCCGGCGGCACCGCGAGCGCAACCCCGTTCGTCTGTGCGAGCACCGACGCCGTGGCCCATTGATCGGGGGCCAACTTGGCCACCACCAGCGCCGCGCCGGCCTCGCCGGCGCGCGTCAACAGGTGCTCGAAGGCACCATCGGCGGCAGTGGAACCGACCACCAGCGCAACGTCACCGGCCTCGAGCCTCATGTCGTCGGAGGGGCTCAGGATCACCACGCGCCGGGCCTCCATGTCGACACCGTGGGGCGCGGCGACGAGCTCGAGCACCAGCGGCGACAGCCGTTCGAGCATCACGCAGACGGTGAGCGGAGGCTGCTCGGCATCGACGACGGGCATGCGGCCACGGTAGCCGTGCCCTTGACAGCCGCCATACCGTGTCGTGCCATGCCGACGTTCCAACCACTGCTCGACGACTTCCTCGCTGCGCACGACGACATGCCCGGTGTGCTGCTGCACGTCGAGGCACCGTCCTTCGGCTGCTCGTGGTCGGGTGCCGCAGGCGTGGTGGAGCGTGGCGGTCGGGCCCTGACGGGAAGCGAATGCTTCCGGACAGCCAGCATCACCAAGACCTTCGTCGCGGTCGCCGTGTTGCGACTGGTCGACGCCGGCGCCATTGCGCTCGACGAGCCCGCTCTGTCGCACATACCCGAACCAGCAGCGTCGATGTTCAGCCGTGCGGTGCCCGACTCGACCGTCATCACGGTGCGCCACCTGCTGCAGCACACCAGTGGCGTGTACGACTTCGGCAACGACGTGCACTATCGCCGAGCCATCGGCAACGACCCCGCCCGCGAGTGGTCGGCCACCGATCTCATCGGCGTCGCGTTCGAGCACGGCAGCCCCTACGGGCCTCCCGGTGCGGGGTTCCACTACAGCGACACCGGGTACGTGCTGCTAGCGCTGCTGCTCGAGCAGCGCACCGGCCTCCCGCTCGCTGCGGCCCTGCGCGCCACAGCCGGCATCGAGCAGCTGGGCCTGGCCGACACCTGGCTCGAAGGCAAGGAGCCTGCACCGGCCGCAGCACCCCTGCGCGTGCACCAGTACCTCGGTCAGGCCGACACGTTCGGGTTCAACCCGTCGTTCGACGGCTACGGCGGCGGCGGACTGGTGTCCACCGGCCACGACCTCGCCATGTACGTACGTGCGGTTGCGCGAGGTGAACTGCTGTCACGCGAGTCCACCGGGGCGATGCTCGACTTCACCGCCGTCACCGATCTCGGCGACGTCGGCCAGCGATGCGGGCTGGGCATCTTCCACAGCACCATCGACGGCGTCGAGCGCATCGGCCACGAAGGCTTCTGGGGCACGTGGATGTACCACTTCCCGGAGCACGACATCACCGTGGCCGGAGCGCACACGTCGATCCCGTTCGACATGCCGGCCAAGCAACGCTTGATCAACGGAGCGGTGCACAGCCTCACCGGAGGGACACGATGACCACGTCCCGGCCGGCGCCACCTCTCGTCACCTCCATCGCCGACGTCATCGGCGGCACCCCTGCGGTCGAGCTCGTCCGCACCACCGCCGCGCTCGGCCTGGAGGGACGGATCATCTGCAAGCTCGAGTACCTCAACCCCGGGTTCTCCAAGAAGGACCGCCCCGCACTCGAGATGGTGCGCGAGGCGCGTGCCGGCGGATCGCTGCAGCCCGGGCAGCCCGTGGTCGAACTGACGAGTGGCAACACCGGCACCGGGTTGGCCATCGTCTGCCGGGCGTTGGGCCATCCGTTCGTCGCGGTCATGTCCGCCGGCAACAGCGTGGAGCGGGCGCGGATGATGGCGGCGCTCGGGGCGAGGGTCGAGATCGTCGCCCAGGCCCCGGGGTCGCCGCACGGGCAGGTGTCCGGCGCCGATCTGGCGCTCGTCGAGCGACGTGCAGAGCAGATCGTCACCGAGGAGGGAGCGTTCCGGGCCGACCAGTTCCGGCTCGCCGCCAGCGCGCTCGCCCACGAGCGGACCACCGGGCCCGAGCTGTGGGAGCAATCGGGCGGGACGATCGACGTGTTCGTCGATTTCGTCGGCTCGGCCGGATCGTTCGGGGGCGTCATGCGCGCCCTCCGGTCGTTCGAGCCCCGTGTGCGTGGGTACGTCGTCGAGCCGACCGGCGCTGCAGTGCTGGCCGGACGGGCAGTGACGGCGCCCAACCATCGGATCCAGGGTGGCGGCTACTCGATGGGCTCGGCTGATCTGCCGTTGCTCGACGGGTGCGCGGTCGACGGATACCTGCAGGTGAGCGACGACGAGGCGATCGGCCACGCCCGCCACCTGGCCGAGGTGGAGGGCATCTTCGCCGGGTTCTCGGCCGGCGCGAACCTCGCTGCGGCGGTGCAACTGCTGCGCGGCGCGGAACGCGGCGCGACCATCGGCGTCCTCGCCTGCGACAGCGGGTTGAAGTACCTCAGCACCGACCTGTACCGCTGAGGAGCCGCCGGCGATGGATCTGCCCACGAACGCCCTCGCCGACCTGTGCGCACAGTTCGACATCGTCGGTGCGGTTGCCGGGTGGAGCGTCGCCGGGCAGCGGTCGGTGGAGGTGCACGGGCTGGCCGACCAGGCAGCCGGCGCTGGGCTCACCCGCGACACGCTGATGATGGCGGGATCGGTCACCAAGGCGATGACCGCGAGCATCGTGGCGATGCTGGTCGACGAAGGGGTGGTCGACCTCGACCTACCGGTGCGGACGTACCTGCCCGAGTTCCGTGTGGTCGACGACGACGCCACTCGCACGATCACCACTCGACACCTGCTGACGCACACCTCCGGCTTCGACGGCGACGTGTGGTTCGACGTCGGCGAGGGCGCCGAGGCCATCGACCGCTTCGTGGCCGACCTGGCCGACTGCCGTCAGCTCTCACCTCCCGGCACCGGCTTCTCGTACAACAACGCGGCCTACTCGGCGCTCGGGCTGCTGATCCAGCGGGTGACGGGTTCGTCGTTCGAGGATGCGCTGCAGTTGCGTCTCGCCGGCCCCGCCGGCGCGTCGTTCACCACCGACCCCACGAGAGCCCACGGTCGGCCTGCCGCCATCGGCCACGTGCCCGACGGGAGCGGACACCAGGTGCCCATCGGGACGGCGTTCGGGCCGGCATGCCTCGCGCCCGCCGGATCGCGCACGTGGGCCACGATCGACGACCTGCTGGCGTTCGGCGAGCTCCACCTCAGCCGCCGCGGAGGTGCCGCCGAGCACCGCGCGTTGACCGCCATGCGGGCACCGCAGGTGTTCGTGAACGATCCGAACAACGGCGGCACGATGGCACTCGGCATGTTCCTCGACGACCGATGGGGAACACCGGTGGTGTTCCACGACGGCGGTGTGCACGGCCAGTCGGCGTACCTGCGCATCCTTCCCGAGCTCGACAGCGTGCTGGCGGTGATGAGCACCGGCGGTGTGCCGCAGGTGTTCCACCGTCACGTGTTCGCCCGGATGGCCGAGATGTTCCCCGGCCTGTGCGCCCCTCTGGGTGTCGAGCCGCGGCCCGACTGCGCGATCGACCCGAGCCGATACCTCGGCCGGTTCGAAGCCGCATCGACCCGGATCGATGTCGATCACGACGGCCATGCGCTCACTGCTGCGATCACGTGGGGCTACGACACGTCTGATGCGGTGGCGACGGGCGCACTGCGGCTGACCCCGCACTCCCCCGAGGTGCTCCTCGCCCCACTGGGCGGACGCGACTACGTGCTCGTGTACCCCGACCTGCAGCGGCCGGCCGACCATCTGCTGGCCGGGCTACGTCGGCTCAACCGGGTGCGCTGACCGAT
>JBBATY010000049.1:0-20204 GCA_040398525.1 Ilumatobacteraceae bacterium | reverse complement strand
CCTGCAGATCGCCCAGATCGAGATCGGGCTTCACCAGCACGTCACCGAGATCGAGGTCCGGATCCAGTGTCGGGGCCTCCTCCGGCAACGGCTCGGGCTCGGCATCGCCAGCAGCCGGGTCGGCAGCCTCAGCGTCACCGGCGGCCGCGTCGCCCGTGGTCTCGTCGCCCGCCGCCTCCTCGCCCATCGCCGCGTCGCCGGTCGCGGGCACCGTGGCGTCCTCGTCGGTGGCGGTGTCCTCGGCGTTGTCGCGCAGCTCTTCGTCGATGAGCGCCTCGATCTTCTGGTCCTGGGTGAAGTCGCGCACCCGTTGGTCGAACTTCTCGCGCAGCTCGGCGAGCGCGTCGTCGGTGCTGGCATCGCCGTCGGGCCGGTAGCCGGACACCAGGTCGCGCAGTTCGTCGCGCAGCGCCGTCATGTCATCCTCAGCGATGTTCTCGCCGAGGCTCAGGTCCTCGATGCGCTCGAGCAGCGTCGCACGGGCGTCCTCGAAGGCCGCGTCGCTCTCGACCGCCGCCGGGCCCACATCGGCCGGCTCAGGCTCGGCCGGAGGAGCGGTTGCGGGGCCCGAGCTCTCGGCAGTCGCGGCTGCCGCGGTCGGCGGGGGCGGAGGGGGCGGCGCAGCCGACGAGCCGCCCGACGACGGCGGCGGAGGCGGCGCAGCAGCAGCAGGACCACCCGACGGCGGCGGCGGCGCTGCGGCAGGACCACCCGACGGCGGCGGAGGCGGCGCAGCAGCAGGGCCACCCGACGACGGTGGAGTGAACGCCGCTGCACCCGCGACGGTGCCGGGGCCGCTGTCGCCCGGACCTCCCCCCGGCAGGTCGGGGCCGCCGGCGGTCTCGTCGAACGCATCCATGCTCTCGTCGGCGTCGCCGCCGAGACCCAGCGCATCGGAGATGGCGTCGACCGCCTCGTCGCCGTACATGATCCCGCCGGCCACTGCGGCCGCACCTGCCGCGGCCACGCCGGCCACACCGGCGACGACACCGGGCGTGATGCGACCGGAGTCCTCCTCCTTCTTCTTCTCGGGCGGTGGGGTCACACCCTCGCGGTCGGCGCGCGCAGGCTTCGGGGACGAAGGATCGTCGGCACTCATGGTGGTCTCCTGTCGAGAGGTTTCGGTCGGGTTGGATTCGGCGGTTGTGGCGGACGGGGCGGTGGCCGGAGCCGGCTCGGCGGCGCCTGACGCCGTGACGGCGCCGAGCACGACGGCCAGCTTCGCATCGGCGTCGTACAGGACGGGGCGCCCGGTCTCGGCAGCCACCATCTCGGCGACGATCGGCAGACGCGAGCTGCCGCCCACCAGGACGACACCGGCCAGGTCGCCTATCTCGACCTCGGCGGCAGCGACAGCGCGCTCGAGCGCGCGCATGGTCTCGGCGATCCGAGGGCGCAGCGCCGCTTCGAGCTCGGAGCGAGTGATCCGCACCTGCGTCTGCAGGCCCGGCGCCGTCACCGTGACGGTGGCCTCGCTGTCGGCGGACAGTTGCTCTTTGGCCGTCGTGCAGTCGCTGCGCAGCTGGAGCAGCGAACGCCGCACCGCCGGGTCGGAGCGATCGAGGCCGTCGAGCGCACCACCGAGCGACGCCATGACATGGCCGAAGACGGCCTGGTCGATGTCGATGCCGCCGAGGCGCTCGATGCCCTGCGGGTTGCCGAGCAGCACCGGGCCACCCGCTTCGAGTCGGACGACGGCCGCATCGAAGGTGCCCCCACCGAAGTCGTAGACGACGATGGTGTCGCCCACGGCGAGCCGTCCGTTGGCGGCGTAGTGCCGGGCTGCGGCCGCTGGCTCGCTGACCAGCTCGGCCGTGGCGAAGCCGGCCTGCTGGGCCACATTGCGCAACAGCTCGAGCTTGTACTCGCCCCAGTTCGCCGGGTGAGTCAGCACGACCGTCACCGCCGAAGGGTCGACTTCGCCGAGCCGGGCGACCTCACGGAGCAGGGCGGCGGTGAGGGCGTCGGGGAGATGGGTCGCGCCCGCCAGCACCACCGGTGTCGCGTCGCCGAAACGCCGCTTCACCTCGCGGATGCCCCGCTCGGGGGTGACGGCCATCACCCGCTCGGCAGCGACACCCACCACCAGGTTGCCCTGGTCGTCGACGGCGATCACGGACGGGATCGCTGCGCCGCGCTCACCGAGGTGCAATGCCTCGAGCTGACCGCCACGGCGCACCGCTGCGGCCGTCCAGGTGGTGCCGAGATCGACAGCGATGTGGGAGACGGGAGCAGTCACGGTCCGTACCGTACGCAGTCGACGAGCAACCCTTCACCGGGAGGATTCCCGGTTCACTGCCAGCGGGACTCGCCGCTCCGCCGGCTCAGTCGACGTCGTCGTCGAAACGCACCACAGGCGGGAGGTCGGCCATCTGCTGCAGGAACGCAGCCTGCTCGTCCGACAGTGCTGACGCAGCGCCCCCGAACACGTCGTCGTCGAGGTCGGCCCACGGGTCCGGGGCCTCCTCGCTGCGCTTGGCCAGTTCGGCCTCGACGTCATCCCACCAGTTGCTCATCGTCGTGCTCCACGCACCACCGTAGGCGCGCCGCCGGCCATCTTCACCGCGAGCTCGGTCCGCGACCGCAACGCGAGCTTCCGGTAGATCTGCTGCAGGTGGAAGTCGACGGTCTTCACCGAGAGATACAGCTTGGCGGCGACCTCACGGTTGGTGAGCCCCTCGGCCACCGCCTCGGCGACTCGACGCTCAGCCTGGCTGAGTGTGGCCAGGGCCGGGTCGACCACACTCGGCGCCCGCTCGGATGGCCGCGCCAATGCGGAGCACCTGGCTCCCCAGGCCCGCACACCGCAGCGCTGCAGCGTCGCGTCGGCCACCACGGCGAGCTCGGCTGCGCGGGAGGCGTCGCCATCAGCAGCACGCAGGCTGGCCAGCCAGAGCCGGGCCTCACCGAGCTCGATGGGCAGGTCGGCAGCCTGGGCAGTCGCGATCGCCTGCTCCAGATCGGAGGGGCGGGCGGCCATCACTCCTGATCGCACCAGCGCGCGCACATCGCCGAGCGCACCTGACGCACTGTCGACGTCCCACGCCTCCGGCTCGTCCTGCGGTGGGCGCGTCGGATCGGTGACCAGGCGCCAGCGCGCCTGCAACGCAGCGACGGCGCCACGCAGGTCGAGGATCGACTGCCCGGAGGGACCCGGGTCCGAGAGCGAGCTTGTGTCGAGACGTCCGGCGAGAAGTTCGAGGTCGGCGTGCGCGACCACGCACCACCGAACGAGGTGCGCTGCATGGGCGCGCACATCGAGGGTGCCAGTGTCGGCGAGCGCAGCCCGCGCCTCGGTGAGACGACCAGCGTGCCGGAGAGCGATCGCTGCCACGAGCGACGAGGAGACGTCGGCCGCGCTGCGGTCGATCGACGCGAGCACCGCACGGTGGTCGCCGGTCACGGCCGCGCGACGCGCCGCACGCCTGCGGGCCGAGGAGACGACGACCGGATCGTCGGAGTCGGGAAGCGCGTGCTCGCGACCGGTGAACGCCTCACGGGCGTCGGCCAGCACCGCTTGGAGCGCTGCGGTGGTGGCGACCAGCCCGTCGCCGAGGTGGCGGGCCCGATCGACGTCGCCCCCGGCGAGCGCAACACCGATCGCGCTCGCCTGCAGGCGTTCGCGCACCACGGTGGTGGCAGCAAGGGGCACGGCCTGCTCGTACATCGCGACGGCCGAGCCGACCGCACCGCGCCTCGCCGCGTCGGCAGCCAGCAGACCCAGCGACTCGGCGAGTGCGTCGTCGGCGCCGCGAGCCGCGCCGACCAGGTGCCACACGCGCGCTCGGGCCTGATGCGGCTCGTCGAAGGCAGCTGCGAGCGCTCGGTGCGCAGCCCGACGGCTGGCCGGGGCGAGCAGATGGAAGGCCGCATGGCGTACGAAGGGGTCGGGGAACACGACCTGTGGGCCGATCAGTTCGACGAGCCCGGCCGCCTCGGCCGGCTCGAGCGCATCGAGCCCCGGTTCGGCGAGGAGCACCAACGCCCGTTCGACGGCGCGCAGGTCACCACCTTCGGCCGCCGCCGCGACGACCAGCGCCCGGCAGCACTCGTCGCCCAGGGCGCGCATCCGCTCCTGGATCCCCGCAGCCAGCTCGCCTCCGAGGCGCGGCAGTTGCCCGATCGGCGCCGCACCGCTGCGCTGCGCGTCCGACAACCCGTCGGCGATCGCCACCGCGACACCGGGGTTGCCGGAGGCCGCTGCGGCGCAGGCCCGTGCCGCCGCCTCGTCGAGCCCGCGGCGCCGGAGCAGCCCGACGATCGTGCCCGCATCCGTGCCGGCCAACTGCACGAGGTGGTGGGCCTCCAGACCGGGCACGGTCCGTTCGGCAGTAGCGAGCACTACGAGACGGTCGGCAACGGCGTCGGCGACGACGGCCCCCAGCAGGTCGCGGCTCGAGACATCGAGCACCGACACGTCGTCGATGGCGATGCACAGCGGACCTGCGCCGATCAGCCCGAGCAACCCCTCGCGGGCGGCGACGAGGTCGAGCGCTCGCTCGTCGGCGTGGCCGAGCAGCTGGCCGATCCCCGAGAAGGGCCGCACCGCAGCACGGCCCTCGGCCTGCGCCACCTGCCACCCGGCAGCAGCCGCAGCGGCCGCGGCCTGGGCGAGCCACCAGCTCTTGCCGATCCCGCGCGGGCCGAGCGCCAGCACGGTGCGCGCACCAACGACCCCCTGATGGGCCTGTTCGAGCACCGTCGTGACCGGAGCGAGCGACTCCGCTGCGCTGTGCGTTCCCACACCCCTCCCCGACCGACGATCGTAGCCACGGGTGCTCGGCGCTGCAGGCCCGTCAGGTGCCGGGCTCCCACAACGCCCGGTTGAGCAGTGCGGTCAGGGTGCGCAGCTCGTCGTCGTCGAGGCTGCGGAACTGGCGCCGGTGCACTCCCTTGATGCGCTCGGTGGCATCGACGAACACCCTGCGACCCTGCGCGGTCGGGAGCACGCGCACGACCCGGCCGTCGGTGGCGTCGCGGTGGCGCGTCACCAGGCCGGCCTCCTCGAGACGACCGACGATCCGGCTCACATCGGCGGAGCGGGTGACCAGGCCGTCGGAGATCGAGCCCTGGACGAGTCCGTCGGGCTCGTCGGCCAGGCAGACCACCCACAGGACGGCGTACTGCGCCTCCGACAGGCCGTCGGGCCGGCAGGCCGCGTCGACCTCGGCCGTCAGCCGCTGGGCGACGAGCTCGATCATCAGATACGCGCCTCGGTCGAGGCGGTCGCGGCGGGGCTCGCGCGCAGCCATCGGGGCTCGTCAGCCGCCGACCGACAGGATCTTGCCGAGCGCACCGCGCAGCGCGACCACCGGATCGTCGACCGCGCCGAGCGACCGGAAGGCGATGCAGCGGTCCGGCCGCACGAGCACCGCACCCTCCGCGCTGATGGCCCGCACCCGCTGCCAGCGCAGCCGCGGGTCGCGGTAGTCGCCACGCGCGTGACCGATCCGCACGGCGTCGAGGCCGACGCCGAGCTCGTCGGCCACTGCCCGGGCGGCAGCGCACCAGGCGTCGCCATCCTCGCCGGCGATCAGCACGAACCGGTCGGTGCCGACCAGGTCGAGCGTCGAGCGGCGATGCCCGTCCCAGTCCTCGATCCATGCGTGCGGCAGCGGCGAGCCGGGCCGGGTGGACGGGACGAAGTAGCGGAAGTCGTGCTCGACCTCGGGCGGGCTGCCGTCGGGTACGACGGCGCTCGACGCGAACGAGTAGCCGTACTCGACGTCGTGCTCGTGGAACTCCTGCGACTGGGCGGCCATCAGCTCGAGCGCCGCCCGACGGAACTCGGCGTCGGCTGGGTCGTCGCTCCACATCCGCGCCAGGCTGGCCCAGCGCTCGTCCTCGGTCCGCCCGGGCGTCGACACGCCGAGCTGGTGGCCGATCCTCCCCCACGACTTGGAGTTCTCGAGCGAGCGGGCGACGTTGCGCGCATCGACGGGCCGCCGCTCGGCGCCGTAGGTGTCGAGCAGCTCGTCACCCGCCACGCCGCGCAGCACGAAGGCCAACTTCCAGCACAGGTTGTGCGCATCGTGGATGGCGCTGGTGAGGCCGAGCGCACCGGTCGGTGGATGCCGGTGGGCTGCGTCGCCGACCACGAAGGTGCGTCCGCTGCGGAACGACGACGCCACCAGGCCGCCGATGGTCCAACGGGTGATCAGGTGCACGTCGAGGGGATGGTCGCCGACGCCGAGCGCTGTGCGCAGGTCGGACAGGACCGCCTCGTCGTCGAAGGCCCGCTGATCATCCATCGTGTAGCCGAGGTGCGCCACCCACTCCTCGCTCTCGCCGCCCCAGCGGGTGGGGCCCATCGGGGCGAGCACCACCATCTTGGCGATGGCCGGCGCCCACACCCAACGCAACAGCACGTCGGGGTCGCCGGCCCACGGCGACAGGTCGGCGCTGAGGTAGAACGACACGGTCCGCGACAGGTCGCGCAGCCCGTCGAGGCTGATGCCCACCAGCCCGCCGATCGTGCGGCCGCCGTCGCAGGCCAGCACGTAGTCGGCATGTACCTCGTAGGTGGCATCGGCATCGCGGTCGACGACGGTGACGACCACACCGTCGGGCACTTCGCGGAGGGCCGTCACCTCGTGGTGGAACCTCACCTTGCCGGGCGACTGCTCGTCGGCGCGAGCCTTCAACACCGGCTCGAGGCGGATCTGGGGCAGGTTCGTCGACACCATCGGGCTGGCCGCACGCCAGTCCTCATCGGCGCCACCGGCACCCCACGATTCCTGCTTGAACAGCCGGCGCCCTGCATCGGGGTGGCCGGCGAAGCCGGCGTAGCAGGCCGTGTGGCTCATCTGCTCGGGCGGGGTGCCGATCGCGTAGATCGCCTCGTCGGCACCGCAGTCGCGCATGATCTCCATCGCCCGCTGGTTGAGCACGTGCGCCTTCGGCAGGTTCGACGTGGTGGGCAACGAGCTGACCAGCAGCGCGTCGACCCCGAGCCGGGCGAGCAGCATCGATGCCGTCAGGCCCGCGCCACCACCGCCGACCACCAGCACCTGCACCCGCTCGCGCTCCACCGCTGCTCCCCTCGACCCCGACCCGTCGCAATTCAATGTTGCAACAACTATATGCCTCGACGGGCCCGCCTCCGGCCGGCACCGATCTGGCCTCGACATCGGACGAAGCGAACCCGCGCCCTGACCTACATTGGCGACCATGTCGACCCCGGTGACCGACCTCATGGCCCGACTCTCGGGCCACCTCTACCTCGATGGCGCCTACGTGCCGAGCCAGGGCGCAAGGCGCCCGGTCGTCGACCCGGCCACCGAGCAGCAGACCGGCGAGCTGGCGATGGCCACCGCCGACGAGGTGGAGGCCGCAGTGAGCGCCGCCCGTCGGGCCCAGCGCGAGTGGTGGGCGCTCAGCGCGCTCGACCGCGCCGGCGAGCTGCACCGGGTGGCCGACCGACTGCTCGAGCTGGCACCCGTCATCGGCGAGTGCCTCACCCGCGAGATGGGCAAGCCCTACCGCGAGTCGAACTGGGAAGGTGGCGCGTCGGCGTCGTCGTTCCGCTACTACGCCGAGCTGGCGCGCCACGAGCAGGGCCGCCTGGCCGGCTCGGCAATCGCCGGGCAGATGCACTTCACGCTCAAGGAGCCGCTCGGCGTGATCGTGTCGATCGTGCCGTTCAACTTCCCGGTGCTGCTGTTCGGGTGGCAGGCCGCCGCGTCGCTCGCCGCGGGCAACGCGATCATCGTCAAGCCGTCCGACCTCACCCCGCTCACCCTGCTGGTGGCGATGCAGGCCTTCGACCACCTGCCGCCAGGCTTGGTGCAGGTGGTGACCGGCGACGCCGAGGCCGGCCAGGCGCTGGTGGCCCACGAGCACACGCACGGCATCGCCTTCACCGGCAGTGTGCCGGCAGCACGGGCCGTGGCCCGCACCGCAGCCGAGCGGTTCAAGCCGGTGCTCGTCGAGGCATCGGGCAACGATCCGTTCATCGTGATGCCCTCGGCGCCGGTCGAGGTGGTGGCACGCGGTGCGGCGTTCGCAGCGTTCTTGAACTGCGGGCAGGTGTGCACCTCGGCCGAGCGGTTCTACGTGCACACCGACGTGTACGCCGACTTCGTCGAGGCCTTCGCCGAGCAGGCCCGCACGCTGCGCGTCGGCAGCGGGCTCGACACCGTCGACATGGGCCCGCTCGCCGCGGCACGCGAGCGCGACCGGGTCGAGCGGATCGTCGCCCGGGCCGTCGACCAGGGCGCACGGGTCGTCACCGGGGCCCGTCGACCGGCCCATCTGCCGGTCGGCTGGTTCTACGAGCCGACGGTGCTCGAGGTGGCCGCCGACAGCGAGATCATGCACGGCGAGTCGTTCGGCCCGATCGCCCCGGTGTGCAGGGTGGCGAGCCTCGACGAGGCCATCGCCCGCGCCAACGACTCCGAGCTCGGCCTGGGCGCCAACATCTACACGAGCGATCTGCACGAGGCGTTCCGTGCAGTGCACGAGATCGAGAGCGGGATCGTCTGGGTGAACACACCGCTCAACGACAACGACGCCGTGCCCTTCGGTGGGCGCAAGCTCACCGGCTCGGGCCGCGAGCTCGGTGCCGAGGGCCTCGAGCAGTTCCGCCGGTCGAAGATGGTGATGATCTCGCCGACCGCGGAGGCCGACCCGGAGTGGTTCCCGTACCCGGACGACGATTCGTTCGGAGCCCAGGCCTAGGGTGGCCGACATGACGAGCTCCGCCATCCACGCCGTGCGCACACCCGACGAGAACTTCGTCGGTCTGGCCGACTTCCCGTTCGAGCCCAACTATTTCGATCTCGACGGGCTGCGGATGCACTACCTCGACGAGGGCCCAGCCGACGGGCCCGTCGCCCTGATGGTGCACGGCATGCCGACGTGGAGCTACCTCTACCGCTACATCATCCCGCCGATGGTGGCCGCCGGCTACCGCTGCATCGCGCCCGACCACATCGGCTTCGGGCGCAGCGACAAGGTCACCGAGGCGAGCTGGTACGGCATCGCCCGGCACACCGCCAACCTGCGCCGACTGATCGAGCACCTCGACCTGCGCCGGATCACGCTGTTCTGCCAGGACTGGGGCGGGCCCACCGGCCTCGCCCAGGTGGCCGAGATGCCCGATCGGTTCGAACGGCTCGTGATCATGAACACCTGGCTGCACCACGAGGGCTACGAGTACACCCCGGGCATCCTCGACTGGATCGAGCGCAACCGCCCGGGCGGCCTCTTGCACGACAACATCCCGGGCCGCCTCGGGTGGGGCAGCATCATGGCGATGGCAACGGGACGGGTCTCCCCTGCCGAGGTGCTCGGCCCGATCCTCACCGGCGGCGAGGTCTCGCCCTTGTCAGGCGAGGCAGAGCAGGTGCGCGCCGCCTACAGCGCACCCTTCGAGGGCCTCGGCGAGGAGGGCTCCATCGGCGCTCGCCAGTTCCCGCTCAGCATCCCGGCCCACGACCACGCCCGCGGCAACGCCGACGCGCAGGCGCAGCACTTCGCCGCGATCTGCGCGATGGACATCCCGGCGCACTTCGTGTGGGGGCTTGCCGACCGGGTGTTCACCGGTGAGTGGGGTCAGCACTGGTGCGGGCTGATGCAGCGCGCCACCTGGGACGAGTTCGACGACGCCAGCCACTTCCTGCAGGACACCCACGGCGAGCGGATCGCTCAGTTGGTCATCGCCCACGCCGACGCTGGCCACTAGGCGCACCCTCGGTGCGGCGGGCGCCTGACGAGCGGCCGGCACCACCCGAGCGGTGCGGTGACGACGAGCGGCCGGACGGCGCCGAACGACGCGGCGCACCCGACCGGGCCGCCGCAGCGGCGGGTTCGGCGACGATCACCGGACGGCGAGGGGGCAGCGGCGGACCGGCCAGCGTGCCGATGAGCGCATGCCCCGGACCGACATCGGTGACCGTCGGCGAGATGCCGGCGGCGCGGGCCAGGCCGCGCGCGTCCTTGGTCTGATCGGGGGTGACGATGGTGACGACCACGCCCTCACTGCCGGCGCGCGCCGTGCGGCCCGAGCGGTGGAGATAGGCCTTGTGCTCGGCGGGCGGGTCGACGTGGATGACCAGGGCAACCTCGTCGACGTGGATGCCGCGAGCTGCGATGTCGGTGGCCACGAGCACGCGGGTGCTGCCTTCGCGGAAGGACTCGAGGTTGCGCTCGCGGGCGGCCTGCGAGAGGTTGCCGTGCAGCTCGACGGCAGGTGTGCCGGCTGCGGTGAGCACCTTGGCGAGCTTCTTGGCACCGTGCTTGGTGCGGGTGAACAGCACCGACCGGCCTGCACCGCTGGCGAGCGAGTGCACAACGGTGCCCTTGTCGGCAGCCGACACCAGGAACATGTGGTGGTGCATCTGCGGCGGGGCCTCGGTGGCCGAGTCGACCGAGTGGACGACCGGGTTGTGCAGGTAACGAGTCACGAGCGCGTCGACGGCGCGGTCGAGCGTGGCCGAGAACAGCAGGCGCTGGCCGTCGGCCGGTGTGGCGTCGAGCAGGCGCCGCACGGCAGGCAGGAAGCCGAGGTCGGCCATGTGGTCGGCCTCGTCGAGCACGGTCACCGTCACGGCGGCGAGCGAGCAGTGGCGCTGGGCGATCAGGTCCTCGAGGCGGCCCGGGCAGGCCACGACGATGTCGACGCCCTGGCGCAGCGCTGCCACCTGCGGGCCCTGGCCCACACCACCGAACACGGTGGTGACCCGCAGCGACATCGCTGCGGCGAGCGGGGTGATCACCTCGGCCACTTGGCGGGCCAGTTCGCGCGTCGGCACGAGCACCAACCCGCGCGGTCGGCCGGGCCGGCGAGACGCCGGCGTGGCGCCCAGTGCGGCTACGAGGGGCAGGGCGAAGGCGACGGTCTTGCCGCTGCCGGTCTTGCCCCGGCCGAGCACGTCGCGCCCGGCGAGGGAGTCGCCGAGGGTGGCGGCCTGGATGGGGAACGGCTCGACGAGGCCGGCTCGGTCGAGCACGTCGACGAGCTGGCTGGGGACGCCGAGGTCGGCAAAAGTGCGCGGCCGCGCAGCAACAGGAAGGGTGGATTGCATGTGGGGGGACTCAGTTCTCTCGGGGGTGGCCGCTCGTGCAGTGGCAATCACCCGGAGGGCCCGCATACGACCGCGACGCGCCGGGAAGTCGGCTCTGTCGCTGCGACGACACTACCGGCGTTCGGCGGATATCGGCAGGATGCTGTGCGGGCGGCAGTCCGCGTCAGGAGGCGGCAGCGACCAGCATGGCCACGGCGACGGCACCCCTGGCCGTCCAGCCGATGGTGCGAATCCAGTTCGTGCGCACCAGACGATCGATCGTGCGCCGGTCGGGCGACTGGGCCAGCGCAGCGTGCGCCGGAACCTGCAGGAACACCGTGCTCGCGTGGATCACGGCGAGCAGGGCCGCGCCGAGCCAGGGCAGCAGCGGCCCGACCCCATCGGGCGCGGCGACCAGCAGCACCAGCGCGGTCACTCCCTCGACGGCCATCGGAGGGCCCACCACGTAGGCGGTGCGACGCTGGTGGGCCTGCTCGTAGGCCACGAACTCGTCGGTTCCGACGGCGGCGAACAGCGGGTAGTGCACCACCTGCACGAACCAGATCAACCCCACCATCGCCGCGGTGGCCAGGAGGTGGACGGACAGCAACAGCATCGTGAGAGACCGCGGCAACCGGTCCGGGGTGCGGCCGGGGAAGTCCCCCGAGCCGCACCCCGGACATCAGGCTGCGAACATCAGGCCGTGGCGACCTCGGCGTCGTCGCCGGCATGGTCGTCCATCGCCGGGCCGTAACCGTCCTCACGCGACTTGGCGAGCGCGATGGCCAGCACGAGCAGGCCGAACAGCGGCTTGGCAAGCACGTCGCCGACCGCGTAACCGACCTGGCGGACGACCTCGGCGGTCGCCTCGTTGTCGATCACCGACGGGGCGATGTAGGCCAGGGGGTAGATGCCCCAGGTGGCGAGGATGATGTAGCGCAGGCCGTCGACGAGCTTGCGCACTGCAGCGCTCTGGCGCCCGAGCGAGCGACCGAGCTCGACGAAGAGCACGAAGAGGATGTAGAGGAACGGGATCGTCGAGAGGATGCCCCAGACGGTGCGTTCGGTCGAGTCGGGGTCCGACACCTCGCCCGGCCAACCGAGCAGGATCATCGCGATCGCAGCGATGGTGAGGCGCACGAGCAGGCTGCGGGTCTGGCTCTTGGCGAGCTTCAGCACGACCACCAGCTCGGCGAGCAGCAGCGGGACGGTCAGCAGCCAGTCGACGTAGCGATACCCCTCGTTGAACGGCATGCCGTCCTGGATGAAGTTGGTGCCGTCGAAGCTGAACGCCTCGGACCACGAGTTGAAGATCCGCACGTAGTGGTAAAGCGCGATCGCGACCACGAGGGTCGACAGGGTGATGGCCATCCGGTGACGGGGAGCGACCCGATTCCTGACCAGCAGGAAGAAGATCAGCGCAGCGCCCATGCACGCGATGACGAACGAGAACGAGTTGTAGACCAGGTTGAACTGGCCCTCGCTCAACGACAGTTCCATACCGGAACCTCCGTGATGTAGGTGCCACAGGGTGCGGCACGACTGCGTCTTATCACCATTCAGCACTAATTAGCACGGTTGAGCGGACAATTCCTTCGCCCTCCACTAGCGTGCGGTTCGTGACAGAGACGGCCGAACACCGGATCGAGTTGCAGGAAGCCGCCGAGCTCCTGGGCGTCCACTACCAGACCGCCTATCGATGGGTGCGGACCGGACGTCTCGCAGCACAGATGGTCGGGGGCCGGTACCTCATCACCGCCGAGGCGCTCGCGGAGATCGTCGATGAGCGGTCGACTCCGCGCCCGCCCACCACACCCAGCCGGGCACGCCTCGACCGCCAGGCCGAGCGGATGCTCGAGGCACTAGTCGGTGGTGACGAGGCGACCGCACGCGAGATCACCCGGACGCTCACGAGCAGCGGCACTTCGCTGATCGAGCTCGTGCAGACGGTGCTCGTCCCTCCTCTTCGGTCGATCGGTCAGGCGTGGCATGACGACGGTCTGCCGATCTGGGTCGAGCACCGAGCCGCCGCCATCGTCGAGCGCATCCTCGGAGAGCTCGCACCGAACCCACGCGGCCGGCGACGTGGTGTCGCCATGGTGGCAGCGGTGTCGGGGGACCGACACTCCTTGCCGACCGCGATGGCCGCGCTCGCCCTGCGCTCCTCCAACTGGTTCGTCCATCATCTCGGCGCCGATATGCCCGGCGAGGAACTGGCCGACTTCTGCCGCACCCACGACGTCGACCTGGCCGTCATCTCGGTGACCAACCCGCTCGTCATGGGCAGCGCCACCGCAGCGGCCGAGGACATCGAGCAGGGAGGGACCGCCGTCATCGTCGGCGGGCCCGGTCGGACGCTCGACGACCTTCTCGCCGAGGTCGCCGGGACGACGGCGTCCCGCACGGGTCGTAGGAGCTGAGCGCATGGCACGTCTGCCGAACCCGAGCTTCGAGCACGCCACCGACTGGGTGCGTCAGCACCTCGAGCATCTGGTGTGCGACCCGGGCGCCGAGAGCTCCCCCGCTCGACGCGGCGGGCAGCGCGCGGCGGACGCGGCACTGG
This sequence comes from Ilumatobacteraceae bacterium, assembly GCA_040398525.1. Taxonomy (GTDB): domain Bacteria; phylum Actinomycetota; class Acidimicrobiia; order Acidimicrobiales; family Ilumatobacteraceae; genus VFMC01. Next base: position 6,635 of record JBBATY010000049.1, on the reverse strand, counting down.
CCGCACTCGACATCACCGGCTACGCCAAGCGGCGCAGCCAGGTGCACCCGGCTCGCAGCCGTGGCGCGACGGCACTGTCGCCCTACATCCGTCACGGGCTGATCACCATCGCCGAGGCCACTGCAGCTGTGGCCGGCGCTCCCGCTGCCGACCGGCGCAAGTTCGTCGACGAGCTGTGGTGGCAGGAGTACACCCGCCACCTCTACGCCCGGGTCGGCACGCGCATCGACGAGCCGCTGCGCCGGAAGCCGGCGGTCGCGTCGCCCACGTGGCCCGAGGCGATGCGCGACGACATGGTGTGCCTGCGCGAGGTGCGCGACGAGCTCGAGCACACCGGCTGGCTGGTGAACCAGACCAGGATGTGGGTGGCTTCGCACTGGTCGGTCCGCGCCGGCCGCGACTGGCGCGAGGGCGAGGAGTGGATGTTCCGCCACCTGCTCGACGGCTCGCGAGCGGCGAACCGCTACGGCTGGCAGTGGTCGATCGGCGCGATGACGTCGGAGGCCTACGGCTTCTCGCGTTGGCAGGTGGAGCGCCGGGCCGCCGCGTGGTGCGCATCGTGCCCGCTCGCGACGCGTTGCCCGATCCAGGACTGGCCGACGGCGACCCCGGGTGAAGCGCTCGACGACGGGCTGCTCCGTGCGGGCCCCGACCTGGCGGGCCCGGCCAGTGCCGAGGTGGCGGGCACCCCCGAGGTGGTGTGGCTGACCGCGGAGTCGCTCGGCGACCGCGACCCGGCGCTGGCGGCCTGGCCGTCGACGCCCGCGGTGTTCGTGTTCGACGAGCGGCTGCTCGACCACCTGCGGCTGAGCACCAAGCGCCTGGTGTTCCTGGCCGAGACCCTGGCCGAGCTGGCCGAGCTGCGGCCGCTCGAGGTGCGCCTGGGCGACCCGGTCGACGAGTTGCAGGGAGTGCCGCTCGCGTCGACGTTCGCCCCTGTTCCCGGCTACCGCCGGCGGGCTGCGCAACTCGACATCGTCGCCACCCACCCGTACCCCTGGGCGCGGCGACCGAGTGGTGGCGATGTGCGCAGCCACAGCGCATGGATCCGCAGCCGCGCACCGGGCCGCACCTCGTAGCGTGGTGATCGTGGACGCCGATCATGAGCCCAGCCAGGAGCCTGCCGACGAGCTGACGTCCGACGACGATTTCGACGCGGACATCGCCGCGGACATCGACGCGGGCGACGGCACCATCGACGTCGACCACCCCGACGCCGTGCCGTTCGACATCGGCCAGGACGACCTCCCCACACGGATCGCCCACGCCAAGCAGCGCCACGGCGTGGGCGGGGCCATGCTGGCCGCCGGCATGCTCGGCGTCGATCAGGTGCTCAACGGCCGCAAGCCACGTGAAGAGGCGCCGATCGTGGTCGATGCCAACGGCGAGCCGGTCGACATCGACCGCGACGGCATCGACATCACCCTCGACGACGCCGGTGTGCAGGTGAGCGCGCCGCCGCTGCCGCGCACCGCACCGGTCACCGCCCCGCCGCGCCGCTCGCGGTGGCGCACGCGCTGACCCCCGCTCAGCTCGGCCGAGCCCGGCGAGGCGCGGCGGGATCGCCAGCGCACGTCGCCCGCATGTGATCGAATGCTCGGGCTGGACACGACCGCCGGTCGGCGACGTCCGGGACGGGGGACGACCGACATGGCCGACGAGACGCACGGGCTCGGCACACCGGGGTACGACTACATCCAACGGATCCTCGCGACCTCTCCCGACGACGACGGGCCGGTGTGGATGGTGAACTTCATGCACTACCGGGCCGAGGCCGCGTACGCCGACGGGTCGCGCGGCCTGACGGGCCGCGAAGCCGACGACCTGTACGCACCCCTCGCAGTGCTCGACGACATCGGCGCGGCGGTGCCGTTCTTCGGCGACGTGGTGATGCAGCTCGACCCGAACCAACCGCGCTGGGACCGCATCGGGGTGGTGCGCTACCCGACGCGTGCCTCGTTCATCCAGATGCAGACGCGGCCGGACTTCCTCGAACTGCTCGAGCACAAGGTCGCCGGGATGGCAGCGACGATCGTCACCGGGTGCCAGCCGTTCCCGATCCCCGATGGCATGAGGCCCGACCCGACGACCTGGTCCTCACTCGAGCACGCGCCGAACGACGACGACGGGCCGGTGATGGTGGTCCACATGATGAAGTTCGCGCCGGATGGGTTGTCGGCCGGGATGGCGCAGTACCAGGCGAAGGCCGGCCAACTGGTGCGCAAGTACGGCGGTGGGCCCGCGGCGATGTTCACCGTGGAGGGCACGGTGCTCGGCGACGGTCGCGCCTGGGACCAGGTGCGCTTCGTCGCCTATCCGTCGATGCGCGCCTTCGCTGCGATGGTCGCCGACCCCGAACGCGTCGAGGCCCAGGCGAACCACCGAAACGATGCGCTCGAGCACACCTACACCGTGGTCGTGCGGGCCGAGCGCGACACCTTTACCACCGACGGGCCCGTCTGAGCCGACACGCCAGGCCCGGCCGCACCGAGTGCGGCCGTCACCGGCGCCGCAGGTCGGCCGCTGCAGCAGCGATGAGCCGCTGCAGGTGTACGCCGCGGTGCACGTCGAGCGGGTGCGGTGTGCCGGTGCGCACCGCCTCGGCCAGCTCGGCGACGATGCGTCGCTGCGCAGCCTGCACCTCGGCCATCATCACCTCGGGGCTGAACGCTGCAGCGTCGAAGCGCAGCGACCCGGCCAGGCCGTGCACCTCGACAGCCAGGCCTCCGTGCTGATTCGACGTGGCCGACAGCGCAGCCTGGCTGAGGCGGCCGTTGTCGTGCTCGCACTCGAGCAGGACGATGCCGTGGGCGTCGCCGCGGGCGGTGATGCCCACGATCGTGCCGAGGGCTGCGTCGAGGCCGTCGAGCACGTGTGGGCCGAGGTCGACGAGACCGCCCTGCTCGAGCCGCCAGGGCGTGGCGAAGTAGGTGCCGGGCACACAACCGTTCCCGAAGAACGACGCCCGCCCGCCGTAGCTGTCGAACGACCGCGTCGCGTCGAGGAAGGCGCGCATCGAGTCGTAGTAGCGGTTGGTGAGGATCACCTGCGAGATCACACCTGCCGACCCGATGACGTCGGCGAGCTGCTCGGCCTGGGCCACGTCGAGCCCGACAGGCTTGTCGAGCAGCACGGCCTTGCCGGCGCGCGCCGCACGGGCGGCGTACTCGGCCTGCACATCGGGCGGCAGGCTGAAGGTCACTGCATCACATGCGTCGAACAGGGCGTCGACGTCGTCGAACGCAACGGTGCCGTGCGCAGCCGCAAGCGGCGCGGCGGCTTCGGGACGGCGCGCCCACACCCCCACCAGCTCGGCATCGGGCGACGCGGCCAGCATCGGGCCGGTGAACAGCTGGGCCCAGGGGCCGGCGCCGACGAGACCGATGCGAAGTGGTGCGCTCATGGGCGCCAGTGTGGCACCTCGGCGTGGGGCACGGGGCGACTCGTCCCGGCGTCGACCCGGCAGCGCGACCGGGCCCGGCTACGCCCGGAAGGGCGCCCCGGCTGCGTCCTCGTAGAGCTTGACCACCGACATCTCGCCCGACTTCGGGCCGTAGGTGTCGCGGGCGCGGCAATGCAGCTGTTCGACCAGGCGGGCGACGGGCACGTCGATGCCGGTGCGCTCGCCCAGGCCCAGGGCCAGCTGGATGTCCTTGCAGACGAGGTCCATGGTGAAGCCCTCGTCGTAGTCGCCGGCTTCGAGCACGCTGTTGATGTCGTACTGCAGGAAGTTCGACTGCGAGGGCGACGCGCACAGCGCCGTCTGCAGCATGCGCAGGTCGAGGCCGAGCTTCGAGGCCATCGCCAGCACCTCGGCGGTGCCGGTGGCGTAGATGAACCACAGCACGTTCAACAGCACCTTGATGCCGTAGCCCGCGCCGTTGGGGCCGGCGTGGTAGATCTGGTCGGGCAGGCCGCCGAGCGCGCGCAGCAGCGGCAGGTGCTGGGCGAACTGCTCGGGTGTGCCGCCGACGAAGATTTGCAGCGAGGCCGACGTCCGCGACGCGCCGATGGGCGCCTTGGCCAGGAACGACACCGGCGCGTCCATCACCCCGATGCCACGGGGCTCGGCCAGCGCGAGCACCTCGTGCGCCACCTCGACCGACGAGGTGCTCATGTCGATGAAGGTGCTGCCGGGCCGCATCCGCGCGAGCACCCCGCCGCTTCCGATCATGATCTCGCGCACCTGGCTGGGGCCGGGCAGCACGGTGATCACCACATCGCTCCGCGCGCCGACCTCGGCGACGTCGTCGACCCACACTGCGCCACGGGCCAGCAGGTTGTCGGCTTCGGACGTCCTCAGGCTGTGCACGACCAGCTCGTAGCCGGCGTCGAGCATGCTGAGGGCCATCGGGTTACCGAGGTTGCCGAGGCCGATCAGGCCCACCTTCGGCAACGTCTCCACGGGTGGGTTGCTCATCGCGCGCACGGTACCACTCGACCGCCGGACCGCTCGTGGTGCGCGCCGCATCGGGCGGCGTGCAGCGCCGTCACGGCTCGTCGCGCCGCAGCGTGACCGGGATCGCCGTCTGCACCACCATCCCGGTCAGTTCGTCGACCTCGAGCTCCGACGTCAGCTGCGAGACGTTGGCCTCGGTCCAGCCGTGGGGCAGGCACACGCTGTCGGGGTGCAGGTCGGCGGTGAGGGCCACGGTCGTGCGCATCGTCCCGTAGGGGCTCGACACCACCACCGCATCGCCGTCGTCGATGCCGTGGCGCGCCGCCGTCTCCGGGTGCACCAGCGCCACCGAGTGCTGGGAGCTCCGGCCGGTGGCCGTCGGGAACTGGGAGTTCAGTTGGCGCAGCTGGCGGCGGCTCGTCGCCAGCAGACCGGGCGGCGGCACCAGCTGCCGCCACCGCTCCATCTGCGCGACGAGCTCGCTGGGGGCGAGGCGCCACCGACCCTCCGGCAGCACGCGGTCGTGCACCCACCCGAACACCGGCGCGTCGGCCACGTACCCGTCGTGGCGGATGCGCTCGAACGGCACTGCGGCCCGACCGGCGATCGTGGCGAGCACGTCCACATCGGTCGAGTCGGTGGTGAGCGGTGCCGGGAGGAACCCGACGCCGAGGTCGTCGGCCAGGCGGGCCGCGATCCACCACATGCTGCGGGCCTCGCCCACCGGCGACACGAACGCGGGAGAGAACTGCGTCGAGCAGTCGAGGTTGAACTGGTCGTAGTAATAGGGCAGGTCGGCACGCTCGAGCTGGCCGGTCGTCGGCAGCAGGTGTGTGGCGAGCGCGGTCGTGTCGGTGTCGACCACGTCGAGCACGATCAGCGCGTCGAGCTCGGCCAGCGCGGCACGCGTGCGCGCAGTGTTCGGGAAGGCGCTCACCGGGTTGCCGCCGAACACGACGAGCACCCGCAGGTTGCCCGCCTCCACCTCGTCGGCGAGGGCCGCGCACGGGTACTCGTCGCCCCACACGGGCATCTCCGGCCGACTGCGCGGCCCGGGCTTGGGCATCGGTGGTGCCGGGTCCGGCCGGATGTCGGTGTGCACCTGGCGCAGCACGCCCGGGTGGAACCACATCCCGCCTGGTCGGTCGTAGCTGCCCGTGAGGATGTGGAGCACCCACACCAGCCACTCCGTCACGTTGGCGACTGCCGACATGGTGGTGCCGGTGCCGGTCTGCATCGAGATCCGTCCGTGGCGCAGGACCGCGGCGAACAGGTCCGACAGGTCGGCGGCTGGACACCCCGTCACCTCGGCGGCCTGCTCGACGGTCCACTCCTCGAGCAACGCTGCGAGCGTGCGCACGTCGTCAGGGTCGACGTGGGCGGACCCGTCGTCACGATCCCAAGCGCCCGAACGCAGCAGTTCGCCGACGAGATAGGCCACGATCGCAACGTCGGTGCCCGGCCGCGGCATCAGTGCCCTGGTGGCCAGGCGGCTCGACTCGGTCAGCCGGGAATCGATCACCCACAGCTCGCGGGGCGCCGTCGCCATCTGGCGCAGCCGCACCACGGGGTCGGGCAGGCCGTTGAGGTGGCCGTGGCTCACCACGGGGTTGCAGCCGAGGAACACCGACAGCGTGCAGCGCTGGTCGTCGATCACCGGTACGAGGCCTGCGAACCCGGACATCAGCTGCGACACCAACGGCTTGCACGGTGTGTCGATGCTGATCGCCGAGTACTTCGAGCGCGACCCGATGGCACGCATGAACCGCTCCGCTGCCCACTTCCCGGCGCCGTCGAGCGAGGCTGCAGTGCCGATGTACACGCCGACCGAGTCGGCCCCGTGCGCGTCGATGCTGTGGCGGATGCGGGCGGTCGCATCGGCGAACGCATCGGCCCACGACACGTCCTGCCACGTCGTGTCGTGACGCTGGCGCGGGGCCAGGATGCGATCAGGATGATGGTGCCACTGGCCGAGCGAACGCCCCTTGGCACAGGTGTAGCCGCGAGAGGCCGGATGGTCGGGGTCGCCCTTCACCGAGACGACACGATCGCCGTCGACGGTCACCCGGATGCCACACAGCGCGATGCAGAACCGACAGAACCCACGCATCTCGTCGGCCATCGCTGCGGAGCGTAGCGAGCGTGGCTCGGCAGGCAGAGCAGTGCCCTATCCGGCTGGCGCCCCCGGCAGGGATCGAACCTGCGACCTGCGGTTTAGGAAACCGTTGCTCTATCC
>JBBATY010000048.1:15803-20240 GCA_040398525.1 Ilumatobacteraceae bacterium | reverse complement strand
AGCTTGGTCATCACGCCGCCCTTGGTCTCGATGCCGAGGCTCAGCGGGGTGACGTCGAGCAGCAGCACGTCCTTCACATCGCCGCGCAGCACACCGGCCTGGACGGCTGCGCCGACGGCGACGACCTCGTCGGGGTTGACCGTCTTGTTCGGCTCCTTGCCGGTGAGGCTCTGCACCAGGTCCTGCACCGCGGGCATGCGGGTCGAGCCGCCGACGAGCAGCACGTGGTGGATCTGGCCCTTGGTGAGCCCGGCGTCCTTGATGGCCTGCTCGAAGGGGATCCGGCAGCGCTCGAGCAGGTCGGCGGTGAGCTCTTGGAACTTGGCGCGGCTGAGCGTCTCGTCGAGGTGCAGCGGGCCATCGGGGGTGGCGGTGATGAACGGCAGGTTGATCTGCGTCTGCTGCACCTGGCTGAGCTCGATCTTGGCCTTCTCGGCAGCCTCCTTCAGGCGCTGCGCGGCCATGCGGTCGTTGGCCAGGTCGACACCGTGGGCCGACTTGAACTGCTTCACGAGCCAGTCGATGACCCGCTGGTCCCAGTCGTCGCCGCCGAGGTGGGTGTCGCCGTGGGTGCTCTTCACCTCGAACACGCCGTCGCCGATCTCGAGCACCGACACGTCGAAGGTGCCGCCGCCCAGGTCGAACACGAGCACGGTCTCGTCCTCGGCGCCCTTGTCGAGGCCGTAGGCGAGTGCAGCCGCCGTGGGCTCGTTGATGATGCGCAGCACCTCGAGGCCGGCGATCTGGCCGGCTTCCTTGGTGGCCGTGCGCTGTGCGTCGTCGAAGTAGGCGGGAACGGTGATGACCGCCTGGGTGACGGTGTCGCCCAGGTACGCCTCGGCGTCGCGCTTGAGCTTCATGAGCGTGCGGGCGCTGATCTCCTGCGGGGTGTAGCGCTTGCCGTCGATGTCGTCGCTGCGCCACGACTGGCCCATCTTCGACTTGATGCTGCGGAAGGTGCGGTCCGGGTTGGTGATCGCCTGACGCTTGGCGACCTCACCGACGAGCACCTCGCCAGCCTTCGAGAACGCGACGACCGACGGGGTGGTGCGCCCGCCCTCGGAGTTGGGGATGACGACGGGGTCGCCAGCTTCGAGGACTGCGACGACCGAGTTGGTGGTACCGAGGTCGATGCCGACTGCCTTGGCCATGATGTGGTGCTCCTGGGGTTGGATGTGAACCGGGTTGGGGGGAAATCGTCGGGCCCGCTCTCGCGATTCGTTGAGCGAACCTGACGCAAGCTTAGGGACGACCGATCCGGGCATCAACCCCCGACCCACAAAACCTGAGTCGTTTCGACTCAGCTTTGTCGAGCGCCAGCGATCTGATGGCGCAGCACCTCGGCAAACTCGGTGGTGGCGAGCACGGCCGTGTGCCAAGGTGCACTGCACGATGCCGACCGCCGACTCGTCACCTGCAACCGAGTACGCCGCCTGGTCCGGTGTCCGTCAGCGACGGCACCTGACCGACCTGGTGGACTCGGTCCTCGCCCAGTACACCATCGCGGTCGGGTCGGTCCGGCTGGTGCAGATGGGCTTCAACGCCACGTTCCGCGTGGAGGGAACGATCGACGGCTCCCCCGGTCGGTGGGCAGTGCGCCTCAACGCACAGGGCCTCCGCTCCTCAGCCGAGACCGCTGCCGAGCTCGCATGGCTGACAGCTCTCGGCGAGCACAGCGAGGTGAGCGTGCCCCGGGTGGTCCGTTCGGCCGAGGGGCTCCCGATGGTGGCCGTGCCCAGCGGACCCCTGGCGCGCGACGTGACCGGCGTGATGTTCGACTGGCTGCCGGGCCGGCTGCTGCGCGAGGAACCCCGGCCCGCGGAGTTGCAGCGGATCGGGCGGATCCTGGCCCAACTCCACGATCACGGTGAGACGTGGACCCCACCGGACGGTGCGTCGCTGCAGCGCATCGACGACCCGCGCATGGGCCTCGACGACCACCTGGCCGACCATCCGATGCTCGACGCCACACAGCGATCGATCATCGGTGAGGTGGTCGACCGTGCTGCGTCGACCTTCGCCGCGCTCGGCACACGCGCTCCGCACGTCGTCCACGGTGACCTCCACCCGGGCAACCTGATGACAGCGGGCGGTGCCCTCGCCGTGCTCGACTTCGACGACTGTGGCCTCAGCCACCCGTTGCACGACCTGGCCATCACCGCCTATTACCTCCGGCCGGCGCCGCACGAGGGGCCGCTGTTCGCGGGCTATCGGTCGGTCCGTCCGCTCCCCGAGCACACCCGCGAGCAGTTCGAGAGCCTCGTCGCGTCGCGCAACGTCGCCCTACTCAACGACACCGTCACCGTCGACGCCGCGTGGGTGCGCGACGTGCTGCCGACCTACGTGCCGAACACGGTGACGAAGCTGCGGAACTACCTCGACACGGGCGTGTACCGCCACGACGTGGACGGGCTCATCGGCTGATCAGTCGTTGCGAGCTGCGGCGCCAGCGGGCGTGGGCCGTGCGAGGGCCCCGGCGGCGAGGCCGAGCTCGCGTTCGGTGAGACGCCAGAGCACGTGGTTCATCTCGTACGGGGCGAGGCCCGAGCCGATCTGACACTGCAGCGCGTACGCGTCGCTGAGCGCCACCACCATCCATGCCGTCTCGGACGGGTGCTCGCAGCGGAACACGCCCGCGGCGTTGCCACGCTCGATCACGCCCACCACCAGTTCGTGCCACGCCACCGACAGCCGACGCGACGTCTCCTGCAGCGTGGGCGAGTGGTACGCCTCGGCCCACGCCTCGAGCCAGAAGCGGTAGGCCTCCTCGCCGCCGCCCGGCCCGTAGGGCTCGGTGATCTCGCGCAGTTGGGCCAGCGGGTCGCGGTCGGACGCGAGTGCCTCGTTCGCCTCGTCGATCTCCTCGAGGGCCACCTTCTCGAACGCCGCGGCGAGCAGGGAATCGTGGTCGGGGAAGTAGTGGTGCAGCAGGCCGTGGGTGACGCCGGCGCGTGCTGCGACGTGACGCGACGTCGTGCGCGCGAACCCTCGTTCGGAGATCTCGGCGACGGCGGCCTCGAGGATCGCGGCCCGACGTCGTTCCGGCTGCATGCGTGCCACCGGCCACATCTTACGGGGCGGCGACGACGACGGGGTTGTGTATTGGGCGATCGGCCAATACCGTATTGGCCATGCGGTCAACAAAGGCGTCCACCGAGCGTCCGCTGCACCTCGGCGCGTTCGCCATCTCTGCGTCGTTCATGGTGGTCTTCCCGCTGCTGCCCGACCTCCAGGAGCGCGCCGCCATCTCCACCGCCCAGCTCGGCTGGATCGCCGCATCCGGGTTCGTCGCCGCGCTGGTGGCGCAAACGCTCATCGCCCCGCACGCCGACCGCGGCCGCGAACGATGGGTGATCAACGGCGCGATCGTGATGATGGCCGTCTCCACCGTCGTATACGCCGTGGGCGACTCGATCCACTGGTTCATCGCCGGGCGCATCGGCGCCGGCCTCGCGTACGGCGCGTTCACCCCCGCAGCAATCGGCCTCATCGTGCGACGCTGGCCCGACGCCCCCGGTCGCCACATCGGGCGGCTCCACGCGATCGAGCTCGCCGGCATGGCCCTCGGCCCGCTGCTCGCCGTGGCGGGCAAGGTGTGGATCGGCGTGCTCCCCACCCTGTGGCTCGCGGGTCTGCTCACGCTGCTCGCCGTCGTGCCGGCCCTCACCTCACGCAAGGCGCGCAGCACAGCCGAATGCCCCCTCGGCGACACGCCGGCCACGGCTCACCCATCGCTCGCCTCGGGTCTCGGGTTGCTGCGGCACCGTTCGGTGATCGCCGCTGCGCTGGTGATGACTGCGTATTTCGTCCCCATCGGGGCGTACGACGCCTTGTTCCCTCGGTTCATGGTCGACCTCGGCTCGAGCGACTGGCTGGTCGGCGCAGCCCTGATGGCGTTCGCGATCCCCAGCATGTTCCTTGCGACGTGGGCGGGCCGGACCGTCGACCGGCTCGGCCCCTTCCGCGCTGCGACCATGGGCGGCGTCGCCAACATCGCCGTCATCCTCACCTACGGGTTCGTGCGGGTGCCGATGGTGATCGTCGTGATCGGCCTGTTCGAGTCGGGCGGCCAGACCCTGGTGGGCGCCGCCGGTGCGGCAGCAATGGGCTGGGCCGTCCCCGGTCGTCGTGCGGCCACTGCGCAGGGGTTGGGCGACGCGATGGCAACCACGGCCGGCGCGGTCGTCGCGTTCCTAGCTGCGCCGCTCTACGCCGCAGGCGGTCCGGCCGGGCTGTTCGTCACCACTGCTGTGCTCACCGCCGCTCCGCTGGCGCTCGGCGTACGGTTGGCCCGCACCGCCAGGCCGGTCGAGGAGCCGGTGCAGACCGCTGTCGTGGCCGCTGCGGCGGACGACCGACTCGTCGCTGCAGCGGGCTGACCCGGCACCGGGGCGCACACCCGGGGGCTGGATAGGGTCAGCACATGGACATCGCCGA
>JBBATY010000048.1:9770-15703 GCA_040398525.1 Ilumatobacteraceae bacterium | reverse complement strand
GGGCCGGGCCTGCTCGCGATCAGCGTCGCCCAGGTCGACGCGATGAGCGGTGGCCGCGTCGAGCTCGGCCTCGGCGCCGGGTGGTACGAGGCCGAGCACACGGCGTACGCGTTCGACTTCCCCCCACTCGGTGCCCGCTTCGACTCGCTCACCGACCAGCTCGCCATCGTCGACGGGCTGTGGCGCACACCCATGGGCGAGACGTTCACCTACCGCGGCACGGCGCACTCGGTGGTCGACTCCCCCGCCCTGCCCAAGCCCGTGCAGCAGCCCGTCCCCATCGTCATCGGCGGCGGCGGCCGGCACCGCACACCGCGCCTGGCCGCCCAGTACGCGGCCGAGTTCAACACCCCGTTCGTGCCGCTCGAGTTCTTCACCGCCCAGTGCGACCGCGTGCGCGCCGCGTGCGATGCCATCGGACGGACCCGGCCGATGGTCTACTCCGCCGCGCTGGTGGTGTGCGTCGGCCGCGACGAGGCCGAGGTGGGCCGCCGGGCAGCGGCGATCGGCCGCGAGCCCGACGAGCTGCGCACCAACGGCGTCGCCGGCACGCCCGCGGAGGCCGCAGCCACGATCCGCCGCTGGCGCGACGCGGGCGCCGAGCGGATCTACCTCCAGGTGCTCGACCTGGCCGACCTCGACCACCTCGACCTGATCGCCGGCGAGGTCGTCCCGCTGCTGGGCTGAGCCGGCCGACGTCGCGGCGGTGACGCTCGGCTCTCGCCGCGACCCCGTCGACCGGGCAGAATGGCGCGATGAGCGAGCACGACCTGGTCATCCGCAACGCGACAGTGGTCGACGGCACGGGTGCCGCGCCGACGGTGGCCGACGTCGCCGTCAGTGGCGACCGCATCACGGCCGTCAGCCCCCACCTCGATGGTCGTGGCCGACGCGAGATCGACGCCGCGGGCCTGGTGGTCACCCCCGGCTTCGTCGACATCCACACCCACTACGACGGCCAGGCGACGTGGGACCCGGTGCTCGCCCCGTCGAGCATCCACGGCGTCACCTCGATCGTGATGGGCAACTGCGGTGTCGGTTTCGCCCCGGCCCGCCCCACCCCGGACCAGCACGACTGGCTGATCGGCCTGCTCGAAGGCGTCGAGGACATCCCCGGCACTGCGCTGGCCGAGGGCCTCACCTGGGACTGGGAGAGCTTCCCCGACTACATGGACGCCCTCGACCGGCGCCACTACGTGCTCGATGTGGCCACCCAGGTGGCCCACGCCCCGCTGCGGGTGTACGTGATGGGCGAGCGTGGCGCGAATCCCGACGAGGTGCCCACGGTCGACGAGCTGACGGCGATGGCCGCCCAGGTGCGGGCCGGCATCGAGGCCGGGGCGCTCGGCTTCACCACCAGCCGCACCTACATCCACCGCACCCGCGACGGGGCGCCGCTCGGCACCCGCTTCGCCCCGCTCGACGAGCTCACCGCGCTGGGCACGGCGATGGCCGAGACCGGCCGCGGTGTGTTCCAGCTGATCAGCGACGCCTACCAGTCGCACGACACCGACTACGTCGCCAGCGAGATGGCCACCATGCGCGCCCTCGCCGAGATCACCCGACGGCCGCTCAGCATGACCGTGCAGCAGCCCGAGTCGCTGCCCGACCGCTGGCGCGAGATGGCCGCCTGGGTGGCCGACTGCAATGCGGCTGGTCTGCAGCTGCGCACCCAGATCGCACCACGCCCGATCGGTGTGTTGCAGGGCCTCACCGCCACGCTCAACCCGCTCGTGCTGTGCCCGAGCTTCCAGGAGATCGCCCGCCTGCCGCTGGCCGAGCAGGTCGTCGCGCTGCGCGACCCCGAACGGCGGGCGCGCATCGTCACCGAGCACGCGCAGCGCGACATCGACGGCCTCCTCGCCGAGATCACCCAGGGCTTCCACAAGATGTTCCCGATGGGCGACCCGGTCGACTACGAGCCGCAGGCTTCGGCATCGGTGGCCGGCATCGCCGCGGCGACCGGGCGCAACCCGGTCGAGGTGGTGCTCGACCTGATGGTCGAGCGCGACGGCCAGCAGCTGCTCTACATGCCGCTGTTCAACTACGCGAAGGGCAACCTCGACGACGTGCGCGAGATGCTGCTGTCGCCGAACGCGCTGATGGGCCTGAGCGATGCGGGCGCCCACTGCGGGGCGATCAGCGACGGCAGCTTCACCACGACGGCGCTCGCGCTCTGGACCCGCGACCGCGCAGCCGGGCCCACCCTGCCGATCGAGCTGATGGTGCACCACATCACCCAGCGCACCGCCGCCCACGTCGGCTGGTTCGACCGCGGCGTGGTGGCCCCCGGTTACCTGGCCGACCTGAACGTCATCGACATGGCCGCGCTCGGCGCGCATCCGCCGACGATCGTGCGCGACCTGCCTGCCGGTGGACGCCGCCTCATGCAGACCGCCTCGGGCTACCGGCACACGTTCAAGAGCGGCGTGGAGACCTTCGCCGACGGCGAGCACACGGGCGTGCTGCCCGGCCAGCTGGTGCGCGGCGGTCGGAGCCGCTGAACGACGTGGCGGCTCAGGCCGACCAGTCGATCGGCCTGACGTCCGCGGAAGCAGCGCGCCGCCTGGCGGCCAACGGCCCCAACGAGCTGCCGACGGCACGCGAGCGCACGTGGGTGCGCCAGATCCGCGATGTGCTGCGCGAGCCGATGCTGCTGTTGCTCGTCGCCGCCGGGGCGATCAACTTCCTGCTCGCCGAACCGATCGAAGGGGCCCTGCTGATGGCCTCGGTGCTCGTCGTGCTCGGCATCTCGCTCTACCAGGAGCACAAGACCGAGCACGCCCTCGTGGCGTTGCGCGACCTGTCGTCGCCACGGGCGCTGGTGGTGCGCGACGGGGCCCAGCAACGCATTGCGGGGCGCGAGGTCGTGACCGGCGACGTCGTGGTGCTGAGCGAGGGCGACCGGGTGCCGGCCGATGCCGTGGTGATCGAGGCCGTCAACCTCGCGATCGACGAATCGATGCTCACCGGCGAATCCGTCCCGGTGCGCAAGGAGCCGCGACCGGCGAGCAACCCTGATGCGGCAGCGATGGGGCCTCCCGGCGGGGATGGCACGCCGTGGGTCTTCTCCGGCACCCTCGCGGTGCGCGGCCACGGCACCGCGGTCGTGGTCCGGACCGGGGCCCACACCGAGCTCGGGCGGATCGGCCAGGCGCTGAGCTCGATCACCCCGGAGCGCACGCGCCTGCAGCGCGAGATCGACCGCCTGGTGCGGGTGATGGCGACCATCGGGCTCGCCGTCGCTGCGTTGGTGGTGGTGGTCTTCGGCATCTCCCGCGGCGACTGGCTGGAGGGCCTGCTCGCCGGCATCGCCGCGGCGATGTCGCTGATCCCCGAGGAGTTCCCGGTGGTCATGACGGTGTTCCTGGCGCTCGGCGCCTGGCGGATGTCGCAGCGCCGTGTGCTCACCCGACGCGCCCCGGCGATCGAGACCCTCGGGTCGACGACGGTGCTGTGCGTCGACAAGACCGGCACGCTGACGATGAACTCGATGACGGTGCACTCGTTCGTGGTCGACGGCACCACCTCCGCCGTCGGCGACGGGCCACTGCCCGACGAGTTGCGGCTGTTGGCCGAGACGGCGGCACTGGCGTCGCCGATCGAGCCGTTCGACCCGATGGACCTCGCCTTCACCACCCTCGTCGACACCTCGGTCGCCGACGCCGTCTACCGCCGCGACCACTGGGAGCTGGTCCGCGAGTACCCGCTGTCGGCCGAGCTGCTCGCCCTGTCGCACGTCTGGCGCCCTCCCACCGGCGACCGTCTCGTGGTGGCCACCAAGGGCGCGCCGGAGGCGGTCGTCGCCCTGTGCCGGCTCGACGACGCCCGGCGCACCGCAGTGGCCGTCGAGGTCGACGCAGCAACCAGCCGCGGGCTGCGCGTGCTGGCCGTGGCCCGCGCCGAGCACGACGCCACGGCGCCGCTACCCGACGACCAGCGCGACTACGCGTTCACCTACATCGGCCTGGCCGCGCTGCACGACCCGGTCCGACCCGGTGTGGCCGACGCCGTGGCCGAGTGCACGCGGGCCGGCATCCGCACGGTGATGATCACCGGCGACTACCCGGGCACGGCGCTCGCGATCGCACGCGAGGTCGGCCTCGACCACGACGGCGGCTGCATCACCGGCAGCGAGCTCGCCGAGCTCGACGACGACGAGCTGCGACACCGGGTCGGGTCGGTGAGCGTGTTCGCCCGGATGGTGCCCGCCCAGAAGCTGCGCCTGATCCGCGCCCTGCAGGCCGAGGGCGAGGTGGTGGGCATGACCGGCGACGGGGTGAACGACGCACCCGCCTTGCGCGCCGCCGACATCGGCATTGCCATGGGCCGCCGCGGCACCGACGTGGCACGAGAGTCCGCCGCCCTCGTGATCACCGACGACGACTTCACGTCGATCGTGGGGGGTGTGCGCCAGGGCCGCGGCGTGTTCGACAACCTGCGCAAGGCGATGGCGTACATCATCGCCGTTCACGTGCCGCTGGTGGGCATGGCGCTGGTGCCGCTCCTCGTCGCGGACTGGCCGCTCGTGCTGCTGCCCCTGCAGATCGCGATCCTCGAGCTGGTCATCGACCCGGCCTGCTCGGTGGTGTTCGAGGCCGAGCAGGTCGACCCACTGGTGATGGACCAGCCGCCGCGCCCGGTGGGTGCGTCGATGTTCGACCGCCGAGTGCTGGGCATCGCCGTCGCTCAGGGCCTCTCGGTGCTCGCCGCGGTGCTCGGGGTGTACCTGTGGGGCGTGCTCGGTGATCGGGCCGACGACGATGTGCGATCGCTCACGTTCGCGACGCTGCTGCTCGGCAACCTGGGGTTGATCCTGGTGAACCGCTCGTGGCGCCTTGCGGTGTGGCGCACGTTCCGCGAGCGGCGCAACCCGACGGTCGGTTGGATCCTCGGTGGCGCGCTCGTCGTGCTGGTGGCGTTGCTGACCGTGCCGGTGCTGCGCGACATCTTCGGGTTCGGTGCCATCAGCCTCGGCGACGCCGTCGTCGTGGCTGCTGCAGCAGCTGCAGGTGTGACCTGGTTCGAGGTGGCCAAGCTCGCCCGGTGGGTCACGCCGCGTCGGACGACCTGACCGCTGACGGGCCCCCGGCGGCGGCGAGGTTGCGGCTGCCGGCGCGGCGATCGCCGAAGCGCCCGAGGATCACGCGCAGCATCGTGGCCGTCACCGCAATGATCGCGAGCAGCAGGGCGACCACCTGGTACACCCGGTTCGACACGTCGGTGCCGGCCAGGCCGGCGTGCATGAACACCATCCAGGTCATCACGTACGACGTGAGGTGGATGCTGCGCCACAGCCGCTTGGGCAGGCGCTTCATGGCTAGCGAGGTGGCCTGCACCAGCACGAACAGGTAGGTGGCCACCACACCGATGGCCACCGCCCCGGGCTTCCAGCTCGAGGCCATCGGCACGAGCAGCTCCTTCACCCCGAAGTGCACGTAGTTGTCGGCCACCAGCGCGGCGAGGTGGACGACGACGCCGACCACCGCCAGGCCGCTCAACCAGCGATGCATCGCCAGCATCCAGGCCGGGCGGTCGAGCGGGCGCAAGGCACGGGTCGCCATGAAGGCGCCCCACACCAGGCTGAGCACCAGCAGGATCCCCGCCACCATCCCGCTCGAGCGCGAGAAGTACCACCAGATCTGTTCGTTCATGGATTCACCTCCGGGCGGCCGCGGGAGGTCAGTTCCTCCCACATGAGGTTGTGACGGGTGCTCCCCCCGGCATCGCGCACGCGGGCAGCGAGGCCGCGACGATCGAGATCGGCCAGCACCTCGCCGGGGTTGCACACGAGCAGCGCCTTGGTGAACACCTCGGCCCAGGCAGCGGTGCCGGCCACGACCGTCGCCTCGACCACGGCTCCGCGCCCCGAACGCACCGGGCGTCCTGTTGCCGGGTCGAGCAGATGGTGCACGGGGGCCCCGTCGGGGCCG
>JBBATY010000048.1:7913-9670 GCA_040398525.1 Ilumatobacteraceae bacterium | reverse complement strand
CGGGCGTCCTGTTGCCGGGTCGAGCAGATGGTGCACGGGGGCCCCGTCGGGGCCGGCCCACGTGCGGTGCAGGGTGCCGGAGGTGGCGATGCCGCCTTCGGCGACGAGCACCTGGTCGACCTCGCGCCCACTCACGACGTCGATGACGCCGATGCGCCAGCCGGCGGCACCGGCGGGCGGCTCGCCGGCCACACGCACGTCGCCTCCGATGCCGACCAGCGCGCCGCGAGCCCGGGCACCGAGCAGCGCAGTCACCACCAGGTCGGCCGCCAGACCCTTGCCGATGCCACCCGGGTCGAGCGCCATCCCTGCTGGGGCCCGCACCACACAGGCGTCCGGGTCGACCAGCAGCTCGGTCGGCACCGCACGCCTCGCGGTCTCCGGCAACAGGTGGGTCACCCGCGACGGGTCGTCCCAGCTGCTGGCGTAGCCGAGCTCGACGAGTGGAGCGAGCAGCGTCGGGTCGAAGGCACCATCGGTCACCGCCCAGGCCTGCACCATCGCCGTGACGAGGGTGATGGTCGAACGATCGACCACCACGTCGGCACCACCGGCTGCGTTGATCCGGCTGATGTCGCTCGTGGGCAGGAAGCGACTCCAGCGCTGCTCGAGGTCGGCCACCAGCTGTCGGGCGAGGCCCAGGTGATGCGCAGTGCCACCCACGACGACGACCTCCACCTCACAGCCCATCGCCCGGAAGCGATCCGCCACTGC
The DNA here is from genome assembly GCA_040398525.1 of Ilumatobacteraceae bacterium. Lineage (GTDB taxonomy): Bacteria > Actinomycetota > Acidimicrobiia > Acidimicrobiales > Ilumatobacteraceae > VFMC01. The sequence goes on along the minus strand of JBBATY010000048.1, from coordinate 8,956 downwards.
GTCGGTCGCGCCCGCCGCGCGCCCTGTGGCAGTCGCAGCGCTCACTTCGACTGCTTGGTCGAACCGTTGCTCGACCCGCCGCCACTCGACCCACCGCCACTGGCTGGCGCCGCCGGGGCCGCTTGGGGGGTCGGCACGGCGACATCGATCACCACCGGCGCGGGCGCAGGTGCCGGGGTGGGCGCAGGAGCCGCCTGGGTGACCACCACCGGAGCGGCCGTCACGACCGGCGCAGGAACCGTGGCCGCGGCATCGACCAGGGCGGTCGCAGGAGCAACGGCTGCAGGAGCAACGGTCGCAGGGGCGGGCGAGGGGGTCCCGGCGCCGGCCGCGGGGGGCGCGGTCGGCACGGCGGGCTCGTCGTCGGCATCAGCGTTCGACCACCCCATCGCCGTCACGAGGCCCAGGGTCAGCGACGCAGCGAGGCCGGTGGTGATGATCTTCGAGATCTGCGCCGGCGGCTCATGGCGACGCCCGCCGGCGGCGCTGCGGTCCTGCAGCGCCGCCAGGCGGGTCGACCGGTCGGCCGAGGTGGACGACTGGTCAGTCATCGTCCTCGTCCTCGTCCTCGTCCTCGTCGTCATCGTCATCGTCGTCGTGGTCGTCGTCCTCGTCGTCCTCGTCGTCGTCGTAACCGTCGTCATCGTCGTCGTAACCATCGTCGTCATCGTCGATGGTGGTGCCGGGGCCCGGCACCGAACCGGTCGACGGCGGCGCTGCGACCAGGCTGCGCGACTCGACCTCGGTGCCGATGACGCCGAAGAGCAGGCTCGCCTCGAACTCGACCTCGACGGTGCCGGAGCGGAACTTGACCTCGACCTTCAGCGGGCTCTTGCGCTCGATCTTGTAGAGCGACCAACCGCTCTTCGGCGTCGCCGCCACCACGGTGAGCACGTCGCCGACGGTGTCGAGGGTGATCGTGCCGGCATCGCCGACGTTGTAGATGGCCTGGGTCGACGCAGGCGTCGACGTGGCCGGGCCGGTAGTCACCGGAACGCTCGAGTCGGGCAGCGACGAGCCGACCGTGGTGCTCGTGTCGCCCG
>JBBATY010000048.1:0-7813 GCA_040398525.1 Ilumatobacteraceae bacterium | reverse complement strand
GTCGTGGGCACGCTCGACGAACTCGGCACCGTGGCGTCGAGCGAGGTCGGCACGCTCACCACCGACACGCCGCTGCCGCTCGAGTCGTCACCGGCGAGGACCTGGGTGTTGACGAGGGCGGCGGCCGAGCCGGCGACGAGGACTCCGCTCAGCGAGAGCGCTGCGGCGATTCGTGTCTTCATGGGATGCTCCTGTTCCTGGAAGGGGGGGGTCGATCGGGATGTGCTCACCGTACGGAACGTCGCTCCAAGGCAGGGGCGGCGTTCATCCAAGAAACGTCCAAGACTGCTCCCCGACTCGGTGAACTCGGGGCCTCCACGCCCGATCGGGGCCTCCGACGGGGCCACAATGGCCCGGTGAAGATCCTCCTCGTCGAAGACGACCGCTCGATCGCCGACTCGCTGGTCGACGGCCTCAGCGCAGCGGGGCACCTGGTCGAGCACGTCTCCACGGGTGCCGACGCGCTCGCCGCCACCGGGTACGAGCTGGTGCTGCTCGATCTCGGCCTGCCCGACATCGACGGGCGCGACGTCTGCCGGCGGATCCGCTCGGCCAGCGACGTCCCGATCATCATGCTCACCGCCCGCAGCGAGGAGTTCGACCGCGTCCTCGGCCTCGAGCTCGGCGCCGACGACTACGTCACCAAGCCGTTCTCGCTGCGCGAGCTCGTCGCTCGCATCCGCGCCATCGGCCGCCGCACCGGTTCGCTGCCCGTCACCGACGCGGACGACCGCAGCGATCCGAGCAACAAGCAGGCCATCGGCCCGCTGTCGATCGATCGACGCACCCGACGAGTGCACCTCGACGGCGCCGAGGTGCACCTGACGGCCAAGGAGTTCGACCTGCTGGCCTACCTCGCCCTCGACCCGGGCGCGGTCCGCACCCGCACCGAGATCCTCGAGCACGTGTGGGACGAGCACTGGTACGGCCCCACCAAGACCGTCGACGCCCACGTCGCATCGATCCGCAAGAAGCTCGGCGCCCACCAGTGGATCGACGCCGTGCGCGGTGTGGGCTTCCGGTTGGAGTCGCCCCGGTGAGGCTGCGGCTGCTCGCCGCATTCGTCGGCGTCGCCCTGGTGATCCTGGCGGCACAGGACATCCCGCTCGCCCGCTTCGTGCGCAGCGTCGAGCGCGACCGCCTGCTCGCCAGCCTCGAGCGCGACGCGTTCGTGATCGGTGGTGTGGCCGAGAGCTCGCTGTCGGGCGACGACGACGCCGATCCGGAACGGCTCCAAGCGAGCATCGAGCTGTACCAGGCACGCAACGGCGCCGACGTCGTGGTGACCGACGATGCCGGGGTGGCCGTCGCTGTGTCGGACGACTCGGCGCGGGTGGGCGACGACTTCTCGACCCGGCCCGAGATCGCCCAGGCACTGGCTGGCAACCCGGTGACCGGCGAGCGCTTCTCGAACTCGCTCGGCTACGACCTCGCCTACGTGGCGGTGCCGGTGCGGTCCGGGCCCACCGTGGTCGGGGCGGTGCGCCTCACCTACCCCGCCTCGGTGATCGACGACCGCGCCAGCGACACTGTGCGCGGCATCGCCCTGGTGGCATTCATCTCGCTCATCGGCGCCGGTGTCGCCGCAGTGTTCATCGCGTCGACGATCAGCCGGCCGATCCTGCGGCTGCAACGCACCACCGAGCGGGTGACCGCCGGCGACCTCTCCGCCCGAGCGGCCATCGACGAAGGGCCGCCCGAGGTGCGCCGTCTGGCGACGTCGTTCAACACGATGACCGACCGGGTGAAGCTGCTGCTCGACCAGCAACGGTCGTTCGCAGGCGACGCCTCGCACCAGCTGCGCACACCGCTCACCGCGCTCCGCCTGCAACTCGAACGGGCCGGCGACATGATCGACGACGATCCGTCGGGTGCCCGTCAGCGAATCGAGGCAGCCGGCGCCGAGACCGAGCGCCTGCAACGCCTCGTCGAAGGTCTGCTGATGCTCGCCCGCGCCGACCGCAGCGGTGCCGCTGCCGTGCCGGTCGACGTCGGCGCGCTCGTCCACGAGCGTGTGGAGATGTGGGCGCCGCTGGCACTCGAGCGCGACCTGTTCGTGCGCGCCGCACTCACCGTGCCCACGCACGGTCCGATGGCGCTCGCCGTCCCGCAGGCGCTCGAGCAGATCGTCGACAACTTCCTCGACAATGCGATCGGGATCGTGCCCAGCGGCACGATCATCGAGCTCACCGTCGCCGAGACGACCGACGCCGACGGTCGCTGGGTGAGCGTCCACGTGCTCGACCAGGGCCCGGGCATGACCACCGAGCAGCTCGAGCACGCCCGCGACCGGTTCTGGCGGGCGGCCGACGCCCCGCACCAGGGGTCGGGCCTCGGTCTGGCGATCGTCGACCACCTCGCCCGGGCGAGCGGCGGCATGCTGCTGCTCACCAACCGGCCCGGCGGTGGGCTCGACGCAGCCGTGCGCCTTCGCGTCGCCGGCTGACCGCGTCAGGCAGCGATGCGCGGCAGAAGCCGCTCAGCCGATCAGCTGCTCAGCCGAGGACGATCTCGGCCGTGGCCCGCCCGGCGCGTTGGTGCTCGACGGCCACCTGCACGGTGGTGCCGGGGCGACCCTGCACCACCCAGGTGGCGAGCGTGCGGTCGGGTGTGCCGTCGTGGCGACCGCTGAACCGTGCTGCGAGCCGGCCACCGAGCTGGCCGAGCTCGACCCGGGCCGGTCCACCGACGACGGCGGCGCCGTCGAGCTGCGCAACGATCGGCAGCACCAGCGAGTGCACCCGCGCATAGTCGGTGACGTGGGTGGGCAGCCACCCGGTGTTGGCCACCCCCACTTCGATGCGCCAGGTGTCGCCACCGAGGGCGACCGCTGTGGTGTGCAGGATCTCGAGCTCGGGAGCCGCCAGCGCCTGGTGGACGGCGAACTCGGCGTGGCCCTTCACCTCGTCGGCCAGCAGGGCGAGCGGCGGGTTGGTCCACGACTGCATCTCGTCCCAGCCGCCCAGCTCGACCGAGCCGAGCTGGGGGTGCTCGAACGGGTACCAGTCGACATACATCTGCGGGTGATGGACGTCGACCCACTGGAGCACGGCATGCTCCTCGGCCTCGGTCGGGCCGGTGTACCAGAACTTCGTCGACTGCTTCTCGCCCGTCGCTGCGAGCACCAGGTCCCAGAACTCGGTGGTCCAACCGAACACACCCAGGTGCTCGTAGGCCCAATCGTCGGCGGCACCGCTCATCGTGTCCTTCGGGTCCCACGTGAAGTCGGCGAACACCGAGTGCACCGTGTACCGGGTGAGCTCGGTGCCGCGCTTGCCGAGCTCGGTCCAGGTCCACACGTCGAGCGGCGGCAGGTCGATGTCGGGCTTGGTGCTCGATGGTCGCAGCAGCACCCCACCACTGGTGTGGAACGCGTTGTAGCCGCACACGTTCGGCCGGGCGACCACGGCGCGGACGAGGGCGTCGATCTCGGGCTCGCTCAGCGGATGGTCGCCGCTGCCGCGCACACCCGTGCCCCACCCGGCGGGGAAGTTGCGGTTCATGTCGAGGCCCTGCGGTGGGCGGGGGGTCGGGATGGTGAAGCCGTCGTGGTCGACGATCTCGCCCTCGTAGACGAGCCGGTAGCGAGCCACGTCGGCCGCAGTGCCCTCGGCGGGCACGGGCGCCATCAGCCGCGGGTCGAGCGACGACACCATCCATGCGCCGTTGGGGTCGGGGATGCGCATCGTGAGGATGCGACCATCGCCGTCGAGGTCGCGCTCGTGCAGGCCGGGCGCGTGGTGCGCGTCGCGCCACGGCCACGGACGCGTGCTGCTGCGCCGGTACTGCGGCGCATCGGCGAGCGCCCACTCGACACCGTCGGGGTTGACACGCGGCACGATGTAGAACGTGCGTCGCTGCAGTGCACGGGTGATCAGCGGGTCGTTCCCGAACCCGGTGACCAGGCGATGGATGATGTGCAGCGCCGCCACACCGGCAGTCACCTCGACGGAGTGGATGTTGGCGTCGATCCAGTGCGCCGGCTTGGTGTCGTGGCCACCGGTCGAGGAGTCGGTGACGGTGGCGATCAGCAGGTCGCGGCCTTCGTGCGAGCGCCCGTAGGCCTCGACGGTGAGCAGGCCGGGGTGAGCAGCTGCCGTGGCGTGCAACCACTCGGCGAGCTCGTCGTACCGCAGGTAACGGTCGAAGGCATACTCCGTCACGGGTGAATCTCCTCGAATCGCGTGCGGCACGGCCCTGGCAGTGCTTGAATCTTCTCGCCGCCGGCACGGGACCGGTGGACGTGAACAGGGAGAACCTACATGCGCAAGCTCGCATCGGTGGCGATCGTCGCCGCCATCACCTTCGGTGCTGCATCCTGCAGTGAGGACCAGATCAAGGACGCCGTCAGCTCGGTGGGCTGCAGCGCCCTCGACTCGGCAGCCAAGGGCCTGGCCCTCGGCGACAACATCACAGCCGACTCCATCAAGCAGCTCGCCGACGGCGCCAAGAAGGTGTCCGACGCGCTGGGCAAGCTGCCCACCGACAAGCTGCCCGCCGGTGCCGCTGACACCGTGAAGCAGGCTGCCACCCAGCTCGAGTCGGCTGCCGCCAAGGCTGATTCCGACCCCGAGGGCGCCAAGGCCGATGTCGACGCCGCGCTCGCCCAGGTGAACAAGGTCGTCGAGGACGCCAAGAAGCAGGTGGGCTGCTGATCCACGGCGCTGCCGTGCATCACAGCGCTGCCTGACGACAGGTAGCACCAGAACCGATCCGGTGCGGGTGTGCTCCCTCGTGGAGCCACCCGCACCGTTCGCGTCCGCCGTTCGGTCGACGGCCGGCCGTCGACCTACGCTCGGGCCATGACGGGAACCATGGTGATGCTCCGCCACGGCCAAAGCGACTGGAATCGGCGCAACCTCTTCACCGGCTGGCACGACGTGGCGATGACCGACAAGGGGCTCGCCGAGGCGACCGCCGCCGGCCACACGATGGCCGAGGCCGGGTTGCACTTCGATGTGGCACACACGTCGCTGCTCACCAGGGCAGTGGTGACCTGCCACCTCGCGCTCGACGCGATGGGCATGGTGTGGCTGCCGGTGCAGCGCAGCTGGCGGCTGAACGAACGGCACTACGGCGCGCTGCAGGGCCTCGACAAGCAGGCCACCACCGAACGGCACGGGCCCGAGCAGACCAAGCTGTGGCGCCGCAGCTTCGACGTGCCGCCCCCGCCGGTCGACCTCGACAGCCCCGAGCACCCACGCAACGATCCGCGCTACGCCCGGCTCGCGCCCGACGTGCTCCCAGCCAGTGAATGCCTGAAAGACGTCGTCGCCCGCGTGCTGCCCTACTGGTACGACGAGATCGTCCCCCAGCTGCGGGCCGGCCTCGACGTGCTCGTCACGGCGCACGGCAACAGCCTGCGGGCGCTGATGATGCACCTCGAGCAGATCTCGCCCACCGACATCGCCGAGATCAACATCCCCACCGGTGCGCCGCGGCACTACACCTTCGCCGACGACCTCACCCTGACGTCGGCCGAGTACTTGGGCGACCAGGAAGCGATCGCCGCTGCTGCGGCGGCAGTGGCCGCGCAGGCCGGAGGGCACTGACGAACGGCCCGTCGCGAGTCGCCTGCCAGCAGGTCTATGCTGCGGCCATGGCCAGCAAGAAGGCGTACGTCGACAACCTCCGCAACATCCCTCTGTTCCAGAGTTGCTCGCAGAAGGATCTCGAGAAGATCGCGAAGGCAGGTGACGAGGTCTCCATGCCTGCGGGCTCGCTGCTCGTCGACCAGGGCCAGACCGGTCGCGAGGCGTTCGTGGTGCTGAGCGGAAGTGTCACCGTGAAGCGCAACGGCAAGAAGGTCGCCTCGCTCGGGCCCGGCACCATCGTCGGCGAGCTCTCGCTGCTCGACCATGGCCCGCGCACGGCCACGGTGATGTGCGATACCGACTGCACGCTGCTGCTGCTCGACCAGCGCCGGTTCCTCGCCGTACTCGACGACGTGCCGCCGCTCGCCCACAAGCTGCTCGCGTCGCTGGCCGGGCGCATCCGCGACCTCGACCGCCAGTACTACGGCTGACCCAGCCGCGGTGACACGCGGCTCACGGGCGTGAGCGCGCAGGCTGCCACCCACTAGTGTCGCGGTCGTCATGAGCACGCATACGTCCTCCGCCGCGCCCACAGAGCCGCAGGGCCCCAAGCGCCTCAAGCCGCACCAACTCGTCATCGCGATCGGGTGCTTCATGGGTGCGTTCATCCTGCTGTCGGGCATCGCCCCTCTCATCACCGGCTGGCACGACGAGAGCGAGGTGACCCGCGAAGTGTTCGGGAACATCCCGAGCGCGCTGAAGCTCGCCTTCTACACGGTCATCCCCGTGGTCATCGTGTGGGGCGCGTTCGCCTTCGCCGACCGGGTGCGCAACTGGGAGCGCGGCGCACCGGACCGGCGCCGCACCAACCCGAAGAACATCAAGCGCCGCCTCGGCGACTTCCGCGCCGGTGTGTACATGCAGACCCTGCTGCGCGACTCCGCTGCCGGCTTGATGCACTCGTTCATGTACTTCGGCTTCCTCGGCCTGCTCGGTGTCACCACCACCCTCGAGGTCAACCACCAGCTGCCCGAGAGCCTGAAGTTCCTCCACGGCGACGTCTACCGCGGCTACGCCTTCATCGGCGACCTGTTCGGCGTCATCTTCATGATCGGCATCGTGTGGGCGATCGTGCGCCGCTACGTGCAGCGCCCCTACCGCATCCGCATCAAGTCCAAGCCGGAGCACGCGATCATCCTCGGCGTGCTGTTCCTGCTCGGTCTGAGCGGGTTCGTCGCCGAGGCGTTCCGCATCGCCGTCGACGGCATGCCCGACTTCGAGAGGTGGAGCTTCGTCGGCTACCCGCTGGCCACCCTCGTCGACGGCGCCAGCGCCTCGACCGTCGAGCTGTGGCACCAGATCTGGTGGATCACCCACGTCGTCAGCTTCATCGCCTTCCTGGCGCTTATCCCGGTCACGATGCTGCGCCACATCTTCACCTCGCCGCTCAACATGTACCTGCGCGACCGCGATCGGCCCAAGGGCGCGATGCGCGCGATGCCGAACCTCACCGAGACCTCGCTCGAGACCTTCGGTGCCAACGTCGTCGAGGACTTCACCTGGAAGCAACTGCTCGACACCGACGCCTGCACGATGTGCGGTCGCTGCACCAGCGTGTGCCCGGCGCACGCCACGGGCAAGCCACTCGACCCGCGTGAGATCGTGCTGAAGACCGGTGAGGTGATGGCCGCCACGGCCGCCCACGGCAACGTCAGCCCGCCGCTCAGCGTCGACAGCGAGATCACCATCTCGTCCTCGTCGCTGTTCGAGCGGATCTCGGCCGAGGAGATCTGGTCGTGCACGAGCTGCAAGGCCTGCGACGAGATCTGCCCGGTCAACATCGAGATCCTCGACAAGATCCTCGACATGCGGCGCTACCTGTCGCTCATGGAGTCGAACTTCCCCGCCGAGTTGGGCAACGCCTATCGAGCCATGGAGAACCAGGGCAACCCGTGGGGCATGAACCAGGGCGAGCGCGCCGACTGGGCCAAGGACCTCGACGTCACCGTGGTCGACCCGGGCGAGCCGCTGCAGGCCGAGTACCTCTACTGGGTCGGCTGCGCCGGCTCGTTCGACGACAAGAACAAGAAGGTCACCCAGTCGATGGCCAAGCTGCTGCAGCGGGCCGGCATCGACGTGGCGATCCTCGGTCCGAGCGAGATGTGCACGGGCGACTCGGCGCGCCGTTCGGGCAACGAGTACCTGTTCCAGATGCTCGCCATGCCGAACATCGAGACGTTGAACGGCATGGGTGTGAAGAAGATCATCACCCAGTGCCC
>JBBATY010000047.1:0-21629 GCA_040398525.1 Ilumatobacteraceae bacterium | reverse complement strand
ACCGCGGCATCTTCGCGATCAACGAGATCCCCGACCTGGCCGAGCGCATCCAGGTCGGTCTGCTGAACGTGCTCGAAGAGCGCGATGTGCAGATCCGCGGCTACAAGATCCGCCTCCCGCTCGACGTGCTGCTCGTGGCCAGCGCCAACCCGGAGGACTACACCAACCGTGGCCGGATCATCACCCCGCTGAAGGACCGCTTCGGCAGCCAGATCCGCACCCACTACCCCCTCGATCCCGACACCGAGGTGGCGATCATGCGCCAGGAGGCGCGGCCTGCCTCGGTCGGTGGCATCACCGTGGCGGTGCCCGACTACCTCGAGCGGGTCGTGGCGACGTTCAGCCAGATGGCCCGGGCGAGCAGCCAGGTGAACCAGCGCTCGGGTGTGAGCGTGCGCCTGTCGGTGAGCAACCTCGAGGTCCTCGGCGCCAATGCGCTGCGCCGTGGCCTTCGCGCCGGCGAGAAGGCGGTCGTGGCCCGGGTGTGCGACCTCGACGCGCTGGCGGCGTCGTCGGGCGGCAAGATCGAGATCGAGTCGCTCGAGGAGGGCCGCGAGGGCACCATCCTGCAGAACCTGGTGAAGGGGGCCGTGCTGACGGTCTACAAAGAGCGCGTCAGCCCCGACCAGGTGCGCGACGTCGTGGCTGCGTTCGAGCAGGGCATCGTCGCTCACACCGGCGAGGACATCGCCTCGATCGACGAGGCTCGCCTGGTCGAGGAGGTCCCGGCGATGCGCGCGGCGGTCCTCGGCCTCACTGAGGGCGACGAGTCACCTGCCGCCATCGCCTCGGCGGTCGAGTTCGTGCTCGAGGGCCTGCACCTGTCGAAGCGCCTCAACAAGGACTCGACGGCGACGGGCGCCACCTACCGCGGTCGCAGCTGACCCGGCCGAGCACCGCCCGGCCGGGTGCGCAGCGGGTTCAGCCGAGGGCGCCCTCGATGGCGGCGACGAGTGCCTCGTCGTCGGGAGCGGTGGTCGGGGCGAAGCGGCCGAGCACCTCGCCGTCACGACCGATCAGGAACTTCTCGAAGTTCCACAGCACGTCCGGGTCGTCGTTCACGGTGAGGCCGTGGCCCTTCAGCGTGGCGCGGAACCCGTCCGGGTCGCCCTGGGCGCGCGGGGCGGCTGCGGTGAGCGCGGCGTACAGCGGGTGCTGGTCGTCGCCGGCCACGCTGAGCTTGGAGAACATCGGGAACGCGACCGAGAAGTTGGTGCGGCAGAACTCGGCGATCTCGTCGTTGGTGCCCGGCTCCTGGCCGAGGAAGTTGTTGGCCGGGAAGCCGAGCACGACGAGGCCGTTGTCGCGGAAGCGCTCGTAGAGGGCTTCGAGGCCTGCGTACTGGGGCGTGAGGCCGCACTTGGAGGCGACGTTGACGACGAGCAGCACCTTGCCGGCGTAGTCGGCGAGCGAGCTGCTGTCGCCGCTGATGGTGGTGAGGGGGATGTCCTGGATGGCGGTCATGACCGGGACATTAGGCCCGTGCCAGCGCCTCTGCGTCAGTGAACGTGAGTCTTTTGAGCGGGAGGTGGGCCACGGCGCGGGTGGCGAAGCTGCGCACGTCGTCGACTGCTTCGGCCCTCGCGTCGAGGTCGGGGCCGAGCGGTCGGAAGGTGAGGGCGAGCGGTTGCTCGGGCCCCTGCTCGGCGACTCGGTGCAGCAGAGCCTCGAGATCGCCCACCCCGGTGCCGCTGACGGCGATGCCGAGCTGGTCGCAGGCTCCGGCGAGGTCGGCCACCTCGCGGTCGGAGCGGCCGGGGACGGTCACCATGCCGTCGCTCAACGCCCGCAGCCAGGTGCGCCAGCGGAGGTGGTCCTCGCGGCGGGCCCAGGCTGCCGCAACGACATCGTCGGTGGGGATGCGCACGGTGCGCACGTCGAGCGATGTGGCCACCGGCACCGGGCCGTGCAGGATCCGCCACGCGTCGCGCCACGCCACCGTCAGCGTCGACATCACTTCGCCCTGGACCCGAGCGTCGTCGGGTGCGAGGCGGCGCATCATCGCGAAGGGCGCCTCGAAGGGAACCCACCCGTCGACGTCGTCGCCGAATGCCGATGCGGCGGTCTCGACCCAGCGCGGCCACCAGTGGCCGGCGAACCGGTCGTCGGTGAACCCGCCCTCGTTGTCGAACCAGGTGGGCACATCGGGCGACAACAGGCACATCCACACGCGCACACCACCGGCCCGGAGCGTGCGTGCCGTGGCCAGCACACGCTCGACCACATCGCCTGCCAGTGCGCCCGCACGCGGCTGGGCCCGGGCCCACGACACCGTCAGACGGACGTGCTGCAGCCCTAGTCCGAGGGCTCGATCGATCTCGTCGTGGAGGGCGTCGTCGTGCAGGCCGACGACCGCACCGAGCTCGACTGGCGACGGCGGGGGAGGGTCGGTCAGCCGAACGGGCTGCGCGTCCACAGCTCGCTGGTGTCGTTGAGCGGCGTCGCGGTCGGGCGACCGCCGAGCTCGAGCACCTCGATCGGTCCGGGGAAGCCGCGTAGTTCGACCGACCCGTACGAGCTCGCCGTCACACCCTCGGGCATCCGCTCGAGCTGCATGGCCGGCATCAGCACATCGAACGGCCCGGCCACATCGCACAGTCGCGACGCCATGTTGACGGCCGACCCGATGTAGTCGTCGCCCTCGAAGAGCAGCGCGTAGCCCGAGGCGATGCCGACGCGCAGGGCGAGCGGTGCGCACACTTCGGCCGAACGGCTCTCGAGGTCGAGCGCGAAGGCGATTGCGCTGGCCTGGTCGACCGACACGATCATGCAGCCGTCGCCGAGCCACTTGGCGATGCGCACCCCGCGCTCGCTGGCCGTTTCGCGCACCAGCGAGCGGAACGCGCCGAGGATCCGCCCGGCGGCGTCGTCACCGAAGGCGGCGGTGTAGTTCGTGAACCCGGAGAGGTCGACGAAGGCGAACGTGCGGGGGACACGCATGACGAGGCCGAGGGTACCCCGGTCGGACGGCACATCGTGGGTCGTAGGGCGGGATTCATCGATCCGCAGCGGCGGCAGGGGCGGCGAGCCACTAGGTTGCTGCTATGGCAGCCCGGTTCACCTACTCGCGCTGGGACGGCACCCAGAAGGGCTTCGACCTCGACGCCGACGCACTTTTCGAAGAGCTGACCGACGATCTGCTCTACCACGGCGACATCAACAGCGCGCTGCGGCGGCTGATGCAGCAGGGCATGCGCGACCGCAATGGCGACCAAGTCCAAGGCCTGCGCGAGATCCTCGACCGGCTGCGCCGCGAGCGCCAGGAGCGCCTCGAGAGTGGCGACCTCGGTGGGGTCTACCAGGAGATCGCCGACGCGCTCGACGACATCGTCGACGAGGAGCGCCACGCCATCGACAACGCCACGGCCGATGCCGAGCGCAGCGGCGACGACCGGCGTGCCGATGCGGCGCGCAACGCAGCAGCCGACCGCAACTTCCGGCTCGACATGCTGCCGAACGACCTCGCGGGCAAGGTGCGCGAGTTGTCGTCGTACGACTTCGAGTCCGCCGAGGCCGCTCGCCGCTTCGAGGAGCTGATGGACCGGCTGCGCCAGCAGCTGATGCAGCAGACCCTCGACCAGATGAGCAGCGCCGTCCAGCAGATGTCGCCCGACGACATGCAGCGGATGAAGGACATGATGGCGGGGCTCAACGAGATGCTCGAGCGCCGCGCCGCCGGCGAGGACCCGCAGTTCGAGCAGTTCATGGAACAGTTCGGCGACTTCTTCCCGGACGACCCGCAGACCCTCGACGAGCTGCTCGAGCAGATGGCCCGGCGCATGGCAGCGATGCAGGCGATGCTCAACTCGATGACGCCCGAGCAGCGCTCGCAGCTCCAGCAGTTGAGCGACCAGTTGCTCGAGGACATGGACCTTCGTTGGCAGATGGACCAGCTCGGTCGCAACCTGCAGTCGATGTTCCCCCAGATGAACTGGGGGCAGAGCTACGACCTCGAGGGGCAGGAGCCGATGGGGTTCGGCCAGGCGATGCAGACGATGCAGGACCTCGGCGACCTCGATCAGCTCGAGCGGATGCTCCGCAACGCCACCTCGCCGGCGCAATTGGCCGAGGTCGACCTCGACCGGGCTCGCGAGTTGCTCGGCGACGACGCCGCGAAGTCACTCGATCGTCTGGCCGAGCTCACCAAGATGCTGCAGGAAGCCGGGCTGATCGACAACCGTGAGGGACGGCTCGAGCTGACCCCCAAGGGCCTTCGCCGCATCGGCGCCAACGCGCTGCGCGACCTGTTCGACAAGCTCAGCAAGGACAAGTCGGGCCAACACCAACTGCACCGCCTGGGCCAGGGGCACGAACGCACCTACGACACCAAGCCCTACGAATACGGCGACCCGTTCCAGCTCGACCTGCAGCGCACCATCCGCAACGCGCTGCGCAGGCAGGGCACGGGCACCCCGGTGCGGCTCTCCCCGGACGATTTCGAGATCGAGCGCACCGAGCACCTCACCCGCTCGTCGACCGTGCTGATGCTCGACCTCTCGATGAGCATGCCGATGCGCGACAACTTCCTCCCGGCGAAGAAGGTGGCGATGGCGCTGCACTCGCTCATCTCGTCGCAGTTCCCGCGCGACTACCTCGGCCTGGTGGGGTTCGGCGAGACGGCGCGGGTGCTCAGCCCCGAGCAGTTGCCGGAGGTCAGCTGGGATTTCGCCTACGGCACGAACATGCACCACGCCTTCACCCTGGCCCGCCAGCTGCTCGCCCGCCAGAGCGGCACCAAGCAGATCATCATGATCACCGACGGTGAGCCCACGGCGCACGTGATGCCGAACGGTGAGGTGTTCTTCAACTACCCGCCGGTGTACGAGACCGTCGAGGCCACGTTGAAAGAGGTGATGCGCTGCACGCGTGAGGGCATCCGCATCAACACGTTCATGCTCGACGCCGACAGCGGGTTGCGCTCGTTCATCGAGCGGCTCACCTCGATCAACCGCGGTCGGGCGTTCTTCACCGACTCCGAGACCCTGGGTGACTACGTGCTCGTCGACTTCATCGAGCACAAGCGCCAACTCGCTCGCGGGCGTGCTGCACGTCGCGCGGGCTGAGCCAGCAGCGCGCGAGAGCGGGCGCGATCGCCACGCTCCGTCCACCATTTGACGGGAACTTGATGAATTCCACTTGCGGAAGTTCGTGCGTTCGGGAACAATGACACTGCTGTAATTACGCGAGTGGTAGTTCGCGCGAGGCAGGAGGTTCGGGTGGAGACGCAACACACAGGAGACGAGCGCAGCTGGCAGGATCAGGCCAACTGCCTCGGCGTCGATCCGGATCTGTTCTTCCCCGAGCGGGGGGCATCGACTCGCGAGGCCAAAGAGGTGTGCCGCGGCTGCGTGGTGCGGATGGACTGCCTCGAGTACGCGCTCGCCAATGGCGAGAAGTTCGGCATCTGGGGCGGGCTGTCCGAGCGCGAGCGTCGTCGCCTGCGCCGCCAGCGCGCTCTGGCCGCGCGCCGCGTCACTGCCTGATCTGCCGCGGGTGCGCCGCACCCGAGCAGTGCTAACCTGACACCATGATCGCATTCAGCTTCGGTGGCCCCGAGATGATCATCGTTCTGGTGATCATCCTCGTCCTGTTCGGCGGCTCGCAGCTGCCCAAGCTCGCCAAGAACTTGGGCAAGGCGCAGCAGGAGTTCAAGACCGGTCTGGCCGAGGGCCAGAAGGAAGGCGAGCCGCAGAAGTCCGACTCGGGCAGCTGAGCTCACAGACGCCACAGGGCACCGACGGCTCGATCATCGAGTCATCGGTGCCCTTGTCGCGTCCGGACGGGTCGTCGCCCGATCGTGGGGCTCGAGGTCAGCTGGTGCCGGTGCGGCGCCGCTTCAGGATGCGCCGACGCTCGCGCTCGCTGCAGCCGCCCCAGACGCCGTGCTCGATGCGCTCGCTGAGCGCGTACTCGAGGCAGGTCGCCGCCACCGGGCAGTCCGCGCAGATCTTGCGGGCCCGGTCGACGCCGACACCGTCACTCGGGAAGAACACGGCCGGCGGGTAGTTCCGGCAGTTCCCGAGCGCCATCCACGCGGTGACCGACTCCTCGTCGCTCGGGCGCGGTGTAGCGGTCGGCTGGGTGGTGATGGTGAGGGGGGTGGTGTGCATGGCGGTGTCCTTTCAGCCGTCGAACAGCTGCTCGACCGACGAGTTCGTGCGCCCGCACTTGGCCCCGAGAGGCTTCCGACGAACCCACGTCCACGCTCGTTCGAAGGATTCGACGTCGTGGGCCGTGGAACGGTTCCCGGATTTCATAATCGTAGCAGCAGCCCACGGTGTCGAGGCTGCATCCGTCCTCGAGCGATAGACTCAGCGGCGCTCCGGATGTGACGACCTGCTGCCGTCCGGGTTCCCACTGCAGACGAAAGACGACAACGATGACCGACACTGCGACCGAAGCGCCCCGTGCCCACGTGCGCATCGTCTACCTTGGGCCAGTGGCGCCGCACTGGGAGGTCTACGGCGACTATGGCGACCGCACGTTGCTCGACGAGTTCCGCACCCGGGCCCTCGCCCGGCTGGTGCTGCTTCCGCGCGACGACCCGCAGTTCCGCCGCAACCGCGAGCGCATCATGCGCGACGCCGAGCGTGAGTTCATCGGCGTGGAGTGGGACCTCGGCTATCCCGAATCCAACAGCTGAGCTGATCCGCCGATGACCCGGCGGCTGTTCAACCGTGAGCTGAGCTGGCTCGAGTTCAACCAGCGCGTCCTGTCGCTCTCGAGCGAGTCGGGGATTCCGCTGCTCGAGCGTGTGAAGTTCGCCGCGATCTGTTCGAGCAATCTCGACGAGTTCTTCCAGGTGCGCGTCGCCGCGCTGAAGGACCAGGTCGCCGCCGGCGTGAGCGCACGTTCGGCCGACGGGCTCACCCCGCTCGAGCAACTCGACGCGATCGCCGAGTCGGTCGCCTGGCTCGTCGCCCGGCAGGAGCACCTGTGGACGGCGTCACTGGTGCCTGCACTGGCCCAGCAGGGCATCGAGGTCGTCTCGTGGGACGAGCTGTCACCCGACGAGCGCGCCGAGCTCGGCGAGGTCTTCGAGCGGCGCATCTTCCCGGTCCTCACCCCACTGGCCGTCGACCCGGCGCATCCGTTCCCGTACATCTCGAACCTGGCCCTCAGCCTGGCCGCCATGGTGTCGGACCCCGAGACGGGTGAGCGCCGCTTCGCCCGGGTGAAGGTCCCGAATGTCTTCCCCCGCTTCGTGACGCTGGGCGACGGGCCGAAGCTCGTGCCGGTCGAGCAGGTGATCACCGCCCACCTCCACCTCCTCTTCGCCGGCATGGTGGTCGAGGAGTGCCATGCCTTCCGGGTGACGCGCAACGTCGACCTGTCGCTCGAGGAGGAAGAGGCCGACGATCTGCTGGCGGCCGTCGAGCTCGAGCTGCGTCGTCGCCGGTTCGGGCGCGCGGTTCGGCTCGAGGTGCAGGAAGGGATCAGTGCGGAGATGGTCGAGCTGCTCGTGCGCGAGCTCGACCTCGAGACGGCCGACGTGTCGTACCACTCGACGATGCTCGACCTCACCTGCCTGTTCGAGGTGGCCGGCCTCGATCGCCCCGAGCTGCGCGACGAGCCGTGGCCGCCGCTCACCGCCGGTCGCATCGTGGCCGCCGAGGAGGCCGACCGCAGCATCTTCTCGGTCATCCGCGAGCGTGCGCTGCTGGTGCACCACCCCTACGAGAGCTTCGCCAGCAGCACCGAGCGGTTCATCGCCCAGGCTGCCGACGACCCGCGGGTGCAGTCGATCAAGATGACCCTCTACCGTGCCGGCGGCGACAGCCCGATCGCCCGCAGCCTGATCCGCGCGGCCGAGCGCGGGGTGCAGGTGGCGGTGCTGGTCGAGCTGAAGGCACGCTTCGACGAAGCGACCAACGTGAGCTGGGCCAAGGCGCTCGAACGGGCAGGCGTGCACGTGGTGTACGGCTTGGTGGGACTGAAGACCCATGCCAAGTGCGTGCTCGTGGTGCGCAACGACGAGGACGGCCTGCGTCGTTACTGCCACATCGGTACCGGCAACTACAACTCCAAGACGGCGCGTCTCTACGAAGACGTGGCCTACCTCACGTGCGATCCCGACGTGGGCGCGGATGTGTCGCAGTTGTTCAACCACCTCACCGGCTACAGCCGGGCCAACCGCTACCGCTCGCTGCTGGTGGCGCCCCGCGAGATGCGCGGCGAACTGATCGACCTGATCGAGCACGAGTCCACGTTCGGTGCGGAGGGTCGCATCGTCGCCAAGCTCAACTCGCTCGTCGACCCCGTGCTGATCGAAGCGCTGTACGACGCCAGCTGCGCCGGGGTGCAGATCGAGCTCGTCGTGCGCGGCATCTGCTGCTTGGTGCCCGGGGTGCCCGGCCAGAGCGAGCACATCCGCGTCCGCTCGCAGCTCGGCCGCTACCTCGAGCACTCACGGATCGTCTACTTCGGTCACGGCGAAGTGCCCGACGGTGCCGGCCCGGACGGTGCAGGCCCCGACGGTGGCGGTACAGCCAGGCCTCTGTATCTGCTCGGTTCGGCCGACTGGATGGAGCGCAACCTCGACCGCCGCATCGAGGTGCTGGTGCCGGTCACCCATCCCAAGCACCGCTCGTGGCTCGACACCGTGTTCGAGACCGTCCTGGCCGACGACACCGTGCGATGGGAGCTCGATGGAGAGGGTGTGTGGCACCGGCGTGGGCCGGCGCACTTCCCCGACGGTGATGCGCAGGAGCGCTTCTACCACTGGGTCGCCGCCAAGCAGCGTCGCTGAGCCGGCGCCGAGGGCTTCGGCCCCGGTCCGAGCGCCGAACGGGGTCCTATTCACGGTGCCTTCGGGGTCCGTTCATGTGTCGTTCACCTGAACCACAGGTGAACGACACCTGGTCTGCTTACGGTGCGGCTGCTGATCCACATCCCCAAGGAGACACCCAGCGTGAACACCCCGAAGCGACGCATCGCCCTGGCGAGCGTCATTGCCCTCAGCCTCGTGGCCGCCGCCTGCGGCGGTGACGAGGAGACCACCGACACGACCGCTGCGCCTGCAACGACCGCTGCCCCGGAGACCACCTCGGCCCCCGAGACCACCTCGGCGCCGGAGACCACCTCGGCCCCCGAGACCACCGACGGCGGCGGCGAGCTGCCTGCCGGTGAGGTGTTCGTCACCGGCTCGTCGACCGTCGAGCCGATCTCGATCCGCGTGGGCGAGCTCGCCCTCGAGAAGTCCGGTGGTGCACTCCAGGTCACCGTCGAGGGCCCCGGCACCGGTGACGGCTTCAAGAAGTTCTGCGCCGGCGAGGCTGACATCAGCGACGCCTCGCGCAAGATCAAGGACGAAGAGGCCGCCCTGTGCGCCGACGCCGGCATCGAGTACGTCGAGATCGAGGTCGCTATCGACGGCCTGACCGTGGCCACCAGCCCGGCCAACACCGCCGTCGAGTGCCTCGACATCCCCGCCCTGTACGCCCTGGTGGGCCCCGAGAGCGAGGGCTTCGCCAGCTGGGCCGACGCCAACGCCCTGGCCACCGAGCTCGGCTCGACCTCGGGCGAGCTTCCCGACGCTCCGCTGGCCGTGTTCGGCCCCGGTGAGGAGAGCGGCACCTACGACAGCTTCGTCGAGTTCGCCATCGCCGACATCGCAGAGGAGCGCGGCGCCGACGAGGCCACCCGCGCCGACTACTCGTCGAGCCCCAACGACAACCTGATTGTCGAAGGCATCGAGGGCAGCGACACCAGCCTCGGCTGGGTCGGCTTCGCCTACTACCAGGCCGAGACCGAGCGGATGAAGGGCATCGCCATCGACGCCGGTGAGGGCTGCGTTGCCCCGACGGTCGAGACCATTGCCGACGGAAGCTACGCCTTCGCCCGCAGCCTCTACATCTACGTGAGCAAGAACGCTGCTGCCGAGAACCCGGCCGTGGCCGCCTTCGTCGACCTGTACCTCTCGGAGGAGGGTCTTGCCCAGGTCGGCGAGGCCGGCTACGTCGACCTCCCGGCCGACCGCCTCCAGGCAAGCGTCGACGCCTGGGCAGGCCGCTGACGTGAACAACTAGTCTCGGGTCGGCCGACCTCCCCCGGCCGGCCCGAGACAGTTCATGCCCCATCCATCCATCCACACCCGAAGGATCCTCGAGTGGCGAGCAGCATGCCGGTGAGCCCGGCCGGTGCGCACGGCGCCCAGATCACCGTCGCAGACCTCCAAGGCGACCCGAGACGGCGTCGCCGCGACGCAGTGATGAAGCGGCTGATGCAGGCAGCTGCATTGTTCTCGATCCTCGTGAGCGTCTTGATCCTCTTCGTCCTGGCACGGGGCGCTGTCAATTTCATGCGGGCGATCGACTGGGACTTCGGGATGCTGTCCGACACCGGCTGGTTCCCGCGACGCGAGCGCTTCGACCTCCGCACGATCGTTGTCGGGAGCATCGTCATCGGCTCGGTCGCCATGCTGGTGGCCGTCCCGTTCGGCCTCGGCACCGCGATCTACCTGTCGGAGTACGCCCCGACACGGGTCCGGCGGATCCTGAAGCCGGTGATCGAGGTCCTGGCCGGCATCCCGTCGGTGGTCGTCGGCTTCTTCGCCCTCAAGTTCATCGCCCCCGAGGTGGTCGACCGGCTGTTCGATCCCGAGCAGCCGCGCAACATGATGGTGGCGGGTCTGGGCATCGGCATCCTCGTCATCCCGATCATGGCATCGGTGAGCGAGGATGCGCTGCGTGCCGTGCCTCCGTCGCTGCGCGAAGCGAGCTACGGCATCGGCGCCCGCAAGGTGAGCACCACCTTGCGTGTGGTGATCCCGGCGGCCGTGTCGGGCATCGTGGCGGCGTTCATCATCGCTGCCTCGCGCGCCATCGGCGAGACGATGGTGGCCAGCATGGCCGGCGGCTACGACGGCAGCGGGCCCTACAACGGACTGTCGCCGCTCAACCCTGGCCTCACC
This sequence comes from Ilumatobacteraceae bacterium, assembly GCA_040398525.1. Lineage (GTDB taxonomy): Bacteria > Actinomycetota > Acidimicrobiia > Acidimicrobiales > Ilumatobacteraceae > VFMC01. The sequence continues at coordinate 10,717 of JBBATY010000047.1, read as the reverse complement.
ATGACTGCGGCGATGACCAACGCGGCTGGAGGTACCGACCAGGTGAAGGTCGGTCCGGCGTTCGACGTGCTGTTCCTGGTCGGCTTCCTGCTGTTCGTGATCACCATCCTGCTCAACCTGATCGGCGACCGCTTCGTGCAGCGCGTGCGCCAGAAGTACTAGGAGCGACGACGTGGCCCTGATGACCCCAGCGTCGGCTGCCGCCCACGGCGCAGAAGCTGTCCGCTCGTCGCTCACACGACGCGAGCGCGATGTCACCGGCATGGTGCTCGCCACCCTGCTGCTCGTCACCGTGGGGGTGACCCTGCTGATCCTGTTCACCCTCGTCGGTCGGGTGCTCGGTAGCGCGACGCCACTGCTCGGCGAGCGTGGCACCGCGTTCCTCACCGACACCATCGGCTCGAAGCCGTCTTCGGTGGGCATCGCACCCGGCATCTACGGCTCGGTGTTCATCGGCCTCGGCGTGCTGCTGGTCGCCATCCCGTTGGGTGTGGCGGCCGCGATCTACCTCGAGGAATACGCCCATCAGAGCCGCCTCACCCGGTTCCTGATGGTCAACATTCGCAACCTGGCCGGTGTGCCCGCCGTGATCTACGGCGTGCTCGGCCTGATCATCTTCGTCGGCTGGCTGCGGCCGGTCACCGGCGGCGAGAGTGTCATCGCAGCAGGGCTCACCCTCGCCACGCTGGTGCTGCCGATCGTCATCATCACCTCGATGGAAGCCATCCGCGCCGTGCCACAGGGTCTGCGCGACGCCGGGTACGGCGTCGGTGCATCGAAGTGGGAGGTGACGCGCGACCACGTGCTGCCATACGCGGCGCCCGGCATCCTCACCGGCACCGTGTTGTCGCTTGCCCGTGCGCTCGGCGAGGCGGCCCCGCTGATCATGATCGGCGCAATCACCGGCCTTCTGCCGCAGGCGTCCCTCACGGGGAAGTTCACCGCCATCCCGATGCTGATCTACAACTGGTCGGGCCGGCCCGACAAGCCAGGCGAGGACCTCGGCTGGTCGAATGCCGCTGCCGCTGCGGGCCTGATCCTGCTGATCATCGTCTTCTTGTTCAACCTGGCCGCGATCTTGCTGAGGAACCGCTTCGAGAAGGTTCGCGTCGGCACATGAGCACCCCCGAGGAGCGTCCCATGCCCACTGGTATCGTCCTGTCCGTCAGGGAGGCCGACGCGATGAGCACCACCCACAACCCCGACCCCTCCGAGTCGTTGGTGTTCGACGTATCAGACCTCAGCGTCTACTACGGCGCCTTCCGGGCCGTCCGCAACGCAACGCTCTCGATCCGGCCGAACGAGATCACGGCGTTCATCGGGCCGTCCGGCTGCGGCAAGACCACCGTGCTGCGCTGCTTCAACCGGATGAACGATTTCATCGAGATCGCCCGGGTGGAGGGCTCGATCAAGTACCACGGGGTCGACCTCTACGACCCGGCGGTGAATTCGACCGAGGTGCGACGGCGGATCGGCATGGTGTTCCAGAAGCCGAATCCGTTCCCGAAGAGCATCTACGACAACGTCGCGTATGGCCCGCGGATTGCCGGTGTGAAGAAGAAGGCCGACCTCGACGATGCGGTCGAGAAGTCGTTGCGCGGCGCAGCGCTGTGGGACGAGGTGAAGGATCGGCTCAAGGCGTCCGGCCTCGGCCTGTCCGGTGGACAGCAGCAGCGGCTCTGCATCGCCCGTGCCATCGCCGTCGAGCCCGAGGTGATCCTGATGGACGAGCCGTGCTCGGCCCTCGACCCGATCGCCACGGCGCGCATCGAAGACCTGATGCAGGAGATCAAGCAGGACTACACGATCATCATCGTCACCCACAACATGCAGCAGGCGGCGCGGGTGAGCGACCGGACCGCATTCTTCACCACCGAGGTGAACCCGGAGAGCGACCGGCGCACGGGTGTGTTGGTCGAGTACGACCTGACGACGAAGATGTTCTCCAACCCCTCCGACGAGCGCACCGAGCAGTACGTCACGGGACGGTTCGGCTGATGAACGAACTCCGTCGCAGCTTCCACACCGACCTCGACGAGGCCAAGAACGAACTGGTGCGCCTCGCCGCGCAGGTCACCGAGACGATCCCGCGGGCCACGGCGGTGCTGCTCGACTCCGACCTCGAGGGAGCCGAGTACATCATCCGCGGCGACGACGAGATCGACGCTCGCAGCCTCGACCTCGAGGAGCACTGCGGTCGGATCCTCGCCCTCCAGGCCCCGGTGGCGTCCGACCTGCGTCGGATCATCGCCCTGCTGCGGATGGTGAGCGAGGTCGAGCGCAGCGCCGACCTGCTGGCCAACATCTGCAAGGCGGCCCGTCGCATCTACGGCCACGAGCTCGACCCGAAGCTGCGCGGCATCATCTCCAAGATGGGCGAGCAGGCCCAGCAGCTGTTCCAGGCGGCGATCGACTCCTTCGTCGAGAACGACGAGGCGATGGCTGCGGCACTCGACGACATGGACTCGTACCTCGACGCCCTGCAGAAGCAGTTCATCCAGGCGATCTTCGAGGTGCACGCGCAGGGAAAGATCGACCTGCAAACCGCCGTGCAGCTGGCGATGGTTGCGCGCTTCTACGAGCGCATCGGCGACCACGCCGTCAACATCGGCGAGCGAGTCCGGTACGTGATCACGGGCTGGTTGCCGGAGCTGAAGGGTGCAGCGCGCTATCGCGAGCGGCTCGACGCGACGGGCGAGATCATCCGCCCAGCCGATACCGACCCAGCGGGCTGAGACGTACTGACATGGGCCTGTTGCATCGTCGACGGGAGCCTCCGACCGACGGGTTGTCGCCCGAGCTGGCCGACGCGCGGGCGGAGATCTCGAGGCTGCGCCAACAACTCGACCGTCAGACGCGGGCACTCGACAACCTCCCCGTCGGGATGGTGCTCGTCGACAGCCGTGGTTCGGTGGTCGGGCGGAACTCGATGGCTGCGGGGTTCCTCGGCGCCGGGCACGGTGGCGTGCTCGTCGACGAAGCGGTCGGGCGGATGGTCGACCAGGCTCGCCGCGACGGTCGCGCCAGCACCGACGTCCGGCTCTACGGGCCGCCGTTGCGTGTCGTCACGGTGACTGCTCTGGCGCTCACCGACGGCGGTGTGTTGGCGCTGATCGACGACGTCAGCGAGCGCGAGCGGCTCGATGCCGTGCGCACCGACTTCGTGGCCAACATCAGCCACGAGCTGAAGACCCCGGTCGGCGCGATCGCGCTGCTCGCCGAGACCATCGTCGACGAGGACGATCCCGAGGTGGTCCGCCGACTCGCCGGCCGCCTCGTCGACGAGGCACATCGTGCCGGGTCGTCGATCGACGACCTGCTCGAGTTGTCGCGCATCGAGCTCGGCGGGGCTGCGGTCCGCGAGCGGGTGACGGCCGGCTCGGTGCTGCGCGACGCTGTGGTGCGCAGCCTGGCCGCAGCCGAGCAGCGCATGATCCGGCTCGAGCTCGACGAGCCCGCTGCGGCTGTGGCGGTGTGGGGCGACCGGCGTCAGCTCGTGTCGGCGATCAGCAACCTCATCGACAACGCCGTGAAGTACAGCGAGCGTGGCAGTGCAGTGCACCTCACGGCCGCGCGCGACGACGGCTCGGTGTCGTTCGTCGTGACCGACCACGGCATCGGCATCCCCACCCGCGACCTCGACCGGATCTTCGAGCGGTTCTACCGCGTCGACCGGGCACGCAGCCGCGACACCGGTGGCACCGGCCTCGGGCTCGCGATCGTCAACCACGTTGCCGTCAACCACGAGGGCCGCGTCAGCGTCCGCTCGGTGGAGGGCGAAGGCAGCACATTCATCCTGTCCATCCCGGAGGCTCCATGACCACCCCCACCGTGCTGCTCGTCGAAGACGAGGAGAGCTTCGTCGAGGCCTTGCAGATCGGCCTCAAGCGAGAGGGGTTCCGCGTCGAGGTGGCCCGCGACGGGTTCGAGGCGCTCGACCGCTTCGACGCCGTCAAGCCCGATCTCGTCCTGCTCGACGTGATGCTGCCGCGCATCAGCGGCATCGACGTGTGCCGCCAGCTCCGCAAGCGCTCGCAGGTGCCGATCATCATGGTGACCGCCAAGGGGTCCGAGATCGACACCGTGGTGGGCCTCGAGGTCGGTGCCGACGACTACGTCACCAAGCCGTACCGCATCCGCGAGCTCGTCGCCCGCATGCGAGCGGTGCTGCGCCGGCACAGCCGCGACGCCGACGCCGGGGTCGAGCTCGCCGGGTCGGTGGTGGTGGGCGACGTGTCGCTCGACCCGCACGAGCATGTCGTCACCGTGCGCGGCGAGCCGATGCGACTGCCGCTCAAGGAGTTCGAGTTGCTCCATCTGCTGCTGGCAAACGCCGGACGGGTGCTGCCCCGCGAGACGCTGATCGACCGCGTATGGGGCAGCGACTACGTCGGCGACACCAAGACGCTCGACGTGCACGTGAAGCGCCTCCGCAGCAAGATCGAGGACGATCCGTCGGCTCCGACCCGCATCGTCACGATCCGCGGTCTCGGCTACAAGTACGAGCGCGTCAAGGGCTCCTGATCGTCACCAGCCGTTGCTCGGCTGACCGTACGATGCTGGCGTGACGGCCCGTGCGCTGACGTCCCGGTTCAGGCGCCTGGCGCGAACGCAGGCGGCAATGACCGCGGGCGACACGGCGATGGTCGTGGCGCTGGCCGACTCGGTGCTGTTCAGCCTCGACCCGGACGCGGCGCGCACGCGGGTGCTGCTCTTCCTCGCCATCAGCGTCGTGCCCTTCCTCGTGGTGGCACCGCTGATCGGTCCGGCCATCGACCGGATGCCAGGCGGTCGGCGTCTTGTCATCCGACTCGTTGCCGTCGGTCGCGCCGCGTTGTCCCTGGCGATCGCCACCCAGATCGACTCGCTCTGGCTGTTCCCCCTTGCGTTCGGCGCGATGATCCTGCAGAAGACCTACGTCATCTCCAAGAGCGCCCTCGTGCCGAGTGTGGTGCCCGACGACGCCGCACTGGTCGAGGCCAACTCGAAGCTCGGTCTGATCGCCGGGATGGTCGGCGCCACGATGGTGCTACCGGCTGCCCTCGTGCAGCGCTCGATCGGCCCGTCGGCCACGCTGGTGGTGTCGAGCGCGATGTTCGTGCTGGCCTTCGTGGCTGCGGGTGCGCTGCCGCGCGTGGTGGTGGCCGGCCAGGCTGCGGGCCACCGCGAGCGTCAGGAGCTGCACGCCGACAGCGTGGTGATGGCGGCTGCGGCGATGATGCTGCTGCGCGCCGCGGTCGGCTTCACGTTCTTCCACCTCTTCTTCTGGTACCGCGAGCAGGATGCCGGCCTGGTGTGGTTCGGGCTGTCGGTGGCCACGGCGAGTCTGCTGACGATGGTCGGCAACGCGGTGGGCCCGGCGGTGCGCCGGCGCCTTCGGGAAGAGACGATGCTGCTGGTGGCGCTGGGCCTCGTCACCGTGGTCGGCGTGATCGCCGCGGTCGTCGGACGGATCCCGACGGCGCTGCTCTTGGCCGGCGCCGTGAACTTCGCAGCGGCGATCGGTCGCCTCGCGTTCGAGGCGATCGTGCAACGCGACGCCCCGGACGCCAACCGTGGGCGGGCCTTCGCCCAGTTCGAGACCCGATTCCAGTTGGGCTGGGTTGCGGCAGGTGTGGTGCCGGTGCTGTTCGATGTGCCCGGTCGGGTGGGCTTCGGGTTCGTGGCCGTCACGGCCGCTGCAGCGGCGCTGCTGTACGGCTCGGGGCGTCGAGCGCAGCGAGATCGAAGATCGCATCGAAATGGTTCCGACCTCGGAGCACCTCCCGCGGGGCGGCCCATGCCTCCGCCAGCGCCGCGCTCTGAGCGATGAAGGCATCGGTCTCGTGCTCGCCGTGGGCAACCACGACCGGCGAGCCGGGCGCGGCGTCGACGGGCACCGACCAGGCGCGTGCTGTAGCGACGGTCATGGCGAGCGGGACGTTGATGTAGGTGTCGACCAGCGGCACCAGGTCGTAGACGCCGCTCACCAACACGACGAGGTCGAACCGGCCCGGTCTGGCGAGGGCGACGTGGGCCGCCAGGTGTGCTCCGGCCGAGTGCCCGGACAGGGTGACCGACGCTGGCTCGTAGCGGCGGAGCAGGACATCGACCACGTCGGTGCACTGACGGATCATCGCCGGGATCGTGGCTGCCGGCGCCAGGGTGTAGTCGACCGCTGCGAAGCCGACTCGTGAGCCGTCGAAGTCCAGCGCCGGGCCGATGGAGTCTCGTGCCCGCAACTCCTGCCAGTAGCCGCCGTGGATGAACACGTGGAGGTGGCCGCCGGTCACCGGCCCGACGACGAGCGCGCTTCCCCCGGCGAGCCCGGTCGACACGACACGCTCGAGTGGCCGCTGCGCGGCTTCGTCGGACGTCTGCCGGTAGCGGTCGATCTCGGCTTCGAGGCTCGCCACCCGGGTGGAGGGCGAGTACTCGCGCTCGAGGGGTGACAACGACCCGGTCACGACGGGCCGGTCAGAGCTCGATGCGAGCGAGCCACAACCCGGGAGCATCGAGCTCGGCCGGGGTGGGCAGGGCGCCCGGACGGGTGAACAACGGGGCGAGCGCAGCCTCGCCGGCCCGGTCGACGACGCCTTGCACGAACTCCTTGCCGCGCTGCACGGTCGACACCGTCACCTGGAGGCCGAGCAGTCGCTCGATGAACACATCCTCGGCCGACGCCTCGATCCGGCGGCGGCGCACCGCCTCGGCGATGCGCAGCGCATCACCACCGATCAGCCGGACCGCCACCGAATCGACCGTGTAGTCGACGAATCCGACGACCGCTGCGGTGGCCGCGTCGAGCACCGGTGCCAGCTCGATCTGCTCGGGGGAGCGGACGGCGCCGAGCAGCACTTCGGGATCGGAGAAGACGCGCTGCATCGCCTGCATCGGGTCGGTGCTGTCGACCTCGAGCTGCGACAGCTTCTCCATCACGCCCTCGGGGTCCGGGCGGAACGCGCCGACGTGTCGGCGCACGAGCGCGGTGATGGCGTCGCGTGCTGCGTCCTGCGAGTAGACGGCGTGGCCGGCGAGCTCCTGGGCGAGGACCCACAGCCGCATCGAATCGGCCGGCAGGCTCCAGTCGGCCGCGAAGGCGTCGACGGTGCGGGGTACGACGAGCAGCGACTGCGACGTGCGCGGGATGGGCAGGTCGTACTGGCCGAAGGCTCGCGTGGCGAGGCGACCCACCATCGAGCCGAGCGACATGCCGAGCATGGCGGGGGCCATCATCTGGCTGAGGCCGGCGAACATCGCCATGAGCGGATCGTCGCCCGCCTCGGGCGTGGCCGGTGCCGAGGGCCCGCCGAGCGACTGGGCCAGGTCGGTGAACAGTGGTCGGTAGGCCTCGAGGGTCCGCTGGGCCCACACGCCCGGGGTGGTGAGCTCGAGCTGCACCGCCGGCACCTCGAGGCCCGTTGCGTCGCGGACGTGCATCTCGGCGATCGGGACGAGTTGTTCGTACGCCACGCGGACCGAGGGGTCGACGTTGGCCTCGCTGGCACCGCCGGTGGCGGCCATGGCTGCGAACTGCCGAGCTGCGTCCCAGTTCAGCGGTCCCTGCCCGGAGAGCGCCTTGGCGAGGTCGCCGAACATCGGCAACCCGGCGAAGGGATTGTCGCCGGACCCGTTCCCGGGCCAACCGGGGAGGTCGTTGCCTGCCATGGCTGCATGCTACGGCCCGCGAGCCGGCCCGGCTCGTCGGGACGGGTAGCGTGCTCGGCCATGACCGGGGTGTGGGTGAGCGACGCCGACAGCGCCCTCGGTACGCGGGTCCTCGGTCGCCTGGCCGGTTCGGCCGGGCTCGATCTGGCCCGTCCCGAGCTGTGCGATGTTGCCATCTACCTGGGTGCTGCCGACCCCGACGCCCGGGCCCGTCGTCGCGAGAGCATCACAGCCGGTGCGGCCGAGGCGTTCGATGCGCTGGCCGCGGCGACGCATCTCGTGGTCGTGTCGTCGGCGATGGTGTACGGCGCGTGGGAGAACAACCCGGTGCCGCTCACCGAGGACGCCGTGCTGCGGCCCGGCAACGAGTTCGCCTACGCGTCGCAGGTCGCCGCGATGGAGCAACTCGCCGACGACTGGCGACGCTCCCGACCCGACCGCACGGTCGCGGTGCTGCGCCCGGCGGTGGCCATGGCAGCCAACGGCACGAGTGGCTTGGCCCGGGCACTGGCCTGGGGAATGGGCCAGCGTCTGGCCGTCGACGACCCCCCGGCACAGTTCGTCCACCTCGACGACCTCGCCGCGGCCGTCGAGCTCGTCGCTGTCCGCCGCCTCGACGGTGTCTACAACGTGGCCCCGGACGGCTTCATCCCTGCGGCATCCGTGCGCGCCCTGTCGGGCGCCGGACCGCGGGTGAGGATGCCCGACCGCGTCGCCGATGTCGTCGCCTCGTTGCGGTGGAGGTTCCAGCGCGGCCCGATCCCGCCGGGGTTGATGGCCTACACGCGCTCACCGTGGCTGGTGGCCAACGACCGGCTGCGCGCCGAGGGTTGGGCGCCGACGGTGACCAACGAGCAGGCCTATGTGGAGGGCACCGAGGAGCGCTGGTGGACGATGATCACCCCCAAGCGCCGTCAGGAGATGGCGCTCGGCGCCATGGTGGCCCTCGGATCTGCTGCGGTGCTCGGCGCGGTGTGGCTCACACGTCGGGCGCGGCGACGCCGAGCACGACGCTGACCTGGCGCTCGCTGCCGTCGGCGGCCCACAGCGTGAGCACCACGGTGTCGCCAGGGAGCGATCCGGCGAGCACGGCCCGCACTGCCGTCACGGTGGCGACCACCTCGCCGTCGACCGCGCGGACGACCTCGCCCACGGCGATGCCGGCGACGAATGCTGGGCTGTCGGGCGCCACCCAGTCGACCACGACACCGTCGGGGTCGGTGAGCTCGGCGAGCCGAAGCCCGATCCAGCCGCTGCCGGCGGCCGCCTCGTCCACGGAGCCGTCGTCGCCTGTGGCCGAGCCGTCGTTCGGCGTCGTGGTGCCGGTCGCATCGTCGCCGAGCAGCGTGGCGAGCACATCGGCGATGGGCACCATCCTGAGCTCGACCCCGTCGTCGGCGGAGCGGTCGTGGGTGCACAGTGCGACGAGCACGCCGTCGGCGTCGACCACCGGGGAGCCCTCGGCGATCGCGGCGATCGCGGCGTCGTCGGGCAGTTCGCCCAGATCGATCGCCTCACCGTCGGCGGGGTACTCGATCTGCAGCGGGGTGGATCCGAGCACGGTGACCTGGTCGCCCTCGCTCGCCCGGCCGATCGATTCGAACCCGACCACGTCGACCGGTGCACCCGTGCCGTCGCCGGCCGTCAGCAGGACCAGTTCACCACTCGCCCCGACCACGCTCGCCTCGTGCAGGACGGCACTCGCGTCCTCGACCGAGACGCGGCGCTGCTCGCGCACGGCGGCAGCAGTCGTGAGCAACAGGCTCGTGCCTTCGATGAGGACAGCCGTTGCCGGGCTTGCCGACGCAACGGTCTGCACCGCCACCGTGTGGGTCGGCACGGTGGCGACCGGCAGGGTGGAGGTCGGCTGGGCTGCTGCCGTCGTCGGCGTCAGCAGGCTGACCAGCGGTTCGGTGGTGGCCGTGACGTTGCCGACTGCCCCGACCGAGCGGGTGACGGTCGGACCCGCGATGGGTCCCTGGTCGAGGCCACCGGGGACGAGCAGCCACACCACGGCGAGACCGAGGGCGCAGCCCACCAGGCCGGTGGTGGCCATGAGGCCCCTGCCGATGGCGACGGGAGGCTCGCTCTGCACCCACTGGGCCTGGCCCACCTCGGACGGATGTCGCCAGGTGCGCTCGTGGGCCGGTACGGGAGCTGCGGGGTACTGGTCGAGGTCGTCGTCGGAGCCGTCGCCCCACGCGCCATCGTACGAGTCACTCCGCTCCACCACGGGCCGAGCGTAGCCATGGAGGTGTCGCAAGGGGCGTCGCGCGCCTGCGGTGGAGGTGGGTGCCGGCCGATACGATGCCGGACGTGCTCCCGCCGGACGACTCCGACACCTGGGTGGGCCTGACGACGGGCGAGTTGCCCATCGCGGCCGCCTACGAATGGTCGGTGCTGCCGTCGTGCGGTGCGGTCGTGCTGTTCAGCGGCACCGTGCGCGACCATGCCGTCGACGACGGCGGCGTCCTTCGCGACGATGTCGAGCACCTCGTCTACGAGGCGTACGAGGAGCAAGCAGTCGCCAGCTTCGCCGCCATCGCTGCCGAGGTGCGGGTTCGCTGGCCCGACACGGGCCGGATCGTGCTGCTCCACCGCATCGGCCGCATCGAGCTCGAGGAGAGCTCGGTCATCGCCGTCGCCAGTGCTCCGCACCGACCGCAGGCGTTCGAGGCCGCTCGCTATGCGATCGACGCGCTCAAGGCCAGCGCACCGATCTGGAAGTACGAGACCTGGGGCGGCGGCGACCAGGGTGCTGGCTCGGGATGGGGTACCGGCGCCCACGACGTCGTCGAGCCGTCGGCGGTCCCGTCGACGCCGGGGGGCTGATCCATGGTCGTCGGCATCGTCGTCATCTCGCTGTTGGTCGTGGCCGCGGTAGTGGTCTTGGGCATCGGTCGCCGGCCGCGCCAGGATGACGGGATCGAGACCTTCCGTCGCCACATCGACGCCCTGTCGCCCGAAGCCCGCAACGCGGTGACGGCGCGCAACCGTCGCCGTACCGAAGGGCATCGCTGACCATGGCACGCGACCTCGCCATCGACCTGGGCACGGCCAACACGCTCGT
>JBBATY010000046.1:12013-22543 GCA_040398525.1 Ilumatobacteraceae bacterium | reverse complement strand
GCCACTCGGTGCGCAGCATCTCGACGAACGTGGCGTTGTGGTCGTGGTAGCGGTGCCACCGCTCGGCCAGCCACGCGTGCGCAGCGCGCTCGTCGAGGCCGTCGGCACGCATCTTCCACGCCTTCAGCACCAGGCCCGTGCGGCTGCGGCCGCCGTGGCAATGGACGACCACGTTGTGGCCCTCGGCGAGGAACGCGTCGATCGAGCGCACGGCGTCGTCGACCGCAGCGGCCAACGCGTGGTTGTGGTCGCCCGGCTGGTCGATCAGGAACACCTGGCGACGCACCGGATGGTCGGCGAACGTCGACCCGGTGCGGCACAGCGAGACGACCGCCCAGTCGGTGGGAGCCGTCGTGGCGCCGCCGAGGTCGGCGGCGTGCAGCCGGGGCGCCACCTCGTGCGGTCCGGCGGGCGACTCGGGCTCGGTCTCGGGCTTGTCGGCCAGGCCCAGCAGGGCGACAGCGAGCGCCTGCAACTCGGCCGCGGTGTAGCGGCGCCGACCGTGCGAGGTGTCGATCGAGCCGTGCACGTACGTGGTCCAGCGACTGGGGATGCGCTGCACGCCGTAGCGGGCACCGGCGAGGGCACCGGTGACGCACGCGACCGTGTCGGCATCGCCGCCGCGGTCGACCGCGGCCACGACCGCCTCCTCGAACGACGACGTCGTGCGCAGGGCCCACACCGCCTCGGCCAGGCAGCCCCACACCGAACCGTTCGACGGGTGCGGCTGGTCGGGCGTCCAGTCGGCGACGAGCAGCGGGGCGAAGCCGGCGCGCACATCGGCCGGCAGGGTGGCAACGAGCCCGTCGAGCACGGCCAGCGGGTCGCCACCGCGGATGGCGGTGCGGCACATCTCGACGGCGATCCATGCGCCCCACCCCGCGGCGGGGTCGGGGTGGGTGAGCGCGCCGTGGCCGACGACGGTGTCGCGCACCTCGTCGTCCGTGGCGTCGAGCAGCACGGCGGCGAACGGGAAGGCCCGCATCAGCGCACCGTTGCCGGCCCCACGGATGCCCACGAGCGACACGTCACGCCAGTCGCGGTGGCGCAGCGCGGCGCGCGTGGTGGTGCCCACGTCGCGCGCCGTCGCCGCCCAGGCCCGGAACCACTGCCACACCACATCGGGGTCGTAGCCACCGGCGGCACGGATCGCTTCGGCGAGCGACAGGGCCATCTGGGTGTCGTCGGTGAACTCGCCCGGCGCCCAGCCGAACGAGCCGCCGCCCTGCATCTCGCCGACGCCGCCCAGCACGGGCTCGGGGAAGCGGTGGCGGTAGAGGCCGCCCGGCTGGAACTCGAACGGGGCGCCGAGCGCGTCGGCCACGGCGGCGCCGGTGATCATCCCGATCACCCGCTGCTTCTCGGCTCGGGTCACCATCAGGCCGCCACCGCGAAGGCACTGGCGTGCACCAGCACACCGTCCCAGACGAGGGCCTGGCCGGCCACCTTCGCGTTGGTGACGTGGTGCTCGCGGCCGAGCCCCACGCCGGGTGCCACGCGATCGGACGCAAGGGCGAACCTGCGCAGGAAGCGCACGGCCCGGGTGATCGACGGTGCCCCGACCACCTGGGTGGGGGCGTCGAGCATGTGCGCCCGGACGATGGCCTCCCAGTGGCAGGCGAGCGAGTCCGGGTCGGCGAACACGTCGGCGGCGACGATGCGCGAGCCGTGGCCCACCACCACCCCGCACTGCCCCGGCAGCGGGCCCATGGCCACCAACTCGTCGGCGGCGTTCGCCAGGCGACCGTCGGCGGCGAGCGCGGCGTCGGCGGCAGTGAGCGACCCAGTGGCGTGCTCGACGCCGAGGCGGTCCAACTCGGCGTGCACCGCCGACCACACCGCGCCCTGGTCGGAGCGCTTGGCGCCACCGTGGCGCAGGCCCTCGGCCACGGTGCGGACCTTGGCTGCCCGCACCCGCCGCGAGGCGAACGTGCTGCCTCGGTCGAACCGTCCGCCACCGTTCCAGCGGCCCTGCTCGACGCACGAGACCGGGATCTCGAGGGTGGTGGCCGCGGGCACCAGGACGCTGACGTTGAGCACCCGGTTCTGGAGCCCGCCGACGACGGTCTCGCCCTCGACGAGCAGCACCGGTACGGGGGCGTCGTTGCGCACGACCAGGGTGGGCACCGAGGCATCGGGGCGTTCCTCGATGACGATGCCGGCGCCGGCACCCGTGGCGATGTGCGGGTGGTGCTGGTGGATGGTGACGGGGTAGAGCGAGACGCCGCTGCGGGTGATCGGGTACCCGACCATGGCTCGCTCGAGCAATGTGATCTGCATGGTGTTGACCTCCTGCGAGATCAACGGCCCATGCCGTCGACGGTGTGATCCGGGCCCGAATCGGCTCGGCTCGGGGTCAGTGGTGGCCGTGCTCGTAGTGGGCGCGCAGCATGTCGGCACCGAAGTCGTGGCGTGGGTCGCGCCACACGGTGTGCACGTGGTTGGCGCCGCGCTGGGTGTTGTCGTACTCGGCCAGCAGGGTGGGGCCGTGCACCCGGTAGTAGTGCCCCTCCCCCGGCTCGAGCCCACCCGCCCAGGCGAACTGCAGCGCGTCGAGCGCGTCGTCGGCGGCGTACTTCGCCGCTTCGGCGTCGGCGAGCTCGTCGGGGATCCGGTGGACGTAGACGTCGAGCAGCGCGCGCAGCACCTCGCGCTGGTCGGCGCGCAAGGCGCTCGCCACCAGGCCGCGCTGCTGGTCGGCCAGCAGGCGCACGGCTTCGAGGTGCTCGGCAGTGAGCCCGGCCGCTGCTTCGGCGTGCGCCTGGATGGCCTCGACGCGGGCACCGAGCTCGCCGGCGAACCGGCCGCGCCACACGTCGCCGAGCGGCAGCGGCAGGTCGCCGTCACCGGCGCCGTACACGGCACGGTTGGCGCTCACCAGGTCGACGGGCGCCACGGGGGCGACGATCGCCAGGGCCCGCTGGGCGTCGTCCATCGAGCGCACCAGCTCGCGACCGAGGTCCTCGGCCGCGGCGAGCGGGCGCAGCGGGTGCGGGCCGAGCAGCGGCGCCGAGGCCGGGTCGGCGCCGAGGAAGCACGGGGTCGAGCCGACCACCTCACCGTCGGCGATGGTGTGGTGGATCGACACGTGGTGGCCGCCGAAGCGCCAGCTCCACGGTTCGCTGCCGGCCGGATCGCCGAAGACACGCACGTAGTAGAGGCCAGGGTCGCGGCCCCGTTCGCGCCCCCAGGTGGCCGTCCAGCCCTCGACCATGTCGAGCACGTTGTCGAGGCCGATGATCGTCGCCACCGTCACGTAGCCCGGGCGCGACAACCCGGCGGCGACGAGCCGGTGGGTGAGGCGCTGCTGCGCGGGCCGCATCGCCGACAGTGCCAGCCCACCGTGGTCGGTGGGCGTGTAGAACCACCGCATCCGCTCGTCGTGGTCGGCCATCGGCCAGCAGGCGAGCGCCCGCTGCGCGTCGTCGAGCGAGTCGACGAGCGCCACCGCGGCCTCGGCCATGCGGCTCGCCACCTCATGGCGCGCACTGGTGGTCATGGCCCCTCCTCGCGCAGACGGAACAGCAGGTCCGGGTCGGTGGCGTCCCACGTGCCGAGGTGCTGCGACCGCTCGCCGACCCGGCGGGTGCGGGCGACCAGTTGCCGCCCGAGCTCGAGCTGGCCCGGCTCCCAGGCGCGCAACGCCTCGGGCACATTCGGCGACGCGGCGAGCGCGTCGGCCAGCGCCCACGCGTTGGCCGCGGCCTTGGCGGTGCCGGCCGCCATGTGCGGGCGGGCCACGAAGCCGGCATCACCCACGAGGCACGTGCGCCCGAAAGCCATCCGGTCGATCTCGACGTCGTAGACGACCTGCAGGAACGGGTCGTCGACCGCGCAGACCGCCTCGGCCACGACGTGCGGTAACCGCGCCCGTGCCGTGGCGCGCACCTCGGCGACGTGGTCGGCGCGGGCGGTGCCCGGCGGCAGCGAGATGTCGCGCTGCACGCCGTGGCGGTCGAGCAGCACGTCGCGCAGGTCGTCGCCCTCCAGGTAGTTGCGGTACCAGACGAAGTTGATCAGCCGCTCGCCCGCACGGATCGAGCCGTCGGCACCGGGGATCGGGTACACGAGGATGTGGCTGTTCGCGTAGACGTGGTAGGTGATCGCATCGCCGAGCGCGGCCGCCACCGCCGGGTCGAGCGCCGACTCGGGCACCATGCCCCGCCAGGCGACGTAGCCCGCATAGGCGTGGCGGGCGTCGGGCAGCAACGCCCGCCGGAAGGTGGAGCCCACACCATCGGCGCACACCAAGAGGTCGGCCCGCTCGTGGTGGCCGTCGGCGAAGTGGACCGTCACCCCGTCGTCGTCCTCGTCGCGGCCGACGACCTCGCTGGCCAGCACGTAGCGGTCGCGCCCGAACGCGGCCAGCAGGTTGCGGTACACGGTGTTCCACGACGAGAAGTGGTAGCGGTGGGCGATCTCGTGGACGACGCTGCCGTCGCGCCCGAGGTAGCGGATGACGTCGGTGCTCGTGCCGATCTCGTCGATCGGCCGGCCCAGCCGCTCGACGAGGTAGCGCGCGCTGTCGGGCAGGAAGCCGATGCCTGCGCCCCGCTGCTCGAGCTCGACCTCGGACCGCTCGTGCACGGTGACGTCGTGGCCGAGGTCGCGCAGCAGCAACGCTGCAGTGAGCCCGCCGAGCGACCCACCGGCGATGCACACCCGCAGGGCGTCCGGGGCAGGGGTGGCGGTCATCGCGCACCAGTCTCTCGCAGCCAGTCGAGCACTGCTGCGGTGTGCTCGCCGAGCTGTGGCACGCGGCCCATCTCGATGTCGATCCCCTCGACGTCGACCGGTGGCCGCAGCGCCTGGAAGGTGCCGTTCGGGGTGTCGACGTCGGCCCAGCGGTGACGGGCGAGCAGCTGCGGGTGGTCGAGCACGGCGAACAGGTCGTTCACCTTGCCCCAGGCCAGCCCGGCGGTCTCGAGGCGCCCGACGAGCTCGTCGGCATCGAGCCCGCGGGTCAGCGCGCCGATGCGCTCGTCGAGCTCGGCACCGTTCGACACCCGGCCCTCGTTGGTGGCGAAGCGCTCCTCGTCGGCCAGGTCGGGCGCGCCCAGCACGGCGCACAACGCCTGCCACTCCTTGGTGTTCTGGACGGCGATCACCACGTCGCCACCCGTGGCGCACGGGAACGGGCCGTAGGGGGCGATCGTGGCGTGGCGCGCCCCGGCGCGACGGGGCAGGCGGTGCAGCTGGCGGGTCAGGGTGACCTGGTGACCGAGCCATTCGAGCAGCGCGTCGAACAACGACACCTCGACGTGCGCGCCCTGGCCGGTGATGCCCCGCTGCAGCAGGGCGAGCAGCACACCGCTGTACGCGTACATGCCACCGGCGATGTCGGCCACGCTCACCCCGGCCTTCACCTGCAGCTCCGGGGTGCCGGTGAGCGACACCAGGCCGGCTTCGGACTGGATGAGCAGGTCGTAGGCCCGCCGGTCGCGATAGGGGCCGTCGGGCCCGTAGCCGGTGACCGAGCAGGTCACCAGGCGCGGGTGGCGGGCACGCAGCTCGGCGATGCCGAGGCCGAGGCGCTCGAGCGCACCGGGCACCAGGTTCTGGACCAGCACGTCGGCCCGGGCGATCAGCTCGGCCAGCACGGCACGGCCCTCGTCGCTCTTCACGTCGAGCTCGACGCTCTCCTTGCCGCGGTTGAGCCACAGGAACCAGCTCGAGTAGCCCGGCCCCATCGCGTCGTCGTAGTGGCGGGCGAAGTCGCCCTCGCCCACACGTTCGATCTTGATCACCCGTGCGCCGGCGTCGGCGAGCTGACGCGTGGCGAACGGCGCGGCGACCGCCTGTTCGAGGGCGACGACGACGAGGCCGTCGAGCGGGCCGCTCACGGTGCGGCGGTGGCGACGGCCACGGTCTTGGTCTGCGAGAACGCGAGCACCGCCTCGGCGCCCTTCTCGCGGCCGTACCCGGAGTGCTTCACCCCACCGAAAGGAAGCTCGACACCACCGCCGGCGCCATAGCCGTTCACGTACACCTGACCGCAGCGCAGGGCGGCTGCCATGCGATGGGCCCGGCCCACGTCGGCGGTCCACACCGCGGCGATGAGGCCGTAGTCGGTGCCGTTGGCGAGGCGCACCGCCTCGGCCTCGTCGGTGAACGGGTAGGCGGCGACGACCGGTCCGAACACTTCCTCGCGGGCCAGTGTGCTCGCCGGGTCGACGCCGTCGACGAGCGTCGGCCGGTAGAAGAAGCCACCCTCGGCGCCGGCCACCACGGCTCGGCTGCCACCGGCCACCACCCGGGCGCCAGCGCTGCCCTCGGCCACCAGCCGCTCGACACGCTCGAGCTGCCGCGACGAGATGAGCGGACCGAGCTCGGGGTCGTCGAGGCCACGCCCGATGCGCACCGCGTCGAGGATGGCGCCGAGCCGGGCCACCACCTCGGCGCGCACGTCGTGGTGCACCAGCAGACGCGACCCGGCCGAGCAGGTCTGGCCGGCGTTCTGCAGCACCGACTTGGCGATGATCGGCAACGCCCGGTCGAGGTCGGCGTCGGGGAAGACGATGTTCGGCGACTTGCCACCGAGCTCGAGCGCGACGGGCACCACGTTGCGCGCCGCGGCTGCAGCGACGAGCGCACCCACCTCGACCGACCCGGTGAACGAGAGGTGGTCGATGCCACGGTGCCCGGCGAGCGCGGCGCCGGCCACCTCGCCCAGGCCGGCGACGACGTTCAGCACCCCGGCGGGCACCCCGGCCTCGGTGGCCAGGCGGGCGAGCACCAACAGGCTGAGCGGTGCCTCCTCGGCCGGCTTCAGCACGGCGCAGTTGCCCATCGCCAGGGCGGGGGCGATGGTGCGACAGCCGATCTGCAGCGGGTAGTTCCACGGCTCGATGTGCGCCGTCACGCCGAGCGGCTCGCGCAGCGTGTAGGCGAGCACGCCGGGGATGGCGGGGATCGTCTCACCGTGGACGGATTCGATCACGCCGGCGTAGAACTCCATGTAGCGCGCGGCCACGTCGACGTCGGTGCGCGCCTGGGTGATCGGCTTGCCGGTGTCGCGGCTCTCGAGCACGGCCAGCTGCTCGCGGTCGCGCAGCAGCAGCTCGCCCAGGCGGCGCAGCACGCGGGCCCGGTCGCGTGGCGCGAGCCGCGGCCACGGGCCCTCGTCGAACGCCCGGCGGGCGGCCGCCACGGCGCGGTCGACATCGGCCGCCGTCGACGCACCCACCTCGGCGAGCGCCTCGCCCGTGCCGGGGTCGAGCACCGTGAAGCTCGAGTCGTGGGCGAGGTCGTGGCCGTCGACGAACGACGCCGTGGCCAGCTGCGGCGATCCCGATGACGATCCCTGTGACATGACCTGTGGCTCCCGTTCGGTGTGCTGCGCCGTGTCCGGACGCTGCGACGCATTGCCGCACGACAGGGGCGGAGCCTAATGTACGGCCATGACTCGTGCCATCGTGACTGCGCCGGCACGTGGCACCACGGCGGCGTACCGCATCGTCGCCGACCGCCTCCGCGCCGAGATCGCCGCAGGTGCGTACCCGTCCGGAGTCGCCCTGCCCACCGAGGCCGAGCTGTGCGTCGAGCACGACGTCAGCCGCCAGACCGTGCGGCGCGCGTTCCAGGACCTGGTGGCGGAGGGCCTCGTCTACCGGGTGCCCGGGCGGGGCACGTTCGTCGCCGGCATGGCGGGCAAGTACACCCGCTCGTCGGGCTCGATCGACGAGCTGATGGCGCTCGCCGTCGACACCGACCTCGACGTGGTCGACCCACCGTCGATCGGTGTCGACATCGGCGCCGCCGGACGGCTGCACCTCGACACCGACGAGGTGGTCACCATGCGCTTCCGGCGCCTGCACCACGGCCGCCCCTACTGCACCACCTCGGCCTATCTGCCCGTCCCGGTCGGCATCGGGCTGCTCGACGTGGCCGAGTTCGCCACCGTCGGCGTGCGCCGCAACCTGACCGTGCTGAGCGTCGTCGAGCGTGTCGCCGGGCGGCCGATCGCCGGTGCCGACCAGACCATCACCGCCGAGCTGGCCGACGCGCGCATCGCCGCGGCCCTCGAATGCCGCGAGGGCGACCCGGTGCTGCGCATCGACCGGCTCTACGTCGACCACCATGGTGACGTGCTCGAGCTGGCCATCAACCACTTCAACGTGGCGCGCTACACCTACCGGTTCCAGATGCGGGCGCACTCGACATGAGCGGTGCCGCCACCCCGGCCGGCTCGCGGCGCTCGATCGCCGCGTCGATCGTGCGTGCCTGCCGCGAGGCCGGCGCCACCCACGCCTTCGGTGTGCCCGGCGGCGGCTCGAACCTCGACGTGGTGGGCGAGGTCGTCGACCAGGGCATGCAGTTCGTGCTCACCCACACCGAGACCGCCGCTGCAGTGATGGCCGGTGTGGTCGGCCAGCTCACGGGTGCACCTGCGCTGGCCGTGGCGACCCGCGGCCCGGGTGCGGCCAGCGCCGTGAACGGTGTGGCCCAGGCGTTGCTCGACCACCAGCCGATGGTGCTCGTCACCGACTGTGTGGCGGCGGGCGACCGGCCGCGAGTGTCGCACCAGCGCCTCGACCAACAGTCGCTGCTGCGCACCGTGGCCAAGGCATCGGTGGTGCTCGACGGACGCGACCCTGCGGCTGCGCACGCAGTTGCTGCGCTGGCGTTGAGCGGCCGGCCCGGGCCGGTGCACGTCGACATCGACCCCACCGCGTCGGGGCCCGACACCCAGGTGCCGAGCGACCCGACGGCGACGCCGACCAGTTCCGACGCCGAGCTGGAAGCGTGCCGCACCCTGCTGGCCGCAGCGCGCCGACCGGTGGTGGTGGTCGGGTCCGGCGCAGTGGTGTGCAGCCCGACCCAGCGCGTGGCGATCACCCAGGCCCTGGCCGAGCTGGCCGCGGCCACCAGCACGCCGATGCTGTGCACCTACCAGGCCCGGGGCATGGTGCCCGATCGGGCGCCGTGGTGCGCCGGGGTGGCCACGGGCGCCACCATCGAACAGCCGCTGCTCGACGAGGCCGATCTGGTGATCGGCGTGGGCTTCGACCCGGTCGAGCTGATCCCGGCGCCGTGGCCCGCCGGGCTGGGGGTGGTGCTGCTCGGCACCTGGGCGGTCGACGACAGCAGCTTCTTCGGCGCCGATCTGCGCGCCGAGGTGGTGCTCGACCCTGCGTCGCTGGCGAACGAGGTGGCCGGCCTGGCCGGACGCCTCGCCACCGAGTGGGCGCCCGGGCACGGTCGGGCCCATCGCGACCGGGCCGAGGCCGAGCTGCGGGCCGTGGTGCCCGAGCAGCCGTCGGCGCTCACCCCGCAGGAGGTCGTCGACATCGCCGCGGCCGTCGCCTCACCGGGCACGCCGGCCACGGTCGATGCCGGCGCCCACATGCTGGTGGCGATGCCGCTGTGGCCGACCGACGAGCCGTGCTCGCTGCTCATCTCGAGCGGGCTGGCGACGATGGGGTTCGCGCTCCCTGCTGCCATCGCCGCCGCGCTGGTGCGGCCCGACCGGCGGGTGGTGTGCTTCACCGGCGACGGCGGGCTGGGCATGGCGCTCGGCGAGCTCGAGACCCTCGCACGGCTCGGCCTGCCGGTCACCGTGGTGGTGTTCGACGACGCGTCGCTCAGCCTGATCGCCGCGAAGCAGGCGCCGAGCGGCCAGGGGGGTGACGCAGCGACCGCCTACCACCCCATCGACTTCGCCGCCGTGGCTCGAGGTTGCGGGATGCCCGCCGCTCGCGTCGCATCGGCAGCCGAGTACCGGGCTGCGCTCGAGACGTCGTTCGACGGCTCCGGGCCGATGCTCATCGACGCCGTGGTCGACCCCTCGGCCTATGGCGCCGTGCTCGACGCGGTGCGCGGCGCTCGGCCGGGGCGCGTCGCCGGCTGAGCCGTACGGGTTGAGCGCTGCCGACTTTGTGACTACATTTCGCCCGTCGGCCCAGGGGACGTGGCCGACCGAACGAGAGGGGAAGCCATGGGCGTCAAGGTCGCCAAGTTCAAGGATGTCTCGGAGGGTCTGCAGGCAGGCCAGTTCGGTGTGGGTGAGCGCACCTCGGTGACGTCGATCTCCGACATCGACCCGATGTACAAGCAGTTGATGGACAAGCCGTACGCGTGCGTCATGGCCGTGATGGGCCCCGACGGCCGCCCCGGGCTGACGACGATGTGGTTCGACTACGAGGGCGACAAGGTGCTCGTCAACGTCGCGTCGCACCGTAAGAAGACCCAGTGGATCCGCGAGAACCCGCAGATCACGATCATCATCGTGAACCCGGAGAACATGTACCACTGGATGAGCATGAAGGTGACCGTCGAGCGCGAGATCGCCGAGGACGACCCCACCGAGGGCAGCTGGGTGACCGAGCAGCTCAACCGCATCTGGCGCAAGTACATCGGCCAGGGCGACGAGTACGGCCTGCGCGACCCGTCGATGGAAGAGCGCCGCGTGCTGTTCGTCTGCAACGTCGACAGCATCGCCACCTTCGGCAAGTCCTGACATCCGGCCAGCCGGACCAGCGCTCGACAGGGGCCGCTCGCCGCGTGCGGGCGGCCCCTGTCGCGTCCGGA
>JBBATY010000046.1:8884-11913 GCA_040398525.1 Ilumatobacteraceae bacterium | reverse complement strand
TCCCGACCCCTGGAGCCTCCCATGTCCGTCCTCCCCGACGTCCTCGCCGCCAACGCCGCCTACGCCGCCGACTTCGGCGACAAGGGCTCGCTCGCCCTGCCGCCCGCCCGGCGCTTCGCCATCCTCACGTGCATGGACGCCCGCCTCGACCCGGCGAAGTACGCCGGCCTCAGCGAGGGCGACGCCCACGTCATCCGCAACGCCGGTGGCCGCGCCAGCGACGACGCGATCCGCTCGCTGGTGATCTCGTACAAGCTGCTCGGCACCAAGGAATGGTTCGTCGTCCATCACACCGACTGCGGCATGGAGTTCTTCACCGACGAGGTGATGCGCGGCCTGCTGGCCAGCAGCCTCGAGACCGCCGCACTCGGGCCCGACGGGTTCCACGACGTCGGCACCGGGCCGGGCTCGGCCGAGGCCAACTACATCGACTGGTTGACGATCGCCGACCAGCAGGGCGCCGTGGTCGACGACGTGCGCCGCATCCGCAACCATCCGCTGGTGCCGGCCGGCATCCCGGTCTACGGCTACGTCTACGACGTCCGCAGCGGCCGGCTGATCGAAGTGGAAGAGGCCACGGCCGTCGGCGCAGCACGCTGACGCCCGTCGGCGCGACCCGCTCCTAGGTGGTGGGCCGTCGGAGCCAGTCCGAGCGCGAGGTGCCGTTCAGCGCGGCAGCCTCGAGCGCGGCGAGCTCGGCGCTGATGTCGAGACCGTGCTCGGCCAGCGCGGCGCGAGCCTCGTGCACCGCACGGGCGGCGTCGACCCGCCGTTCGGCGATGAGCAGTGCCTGGGCGAGCTGCTTCCAGCGCAGCTCACGATGGGGCTGGGCCCGAGCGGCGCGATGGAAGCGGCCGATCTCGCCACTGCTGCGGCCGGCTCGCAGCACGAGGTCGGCCCACAACTCCTCGGCAGCGCCCACGCGCTCGGCCACGTCGGCAGCTGCAGCAGCCGCCCACCACTCGTCGGCGACCTCCAGGTAGGGGCGCCCGCGCACGAGCACCAACGCCCGACGCGCCGACTCGAGCGCGTCGTCGAGCAGATCGGCCGAGATCTTGCGCTGCGC
Source organism: Ilumatobacteraceae bacterium (assembly GCA_040398525.1). GTDB lineage: Bacteria > Actinomycetota > Acidimicrobiia > Acidimicrobiales > Ilumatobacteraceae > VFMC01. The sequence goes on along the minus strand of JBBATY010000046.1, from coordinate 10,847 downwards.
CCAGGTGTGCTGGACGTCGAACTCGTCGACGTCGATCGCCACTCCCGTTGGGGCGAGACGGTACCCGCGCGGGGTGCGCTCGATGGCGTCGCTGCCGAGCAGGGCACGCAGTCGGACGACGGTGTTGCGCAGTGAGGCGAGGGCGTTGGGGGGCGCGTCGTCACCCCATAGCCGTTCGATCAACTCGAGGTCGGTGTGGCCGCGGTGGCGGGCGATCACGAGCGCCAGCAACGCGCGACGCGCCAGCCCGGGCGGCAGGCTCACCCGGCGGCCATCGACCTGCACCTCGAGCAGGCCGAGCGCCGCGATGGAGACAGCATGGCTTCCTGAGACGTCAGTCATTGTCGATGAAATGATCGATCGACGTGCCACCCATGAGTCCTTGATTCACCCCCGCCGAGGTCGGTCATGTGCTGTCAGCTGTGAACTGTAGATCGCTCCAATCGACCCCAATTCACGGTGATCGTCCTGCGCATTGTCGTGTTATCGGCTCGTTATCGCGCTCTGGGAAGAATCCCTTCACCCACATGCAGCGGGAGGTCGGGGACATGGCTCAGGTTCGTGCGGCGCGGCGGCGCGTCGCGAAAGCAGCGTTGACGGTGACGGCTCTGGTGGCCGGTGTGCTGACGGTGACGTCGTCGGTCAGCGCGAACGTGACGGCGCCACCTCAGGTCACCGGCATCTCGGCGAACCTGAGTTGGCAGGACCCAACTCAGGCCGAGGTGATGTTCATGCAGGTCGGCTTCGACCCGAACGGCGGATGGGTGGACTACGGCAGTGTCACCTACACGGCGACCTGCAGTTCCCCCGGCGGTGCCACCCGCAGCGGGTCCGGCGACCAGTCTCCATTGATCGTCGAGAATCTGAGCCGTGGCAGCGAGTACACCTGCACGGTCGAGGCCTCGAACGCAGCCGGCAGCGGGCCGCCGTCCGAACCGAGCTGGCCGTCGTTCACGACCCCGGACGTCCCAGGCAAGCCATTCCTCAGCGACGCCAACCCGTCGGGTCGACGCCCGGGGACCGTCGAGTTCTGGGCCTCGGCGGATCTTCGCGGCTCGGTGATCACGGGATACCGGATCACGTGCACCGCCCCCGGGTCGGCACCGGTCACTCAGACGTTCAGCGAGTCCTTCTTCAACCCGTACGTCGTCACCGGCCTGAGCACACGAGCCACCAGCTCGTGCCGGGCAGTGGCGACCAGCAACATCGGCGACAGCCTGCCTTCGGATCCGTACGAGGTCCAGCCACTGTCGAACGTGTCGCTGAACGTGTCGCCGGGCCAGCACGTGACGCTGTCGACCATGTTCCCCGCAGTGTTCGATGAAGCACGGATGGTGACGCCGATCCCGGAGGAACCGCCCTCGACGCTGCAGCTGCCAGAAGGTCTGTTCGAGGTGGCGATCTACCAGGATGTCCAGTTCGGCGGATCGGTCAACCTCTATGTCATGAACTCCAGCTGGCCGCCGCCGGCCTACACCGGGTTCGTGATCTACCGAAGTGGCACGTGGACCTCGCTGCCCGAGTACTCCATGATGAGCGGTGGGCCGATCCCCGCAGGGGGCTACTTCAACGCCGACAGCTTCTCGGGCGCCTCACTGACCATCGACGACGGTGGAGCCTTCGACGCCGATACGACGGTAAACGGGGTCGTCTCGTTCACCGGTGGGCCGGTCATCGAGTCGACCTCGAACCTGCCCGTGCCACCCAAGGTGACCAACGTGTCGGCGATGCCGTTGTGGGTCAACCCATTGACTGCCGAAGTTTCGTACTCGGACATCTCGTTCGGCTCGGGAGTCGACTACGGGTCCGTGACCTACACAGCGACCTGCCGGGCGACAGGCGGCGCGACGCGCACCGGCACCAGCATCGGCATGTCCATGATCCAGGTCGAGAACTTGTCGCCGGGCAAGAGTTACCGCTGCACGGTGTTCGCATCGAACGCGGCTGGCTCTGGCCCCGAGTC
>JBBATY010000046.1:0-8784 GCA_040398525.1 Ilumatobacteraceae bacterium | reverse complement strand
TCCCCGGACGTGTTCGATGTGGTGGCCAGAGTGCCCAGCATTCCAACAAATCCCCCCTCCTCGCTGCAACTTCCCGAAGGCCTCTTCGAGATCGGCATCTACCAGGGCCCGACCCCGGACGGGAGCGCCGGCTCGATAAGCGTCAGCATCAACGACTTCGCAGCATCGACGGCCTACACCGGGTTCGTCATCTACGACGGCGGCGTGTGGAGACAGGTACCACTCCTGTCGATGGAGGTCGGCGCGGTCATCCCGCCCTCTGGATACATCGGTTTCGTCGGGGTGGGTGGCGTCCAGTTGAATCTCGTCGACAACGGCGACTTCGATGCCGACAACTCGTTGAACGGCGCGATCTCGTTCATTGGCGGCCCGACTGTTGCTGTCGGGCCGCAACAGCCCGGTGCTCCCACCGGCCTGTCGGCCACTCGGGTGGTACCCACCAAAGCATCGATCTCGTTCTCCCCGCCTGCGAACGACGGCGGCGCGACGATCACGAGCTACACCGCGACCTGCACGTCGCCCGCGGGCGACGCGAGCGGGTCGTCGGCCTCGAGCCCGATCGCAGTCGTCGGCCTGGTGGCGACTGCGGCCTACACCTGTCGGGTCACCGCAACCAACTCGGCTGGGACCGGTAATCCATCCACCGAGATCACGGTTGCTCCTCCGGCGACGCTGAGCGCCACCGGCTCTGACGGCACGACCGTCACCCTCAGCACCCCGAACGGCGTCAACATCGTCTCGTTCGCCAACTCGTCGGTTCCCCCGTCCGCACCGCCAGCCGGCACCTTCTTGCCCCAGGGCGTGTTCGAGTTCGTGCTCGACGGAGTCACCCCTGGTGCCGCTGTCCCGGTCAGCATCGCCTACACACCGAAGGCCGGGGTGACGATCACGGGCTGGTCGAAGTACATCAACAGCCAGTGGAAGGACATTCCCGCCAACCTCATCGACACCTCGACCCCCGGTCGAGTGACCTTCACCATCACCGACAACGGTGAGTTCGACTCCGACCCTGCAGCTGGCGTGATCCGCGACCCGATTGCTCCGGTCGCGGCGATCACCCTGCCCCAGCCCCCGCAGGTGACGGGCGTGTCGGCGACGACGAACCTCACGTCGGGAGCCGTGGTGTCGTTCACCCCGATCACCGCCCTCAACGGCAGCGGCCAGCCGCAGTACGGGACCCTCACCTACGACGCCGCGTGCACCTCGACCAATGGCGGTGCGGCCGGCAGCGCCAGCGGGAGCACGTCACCGATCACCGTCGGCGGGCTGACCGCACGCAAGCAGTACCGCTGCACCGTGACCGCGCTGAACATCGAGCAGTCCGGGCCGGCCTCGGCGCAGAGCACTGCCCTGACCGTGCCTGGTCTGCCGGATGCACCGACGAACGTGAACATCTCGCGGTACCCGGACCAGATCGTGGTCACCTACAGCCTCCCGTTCAGCGACGGCGGCTCGACGCTCACTGGCTTCACTGCCACCTGCACCTCACCGGACGCCCCGACGCTCACGCACACGGAGGGTCTCCCCGGCAGCCTGACGGTGACGATCCAGATGTACGACCCGGTCGCCGCGGCCACCTACACCTGCTCGGTGTTCACCACCAACGGGGTCGGCTCGACCGCTCCCTCAGCACCGATCACCGTCTTGCCGACACCACCGGCCGTCAGCAACGTCGCAGCGACGCTCGTGAGCCCTGGCCAACTGCGGGTGTCGTTCGATCCGGTTGCCGACCCGCTCGGTCGCGACCTCACCTTCAACCCGGTCTGCACAGTGGTCGGAGGCACGAGTGGAAGCGGCGCGGCAGGACCGGCCAGCCCCATCGTCGTCAGCGGGCTGACAGCTGGGCCGGCATACGAGTGCTCCGTTCGCACCTCGGCGGGCACCTCCGTGTCGGCGAGTTACAGCGCCTGGTCTACGCCGTCGGCGCCGGTCGCCACGGCCGATCCGCCGAGCGCACCGACCACGGTGACGGGCACTCGGCCCACTGCGGGTACGGCCGTCATCTCCTTCGGCGCACCGGCCAACAACGGTGGCGCACCGGTCATCGACTACACGGCAACCTGCAGCGCACCCGGCGGCCCCGACGCCACCACGACCGGCACCGCGAGCCCGCTCGAGGTGACCGGACTGGCGAACACGGCCACCTACACCTGCGTGGTCCGCGCACGGAACCTGGCCGGTACCGGCCCCGCCTCGTCAACCGTCGCGCTGCCCTTCGGGGCGGCACCGGACGCGCCGACGATCAGCACCGCACCGGTCGGGTTCGACGACGACCGCGATGCGTTGATCGTCTTCACGGCCCCGGCCTTCGACGGTGGTCGGCCGATCACGTCGTACTCGGTGACCTGCACGTCAACCAACGGCGGCGCCACCATCACGCGCACCGGGCCGGCCAGCCCGGTGCAGGTGAACGGGCTCAGCCCCAACCGTTCGTACCGCTGCCGTGTGGCAGCGGTGAACGACATCGGCACCGGTGCGCTGTCGGGCCAGACCGCGGCGTTCACCACGCCGACGGCACCGGGGCGCCCGACCGGCGCAACGGCCGTGGTCGATGGCAACCGGCGGGTGTCGGTGTCGTACACGCAACCGGCCTACATCGGGGCGTCGCCGATCAACCGCAACACGTTGCGATGCGAGTCGAGTGACGGTGGTGTCACCGTCGCAGGTGTCACCGGCACGACGAACCCGCTGGTCGCCACCGGGCTGACGGCAGGCAAGACCTACACCTGTCGGGTCTCGGCCCAGAACTCGTTCGGCTCGAGCGTCGGGTCCGAACCGACGCTGCCGTTCTTCGTGCTCGGCCTTCCTGCGGCACCCCAGTCGCCGTCTGCCGTCACCAACGGCAGCACCAAGGCGACGGTGTCGTACCTGGCACCGGGACCGAACGGCAGCGACCCGGTCACCGGCTACACCACCACCTGCACCTCGAGCACTGGCGGCGCAGCGAAGACGGTGGCGGTCACGACCCCGGTCACCTCGATCAGCGTCACCGGGCTGACCGCCGGCGCCACCTATACCTGCGCTGTCCGCGCCACCAACAGCGCAGGCACGGGGCCGGCCGCGACGACAACCCCGTTCACCCTGGCCCTGCCCGGCCAGCCGACGGGCGTGACCGTGACCACCACGGGCACGACCGCCCGCGTGGCCTTCGTGCCGGCGGCGGCGAACGGCAGCGACCCCGTGATCGACTTCTCGGCGACCTGCACCCCGACCACCACCGGGGTGCTGCCCAAAACGGTGAACGGAACGACGAGCCCGATCAGCATCACCGGGCTCGCCGCGGGCGCCACCTACACCTGCACGGTGACGGCACGGGCCGGCATGGTGCTCTCGCCCGTCTCGGCGCCGAGCGCACCGTTCACCCTGACCTTGCCGACGGCACCGACCGACGTGATCGTGACGATGGCCGGTGTCAACGCCACCGTCACCTTCGTGTCACCGGCGGGCGCAGGTGGCGACCCGGTGACGAGCCATGCGGTGAGCTGCACCTCGTCGACGGGCGGCACGACGAAGAACACGACTGTCAACATGCCGGCGACGTCGGCCACGCTGACCGGCCTCACGGCTGGCGCCACCTACACCTGCACGGTCACGGCACGGAGCGCAGTCGGTGCCGGGCCAGCGGGCACGAGCCCGTCGTTCGTCGTGCCGACCGTGCCCGGCGCGCCGGGCACGCCGACGGCGACGGCCGACAGCACGGGCACCGGTGTCGTGGTGCGCTTCGGCACACCGGCGTCGAACGGCGGCAGCGCCATCACCTCGTACCGGGTGACGTGCACCCCGGCCGGTGGCGGCACCGCCCGCACGGTCAGCGGGGCACGCAGCCCGCTCGTGGTGACGAGCCTCACGGCCGGCACCACCTACACCTGCAGCGTGGCGGCCATCAACGCAGTCGGTGCCGGTACGGCATCGACCGTGTCGGTGACCACACAGGGCGTGCTGGCCGCCCCGACCGGTCTCGACATCGAGCTCGACGGCAGCGGCCGGGCGGTGATCGCCACCTTCACCCCGATCAGTTCGGGCGGTGGCCTCGCTGTGACGAGCTACCGGGTGACCTGCACTCCGGCCGGTGGCGGCACTGCCCGCACAGCCACGGTGGCCGGCGGGTTGGCCGTGGTCACCGGCCTCGCCGCCACCACCCCCTACAACTGCACGGTCGCGTCGACCAACGCAGCCGGCACCGGTGCAGCCTCGGCCCCGGTGAGCGTCACCACCACCTGACCGACCCCCTCCGCTCGTCGACGTCCGGTTCACGCTGAGGAACCGGACGTCGACACGGGGTCAGCCGTCGTCGTCGACCGGCCAGCTGAAGGTGCCGCCCACCCACACGCCGACATACGGGCCGGGGTCGCACGACCACGCGTAGGCGGTGACGTCGCTGCGCCGGCGGCGACCGGTGAGCGACCTCCACAGCTCGTGCCGGGGCACCACCACCTCGTCCACCGGGTCGTCGCCGCCCACGGTCCAGCGGTCGCCCTCGGGTGTCGTCACCAGCAGCGGCGCGAGCCCGGCTGCGGTGACGGCCTCGTCGAGCTTCGCCCGTCGGTGCTCGTGCAACACGAACCAGTCGTCGGCCTCGATGGCAGCGGGCAGCCCGGCCGCCTCGGCGATGTCGTGCTCGTGGCCCACCACGTCGATCACCGGCATGCGGGTGAATGCCTCGTAGAGGCCGAACGCCTCGGGATCGTCGACCCGCTCGACCACCCCGTCGACCGCAGCAGCCCACTCGTCGAGCAGATCCTGCCGACTGTGCGTGGCGCGCTGGCGCACCTGGGCCTCGGTCCACTGCGGCAGCGACCATTCGAGCGCGTTCCCGCCTGCCAGATCGACCGCTGCTCCGGCCAGGTGCGCCAGCAACTCGCGCAGGTTCCACGCCGGCGTGCTGGGCACGGCCATGTCGTCGGGCAGTGCCGCGACGAGCGCCACCACCCGGTCGTGCGCAAGCCGATATCGCCACCCGTTCGCCATCGGCGTGGTCTAGCACTCCGACGCGGGCCCCGGTGACCGGCGCGTGTCGACGTGCGGCTGCACGCTGGCCCGAGCTCGACGCGACCGATCGGCCGGGCACCCTCGGGGAAGCCGGAGCCGAGTGTCAGACCGGGCGACGGCGGGCGCGCACCACCTCGTAGGTGGCGAGCGCGGCGGCGGCCGAGACGTTGAGGCTGCTCAGCCGGCCGAGCATCGGGATGCTGACGATCATGTCGCAGCGCTCGCGCACCAACTTGCTCAACCCGGCACCCTCGGCGCCCATCACCAGGCAGATGCCCTCGACGGCGAGGTCGCCGATGTCGAACAGCTCGCGATCGGCTTCGTCGGCGAGACCCACCACCCAGATGCCAGCGTCCTTCAACTGGCGCAGCGTGGTGGGCAGACCGCCGACCATCGCCATCGGCACGTGCTCGACCGCACCCGCCGCGGCCTTGGCCACCGTGGGCGTGACGTGCACGGCCCGGTGCCGCGGCAGGATCACCCCGTCGACGCCCGCGCCCTCGCAGCTGCGCAGCAGCGCGCCCAGGTTGCCCGGATCGGTGACGCCGTCGACGGCCACCAGGAACGGCGGCGCCTGGCCCGGCCGACGCCGCAGGAACGAGCCGAGGTCGGCCTCGGGCACACCGTCGGCGTAGGCGATGACGCCCTGCGGCGCCTCGCTGCGCGCCGCAGCCTCGAGGCGCTTGCGGTTGACGTACTGCAGCGGCACCCGCTCGTGGCGGGCGATCTCGACGATGTCGTCGACCGCGTCGCTGTCCTCGAGGTCGCTCGCGATCCAGATCTCGCGCACCCTGCGGCGACCGGCGAGCAGCAGCTCGCGCACCGCCTGACGACCTTCGAGCTGTTCGCCACCGAGGGTCTTGACGGGTGTGCGCGCCGGGGCGCCGGTGGGCGACACCTTGCCGGTGCGCGCCGCGCCGCGCGACGAGAACTGCGACGACCCGGTCGCCTTGTGGGCGCCCTTGGCCCCGGACCGGCCCGAACCGCCGGCCGCGCCACGACCCGACCCGGTGCCCCCCGCCCGACCCGATCCGGTGCCGCCGACCCGACCCGGCGCCGCCCCGGCGACCCGGCCCGACGTCTTGCCTGCGGCCGGACGCGGCGCCTTCGTGCTGCGGCCCTTGCCCTTGGCGGGTTTCACGATCCTGTCTCCGTTCGTTCGATCACCGCGACGCTCCAGCAGGCGATGCCCTCGCGCCGACCGAGCGCCCCGAGGCCCTCGGCGCGGCGGCCCTTCACCGTGATCGGCGCGCCGGCCGCATCCGACAGGCGGCGCTGCATCTCGTCGCGGTGCGGGGCGAGCTTGGGCTCCTCGCACACCACCGAGCAGTCGACGTTGCCGATCTGCCAGCCCTCGACGCGCACCATGCGGGCCACCTCGGCGAGCAGCAGCAGCGAGTCGACACCGGCCCAGCGCGGGTCGGTGTCGGGGAAGTGCTGGCCGATGTCGCCGAGGCCGGCGGCGCCGAGCAGCGCATCGGCTGCGGCGTGGGCGATGACGTCGGCGTCGCTGTGGCCCACCAGGCCGCGGGCCCCGACGAACTCGACACCGCCCAGCACCAGCCGACGCGCCGGGTCGTCGCTGAAGCGGTGGATGTCGAACCCCTGCCCGACCCTGACCGCCATCACCACTCCCCCTGGTCGTTCCCGGCCGCCCCGCCGGCGGCGTCGGTGCCCGCCACCTCGGCCGACTGCAGCAGCGCACGCGCCCAGTCGAGGTCGGCGGCATGGGTGATCTTGCGGTTGTCGGCCTCGCCGTCGACCACCACCACGATCGCCCCGAGCGCCTCGACCAACGCCGCGTCGTCGGTGCCCTCGCCGCCGGTGGCGTGCGCCGCACGCAACTGCTCGGCGCGGAAGGCCTGCGGGGTCTGCACGGCGCGCAGCGAGGCCCGATCGGGCGTGCCAGTGACGGTGCCGGCGTGGTCGACGACCTTGATGGTGTCGGTGACCGCCAGGCCGGGCACGGCGCCGTCGGCCCCTGCGGCGACGGCAGCCACCACGGCGCGGTAGAGGTGCTCGGACGCCACGGGCCGGGCTGCGTCGTGCACGCAGATCACCGTCGCCTCGGCGGGCAGCGCCGCCAGGCCGGCACGCACCGACTCGCTACGCGTGGCACCGCCGGCCACCACCCGGTGCGGGGCGTGCAACGGCGCCTCACGGGCCACATCGGCGGCCGGGACGACCACCACCACCCCAGCGCCCGAACGCGCCGCCGTGGCCACGCTGCGGTCGAGCATGCGCATGCCAGCGATCGGTTCGTACTGCTTGGGACGACCGAAACGCGCGCCACTGCCACCGGCGACCACGATCGTCCACACAATCTCGTTCTCGGCGAGGGACATCGGGGTCGAGGGTAGTACGGTCTCGGCGCAATGGGTCATGAGGCAGTGCTCGCAGCAACCGAGTTCTTCGCCGACGCCTCGCCCGAGGTCGTCGCCCGAGTTGCAGCCGCCGGCACCGAGCGCCCCCTGGTGCGTGGCGACGTGCTGTTCCGCGAGGGCGACGCGGCCGACACCTTGTTCCTGGTGGTCGCCGGCCGTCTGGCCATCGTGATGGTGAACGAGTTCGACCACCGCGAGACGGTGGTGTCGCTGATGGAGCCCGGCGACCTGTTCGGCGAGATGGCGATGCTCGACGGCGGCACCCGCTCGGCGATGGCCCGTGCCCTCGAGCCGTCGAAGGTGCTCGTCATCCCCTACCCGGCCGTGCTGGCCGAGCTGCAGGCCGAGCCCTCGGCGCTGTGGGGCGTCACCCGCCTGCTCGCCAAGCGCCTGCGGGTGATGGACGAGGTGCTTGCCGACAGCGTGTTCCTCGACGTCACCGGCCGCACCGCCAAGCGCCTGCTCGAGCTGTCCGAGGGCGCCGACGAGTTCACCCTGCCCGTCACCCAGGAAGAGCTCGCCGGCATGGTGGGCGCCTCGCGTGAGCGGGTGAACAAGGCGATCGCCAGCTTCATCCGCCTGGGTTGGATCGAGCAGCACGACCGCCGCTACACGATCCTCAAGCGCCAGAGCCTCGAGATCCGCTCCCGCTGACCCCGCCGGCCGCTGCGAGTAGCCTCGCGGCCATGCGCATCACCTTGCCGAGTGGCACTCCGGCCGAGCTCGCCCAGCCGGCGGGCACGGTCCCGTCGATGGGACTCGTCGTCGCCCCCGACATCTTCGGGCTGCGACCGCTGTTCGACGACCTCGTCGCCCGGTTCGCGAACGAGTGGAACATGGTGGTGTGCGCAGTGGAGCCGTTCCCCGGCCGCGAGCTCGGCGCCGACGTGGCCGAGCGGTTCGCTGCGGTGCCCGGTGTGGACGACGCCGACAACCTGCGCGACCTGCTCGAGGCCGCCGATGTGGTGGCCGCAGCCGTCACCGATGCGGGCGGCCCGGACCGGGTGGGCCTGATCGGGTTCTGCATGGGCGGGATGTACTGCCACAAGGCCAGCCGCGCCGACCGCTTCGCGCGCATCGCCAGCTTCTACGGGATGATCCGTGTGCCCGAGGCGTGGCAGAGCGCCGTGCAGGGCGAGCCCCTCGCCCACCTCGCCGCCGGCCATGCCGACCGGGTGCTCGCCATCATCGGCGACCGCGACCCCTACACACCGCCGGCCGATGTCGATGCGCTCGCCGCCGCTGGTGTGCACGTGGTGCAGTACCCCGACGCCGAGCACGGCTTCGCCCACGACGCGTCGCGCCCCGCTCACCGTGCCGACGACGCGGCCGACGCGTTCGCCCGCACCCGCACCTGGCTGACCGGCTGACCGGCTGACCGGCTGACCGGCTGACCGGCTGACCGGCTGAC
>JBBATY010000045.1:0-24402 GCA_040398525.1 Ilumatobacteraceae bacterium | reverse complement strand
CGCAGGCGGTCACCGTTGCGATCGATCCGATGACAAACGCAAGGACGACTATCTTGTGGCGGTTCATGTGACAAAACATAGCGGTCAGCGTCAACCTCGCCCAGCCGGTGGAGGAAGCCGACGTGAGTCGGGGCTCACAGCCATCCGCTGTACGTCGTGATCGTCAGGCCGGCAGATCGACGAACAGGCGGCGGCCTTCGTCGTCGGTGATGCTCAGCCCGAAGTCGTTGCGCAGCAGGGCAATCAGATGACCGGCGTCGGTCACCTCCGTATCCACCTCTCCATCGGGACTCACGACGCGGTGCAGTCGATTGCGGAGCGAGCGGATCTCCGAGCCCAAGATCCGCGATGCCACGAGGTTGTTGACGAACACCGCCTCGGGGTGGCGGTGGGAGTAGAAGTGGCCGAGCTCGCAGTCGGCCTGTCCGTACGTGCCGAGGTCGAAGCGGTAGAGCGAGAACGGTTGGCTACGGTGCCGATGCTGGAGATGGAACTCGCCCGGCCGACGCTCGACGATGCGGTGGCTCTGCTCGGGTGGCCATGACGCGACGTCGGCGCCATCTGCTCGCGGCATGGCGACAGGGGCCGTCGGGCCGGAAGGTCCGAACCCCACGTCGACCACATAGGCGAGGTGGTCGATGTGGACGTGGCTGATGCGGTGGGTGAGCCCGGGGAGGTGGTCGCCGTTGTGGATCACCCGCGCGAGCCGCACGGTGACGTCGTAGCCGAGCTCGGCCAGCACGGCGAACAGCAACCCGTTGTGCTCGAAGCAGTACCCGCCGCGACCGCGCCGCACGATGCGGTCGAAAAGGAGCTCCGGGTCGAGTGGCAGCGGGTCGCCCAGGCGGACACCGACGCTGCTGAACGGGAAGGCGGCCACATGCTGCCGCACGATCCGGCCGAGGAGCTCGAGCGTCGGCTCGCCCACCTCGATGCCGAGCGCTCCGAGATAACGGTCGGCGAGCGACGTCTCGGTGTGCTCGGTGCCGGCATCGCTGTGGGTGCCGTCGGCCATCGACACAGTCTGCCTCAGGTTGGTGACCTCCGTTCGGGGGCTTGGCCCTGGCAGAGCGTGTGCGGCGCGCCGGAAGTTGTGTGACGCACGGCGCAGCGGACCCGATGCGGTTCGGGCCGCGCCGTCCCCGTAGCCTCGCCGCTCGTGCCGACCGCCCCCACCGCCGCCTTCTCGATCACCCTCGACTGCCGTCTCGACAACGTGCCCGGCACGTTGGGTCGTCTGTGCAGTGCCATCGGCCAGGCGGGCGGCAACATCGGAGCGCTCGACGGGTTCGACGTCCGTGGCCCCGAGCTGCGCCGCTGCCTCGTCGTGCACTGTCGCGACGAAGCCCATCAGCAGAAGGTGGTCGAAGCCGTCCGCTCGCTCAGCGGGGTCACGCTGGTCGACTGGTGGGACCGCACCTTCCGGATGCACGAGGCCGGCAAGGTGCACGTGCTGTCGACTGCACCGGTGAACGACCGCGACGACTTGTCGATGGCCTACACGCCGGGTGTTGCCCGGGTGTGCACGGCCATCGAGCACGACCCCGCGCTGTCGCACCGCTACACGATCCGCAAGAACACCGTCGCCATCGTCAGCAACGGCACCGCGGTGCTGGGCCTCGGCGACATCGGCCCCGAGGCGGCGATGCCGGTGATGGAGGGCAAGGCGCTGCTGTTCAAGGAGTTCGGCGGGGTCGACGGCTTCCCCATCTGCGTGAACGCCCGCACCGCCGACGAGGTCGTCGACCTCGTGCAGCGCATCGCACCCACCTTCGGCGGCATCAACCTCGAGGACATCAAGGCACCCGAGTGCTTCGAGATCGAGGAGCGGCTGAAGGCCACCCTCGACATCCCCGTGTTCCACGACGACCAGCACGGCACCGCCGTGGTCACGCTCGCCGCCCTGTGGAACTCGCTGAAGATCACCGGCAAGAAGATGGAGGACCTGTCGGTGGTGATCGCCGGCATGGGTGCCGCAGGTGTGGCCATCGGCAAGATCCTGATCAACGCCGGCATCGGTGAGATCGTCGGGTGCGACCGAACCGGGGCCGTCTACTCGGGCCGCGGCGACCTCAACCCCGCCAAGGAGTGGTTCGCCGAGCACACCAACCCGTCGCGCAAGATGGGCACGATCAACGAGGTGCTGCGCGGCGCCGACGTGTTCATCGGCGTCAGCGGCCCCGACCTGATCACCGCGGCCGACGTGCGCAGCATGGCGGCCCAGCCGATCGTGTTCGCCATGGCCAACCCCAACCCCGAGATCCGTCCCGAGCAGACCGACGGCCTTGCTGCGGTGATGGCAACGGGTCGCAGCGACTACCCGAACCAGATCAACAACGTGCTCGCCTTCCCGGGCATCTTCCGTGGCGCGCTCGATGCCAGCGCCACCGACATCACCGAGAACATGAAGCTCGCCGCCGCAGTGGCGATCGCCGAGTCGGTGAGTGACGACGAGTTGCGGCCGGACTTCGTCGTGCCGTCGGTGTTCGACCGCAGCATCGTGTCGCGTGTGGCCCCGGCGGTGGCGGCCGCAGCCGTCGCCGACGGCGTCGTCCGTCACGTCTGACCCGCTCGTCCGCCTCCCACGGTGCGGCCCGTTCGGCCGCTGAGCGTGTCGACTATCGTCGCGCCCATGGCTGCAAAGGTTCCCAACAAGATCCTGCTCACCGAAGACGAGATGCCCACCCAGTGGTACAACGTCATCCCCGATCTGCCGTCGCCCCCGCCGCCGCCGCTGCATCCGGGCACGCTCCAGCCGGCAGGGCCCGACGATTTCGCCCCGCTGTTCCCGATGGCGCTGATCGAGCAGGAGGTCACCTCGGCCAGCTACGTCGACATCCCCGGCGGGGTGCTCGACATCTATCGGCTGTGGCGGCCGAGCCCGCTGTTCCGTGCCCACCGCCTCGAGCAGGCGCTCGGCACGCCGGCGCGCATCTACTACAAGTACGAGGGCGTCAGCCCGGCCGGCTCGCACAAGCCGAACACCGCCGTGCCGCAGGCCTACTACAACAAGCAGGAAGGTGTGCGGAAGCTCACCACCGAGACCGGTGCCGGCCAGTGGGGCACCTCGCTCGCCTTCGCATGCGCGCAGTACGGCCTCGAGTGCGAGGTGTGGCAGGTGGCTGCGAGCTACCGCTCGAAGCCGTACCGGCGCACGATGATGGAGATCTACGGGGCCACGCTGCACTCGAGCCCCTCGCCGATCACCGAGTACGGCCGCTCGCTGCTCGCCGAGAACCCCGACCACCCGGGCAGCCTGGGCATCGCCATCAGCGAAGCGGTGGCGATGGCGGTGGCCGACCCGACGGTTCGGTATGCCCTCGGCAGCGTGCTCAACCACGTGCTGATGCACCAGACCATCATCGGTGAAGAGGCGCTGCTGCAGCTCGCCAAGGTCGGCGAGCAGCCCGACGTGCTCGTGGGCTGCACGGGCGGCGGGTCGAACTTCGGTGGCCTCGCCTTCCCGTTCCTGCGCGAGAAGCTGGCCGGCCGGATGAACCCGACCATCCGGTGTGTCGAACCTGCCGCCTGCCCGAGCCTCACCAAGGGCGAGTACCGCTACGACTTCGGCGACACCGCCGGGATGACGCCGCTGATGAAGATGCACACCCTCGGTCACGGGTTCATCCCCGACCCGATCCACGCCGGTGGCCTGCGCTACCACGGTATGTCGCCCCTGGTCAGCCACATCTACGAGCTCGGCCTGGCCGAGGCCGTTGCGATCCCACAGATCGAGTGCTTCACGGCCGCCCTGCAGTTCGCCCGCACCGAGGGCATCGTGCCCGCGCCCGAGCCCACGCACGCGATCGCCGCTGCGGTGCGCGAGGCGCTGGCCTGCAAGGAGTCGGGGGAGGAGAAGGTGATCCTCACCGCGCTGTGCGGCCATGGCCACCTCGACCTCGCCGCCTACGAGTCGTTCCTCAGCGGCAGCATGGTCGACCTCGACCTGAGCGACGAGGCGGTTGCGGCTGCGATGCAGGCCGTGCCGGTCATCAACGCCTGATCGACCGACGGCTCGCCGTCAGGTCAGCCGCTCGAGGAAGCGCAGCGCCGCGTGGGTGAACTCGTGGCGCCACAGTTGCACGATGTCGGGGGAGGCCTCGGGGTCGTCGAAGGCGTTGGCCAGCTCGCTGACGCGTGCGTGCTGAGCGCGCAACATCACGTCGATGTCGATGTCGTTGAGCTCGGCCAAGACGATCTTGAGCAGCAGCTCACTGCGCAGGTCGCGAAGGTGCTCGACGGGTGTGCGCAGCCACCGGTCGAGCTGCTCGCGGCCAGCGGTGGTGGCAGCCAGGATCGTGCGGTTGCCGCCGGCGAGGCCGGGCTCCTCGGCGATCGGCTCGACGAGGCCGCGTCGCTCGAGCTGGTCGAGCGAGCGGTAGGTGAGGGCGCGCGACAACGACCAGATCCGGCCGATGTCGGCATCCGGCCGCATGCGCGCCGCCACGGCGAAACCGTGGGCGGGCCCACTGCAGAGGATGCCGAGGCACGCCCACTCGCCGAGCAGGAGCGCGTCGCCGTCACCGCGGGTCATGCCGGCGACACCTCGATGTCGACCGCCTTCACGGTGGCATGCACGTCGTCGCCGGGCCGGAGCTCGAGGTCGAGGAGGGCGCCGACCGTGATCTCGGCGGTGAGTGGGAGCGGGCCGTCGATGCTCACCCGGGCGCGGTCGCCGAGGCGGTCGATCGCGACGATCGTGCCCGCCCACGTGTTGCGCGCGCTGGTGCCGCCCGGGCTCTCGCGGGTGAGCGTGATCGAGTGCGGGCGGATCACCGCGAGCGAGGGTCCGGGCTGGGCATCGGCGACGACCACTCTGGCACCCGACCCTGTCGTCATCACCCCGTCGGCCACGTCGCCCGCGACGAGGTTCACCCCCACGAGGTCGGCGACGTAGCGCGACCGGGGATGGGCCGTCACCTCGGCCAACGAGCCGCTCTGCACGATCCGCCCGGACTCGATGATCGCCACCCGGTCGGCCAGGGCGTAGGCATCGACCGGGTCGTGAGTGACGAGGATGCGCATGCCGTCGAAGGATTCGAGGAACCGCCGCAGGTCGCGGCGCACCGTCGCGCGTGTGCCGACATCGAGTGCGGCCAGCGGCTCGTCGAGCAACAGCAGGCGGGGAGTGGTGGCCAAGGCCCGGGCGAGTGCCGTGCGCTGTGCCTGCCCGCCCGACAGAGCGCGGGGCGACTGGTCGGCGTAGTCGCTCAGGCCGACCCGCGCCAGCCACGCGGTCGCCGCGTCGCGAGCGCTTCGGCGCGGGGTCCCGCGGGCCCGCAGCCCGTAGGCGACGTTCTCGAGCACGCTCATGTGGTCGAACAGCAGGTAGTCCTGGAAGACCACGCCGACCGGCCGATGCTCGGGCTCGACGAACACGTGCTGGGCCGGGTCGTCGACGACCACCCCGTCGATGGTGATCGAGCCGGCGTCGAGCGGGGCGAGCCCCGCCAGCGCGCGCAGGACGGTGCTCTTGCCCGCACCGTTCGGGCCGAGGAGGGCGAGCAACTCGCCGGGCGCGACATCGAACGTGACGTCGAGGTCGAGCGACCCGAGCTGAAGGCAGAGGTGTGCCCCGAGTGTCACGCAGCCACCGCGCCGGGTCGTTCGCCCGAGCCGAGCCATCGGTCGCGTAGGCCCACCAGCACGGCGAACGACACGGCGATCAGCACGAGCGCCAGGACGACGGCCTCCTCGGGGTTGGTCTCGAGCGACAGGTAGACGGCGAGCGGGAGGGTCTGCGTCTCGCCCGGGAAGTTGCCGGCGAAGGTGATCGTGGCTCCGAACTCGCCGAGGGCGCGGGCCCACGACAGGACGGCTCCGGCCACGAGAGCGGGGCGGATCGCCGGCAGGGTGACCCGGCGGAAGGTGTACCAGCGCGAGGCGCCGAGGGTGCGCGATGCGTCCTCGACCCTGGTGTCGAACTGGCGCAGCGCGGCCTCCACGGTGATGACCAGGAAGGGCATGGCGACGAAGGTCTGGGCCACCACCACGCCGGCGGTGGTGAACGGCAGGCGGATGCCGAACCACTCGTCGAGGTGCTGGCCGATCAGGCCGCGCCGGCCGAGGGCGAAGAACAGCGCCACTCCGCCCACCACGGGCGGCAGCACCATCGACAGGGTGCACAGGGCGCGGACGATCCCCCGACCGGGCAGCGTCGAGCGGGCGAGGACCCAGGCGAGGGGCACCCCGAACACGACCGACAGCGCCGTCGCCCACAGCGAGCACACCAGCGACAGCCGGAGCGCGGTGGTGGCCGACGAGTCGGTGAGGTACGTCCACGCGTTCGACCACGGCGCACGCCACAGCAGCCCGACGAGCGGCAGGGCGAAGAACGCCACGGCGATGCAGGCAAGGAGCAGCACGGGGATGGGGATGCCGGCGGAACCCCGCCGATGACGTCGACGGCTCACGGCGGACCGAACCCGTACGACGCAAGGACTGCTCGGCCCGCATCCGACAGCACGAAGTCGATGAACGCCTGGGCACCCGGCGGATCGGCTGCCTGGGCAGTGACGGTGATGGGGTAGCGCGCGACGACGTTCGCGTCGAGCGGGATCTCGACGCCCTGAGCCCTGTCGCCGGCGGCGATCACGTCGGTGGCGTAGACAATCCCGGCGTCGGCCTCGCCGAGGGTCACTTTCGACACGACGGCCTTGACGTTCTCCTCGAACGACCTCGGCACGACTGCGACCCCAGCGTTGTCGAACACCTGCTGGGCATAGCGGCCGCAGGGCACCTCGGGCGAGCAGACGACCACGATGAGGCCCGGATCGGCCAGATCGGCGATGCCGGTGACGCCCCGCGGGTTGCCCGCCTCGACCAGGATCGCGGCTCGGTTCGTGGCGAACACGGCTGGCTGGCCGGCGACTCCGCCGGTGTCGGTCAGCTTGGTCATGTTCGCCTCGTCCGCAGAGGCGAACACATCGACGGGTGCCCCCTGGCCGATCTGGGTGACCAGCTCGGACGAGGCGGCGAAGTTGAGCACCACGTCGACGTCCGGGAAGGTCTGCTCGAACGCATCACCGAGCTCGGTGAAGGCGTCCGTCAGCGAAGCGGCTGCGAAGACGGTGACGGTGCGTGCCTGTGGCGCCGTGTCGTCGGTGCCGCAGGCGGCGACCGTGGCGGTGCAGAGCACGAGCACGATGAGGTCGAGGCGTGGCGACAGACGCACGCGGCGACCTTAGTCAACGAGTGACTAGTCAGCAACTGACTATCTCGCGGTTGTGCGCAGCTCATGGGCGAGAGGCATCGTTCCGGCACATCCAGGGCGGTGCCCGTGTGGCGAAGCATCGGAGGTGCGGCGTGCAGCGGAGTGACCGGCTGACCGCCTACAGTGACGGCCGTGGTGTCCCGCCTCGATACCTGGAGACTGAAACGAGCCGGCGAGCGGCTGCGGGTCCTTCGCGAGGACCTGCACGTCACTGACGAGCAATTGGCCCAGCTGGTGAGTGACGCCGACGATCTCGAGGCCGACGCCGCAGTCGACGAGACCGGACGAGGTGCCGTCGAGCTGCTGAAGGCGCACGAGCACGTGGAAGCGGTCGAGCGTCATCGCCGGTACCTGCTCGAGTCGATCAGCGCTGCCGAAGCCGAGGTCGACCGGCTGCTCGACCGTCGGACGGGTCACTGAGCCACTGCGGGTCGGCTGATCCTCGGGAGGGTGGGGCGCTGGTCCGGACCTGCTTGAATGACAGCGCCCGTTGTCGAAAGGACCAGCCTCGTGACCATCCGCGTGGTGATCGCCGAAGACGAAGCCATCATCCGTCTCGACCTGAAGGAGTCCCTCGAGGAAGAGGGCTACCAGGTCGTCGGCGAGGCCGGGCGCGGCGATCGGGCCGTCGAGCTGGTGCGCGAGCTGCGGCCGGACCTGGCCATCCTCGACATCAAGATGCCCGGGGTCGACGGGCTCACCGCAGCGCGGACGATCGCCTCCGAGCGGATCTGTGCCGTGCTCATGCTGACGGCGTTCAGCCAACGCGACATCATCGAAGAGGCTCGCGACGCCGGAGCGCTCGCCTACCTGGTGAAGCCGTTCCAGAAGAACGACCTCATCCCGGCGATCGAGGTCGCCATCGGTCGGTTCCGCGAGCTGCAGCAGCTCGACAGCGAGGTCGACGCCCTCGGCGAGCAACTCGAGGCCCGCAAGGTCATCGACCGCGCCAAGGGCGTCTTGATGGACGAGTGCGGGTTGAAGGAGTCCGACGCCTTCACCTTCATCCAGCGCACGGCGATGAGCGAACGCTGCCGGATGCGCGACGTCGCCGAGCGCGTCGTCGCCGGTTCCCTCCGCCCGTGAGGCCGCGGTGAAGCTGCTCCTGCTCGACGGCAACTCGCTGACGTACCGGGCGTTCTTCGCCCTGCCGACCGACATGGCGACGGCGAGCGGCCAGGTCACCAATGCGGTGTTCGGGTTCACGTCGATGCTCATCAACCTGTTGAAGGACCACCGGCCCGACGGGATCCTGGTCGCCTTCGACCGACCCGAGCCGACCTTCCGACACGAGCGCAACCCCGAGTACAAGGCTCAGCGCGAGGCATCGCCCGACATCCTCCGCCAGCAGATGGGCCTCGTCCGGCGGGTGTGCGAGGTGCTCCACGTCACCACGGTCGACCTGGTCGGCTTCGAGGCCGACGACATCATCGCCACCGTCGCCGAGCGGGCCAAGCACCAGGGGCACGATGTCATCATCGTCACCGGCGATCGCGACGCCTACCAACTCGTCGACGATCCGCACGTCAAGGTGCTCTACAACAAGCGTGGCGTCAGCGAATACGCGCTCTACGACGAAGCCGGCATCGCCGAGCGCACGGGCGTCTCGCCGGCGCAGTACGTCGACTACGCGGCGATGCGGGGCGACCCGAGCGACAACCTGCCGGGTATCCCCGGAGTGGGAGAGAAGACGGCAGCGAAGCTGATCGCCACGTACGGCGGTCTCGACGGCATCTTCGCCAACGCCGACGCCCAGACCCCGAAGCTCCGTGAGTCACTTATCGCCAACGAGGCGCGGGCGCGTGACAATGCGGATCTGATGGTGCTGCGCCGTGATGCGCCCGTCGAGGTCGACCTCGACCAGCTCGGCATCCAGCCCGATGACGAAGAGGTCCGGCGGCTGTTCGACTTCCTCGAGTTCCGGGCGCTCTACGACCGCCTGCGCGACGTGGTCGGCGGCGATCCGTCGGCACCCGCGGCCTCTGGCGTGGTGCTCACCGCCGAGGTGCGCGTGCCCGGGTCGACGGCCGAGGCGGTCGAGCTCCTCGGGCCGCTCGAGGTCGCCGATCTTGCTGCCACGTGGGACGGCGAGCCCGGCCGCAGCCGTCTACAGGGGCTAGCGGTCGTCATCGATGCGCCCAGCGCCGACGTGCTGTGGCTCGACGAGCGCATGGTGCGTGAGCACGAGGTGCTGACGGCCGTCGCCGGGCTGCGCCGTGTGCGTGGTCACCATGTCAAGGCGTTGATGCGCAGCCTGCTCGCAACGGGCCACGAGCTCGTCGGTCTCGAGCTCGACACGGCGATCGCTGCCTACCTGATCGACCCCGCCGAGACCCGCTACTCCCTCGACGAGCTGCTGAGCCGGTACACCGACGCTCGGATCGGCACGGTCGACGACTCGACCACACAGGGGCAACTCGACTTCGGCGACCGCGGCGACGGGCGCGAGCGGGTGGCGGCCGAGGCGCTGGCGGTCGGGAGGCTCGCCGACGTGCTCGCCCACAGCCTCGAGCAACAGGGGATGGCCGAGCTGTACCGGACCATCGAGAACCCGCTCGTGCTGGTGCTCGCCCGCATGGAGCACGTCGGGATCGCGGTCGACGTCGCCGAGCTCCGTCAGCTGAACGAGCGCCTCACCGCCGAGGTCGAGCGCCTCGGTGGCGAGCTGCGCCGTGTCGTGGGGCGGCCGTTCAACCTCAACTCACCGGTCCAGCTGCGCGAGATCCTCTACACCGAGCGCGGCCTCACACCCGGGAAGAAGACCAAGACCGGGTACTCCACCGACGCGGCCACGCTCGAGAAGCTGCGCGACCAGTGGCCGGAGTTCATCGAGCCACTGCTCGAGTACCGCGAGGTCGAGAAGCTGCGCAGCACGTACGGCACGGGGTTGCTGGCCGAAGTGGCGCCCGACGGTCGGATCCATGCCACCTTCAACCAGACGGTTGCCCGTACTGGTCGGTTGAGCAGCGACCAGCCGAACCTCCACAACATCCCCGTGCGCAGCGAGGAGGGCCGTCTGTTCCGCAGGGCGTTCGTCCCGGCGCCCGGCAACCACCTGCTCGTCGCCGATTACAACCAGATCGAGCTGCGCTGCATCGCCCACCTCGCCGGCGACCCCGGTCTGATCGAGGCCTTCACCAGCGGCCGCGACATCCACAACGCCACCGCGGCGCGGGTGTTCGGTGTCGCCCCGACCGAGGTCACCATCGAGCAGCGTTCGAAGGCGAAGATGGTCAGCTACGGACTTGCCTACGGCATGGAGGCGTACGGTCTCGGGCAGCGGCTGGGTATCCCCACCGACGAGGCGGCCGTCATCCTCGACGCGTACTTCGTGGCCTTCCCGAGCGTGAAGGCCTATATGGAGAGCACCGTCGACGAGGCGCGCGCCCGCGGCTACACCGAAACCCTGTTCGGCCGTCGCCGCCCGATCCCGGAGCTGTCGAACCCCAACTTCCGCATCCGTCAGGCGGGCGAGCGCCAGGCGATGAATGCCGGCATCCAGGGCCTGGCCGCAGACATCTTCAAGGTGGCGCTGGTGCGCATCGACGCCGCGCTCGCGGCCGGCGGTTTCACATCTCGGTTGGTGCTGCAGGTTCACGACGAGGTGATCGTCGAGGCGCCCGAGGCCGAGCAGGCGGAGGTCGGTCCGCTGGTGGTGGGCATCATGCGCGACGCGGCGCACCTCGATGTGCCACTCGAGGTCAACGTTGCCTGGGGCGACACCTGGGCGGATGCCAAGTCGTGAGCGGCCCGGACGGCGCCACCGGCGCAGCGGAGCCCCGCCCCGACCATTCACATTGGTTCGAGCCGGTCGCCGAGCACTTGGGAAGCGCCTATCTGCGCTACTCGTTCACCAAGGGCACGGTGCAGGAGGTCGACCACCTCATGGGAGCGCTCGGCCTCGGTCCGGCGTCGCGGGTGCTCGACGTGGGCTGTGGGCCGGGTCGGCACGCCCACGAGTTGGCGCGTCGGGGCGTCGCCGTGCACGGCATCGACATCAGCTCGAGGTTCGTCGAGCTGGCGTCGGCGACGGCTCCTCCAGGCGCAACCTTCGAGCGCCTCGACGCCCGGGCGCTGGTCGACGCGGCGCACCTGCATGGTTGCTTCGACGCGGTGATCTGCCTGTGCCAGGGGGCCTTCGGCCTCCAGACGGGCGACGGGGAGGATGGTGTCGTCGTCGCCGGGCTCGCCTCGGCACTGCGGCCAGGAGGGCGTCTGGCGCTGTCGGCCTTCAACGCCTATTTCGCCGTGCGCTATCACAGCGACGCCAGCTTCGACGCCGGTTCGGGCATCAGCCACGAGCGCACCGAGGTCCGTGACGAGGCTGGGGTCGTCGCCGAGGTCGATCTGTGGACCGGGTGCTACACCCCGCGCGAGCTCCGTCTGCTGCTGTCTCGCCACGGCATCCGTGTCGACTCGATCTCGAGCGTCGACCCGGGGTCGTACCGATGGGAGCCGCCGACCACCGAGAGCACCGAGTTCCTGGTCGTCGGCACGCGCAGCTGAGCCGGATCGTCGATCGGCGCCACCGAGCAGCGAAGTTGGGCCCAGCTCTCGCAGAAGGGCGCAGGGCCTGGTACTCTTGCGCGGTCCAGATCCCTGGTCCGTTTCAGCGTGCGCTGCTGCGAACCCATCCCGAAAGCCCAGTTCCTTGTCCGACACCTCCACATCCTCCTCCACTGCCAGCGCCGAGGAGGCCCCTGCTCCGAGCCGATCCATCACCGAGAATGACGTCTCGTTCGCCGACTGGGTCAACGGCACCATGGTCGACGTCGAGGACGGCCAGCTCGTCAGCGGTGAGGTCGTCAAGATCGACCGCGACGAGGTGCTGCTCGACATCGGGTACAAGAGCGAGGGCGTCATCCTCGCCCGCGAGCTCAGCATCCGCAACGACGTCGATCCGCACGAGGTGGTCAGCCTCGGCGAGCGCATCGAGGCGCTCGTCCTCACCAAGGAGGACAAAGAGGGTCGGCTCCTGCTGTCGAAGAAGCGCGCCCAGTACGAGCGGGCGTGGGGCACCATCGAGAAGATCAAGGAAGCCGACGGCACCGTCGAGGGCCCGGTCATCGAGGTTGTCAAGGGCGGCCTGATCGTCGACATCGGCCTGCGCGGCTTCCTGCCGGCATCGCTCGTCGAGCTCCGTCGGGTCCGCGACCTGGCCCCGTACGTGGGCAAGACCGTCCAGGCCAAGATCATCGAGCTCGACAAGAACCGCAACAACGTCGTGCTCAGCCGCCGGGCCTTCCTCGAGGAGACCCAGAAGGAGAGCCGCGACAGCTTCCTCACCAACCTCAAGCCCGGCGAGATCCGCGAGGGTGTGGTGTCGAGCGTCGTGTCGTTCGGTGCGTTCGTCGACCTCGGCGGAATGGACGGCCTCATCCACGTCAGCGAACTGTCGTGGAAGCACGTCGACCATCCGGGCGCCGTCGTGGCCGTGGGCGACCCCGTCACGGTCCAGGTGCTCGACGTCGACTTCGACCGCGAGCGGATCAGCCTCTCGCTCAAGGCCACCCAGCAGGACCCGTGGCAGGAGTTCGCCGGCTCGCACGAGGTCGGCCAGCTCGTCTACGGCCGGGTCACCAAGCTCGTCCAGTTCGGCGCCTTCGTCCAGGTCGGCGACGGCATCGAAGGCCTCGTCCACATCTCCGAGATGAGCGCCCACCATGTCGACTCGCCCGAGCAGGTCGTCACCCCCGGTGAGGAGCTGTGGGTGAAGATCATCGACCTCGACCTCGCCCGCCGGCGCATCAGCCTGTCGATCAAGCAGGCGGCCGAGGGTGGCGAGCTCGCCGAGGAGTACCGCCAGCACTTCGCCGTCGACGAGCAGGGCAACTGGACTGCCGGTGGCGACGACGCCGAGCGCGAGGCTGCGTGGGCCGAGTACTACCAGGAGAACGGCGGCGAGCCGCCGGCGGAGGCCTGAGCCGCCGGGTGGCGGCTACGCCAGCGTGACGATGCCGAGCCTGACAGCGGTCAGGACGGCTTGCGTCTTGTCGTGGGCGCCCAGCTTGTCGTAGATCGACGCAAGGTGGTTCTTCACCGTCTTGGGGCTGATGCACATGTGCGCGGCCACCTCGGCGGTGGAGAGCCCGTCGGCGACGTATTGGAGGAGCTCCTCCTCGCGCGGCGACAGCAGGCCGTCGGCGCGGATGGGCTCGTCGTCGAGCGCGCTGGCGACCCGTGGCGACAGGACCTTGTTGCCATCGGCGGCCATGCGCACGGCAAGCACGACCTCTTTCACACTCGAGTCCTTGGTGACGTAGCCGACTGCACCGGCCTTCACCGATCGTTCGACGATGTCGCGGTCGACGTGCATGGTGAGCATGACCACCCGCTGACGGGCGTCGGCGCGCATCAGTTGGCGCGTCGCCTCGATGCCGTCGACCTCGGGCATCGACACGTCCATCAGCACGACATCGGGTCGATGGGCGAGCGCCAGGCGCACAGCCTCCGATCCGTTCGATGCCTCCGCGACCACCTGGAGGCCCTCGTGCTCGAGCGAGCGGCGCAGGCCCTGGCGAAGCATCGTGTGGTCGTCGACCAGCATCACCGACAGAGACGGCTTCATCGTGGGTCCCCGCTTCGTCGGTCGAGCTCGACGCAAATCGTGGTTCCGGCACCCACGGTCGACTCGACGCGCACGATCGCTCCGATCGTGTCGGCCCGCTCGCGCATCCCGGTCATGCCGTAGCTATCGGCACGTCGGTCGGTCGGGTTGAATCCCACGCCGTCGTCGCGGATCTCGAGCACGACCCGGGCCTCGTCGGCCCGGTAGCTCACCGACAGCACGTCGGCTCGGCCGTGTCGCTCGACGTTGGTCATCGCCTCGAGCGCGATTCGCCAGAGCTCGCGCTCTACGGCGATGGGTGGCCGAGCGAGCACATCGACCTCCAGCCGGGTGGCGAGGTCGCTCCGTTCGTCGATGCGATGAAGATGCACGCGCAGCACCTCGGCGAGGGGCCGCTCGTCGGTGACGTCGCTGCGCAGGTCGTGCAGGGTCTCGCGTACATCGCGCACCACGTCGGTGAGGTGGCGTCGGAGCTCGTCGAGGGCCTCGGCCATCGCGTCGTCGTGATCGGCCCGGGCGCGCGCCCGGTCGAGCTCGAAGCCCAAGAAGGCGAGCGACGAGCCGACTCGGTCGTGCAGGTCGCGGGCGATGCGGTTGCGCTCCTCGTCGGCCGACGTGGCGCGTATGCGCCGGAAGAGGCGGGCGTTGTCGATGGCGATGCCGAACGGCTCGGCCAGGCCGTGCACCACCTCGGCGTGCTGGGCGTCGAACGGTGCCTGCCCGAGGGCCTCGACGGCGAGCAGGCCGACCACGGTGCCGCGGGCGCGCAGGGCGGTGTAGAGCGCGCTGTTGGCGCCCTCGGAGAGCGCGACCGACGGGTCGAGCCGGCTGAGCAGGATCGTGCGCGGGGCGTCGAGGGCGGTGCGGATGGTGGCAGGGGCGAGCGCCGGGTCGATCGCGTCGATGACGGGGGCGCCGCGCGAGCGGTACCGCTCGAACGTCCGGTCCGTGTCGTTGGTCAGGTAGAGCGCAACGGTGTCGCACGGCACCAGGCCCTGCACCTGGTCGAGGGTGGAGTCGACGACGTCGTCGAGGTCGAGCGAGGCCGGCAGGGTCTGGGCGAGGCGCTGCAGGGCGAACAACAGCGTGTTCGCCTCGGCAAGCTGCGACACCTTGGCGATGGCCTGCTCGCGCTGGCGGCTCGCCGATGCGCTGGCCTGGCGGATCAGGCCGCAGAGGTAGGTCGGCACCGCGACGAGGCAGCTCCACACCAGGCTCTGCTCGGCATCACCACGTGATGGCTCGAGGGCGATGTGCTGGGCCGAGACGATGGTCGCCACGGCTGCCATGCCGATGAGTGCGGCACGGGCTCCGAGCGCTACTCCTGCCGCCATGCCTGCAGGGACGAGCATCGGGGCGACCGGCGAGCTCCAGGCCCCCGACGCCACCACGGCCCCGAGGAGGGCGAGGAGTTCTGCGACAACCCTCGTCGACGCTGGCTGGTCGGAGGCTGGTGGCGCGGAGGGCCAGCACGCGAGCGCGGTAACGACCACGGCGATGCCGAGCGCGATGAGACCCCCCGGATCCGGATCATCGACCAGTCCACGGGCCCGGTAGACCGACGCTGCGAGCGCAACGAGTCGGAACGGCCACATGACCAGCGCAGCCGGCCGAGCTGCCGCCTCGAGTGAGGTGCGCCGGCGCTCGACGAGCGGCCAACCGACCCCGGTGCGCTCGGCTCCACCGGACACTGCACCGGCCGGCGCAGGGTCGGTCTCGTCGAGTGGGCTCACCGGGATGCATAGTAGTGACCCCATCACCGCCTCGGTCGGCCGTGCCCGGCCCGGTGAAGGGGGATGGCAGCGAGGAGGAGGCGGCATGATCCTGGTGGGGCTCACCGGAGGGATCGGCTCGGGGAAGTCGACGGTGAGCGCGGCGCTCGCCGAGCGTGGCGCGGTGGTCGTCGATGCCGATGCGATCGCCCGCGAGGTGCAGGCCCCGGGCTCGCCGGTCCTCGCCAAGCTTGCCGAGCGGTTCGGCGACGCGATCATTCGAGCCGACGGCAACCTCGACCGGCCGGCGCTGGCATCGATCGTGTTCAGCGACCCCGAGGCGCTGAAGGACCTGAACGCGATCGTCCATCCGGCGATCGGTGCCGAGAGCAACCGCCGTGTGCTCGAGGCGCGTCAGACGGACCGGGTGGTCGTGCTCGACATCCCGCTGCTCACCGAGAACCCCCGCGAAGGGCTGCAGGGCATCATCGTCGTCGACGTGCCGGAGTCGACCCAGGTGGAGCGGCTCGTGCGCTACCGCGGCTTCGACGAAGCAGATGCCCGGGCGCGCATCGGCAAGCAGGCCACGCGTGAGCAGCGGCTGGCCACGGCCAGCTTCGTGATCGACAACAGCGGCGACCTCGAGGCGCTGGCTCCGCAGATCGAGGCGCTGTGGCGGTGGCTCACCGCCTTGCCACAACTGCCGCCCGACTACGAACTGCCGACGCCGAAGCGGTCGGACCGCAGCAGCGAGTAGACGAGGTCGTCGACCCACTCGCCGCGGACCTCGACGCTCTGACGGAGCAGGCCTTCGCGGGTGAACCCGAGCGCGACGAGGAGTCGCTCCGATGGAGCATTGTCCGGGTCGAGCGTGGCGACGATGCGGTGCACCCCGAGGTGCTGGAACAGGGCATCGATGACGGTTGCGACCGCCTCCCGCGCCAGGCCGCGCCCGCGCCAGCCCGGTGCCAGGGTGTACCCGATCGAGGCCACGCGTCCGGCCTCGTCGAGGCCGACCCCGACGTCGCCGACCATCGCCACCGAGCCCTCGTCACGGTCGAGGTGGTCGATGGCGAGCTGCACCCATCGACCCGGTGTGACGTCATCGAGGTCGAGCTGCCCGCCCGCGAGCTCGACCGCGTCCTCGACCGGGTAAGGCAGCGCCCAGTCCTGGAAGCGTGCCGTCTCGGGATCGTCGCGATAGGCGGCCAGGCCGGCGGCATCGGCGGGACGCAGCATCCGCAGGGTCAGTCTCGGCGTCGACAGCGGGAGGATGGGCACGACCCAAGTCAAGCAGATCCGGCGAACAGACGTTCCCCGGTAGCATCGATGTGTGGCCACCGAAACCGTCGCCCACGAGCCGTTCCGTGTCGTCTCCGACTTCCAGCCGGCCGGCGACCAACCTGGCGCGATCGCTCGACTGTCGGAAGGCATCCAGCGAGGCGACCGCTTCCAGACCCTGCTCGGCATCACCGGGTCGGGCAAGAGCGCCACGATCGCGTGGACCATCGAGCAGGTCCAGAAGCCCACCTTGATCCTGGCCCCGAACAAGTCGCTCGCTGCGCAGCTGGCTCAGGAGATGCGCGAGTTCTTCCCCCACAACCGGGTCGAGTACTTCGTCAGCTACTACGACTACTACCAGCCCGAGGCCTACATCCCGTCGAGCGACACGTACATCGAGAAGGACTCGTCGATCAACGACGAGATCGACCGGCTGCGTCACTCGGCGACGGCGGCGCTGCTCACCCGGCGCGACGTCATCGTCGTCGCCTCGGTCAGCTGCATCTACGGCATGGGCAACCCCGAGGAATACCGGGGCCAGTTGCTCGAGCTGCACACCGGTGTCGACTACGACCAGCGCAGCATCCTCCGTCGACTCGTCGATCTGCAGTTCGACCGTAACGACATGACCCTCGGCCGCGGGAAGTTCCGCGTTCGCGGCGACACCATCGAGATCCACCCGTCGTACGACGAGACCGTGCTTCGCATCGAGATGTTCGGCGACACCGTCGATCGGATCACGGTGATCGACCCGCTCACCGGCGAGACGCTGCGCGAGCTCAGCGAGGTGATGGTCTTCCCGGCCACGCACTACGTCGCCGGTGAGGAACGGATGCGGCGTGCCGTGCTCGGCATCGAGGCCGAGCTACAGGAACGCCTGGCCCAGTTCGAGCGCGAGAGCAAGCTGCTCGAGGCGCAGCGGCTGCGCATGCGCACCCAGTACGACCTGGAGATGATCCAGGAGGTCGGGTACTGCAACGGCATCGAGAACTACTCGATGCACATCGACGGCCGTACCTTCGGCGAGCCGCCGTTCACGCTGCTCGACTACTTCCCGGACGACTACCTGCTCGTGATCGACGAGAGCCACGTGGCGGTGCCCCAGTTGCACGGCCAGTACGAGGGCGACCGCAGCCGCAAGGGCGTCCTGGTCGACCACGGGTTCCGCCTTCCGAGCGCCGCCGAAAACCGTCCACTGCGCTTCGACGAGGTGATGGAGCGGATCAACCAGGTCGTGTTCCTTTCGGCCACTCCGGCTGCGTTCGAGCTGCAGATGAGCAGCCAGGTGGTCGAGCAGATCGTGCGGCCGACGGGTCTGGTCGACCCTGAGGTGATCGTCAAGCCCACCAAGGGCCAGATCGACGATCTGATCGAACAGGTCAACGACCGTGTCGCCCGCGGCGACCGGGTGCTCGTCACCACCCTCACCAAGAAGATGGCCGAGGACCTCACCGACTACCTGCTCGAGCAAGGTCTGCGCGTTCGCTACCTGCACAGCAACATCGACACGATCCAGCGGATCCAGATCCTGCGTGGCCTGCGTCTCGGCGAGTTCGACGTGCTCGTTGGCATCAACCTGCTCCGCGAGGGCCTCGACCTGCCCGAGGTGTCGCTCGTGTGCATCCTCGACGCCGACAAGGAAGGGTTCCTGCGCAGCGAGACATCGCTGATCCAGACCATGGGTCGCGCTGCGCGAAACGTCGACGGTCAGGTGATCATGTACGCCGACAAGGTGACCGAGTCGATGCGCCGGGCCATCGACGAGAGCCAACGGCGACGGGTCAAGCAAGTTGCCTACAACACCGAGCACGGCATCGATCCGCAAACGGTTCGCAAGGCCGTCGGCGACATCCTCTCGATGCTCGGCCTCAGCGAGTCCGGCGCCCCTGTGCCTGGCAAGGACCGCCGCAAGCAGCACGAGCGCGACAAGGTGAAGCGCGACCTGCAGACGCTGCCCCAGGCCGAGCTCGCCCGTCTCATCCAGACCCTCGAGGAAGAAATGCACGAGGCAGCCGCAGAGCTGAAGTTCGAGTACGCCGCACGGCTGCGCGACGAGGTGAACGAGTTGCGGCGCGAGCTCCGCGACGCCGGCTGATCCGGCTCGTCCGCGTCAGTACCCGACGGCGACCAGCGGTTTGTCGAGCAACTCGGCCAGCATCTCCGGAGGCTGCGGCACGGCGAACAGGTACCCCAGACCGAAGCGGCAGCCGAGGAGCAGCAGCTGCTCGGTCTGCATACGGGTCTCGACACCGTCGGCGATGACCTCGAGGCCGAGGCGCTGGGCGGCGGCGATGAGTGACCGCACGGTTGCCGCCTCGTCCTCGTGGCCGACGAGCCGAGCGACGTATCGGCGGCCAACTTTGGCGCCGGCGAGGGGGATGCCGTTGAGTTGACGGACGAGGTGATCGGCCTGGTCGATGTCGGCGAGCACGAGATGGACGCCCAGTGCAGCGAGTCGACGGAGTTGGTCGATCCGTGGAGCGTCGAGGACGAACATCGCGCGAGCGTTCAGCTCGACCTCGAGTGCCGAGCCTGGAAGCCCCCAGGTCTCGAGCCGCCGTTCGATCAGCTCTGGAAGGCCGGCCTCGGGGATGCCTGCGAACTCGAGCTTCACGGCGGCGCTCAGGCCGGGGGCACGCAGGCGCTGCTCGGCGAGGAAGGCGAGCGAGCAGTCGAGCATGCGGTCGAAGAGCGCGAGCATCATCGTGGGCGAGTTGATCAACTCGAGGAAGGCCCCGGGACCGAGGATCGTCGCCCCGGACTGCATGCGGGCCAATGCCTCGACAGCGACCACCCGGCCATCGGCGAGGTCGACGATCGGCTGGAAGTGGGCGATCATCCTGCCGCCGAAGGGATCGCCGGCTGCCTGGTCGTGGTGCTCGTCGCTCCCGGCGTCCGAGTGCTCGACGGGTGCGAGGAAGTCGACCTCGACAGCGTGGAGGTGGGTCAGGATCGCGGCCACGGTGGCGCCGATCCGTGTGCACCGCTCGGTCTCGGCCGGATCATGCATGCACAGGTAGGCGCGGAGCAGGCCGTCGGCGTCGTTGACCGGGAAGGCGACGCCGAGCGGCGTGGAGTCGATGCTCCACGCCGTGCCGGTGACAGCTCGCAGGTACTGCAGCAGGTGGCGTCCGGCGCGACCGGCGGGCTCGTGAGGGGGGAGAGGCCTGGACATCGCCTCAGTATCGGCACGAAGGGTGAGGGACTTGAGGTGACCGATCGGTAACCTCGCCCTGATGCCCTCCCCGGTCGATTCGGGCTCCATCGTCGTACGCGGCGCCCGCGAGCACAACCTGAAGAACGTCAGCGTCGACCTGCCCCGCGACCGCCTGATCGTCTTCACCGGCCTGAGCGGCTCGGGGAAGAGCAGCCTGGCGTTCGACACGATCTACGCGGAGGGGCAGCGCCGCTACGTCGAGAGCCTCAGCGCGTACGCCCGGCAGTTCCTCGGTCAGAAGGACAAGCCCGACGTCGATGTGATCGAAGGTCTGTCGCCGGCGATCTCGATCGACCAGAAGTCGGCCAGCCACAACCCTCGGTCGACGGTCGGCACGATCACCGAGGTCTACGACTACCTGCGGCTGTTGTACGCCCGTGTCGGCGTGCAGCATTGCCCGACCGACGGCACCCGTCTTGCGCGTCAGACACCGCAGCAGATCGTCGACCGCATCCTCGAGTTGCCCGAGGGCACCCGGTTCCAGGTCCTTGCCCCGGTGGTGCGCGGGCGCAAGGGCGAGTACGACACCCTGCTGCAAGACCTCACTGCACAGGGCTTCGTGCGCGCCCGGGTCGACGGTGAGGTCGTCGACATGGGTGAGTTCCTCAAGCGCACCGATCGCCTCGCTCGCTACGAGCAGCACCACATCGAGGTGGTGATCGACCGTCTCGTCCGCCGCGACGGCATCGAGCGACGACTCACCGATTCGCTCGAGACGGCCCTCCGCCTGGCCGAGGGGGTCGCGCAAGTCGAGCTCGTGGGGCGCGACGGCGAGGCCGACGAGACCCTGACGTTCAGCCAGCACCTCGTCTGCCCGGCATGCGGTGTCAGCTACGAGGAGCTCGCTCCCCGCAACTTCTCGTTCAACTCGCCCTACGGGGCATGCGAGACGTGCGACGGGCTCGGCACGACCTTCGAGGTCGACCCGGAGCTCGTCATCCCCGATCCGGACCTGAGCATCACCGGTGGGGCGATCGCCCCCTGGCGCTCGGCCCACACCCAGTACTTCGCGCGGATGCTCGAGGCCGTCGCCGAGGCCTACTCCATCGACCTCGACGCGCCCTACCGCACGCTCAACGCCAAGCAGCAGCGGATCGTCCTCCACGGAGTCGACGGCAACCTCACGGTGAAGTACCGGAACCGCTACGGCCGCACGCGTCAGTACACGACCGCCTACGAGGGTGTGGTTCCCTGGATCAAGCGGCGGCACGAGGGAGCGGAGAGCGACTGGAGTCGCGAGCAGTACGAGGGCTACATGCGTGAGGTTCCGTGCTTGGTCTGCGCGGGCGCGCGGCTGAAGCCGGCGAGCCTTGCTGTCACGATCAACGGCAAGCACATCGCCGACGTGTGCGCGATGAGCATCGGCGAGTCGGCGGCGTTCCTCGGTGCCCTCGAATTGAGCGAGCGCGACCGGATGATCGCCGAGAGGGTGACCAAAGAGATCAACGCCCGGCTCGGCTTCCTGCTCGACGTCGGCCTCGACTACCTGTCGTTGTCGCGGGCAGCTGCCACCTTGGCAGGCGGCGAGGCACAGCGGATCCGTCTGGCGAGCCAGATCGGCTCGGGCCTCGTCGGCACCCTGTACGTGCTCGACGAGCCCTCGATCGGCTTGCACCAACGCGACAACCGTCGACTGATCGACACCCTGTTGCGGCTGCGCGACCTCGGCAACACGGTCCTCGTGGTCGAGCACGACGAGGACACGATCCGCGAGAGTGACTGGATCGTCGACATCGGTCCCGGTGCCGGCGAGCACGGGGGACAGGTCGTCTACAGCGGTCCGGTGAAGGGGATCGCCAAGGTGTCCGGCTCGCTCACGGGCCAGTACCTGGCGGGCAAGCGATCGATCCCGGTGCCGACACAACGTCGTCAGCCCGGCTCGGACGCGGTGGTGGTGAAAGGCGCGCGCGAGCACAACCTGCGCAACATCGACGTGCGCATCCCGCTCGGCTGCTTCGTTGCGGTCACGGGCGTCAGCGGAAGCGGTAAGAGCACGCTGGTGCGCGACATCCTGCTGCCGGTGCTGATGCAGCGGATCTACAAGAGCAAGGCTGCCGCCGGCCGGCACAAGAACGTGACCGGGGTCGACAAGCTCGACAAGGTCATCGACATGGACCAATCGCCGATCGGGCGCACACCGCGCTCGAACCCGGCCACCTACACCGGCGTGTTCGACAACATCCGCAAGCTGTTCGCCACCACTGCCGAGGCCAAGGTCCGTGGCTACCTGCCCGGGCGGTTCAGCTTCAACGTCGCCGGAGGCAGGTGTGAAGCCTGCTCGGGTGACGGGACGATCAAGATCGAGATGCACTTCCTGCCCGACGTCTACGTTCCGTGCGAGGTGTGCAAAGGGGCGCGCTACAACCGCGACACGCTCGAGATCACCTTCAAGGGGAAGAACATCTCCGAGGTCCTCGACATGCCGATCAGCGAGGCGGTCGACTTCTTCGTCAACCAGCCCGCCATCAGCCGGCACATGCAGACCCTGGTCGACGTCGGCCTCGGGTACGTGCGCCTGGGCCAGTCGGCGCCGACGCTGTCGGGTGGTGAGGCCCAGCGGGTGAAGTTGGCGGCCGAGTTGGCCAAGCGCAGCACCGGACACACGATCTACCTGCTCGACGAGCCCACGACGGGGCTGCACTTCGAAGACGTCCGTCGCCTGCTCACCGTGTTGCTGCGCCTGGTCGACCAGGGCAACACGGTGCTCGTCATCGAGCACAACCTCGACGTCATCAAAACCGCCGACTGGGTCATCGACCTCGGCCCCGAGGGGGGCAGCGGTGGCGGCATGATCGTCGCCGAAGGCCCACCCGAGCACGTCGCCACAGTGGCAGCCAGTCACACCGGGAGTTTCCTCCGGCCCTTGCTCGGTCTGTGAGACTGCGGGGGTGACCGCCTCCACCCCTGTTGCCGATCCGGCGCTGCAACGTCGCACCCTCACGACGCTGCGCCTGGCGCAGGTGCCGGCCCAGGCTGCCGTGGCCGGAGTGGTGGCAGTCGTCGCGTTGCTGGTGAAGGAGCTGCTCGACAGCGACCGGCTCGCCGGCACCGGGAGCGCAGCGTTCACCTTCGGCTCGGCGCTCGTCTCGGTGCCGTTGGCGGCCACGATGCGCCGCTCCGGACGCAGGCCCGGGTTGGTCCGGGCGTTCTCGCTCGGCGCAGCCGGCGCCTTCGTCGCAGCCCTCGGGGGCCAAGTCGGCTGGTATGCCCTCTTCATCGTCGGGATGCTGATGTTCGGCGCCGGGCAGGCCGGTGGACTACAGGCCCGCTTTGCAGGTGCCGATCTCGCCCCGGCCGATCAGCGCTCTCGGGCCATCGGCTCGGTCGTCTGGGTCGGCACCCTCGGCGCTGCCTTCGGGCCGCTGCTCACCCCGTGGGAACGCGATGTCGCCGATGCACTGGGCCTCGAGCCGCTCGTCGGTCCGTTCCTGTTCGCCGGGTTGTTCTTCGCCACGGCTGCGACGGTGATCGCTGTGCGGCTGCGCCCCGATCCGCTCGTCGTCGCCGGCCTGGTCGACCCGTCTGCCGAACGGACCCGCCCCGTGCGTCAAGCTCGCGCTGCGTTCGGGGTGGTGCGCGGCCGGCCGCTCGCCCGCCTCGGCCTGGCGTCGATGGTGATCTCGCAGGCGGCCATGGTGGCGGTGATGACCATGACCCCGCCGCACATGGGCGACCACGACCATTCCGAGCTGAGCGCCTACGTGATCGCGCTGCACATCGTCGGCATGTACGGGTTCGCGCCGTTCGTCGGCCGCGTGGTCGAGCGGCTCGGTCGACCAACATCGATCATGATCGGTGCGGTTGTCCTCGGTGCAGGGACGTCGCTGAGTGTCATCGTCGAGTACTCCTCGGTGCTGATCTTCGCGGGACTGTTCCTGCTCGGCGTGGGGTGGAGTTTCGGGTTGGTGGCGGGGAGCACGCTGCTCACCGAGTCGGTGCCGGC
The DNA here is from genome assembly GCA_040398525.1 of Ilumatobacteraceae bacterium. Taxonomy (GTDB): domain Bacteria; phylum Actinomycetota; class Acidimicrobiia; order Acidimicrobiales; family Ilumatobacteraceae; genus VFMC01. The sequence goes on along the minus strand of JBBATY010000045.1, from coordinate 468 downwards.
CGAGACCCGCGTCGAGGTGCAAGGCGCGGGCGACCTGCTGATGAGCCTGTGCGGTGGCCTGGCGGCATTCAGCTCTGGCTTCGTCAAGCAGTCGTTCGGGTTCTCGACCCTCGCCTACGGGGCCACCTTTGCCGCCGCCGGCTTGCTGGTGTGGGCCATGGGCCGTTCGACTCGATCGCTCGGCGATGCTGTGAGCGCCTGACGCGGCTGCCTGCCGGGTCGACCGCGTCCCGGTGCCGCGTTCGCCGTCAGCCGCCGCGGAGCTTCCTGCCGAGCTCGCTCAACCGCTTGCGTTCGGCGTCGGTGAGGCCGACGGAGTTCATCTTGTCGAGCAGGCGGTCCATCTCGGCCTGGTCCGACAGCGACGGCCCGGCCCACGGCCCGGTGACCACGCGGTCGAAGTCGCGGCCCTGCGAACGGCGCTTGCCGCTCGACGCCTTCGCGCTGCGGCTGCTGCTCGCACGGGGT
>JBBATY010000044.1:0-24539 GCA_040398525.1 Ilumatobacteraceae bacterium | reverse complement strand
GGCATCTCGGCGACGAGCGGGATGTGGGTGTTGATCCACACGCAGCCGAAGTCGAGCGCCTTCGACATCCGCATGGCACGACCGAAGTCGCGGGTCCAGACCGACGACGCAAGGCCGTACTCGACGCCGTTGGCATAGCGGATGGCCTCGTCCTCGTCGGCGAACTGCTGCACGGTGATGACCGGGCCGAAGATCTCGCGTTGGATCATCTCGTCGTCCTGGCGCAGGTCGGCGATGACAGTGGGCTCGAAGAAGTACCCGGCCCCGCCCACCGGGTTGCCGCCAGCGACCACGTTGGCGTGCGCGGGGGTCCGGCTGACCAGACCGCTCACGTGCGCCAACTGGTTGGGGTTGTTCACGGGCCCGAACAGCACCTCTTCGTCGTAGGGCTGACCGGTGCGCAGGCTGCGGGCCTGCTCGGCCAGGGCGTCGACCATGTCGCGGTAGGCGCCGGGCGACACGATGACGCGGGTGGCGGCAGTGCAGTCCTGGCCGGCATTGAAGTAGCCGGCGATGGCGATGGCCTCGGCGGCAGCCGCGATGTCGGCGTCGTCGAACACCACGACCGGGGCCTTGCCACCCAGCTCGAGGTGCACTCGCTTCAGGCTGGCGGCGGCGGCACCCGCCACCTCCATACCGGCACGCACCGAACCGGTGATGCTGGCCATGGCGGGCGTGGGGTGCTCGATCATCGCCCGGCCAGTGTCGCGGTCGCCGCAGATCACGTTCATCACGCCGGGGGGCAGGAACTCGGCGGCGATCTCGGCGAGCAGCGCCGTGGTGGCCGGGGTGGTGTCGCTCGGCTTCAGCACGACGGTGTTCCCGGCGGCGATGGCCGGGGCGAACTTCCAGACGGCCATCATCATCGGGTAGTTCCACGGTGCCACCTGGGCACACACGCCGACCGGCTCGCGACGGATGATCGAGGTCATCCCACGCATGTACTCGCCAGCGCTCTTGCCCTCGAGGTGGCGTGCAGCACCGGCGAAGAACCGGATCTGGTCGACCATCGGCGGGATCTCCTCACTGCGCACGAGGTGGGCGGGCTTGCCGCAGTTCTCGACCTCGAGCGCGATCAGCTCGTCGGCACGAGCCTCGACCGCGTCGGCGATGCGGATCAGTGCCAGCGAGCGCTCACTCGGCGTCGAGTCGCGCCAGTCCGGAAACGCGGCGGCAGCGGCAGCCATCGCCGCCTCGACGTCGGCGGAGCCCGAGAGCGGGGCAGTCGCGAACTGCTGGCCGGTGGCCGGGTTGACCACCGGGGTCGTGCGGCCATCCGCCGCGTCGACGTGCTGACCGTTGACGAAGTTCTTGATCACCTTCATGCGGTGATCGTAGGTCAGCCCACCACCGGCCGGAGCACGAACTTGCTCTCGGTGCGCGCCACCCCTGCGTCGGCCTTCAGCCAGCGGATGAACGCATCGAGCCCGTCGGCACCTGCGCAATCGACGATCAGGGTGTAGTCGGCCGGTCCGGTGACGTAGACGGCGAGGGCCACCTCGTCGCGCGCTGCCAGGAGCGCCTCGAACTTCGCGGGGTCGACACCGGCGGGGAGGGCGACGTCGATCACAGCGCGGACGGTTCGCCCGAACGCCCGAGGGTCGACCACGGCGGCGTAGCCGCGAACGATGCCGCGTGCCTCGAGTCGCCGCACCCGCTCGGCCACCGAACTGGGAGCGAGGTGGACCCGGTCGGCCAGCTCGCGCCAGCTGAGCCGCCCGTCGATGCGGAGCTCGTCGATGATCAGACGGTCAAGAGCATCTATGTCCGTTGATCCATCGGCCATGTGCCCATCCTGGCAGATGATGTCCGTGGAATGCACGGCCCGATCCCGCGCAAGATGGTCGCATGCCCAGCACACCCGCCATCACCACCATCGGCGTCCCCCGCGAGATCAAGACCGCCGAGCACCGTGTCGCGATGACCCCGGACGGGGTGCGCGAGTTCGAACGCCTCGGCATCGACGTCGTGGTCGAGACCGGCGCCGGTGAGGGCGCCGGCTTCCGCGACAACGACTACCGGGCCGCAGGCGCCGACATCGTGCCCTCGGCAGCTGCCGCCTGGGCCCAGCAGATGGTCGTGAAGGTGAAGGAGCCAAAGGCCGAGGAGTTCGGATTCCTGCGACCCGACCTCACCCTGTTCACCTACCTGCACCTCGCTGCGTACCCGGAGGTCGCGCAAGCGCTCGTCGCATCGCGCTGCACCTCGTTCGCCTACGAGACCGTGCAGTTGCCCGGCGGTGCACTGCCGCTCCTCGCCCCGATGAGCGAGGTGGCCGGCCGCTTGGCCCCACAGATGGGCGCCCACTACCTCGAGCGGCACAACGGCGGTCGCGGTGTGCTGATGGGCGGCGCGCCCGGTGTGCAGCCCGCCAAGGTGGTGGTGCTCGGCGCCGGCAACGTGGGCTGGAACGCAGCGTGGATCGCAGCGGGTATGGAGGCCGAGGTGGTGCTGTTCGACAAGAACCTCGACCGCCTGCGCTGGGTCGACCAGATCCACCGTGGCCGCATCGTCACCATCGCATCGAACCGGGGCGCCATCGAGCGCTACATCGCCAACGCCGATCTCGTCATCGGCGCCGTGCTGGTGGCCGGTGGCCGGGCACCCGTGGTGGTGAGCGACGACATGGTGCGCTCGATGAAGCGCGGCGCCGTCATCGTCGACGTGGCAGTCGACCAGGGCGGCTGCATCGAGACCATCCACGAGACCAACCACAACGAGCCCGTCTACGAGATGCACGGGGTGCTCCACTACGCAGTGGGCAACATGCCTGGCGCCGTGCCGCACACCAGCACCTACGCCCTCACCAACGCCACCCTCCCCTACCAACTCGACCTCGCCCACTACGGCGCCGCCGGCGTCGTGGCCCGCGACGAGGCGATGGCCCACGGGTTGAACACCGCAGGTGGGCACGTCACCAACGCACCGGTCGCCGAGTTCCTCGGCGTGGCCTTCGTCGAGCCACACACCGCGCTGCAGGCCTGACCGCCGTACGGCACACGTTCGGCCCTGCAGTTCGGGGTTACCGGCCAGTACGGTGGCCCCATGGCCACCCTTGCCTCCGAACTCGACCTCACGATGCTGCCCTTCTCAGAGGACGGTGACGAGTACCGCCGCATCGTTCGTGAGGGAAGGGCCGGCGGGCAGTGGCTATTCCGCACGATGCTCGGATACGGCGTCGCCAGCTACGAAGACACGCTCGGCATCCTGCGCGACAAGCGCTGGCACAGCGCGTCGGGGCGCATCCCCGAGATGATGGGCATCACCCGCACCGACTTCCTCGAGCGCCAGGGCGAGAGCATCCTGTCGGCGGAGGGCGATGTGCACACCCGCTTGCGCCGCCTGGTGGCGCCTGCGTTCTCACCCCGCTCGGCCGACCGGCTGCGGCCGTTCATGCGCGAGGTGATGAGCGGCTTGATCGACGCCGTGGCCGCCAGCGGCCGGGCCGACTTCGTGGCCGACATCACCGAGCCCTACCCCATCCCCATCATCTGCGAGCTGCTGGGTGCACCGAAGAGCGACTGGCAACTGTTCAGCCGCCTCGCCTCCGACGTGCTCGAGATCTTCTCGTTCGACCTGGCCGACAAGATCGACCTCGTCATCGCCGCCCAGGACGAACTGAACGCCTACACCCGCGAACTCATCGCCGAGCGCCGCGTGAAGCCCGCCGACGACCTGCTGACCGACCTCATCGCCGCCGAGGAGGCCGGCGACCGGCTGAGCACCGACGAACTGGTGATGATGGTGAACGCCGTCATCGTGGGCGGCACCGACACCACTCGTAACCAGTTGGGTTGCGCCGTGTCGCTGTTCGCCGAGCACCCCGACCAGTGGGCGCTGCTGGCCGAACGGCCCGAGCTGGCCGGCCGCGCCGTGGAGGAGTCGATGCGGTTCTTCGGCGCCGTGCGCGGCACGATGCGCTTCGCCAGCTGCGACATCGAGTACCGCGACGTGCTGTTCCCCGCGGGCACCTTCATCGGCATCGGCCTGGCCGAGGCCAACCACCAGGCCGACGTGTTCCCCAACCCCGACACGTTCGACATCACGGCCCCGGCGCCCGATCAGCCGCAGCTCACCTTCGGCGCCGGCATCCACTACTGCCTGGGTGCCGCGCTGGCCCGCGCCGAGCTGCAGGAAGCGCTGCCGCTGCTGGCCCAGCGCATGCCGAACCTGCGCGTCGACGGTGCCATCACCTGGAAGCCCGACGGCGTGGGCATCTTCGGCCCCGCCCACATGCCCATCACCTTCGACGCCGGCCACTGACGCTGGCCACGGCGACAGGTGCGGCCGACGGCAAGCCCCCCGCCTCACCGCACGGACCGGGCACGCAGCTGGGGTCGACACGGCGCGACGGCGCGTCGTACGGTGCGGCCATGGCGAAGGAACTGAAACTCGGCTACAACACCGGCTACTGGGGCAGCGGGCCGCCCGCCGGCGCCCTCGAGGCCATCCAGGAGGCCGAGCGCCTCGGCTACACCTCGGTGTGGACCGCCGAGGCCTACGGCAGCGACGCGATCACCCCCCTCGCCTGGTGGGGTGCGCACACCACGAAGGTGCAGTTGGGCACGGGCATCATCCAGATGAGCGCCCGCACCCCTGCGGCCACCGCGATGGCGGCGATGACGCTCGACCACCTCTCGGGCGGCCGGTTCATCCTCGGCCTCGGCGCCTCCGGCCCGCAGGTGGTCGAGGGCTGGTACGGCCAGCCCTACCCGAAGCCCCTCGCCCGCACCCGCGAGTACGTCGACATCGTGCGCAGCATCATCCGCCGCGACCAGCCGATCAACCACCAGGGCGAGTTCTACACGATGCCCTATCCGGGCGGCGCCGGCCTCGGCAAGCCGCTGAAGAGCACCATCCACCCGTTCCGCACCGAGATCCCCATCTACCTCGGCGCCGAGGGCCCGAAGAACGTGGCTCTGTCGGCCGAGATCTGCGACGGCTGGCTGCCGCTGTTCTTCAGCCCGAAAGAGGACGGCTTCTACCGGAAGTGCCTGGCCGAGGGATTCACCAAGGCCGGCGACCCCGGCAAGGCCGACCGCTTCGACGTGGCCTGCGGCGTGATGATCATCCCTGGCGACGACGTCGAGAAGTGCGCCGACTTCGTGCGCCCGTTCCTGGCCCTCTATGCGGGCGGCATGGGTGCCCGCGGGGCCAACTTCCACTTCGAGGTGTTCGCCCGGATGGGCTACGAGGACGTGGCGCTGAAGGTGCAGGACCTCTATCTGGCCGGTAAGAAGGGCGAGGCCGCGGCCGCCATCCCGCTGCAGATGGTGGAAGACGTCGCGCTGGTCGGCCCGCCCGACAAGATCCGCGGCGAGCTCGACCGCTGGCGCGAGACCTGCATCACCACGTTCCTGCTGAGCGGGCCCAAGCAGATGCTGCCCATCTACGCCGACCTGCTGCTCGGCTGAGCCCGAGTCACAGCGACCCAGACCTGGCAGCTCGGACGTGGCGACTCAGTCGCAGCAGCTGTCGCGCCAGCCGCAGCCACCGCACTTGTAGTGCGCGTGCTCCGGGTGCAGCGCGCCTCCACACAGCGGGCACTCGGGGAACACACCGAAGCGGGTGCAGCGATCGGCGGTGCCTGTAGTCGACGTCGGTGCAGCAACGGAGTCGGCCATGCACCCAGGCTGGCACACCGTGCGACCCGAGCCGGTGATCTCTGACCCGGTACCATCCCCAGGCCGCCATCTGGCGGCGTTCGACCGATGAGCACCGCGACGACCTCCCCCGGGCAGTCGCGGCGGCCCGCACACGGCACCGCTGCCGCTGCGCTGCGCCACCGCGACTTCCGCATCATGTGGCTGGGATCGTTCGCATCCAACATCGGCACCTGGATGCAGACGCTGGTGCTGCCCGTGTACATCGCCGAGCGGACCGACTCCGGGGCGTGGGTGGGTTTGTTCTACTTCGCGCAGCTCGGCCCGCTGTTGCTGCTGTCGATCGTCGGGGGCATGCTCGCCGATCGCTTCCCCCGCAAGCAGTGGATGATCGCCCTGATCCTCGTCCAGCTCGCGCTCTCGCTCGTGATGGCATGGTTCGTGGGCGTCGATGCACACCTGCCCTGGCTGTTCGGTGTGCAGTTGCTGATCGGCATCGCCAACGCGCTCTTCGCGCCCTCGCTGCAGGGCACGGTGCCGAACCTGGTCGATCCTCGTGATCTGCCGGGGGCGATCAGCCTCAACTCGGTGATGATCAACGGGTCGCGTGTCATCGGCCCCTCCATCGCAGCCGTGCTGATGGCGCGCGGGGTGACGACACCGCAGATCCTGATCCTCAATGCAGCCACGTTCTTGTTCATGGTCGCGGCCCTGCTCCGCATCACCATCCCCCCGATGGCCGGCGTGACCCGCGCCCACGGGCTGGCGAACCTGATGGCTGGCGTCAACATCGCCAGGCGCCGCACGATCGTGGGTCGACTGCTCGTCGGCATGGCCCTGTTCTCGCTGTGCTCGCTCGCCTACGTCGCGTTGTTCCCGATCGTGGTGAAGGAGGCCTTCGGGGTGGCCCCGAAGAGCACCACCTACAACTGGCTCTACGCCGTGTGGGGCCTCGGGGCGATGGTGGGTGCGCTGTCGATCGGCACGGTGCTGTCGCAGGTCGACAAGCGTCGGCTGATCCGCCCGTTCTTCCTCGGCTTCGCTGCGTCCATGACCGTGTTCGCGTTGTTGCGCTCGCCGGGGCCCGCGTTTCCGGTCGGGTTCCTGCTCGGGTTGTTCTACTTCGGGTTGGCAACGTCGATGCTCACCGTGGTGCAGCAGAACCTGCTGAGCGGCGAGCGCGCTCGGGTGATGTCGCTGTGGTTCATGGCCTTCGGCGGCATGGTGTCGGTCAGTGGGCTCACCTTCGGGCCGATCGTCGACGCCATCGGCCCGCGGCCGGTGCTGCTCTTCGGGGCCGCTGCGGCGCTCGCGCTGTCGTGGTGGTGCGACGTCAGCCGCCGACCGGTGTCAACCCTCGCCGACGAGCCCGCCGCAGGCGTCGACGAGGCTGGCGGCGACCCGCTCGAGGCCCGCCGCTCGACTGGCCTTGACGAGCACGGCATCTCCGCCGGCGAGTGACCCGAGCGCGGTGACCGGGTCGTCGGTGGGCGCGATGCCATAGAGGTCGGTGCCGTGGGCCAGCACCTCGATGCCCCGCTCGACGGCGTAGCGCAGGATCGCAGGGTGCTCGAACTCGGGATCGCTGATCTCGGCCATCACACCGAGCACTGCCGCCCGACGCTGGGCCGGCAGCGCCACCAGTGCATCAATGGCAGCTCGCATCGAGGTGGGGTTGGCGTTGTAGCTGTCGTTCAGCACCAGCGCACCACTCGCTGTGCGCACGATCTCCATGCGCATCGCCGTGAGGTGCACGGCCTCCAGCGCGGCAGCACCGGCGGCCACATCGCCGCCGACGGCACCCACGCACGCCAGCGCCGCAGCAGCGTTGAGGGCCATGTGCCGCCCGCTCACGCCCAGGTGCACTCGGTGCGTGCCCCACGGCGTGTGCGCCGTGAACGAGGCCCGGGCCAGGCCGTCGAGCTGCACGTCATCGATGCGCACATCGGCATCGGCGGCCTCGCCGAACAGCAGCACCGAACCTGCGCATCTGGCCGCCATCGCCCGCACGCGGTGGTCGTCGGCGTTCAGCACCGCGGTGCCGGATGCTGGCAATGACTCGACCAGTTCGGCCTTGGCTCGCGCCACCCCGTCGATGCCACCCACCCGGTCGCTGTGCGCCTCGGCCACACGGGTGACCACACCGATCGACGGTGGGGCGATATCGCACAGGCGGCTGATCTCGCCGAAGCCGCGCATGCCCATCTCGAGCACCAGCACCTCGGTGTCGTCGGGAGCGTTCAGCACCGTGGTGGGCAGGCCCTGGTCGTTGTTGAAGCTGCGCTCGTTGGCCCAGGTGCGCCGGCTGGCGGCGAGCGCCGCCCAGGCGAGGTCCTTCGTGCTGGTCTTGCCCACCGAGCCGGTGACGCCGATGACGGTGGCCGGGCTGCGCCGCACCCGATCGGCAGCGAGCGCCATCAGCGCCTGCAGGGTGTCGACCACTTCGATCGCCGTGCCCGTACCCGGGCCCCCAGTCGGGCCGCCATGTGCCGGCCGCGAGGTGAGGTATGCCGCAGCTCCGCGCTCGAGCGCCATCGCGATGAAGTCGTGCCCGTCACGTTCGGCCACGAGCGGCACGAACAACTGGCCGGGTTGCAGCGAGCGGCTGTCGAACGACACCCCGTCGATGGCCACGTCGGGGCCGACCAGCCGGCCGCCCACCGCTCGGGCCGCGTCGAGTGCTCCGAATCGCATCGCCCACACGGTACCGTCGAGCCGATGAGCGCCGACGACCGCATCAACCTGATCGTGCTCTACGGCGGTCAGTCGGCCGAGCACGATGTCAGCTGCACCACGGCCGCGCACGTGCTGCGCGCAGCCAGCCCGAGCCGCTATCGCATCACGCCCATCGGCATCTCGCGCACCGGTGAGTGGTCGCTCGACACCGTTGCCCAGGCTGCCCTCGACTCGGGCCCCGACGCACTGCCCGGTCGGCTGGAACCCACGGGTGTCACCGTGTCGGCCAGCCCGTTCCTGGCAGGCGAGGTGGCTGCCGGCGGCACCACGGTGGTGATGCCACTGCTACACGGCCCGATGGGCGAAGACGGCACGGTGCAGGGCCTGCTCGAGCTGCTCGACGTGCCCTATGTGGGCAGCGGTGTGCTCGGTTCGTCGCTGTGCATGGACAAGGCGATGGCCAAGCAGGTGGCCGGTGCGGCGGGTATCCCTCAGGCCCGCTACCGGGCCTTCCGCCAGAACGACCTCACGCCGCAATTGGTCGACGACATCATCGCCGAACTGGGCCTTCCCGTGTTCGTGAAGCCCGCCAACATGGGCTCGTCGATCGGCGTGTCGAAGGCGAAGTCGGCCGAACAACTGCACGCCGCCATCGACGTGGCTCTCGGCTACGACGAGTGGGTCGTGGTCGAAGAGTCGATCACCGGCCGCGAGATCGAGGTGGCTGTGCTGGGCAACCTGCAGCCCCGCGCCAGCCTGCCCGGCGAGGTGCAGCCGGGCGCCGAGTTCTACGACTACGCCGACAAGTACCTCGACGACGGGTCGCGCACGCTCATCCCCGCTCCGCTGCCCGACGCCGTCACCGCCGAGGTGCAAGCGCTCGCCGTGCGGGCCTTCCGCGCACTTCGCTGCGACGGCCTCGCCCGGGTCGACTTCTTCTACGAAGATGGCCCGTCGGGCCGCGGTCTGCTGCTGAACGAGGTGAACACCATTCCCGGGTTCACGCCCATCTCGATGTATCCGAAGATGTGGATCGCGAGCGGCCTGTCGTACCCGGCGCTCATCGACGAGCTCGTCGACCTTGCCCTCGACCGCCACGCCCGCCGCCGCCGCAACACGGCCCGCTGAGCGGGCAGCACCTCAGGGCGCCAGGGCGGCGCGGAGGAAGGCGAGCAACTCGGTGCGCAACCGACGCAGACCGGCGGGCGACGCCTCCCAGCCGGTGACGCGCAGCGCCTCGGGCTCGGTGGCGATGCCGGTGACCGTGGCGTAACAGAGGGCGGCGATCAGGCCCGGGTCGGCACGGCGCAGGCGACCTGCGTCCATCTCGGCGCTCAGGTAGGCCTTGGCCCGATCGGCCAGCGGACGTAGCGAACCGGTGAGGCCGTCGGTGACCGACGGGTCGAGGCGGCTCACCTCGCGCACCAGGCCGAGCAGTGCCGGGCGCCGCACGGCCGGGCGGAACACGGCGCGCACCACCGCCTCGATGCGGTCGAGCGGGTCGTCGGTGGCGGCACGCACCGCCGCTTCGATGGCCAAGGTCAGCTCGGCGGCCGCTTCGGCCAGCACCGCCTGCAGCAGTTCGTCCTTGCTGGCGAACCAGTACAGCAGCGTCTGCTTGGCCACGCCGACCTCCGCTGCAATCACATCGAGCGACACGGCATCGACGCCGCGCTGGCCGAACAGGTCGGTGGCGGCGGTGAGGATGCGTTGGCGGGTCGAGGTGCGCATGCGGTTCTTGGGCGCCAGGGGTGGCGGCGCTTCTCTACCATATGGTAGACATTGTCTCCGATGATCAGCGAACAGCTCGCCGGCACACGCATCGCCATCACCGGCGGCACCGGATTCGTGGGCACCGCGCTCATCGAACGCCTGCTCCGCAGCGCACCGGGCTGCGAGCTCGTCCTGCTCGTGCGGCCCAGCAAGCGCCACGACGCCACCGAGCGAGTGCGCCGCGAGATCTTCAAGAACAACGCCTTCGACCGGCTGAAGGCCGAACTGAAGGACACCGCCGAGCCCTTCGAGGCAATGGTCGAGCGCCGGGTGCGCGCCATCGGCGGCGACGTCAGCACCGACGGCCTCGGCCTGAACGACGCCGACCGCGCCCTGTTCGCCAGCTGCGACACAGTCATCCATTCGGCCGCCGCCGTGGCCTTCGATTCGCCGCTCGACTCGGCTGTCGAGATCAATCTGCTCGGCCCGGTGCGAATCGCCGAGACGCTCAACACCCTCGGTGTCACGCCCCACCTGGTGGCCGTGAGCACCTGCTACGTGGCCGGCAACCGCCGTGGCAACGCCCCCGAGGAACTGGTGAGCGAAGGCCCGTTCGACCTCGGCCTGAACTGGCGCAAAGAGGTGGCCGCCGCCCGGCGGCTGCGCAGCGACACCGAGGCCGCCAGCCGCGACCCCGAGCGCCTGCGCGGCTTCCGCGCCGAGGCCCGCAAGGAACTGGGCGCCGCCGGCGCACCCGCGCTGGCCGGCAAGACCGAGCAGTTGCGCGAGCGCTGGGTGAGCGACCAGCTGGTCGAGGCCGGCCGTGCCCGCGCCGCCAGCGTCGGCTGGCCCGACGCCTACGCCTACACCAAGGCCCTCGGCGAACAGGCCCTCACCGAGACCAAGGGCAACGTGCCGGTCAGCATCGTGCGCCCGTCGATCATCGAGTCGTCGCTCGCCGAGCCCTTCCCCGGCTGGATCCGCGGCTTCCGCATGGCCGAGCCGGTCATCATCAGCTATGCCCGCGGGTTGTTGAAGCAGTTCCCCGGCGTGCCCGAGGGCACCGTCGACGTCATCCCGGTCGACATCGTGGTGGCCGCGATCATCGCAGTCGCCGCCACCGGCCCCACCGCCCCACGCATCACCCAGGTGGCCAGCGGCGGCGTCAACCCGCTGCGCTACAAGCTGCTTGTCGACAACGTGCGCGACTGGTTCACCCAGCACCCGCTCTACGACCCCGAGGGCCAGCCCATCGTCGTGCCCGAGTGGCAGTTCCCCGCCCGCGGCAAGGTGCAGCAGCAGTTGCGCACCGCCAAGGCGCTGGCCGAGCGCAGCGAACGAGCGCTGCAGATGCTGCCCCTGCGCGGCCGCCAGGCCACGTGGGCGGCCAAGCTCGAAGAGCGCAAGAACGACATCGACCGCGCCTACGAGTACGTGCAGCTGTACGGCCTGTACACCGAGTGCGAGGCCATCTACCAGGTCGACAACCTGATGCACCTGTGGAACGGCCTCGACGCCACCGACCAGGCCGCGTTCAACTTCGATCCGCGTAGCGTCGACTGGCCCACCTACGTGAGCACCATCCACCTGCCGTCGGTGGTGCAGCACGCCCGCGCCAAGACCACGCCGGGCAAGAACCGCAACGACCGCGCCGACCGCCTGCGCCGCAGCATCCTGTCGCCCGAGCGCCACGTGGCGGCGTTCGACCTCGAGAACACGCTCATCGCCAGCAACGTGGTCGAGAGCTACTCGTGGCTCGCCACCCGGCGGCTGAACATGCCCGAACGGATGCGCTACGTGCTGCGCACCCTGGCCGAGGCACCCAGCCTGCAGAGCCTCGACCGCAAGGACCGCGGCGACTTCCTGCGCTACTTCTACCGCCGCTACGAGGGCGCCCCGCTGAGCCAGATCGACGAGGACTCGAAGGACCTGCTGCACCAGCTGATCCTCACCAAGAGCTTTCCGGCCGGCCTGCGCCGAGTGCGCGAACACCGCGCCCTCGGCCACCGCACGGTGCTCATCACCGGCGCGCTCGACTTCGTGGTGGCCGGCCTGAAGCCACTGTTCGACGAGATCGTCGCGGCCGAGATGAGCGTGCGCCCCGACGGCACCTACAGCGGCGAGTTGCGCACGGTGCCGCCCACCGGCGAGACCCGCGCCCAGGTGCTGGCCGACTACTGCAAGGCCGAGGGCCTGCGGCTGGAGGAGAGCATCGCCTACGCCGACTCCACCAGCGATCTGCCGCTGCTCGAGTGCGTCGGGTTCCCCGTGGCCGTGAACCCCGAGACCCGCCTGGCCGCCATCGCCCGCAAGCGCGGCTGGCTGGTGGAGGACTGGCACAAGGCCGAGGGCGGGCCACGGCCGCTGTTGCCCATCGGCCCGATGCTGGGCGACCGCGAGCGACGGAGGGTGTTCTCGTGAAGGCGCTGCAGGTCGATCGCAAGCTGGGCCGCCTCGGCCTGGCCCGCGCCATGTCGGTGCTCTCCCCCGGCGCCGCCGCCCGTGTCGGCCCGCTCGAGATGGTCACCATCGACCCACCGGCGCTGCCCGCGCCCGGCTGGCACCGGGTGCACACCCACCTGGCCGGCATCTGCGGCAGCGACCTCGCCACCGTCGAGGGCCACGTGTCGCCCTACTTCGACGACTGGGTGAGCTTCCCGTTCGTGCCCGGCCACGAAGTGGTGGGCCACATCGACACCCCCGACGGGCCCCGCCGCGTGGTGATCGAGCCCGTGCTCGGCCACGCCGCACGCGGCTTCCCGCTGCCCTTCGAAGGCGCTGCCCCGGGCGACGGCAACGACTACGCCCACCTGGCCACCGGTCGCCTCGAGCCCGGCATCCAGATCGGCTTCTGCAACTCGACGTGCGGTGCCTGGGCGCAGGAGTTCATCGCACACGAGAGCCAGATCCACGACATCCCCGATGCGATGACCGACGAGCAGGCCGTGATGGTCGAGCCCACGGCCGGCGGCATCCACGCCGCGCTGCTCACCTGGCCGGTGCTGCAGGGCATCGAGCGCCCGGTGGTCGCTGTGCTGGGCGCCGGCACGATGGGTCTGTGCGCCATCGCCGGCCTCCGCCGCTACGTGCCGGGCGTACGCATCGTGGTGGGGGCCCGCTACCCGCACCAGATGGCCCTGTCGAAGTTGCTCGGCGCCGACGAGGTCGTGCGCAGCGACGAGCTCGCCCGCGCCGTACGCCGCGCCACGAGCAGCCACATGGTGGGCGACCACCTGTCGGGCGGCGCCGACGCCACCATCGACGCGGTCGGCACTTCGGCGTCGATCACCGACTGCCTGCGCATCACCCGCCCCCGCGGCCGGGTGGTGTTGATGGGCATGCCCGCCGAGGTGACCGTCGACCTCACCGGCCTGTGGCACCGCGAGACCCAGCTCGTCGGCGCCTACACCTACGGCACCGAGACCATGCCCGACGGCAGCCGGGTGCGCACCTTCGACCTGGCCATCGACACCGCACACAGCCTGGGCTTCGAGCGCCTCGTGTCGGCCACCTATCCCCTCGACGACTACCACGACGCCATCGCCCACGCCGCAGCCGCCGGCCGCCGTGGCGCCGTCAAGGTCGCCTTCGATCTGCGTCCCCGCGCCCGCACGCGCACCGAGAAAGCGAGCAGCTGATGCCCCGCCCCGGATTCGTCCTCGAGGTCGACCGCTCCACCCCGCCGCTGCTGTTCTGGCGCGGCGAGAACTTCAGCCTCGAGAAGCTGCCAGCCGGCCGCAGCCGGGTGATCTACCCGCCCGAGCCGCTGCCCGCCATCGACGACATCGACGGCGCCATCGTGCACGCGCTGCTGAACCCCATCGACAGCGACCCGCTGCCCGCACAGCTGTTCCCCGGCATGAAGCTCACCATCGCGTTCGACGACGTGAGCCTTCCGCTGCCGAAGATGCAGTCGCCCGACACGCGCCAACGCGTGATCGAAGCCGTGCTCGACATGGCTGCGGCCGCCGGTGTCGACGACGTGCACATCATCGCCGCCCTGGGCCTGCACCGCCGGATGCACGAGTACGAACTGCGCCACGCCCTCGGTGACCGCATCTACGACGCGTTCCACCCGCGCGGCATGCTGTACCAGCACGACGCCGAAGACCACGACAACCTGGCCGTCATCGGCACCACCGACCACGGTGAGGTGCTCGAGATCAACAAGCGTGCGGCCGACAGCGATCTGGTCGTGTACGTGAACATCAACTCGGTGCCGATGGACGGCGGCTGGAAGAGCATCACCACCGGCCTCGCCAGCTACCGCTGCCTGAGCGTGCACCACAACGGCGAGACGCTGCAGAACACCCGCAGCCTGATGGGCCATCGCAAGCACAGCGCGCTGCACACCAGCATCTGGCGGCTCGGCCAGGTGCTGCGCGACCACGGTCCGAAGCTGTTCCAGATCGAGACCACGCTGAACACCGACATGTTCCCGAAGCCGTTCGACTTCATCTCCAAGCGCGAGTGGGAATGGAACGCGAAGGACCGGGCCACGTTCCTGGCCACCAGCAAGTCGCTGAACCGCATGCCCGTGCGCGCCGCCCGCAAGATCTTCCACTCCATCGAGAGCCCGCACCAGATGACCAGCATCCAGGCGGGCGAGACCAGCGCGGTGCACGAGCGCACGCTCGAGCACGTCTACCGCCAGCAACTCGTCCCGGTGGAGGGCCAGACCGACATCCTCACGCTGGGCATCCCGTTCGTGTGCCCCTACAACCCCGACGGCATCATGAACCCGATCCTCGTGATGTGCATGGGGCTCGGGTACTTGTTCAACATGTACCGCAACAAGCCGCTGGTGCGTGAGGGGGGCGTCATCATCATGACCCACCCCACCTACCGCGAGTTCCACCCGGTGCACCACCCGAGCTACATCGACTTCTTCGAGCAGGTGCTACCCGACACCACCGACCCGGTGGTGATGGGACACAAGTGGGAGAAGCAGTACGCCGAGGACGAGTGGTACCGCCACCTCTACCGCACCGGCAACGCCTACCACGGCGTGCACCCGTTCTACGCGTGGTACTGGGGCGCTCACGGCCAGCAGCACGCCGGCAAGATCATCATCGTCGGCGGCGACCCGCCCACCGTGCGCCGCCTCGGCTTCACGCCGGCCAGCACGATGGACGACGCGTTCGAGATCGCCTCCGACGTGGTGGGCCGCGCCCCCACCATCACCCACCTGCACGTGCCCGCCCTGTTGGTCGCCGACGTCACATGAGCAGCGGCGGTTCGGTCTCGCGCAGCATGGTGCGCCGCGCTGCCCGCCTCGGCGGGTCGGCCGAGCGCGTCGTCACCCGCATCGCCAAACCCGCGCGCAACCTCGGCTTCCCGTACCGCAAGCCCACCGTGCCCAAGGGTGTGGAGGTGCCTCCCTCCCCGGCGAAGCTGGGCGCCGACTACGACACTGCCTGGGCCCGCAAGGCCCCCGCCCGGGCAGCGCGCGCGGTCATCACCCGCGGCCCGCTGCGGATGTTCACCCGCCTGGTCGCCCGGCCCGAGGTGCTCGGCATCGACCGTCTCGACGACCTCATCGCTCGCGGCGACGACGCCCCACCGGTGATCTTCACCCCCAACCACCACAGCCACCTCGACACCCTGCTGATGGTCGAGGCCGTGCCCGAACCGTGGCGCTCCAAGCTCATCGTCGCCGCCGCCGCCGACTACTTCTTCACCACCCGCGCCAAGAGCGCCGCCGCAGCCCTCACGCTGAACGCCCTGCCCATCGACCGCGAGGTCACCGGCCGCAAGAGCAGCGACATGATCCGCGACCTCGTCGACGACGGCTGGAGCCTCGTCATCTACCCCGAGGGCGGTCGCTCACCCGACGGCTGGGGCCAGGAGTTCAAGGGCGGCGCTGCCTACCTGTCGGCGCGCACCGGTGCGCCCGTGGTGCCGGTGTTCATCGACGGCAGCGGCGCCATCTACGGCAAGGGCATGAAGCGCCCCAAACCCGGCCACACCAAGGTGGTGTTCGGCGCTGCCCTGCGGCCCGCCGACGGCGAGAACACCCGCCGCTACAACGCCCGCATCGAAGCCGCCGTAACGGCCCTGGGCGACGAGGCCCTCACCGACTTCTGGACCGCCCGCCAGCGAGCCGCCCGCGGGTCGAGCCCGAAGCTCACCGGGCCCGAGTACAACGGGTGGCGCCGCCAGTGGGCGATCGCCGAACAGCGCAAGTTGGGCGCCGCTGCCAAGCGACGCAGACAGAAGCGCCGCTGGCCCGACATCGGCTGACCGGCCGGGCTCCCCCGGCTCGCCGGCTCAGGTGATGGGCGCGGGCGACACCGTGTCCTTGGCAGCCGCCACGACCTCGCGCGGCCCGATCTTCACCCAGGCGTTCAGGGCCACGGCCGTCACCAACAGCACCGCCCCGGCGGCGATGATCGCCACCCAGCGCTGCTGAGCGACGTTGAGCGGGTCCTGGCCGATGCCGGAGAACAGCACCACTCCGACCGTGATGAACGCAGCGCCGAGCCAGTAGCGGTCGTTGCTGATGGCCAGCCCGGCGGCAAGCGCAGCGATGATGCCGATGAACCGGACCACGCCCGGGAGCTGCGCCATCATCGGCACGAGGATCACAACGCCGAGCAGGGTGCCGATGAACCGGTAGCCCACCATCTTCCAGCCTCCCTGGTCGCGGCCGACGAGGTACTCGAGCAGGATCAGGAAGGTCATCGGGAACCAGAACATCTTCGACCAGTTCGTCGGCACCGCCAGGGCACCGGTCGCGGCGAGCGCGATGGCGCCGACGATGGCGGCGCGCACCGGCCGGAGCAGGTTGATCGGCGTCTCGCGCCGGTCCTCAGGCGCTCCTGCGAGCCTGGCCAGGAAGATGCCGGCGACGTATCCGACAACGCAGAACAGGGCGTACAGCACCATGTCCTTCCAGCCGCTGACCGGATCGGCTGTGGTGGTGCAGATCGCCACCTCGATGATCGCCACCGCCCAGCCCTGGGTGCACAGGTAGCCGACCACGGCCCCGGTCACGCCGAGCACGAGCACCCACCACCACGTGCCGGTCGTGGCCGCCGACGCGACCGCACCGATGACGAGCACCGGCAGCAGCCGCCATGCGACCCGCTGCCCGTCGCCGGTCGACGCGAACAGCCCGGCCATCAACCCGAACGGAAAGGCCATCGCCGGCACCGTTCCGATGGTGACCCCGATGATGATCACCGGCGCGATCATCACCAGCGCGACGAGTAGGAAGCACTTGACGTAGCGCTTCAGGAACGGCGGCTCGACGGGAGCTGTTGCAGCAACTGCTGCGTCCATCACGACGCCCGGTAGATGCTGTGGCCACGCTTGATCGTCTCGACCACCTTGACCTTGCCGACCGCAGCGGGGTCGACGGTCAGCGGATCGGAGTCGAGCACCACGAGGTCGGCCAGCTTGCCGACCTCGATCGTGCCCTTCGAGGCCTCCTCGAAGCCCTGGTAGGCGGCCGATGCCGTGATCGACCGCAGCGCGGCGTACACCGACGACGCCACCTCGGTGGCGTAGGCGGTCCCGGTCGCACGCGAGCGTCGGTTGACGGCACCGTCGACCATGGCCATCGCGTCGGGCAGCAGCAGTGGGGCGTCGTTGTGCGAGGTCCAGAGCACGCCGGCTTCCTCGACGGTTCCGCAGGCGTTGTGCAGGTTGATCCGGTCGCCGACCACCTTGGCGACCACCTCGATCTGCTCCGGCATGGTCGAGGGGTACAGGCTCGGGATCACACCCAGCTCGTCGAACATCGGCCATTGCTCGGGTCGGGCGATCTGGCAGTGGATCGCGATGGGCCGCTTGTCGAGCTTGCCGTACTTCTCGATCGCCGTCCGGGCGGCGAGCAGGAACTGGTCGATCGCGGCGTCGCCGTTCTGGTGCGCCTGCACCTGGAAGCGGCTCGGGTAGAACTCGTCGAAGAGGGCGATCAGTTCGTCGTCGGTCATACGCGCCACTCCGCAGTCGTTGGGCTGGCCCTCCATGCCCACGTAGGGCTGGGTGACCCACGCGGTGGCCCCACCGAGCGAGCCGTCGAGGAACAGCTTGATGCCGCCCAGGCGCAGCCCGTCGACGTAGCTGCCGACCCGCTCTTCGCCCAGCACCTCCAGCGCCTTCGGCAGCATCTGCGGCTCGGCATAGGTGAGGACGTCGATCTTCAGGGGCCCGGCGGCGAGCGTGCCCTCGATGACATCGAAGTCGTCCGGCGTGATCCCGACGCAGCACTCCGATGCCGTCGTGAACCCGTACGAAGCCCATTGGGTCATCGCCCGGTCCATGAGTGGCGCGTACTTGTCGGCGGACAGCGGCGGCATCAGCGAGCGCACATAGAACAGCGGCGACTCCTCGATGTAGCCGTTGGGGATGTCGGTCCCCTCGACGCGCCAGATGACACCGCCCTTGGGGTCGGCGCACCCGGGGAGGTAGCCGGCCACCTCGAGGGCCTTGTGGTTCAACGACGCCTGGTGCCCCGAGGCGTGGATGGCCATCACGGGGTACTCGGTCGAGACCTGATCGAGCTCGTCGGCCGTCGGATACCTGCCCTCGGCGAGCACCGACGGGTGCCAGCCGGCACCGACGATCCAGTCCCCCGGCTTCACGCCGTTCTCGATCGCCTTGGCCTTCAGCGCCTCGATCATCTCCGGGATGTTGGTGACACCCTCGCCGCGGAGCCAGGCCTGCTCGAGCTGATGCGCGGCGACCACGATGTGGCCGTGGGCATCGATGAAGCCCGGCAACATGGTGCGCCCGCCGAGGTCGACGCGGGTCGTCGATCCGTCGGCGTGCTGCTCGGCCTCCGCCGCCGGGCCGACGAAGGTGATCGTCCCGTCGGTCACCCCTATGGCCTCGACGTACTCGGGGGTCGCGCCCCGCATCGTCAGGATCCGGCCACCGGTGTACAGCGTGTCCATGTCAGTCCTTCCTGCGGCAGCACCCGACGACGTCGACGGAGCTCGATCCCCACGATCGATTCCTTGCCACTGGCGCGGATGGTATCAAGTATTTGCTTCATTCCTTGCGCTTGTCGTCCTGTGGCTTCGGTACAGTGCGCGAGGAGCCGACCATGGACCTCACATCACCCACCCAGCACTCCGACGACGACGCGCCGATCCATGTCACGGTGATCGGCGGGTACCTCGGCGCCGGGAAGACCACCCTGCTCAACCATCTGCTACGCGTCGGCACGGGCAGGCGGACGATGGTGCTGGTCAACGACTTCGGATCGATCAACATCGACCGCGACCTCATCGTGTCGAGCGACGGAGGCACCCTGTCACTCGGCAACGGGTGCGTGTGCTGCACCCTCTCCGGCACGTTGCAGCAGATGCTCCTGGGCATCGGCGCACGCCCGAACCCACCCGAACTGCTGGTCATCGAGGCCAGCGGCGTGTCCGATCCGACGGCCATCGCCAGAGATGTCGCGCTTCCCGGCTTCCGCCTCGATGCAGTGGTCGTGGTGGTCGATGCCGAGACCATCGAGTCGCGGTCCGAGCACCCCTACCTCGGTCGCACCATCCGCGCCCAGTTGCAGGCCGCCGACGTGGTGGTGCTGAACAAGCTCGACCTCGTCGACTCGACGCGCGAGGCCGCTGTGCGCGCCCGGCTGGGCGCCCTGGCCCCGGAGTCCGCTGTCGTCGGAGCGAGCGAGGGCAGGGTCGCCCCAGCCCTGTTGCTCGGTGTGCACGGCGGGGGTCCGCAGCACCCGAACGGCGACGATCACGTCCACGGTCCCGACTGCGACCACTCGCACGACGAGCCCCACGCCGACCATGCGACATGGAGTTGGGAGCTTCACGCTCCGCTCAGCCGCAACCAGGTCGAGCAGTGGGTGGCCTCGCTCCCCGACGACATCGTGCGCGCCAAGGGCACCCTCGCGCTCACCGACGACCCCGACCACCGCACGGTGCTGCAGGTCGTGGGTCGACGGATGCGTCTGAGCGTCGGCGAACCGTGGGGAGACGCCGTACCGGTGTCGCGGCTCGTTGCTATCGGCCTGCCGGGCAGCCAGGCCCCGGTTGCGCCTTCGGTACTCTTCGCCTCATGATCCGCCTGCGCCAGATCGCCATCGCCGCCCGCCAGCTCGACCCGGTCGTCGACCAGCTGTGCGCGCAACTGGGGCTCACCGTCTGCTTCCGCGATCCCGGGGTGGCCGAGTTCGGTCTCGTCAACGCGCTGATGACGATCGGTGATCAGTTCCTCGAGGTGGTTGCGCCCGCCACCTCGCCCACCACTGCGGGGCGGCTCCTCGACAAGCGCTGCGGCGCCGACAACGACCGGGCCGTCACCGGCTACATGGCGATCTACGAGGTCGACGACCTCGACCAGCGCGAGGAGCATGTCCGCAGCCGCGGTGTGCGTGTGGTGTGGAGCGGCGACTTCTCCGCGATACGTGGCCGTCACCTGCACCCGGCCGACGTCGGCGGCGCGATCGTGAGCATCGATCAGCCGAACCCCGCTGGCTCGTGGCGCTGGGCCGGCGTCGACTGGACCGCTCATGCCGACACTGCGGTGGTGAGCGCGATCGCCGGCGTGGCCATCGGCGCCAACGATCCCGGCGCCATGCGTACCCGTTGGGCAGAGCTCGGCCTCGATCACTCGGTGAGATTCCAGCCAGCGGGTGCCGCCGGCGAAGGTGTCGACACGCTCGAGCTGGTGGCGACCGACCGCGCTCGGACGGGCGAGGTCATCACCCTCGACCAGCTCACGATCCGGCTGGTCTGATCAGCAGTCCTTGCCCGGGATGACGATCTCGAGGCCGGGATAGAACGCCGAGTACCCAGACGTGCCGACGTTGGCCGCATCGAGGGCCTCGACACTGACGTCGAACTTGTCGGCCACCTTCTGGCGGCTGGTGTCGCTCGCTTCGATGACGTACTTGCCCTGCGAGCAGGTGTCGACGGTGGTGACCGGCGCCGAGGTGGTCGCCGGCGCAGGTGCTGCGGTCGTGTTCGTACCCGTACCACCGGTCGTCGCCCCAGGAACTCGGGCTCCGGCGGGGATGATGATCGTCGCACCGACGCCTGGCCACTCGGGTACCAGTCCGGAGCTGTCGAGCGTCCAGCCGTTCACCGCGGCCAACTGGTCGAAGGTCAGCCCCCAGTCGTTGGCAATGGTGGAGGGATAGTCGCCCGGCTGGATGATGTAGCTACCGTCGGCGGTGAGCACGTCACCCGGCTGGAGCGGTGCCACGGTGACCGGCGCCTGCGTCGACTGGACCGGGGGAAGGGTGACGAAGTTCGTCGCCCCGATGGTGACCGGAGTGGTGGTCGCCGTTTCAGCGCCGCCGCCGCACGCTGTCAACCCGAGCGCGGCTGCGCCGAGCACGACGCCGACCCCGATGATCGCCCGAAGATGCCTCATGGGCGCACAGCGTAGGACCATTGGCACCTGAAGCGGTCGCGCCTACAGGAGCGGCCGGCTCGTCGGCGCAACAGGCGCCGGGAGGTCGGTGCCGCCCATCAGCCACGCGTCGGCCCCTGCGGCACAGGCCCGCCCCTCGGCGATGGCCCACACGATCAGGCTCTGACCACGGCCCATGTCGCCGGCGACGAACACGCCAGGCACGTTGGTCATGTAGTGGTCGTTGCGGGCCACGTTGCCGCGCTGGTCGAAGCCGACCCCGAGCTGGTCGAGCCACGAGCCCTTCTCCGGTCCGACGAACCCCAGGGCGAGGAACACCGCGTCGGCAGGGAGCTCCTGGTCGGTGCCGGGCACCTTCTCGAAGCGGCCGTCGACGAGTTCGACCTCGTGGACGAGCAGGGCCCGCACGCGACCGTTGCCGTCGTCGAGGAAGCGCTCGGTGTTGATGCTGTAGACCCGCTCTCCACCCTCCTCATGAGCCGACGAGACCCGGTGCACCATTGCATAGGTCGGCCAGGGGTTCGACGAGGCGCGCTCCTCCGGGGGACGGGGCATGATCTCCAGTTGCGTCACGCTCGCCGCGCCTTGACGATGTGCCGTACCCAGGCAATCGGCGCCGGTGTCGCCGCCGCCGATGATCACGACGTGCTTGCCGGCCACGTCGATCGGGCTGTGCTCGAGGTCGCCCTCGATCACCTTGTTCGCGAGAGGCAGATACTCCATCGCCTGGTGGATGCCCGCCAACTCGCGGCCGGGCACCGGCAGATCACGCCACGCCGTCGCCCCGGCAGCCAGCACGACGGCGTCGTAGGTGGCCAGCAGGACGTCGATGTCGACATTGCCTCCGACCGTGGCGTTCGTGCGGAACTCGGTGCCCTCGGCCACCATCTGCTCGATCCGACGGTCGAGGTGGTGCTTCTCCATCTTGAACTCTGGGATGCCGTAGCGCAGCAACCCGCCGATACGGTCCGAGCGCTCGAGGACCACGACGTCGTGGCCGGCCCGGGTGAGCTGCTGGGCGGCAGCCAGACCTGCCGGGCCGGAACCGATCACCGCGATCCGCTTGCCGGTACGAACCGACGGCAACTGCGGGATGACCCAACCCTCCTGCCAGGCCCGGTCGATGATCTCGACCTCGACCTGCTTGATGGCCACGGGGTCCTGGTTGATGCCGAGCACGCAGGCGCTCTCGCACGGGGCGGGGCACAAGCGCCCGGTGAACTCCGGGAAGTTGTTCGTTGCGTGCAGACGGTCGATGGCATCGCGCCAATGGTCGCGGTAGACGAGGTCGTTCCAGTCCGGGATCAGGTTGCCGAGCGGGCAGCCGTTGTTGCAGAAGGGAATGCCGCAGTCCATGCACCGTCCTGCCTGGGTGCGCACCTTCTCCGCCGGGAAGTCCTCGTAGACCTCCTTCCAGTCGCGTAGCCGCACCGCCACGGCGCGCCGTGTGGGCATCTCCCGCTGCCACTTCAAGAAACCAGTCGTCTCACCCACGTGTCGCTCCCTTCACTACGTCCGGCCCGGCTGTGCAACTCGTGCTCGTCACCGGGCCGACTCCATCACCTTCGCCAGCGTCGCTGCCTCGTCGAGACCAGCAGCCTCGGCCTCGCGCATCACACCGAGCACCCGTGCGTAGTCGCGAGGCATGACCTTCTTGAACGAGCTGGCGGCCTGCGCCCACGTGCCGACCAGGTCGGCGGCCAGCACCGAACCGGTGAGGCGGGCGTGATCGGCCACCAGACGCATCACGAACGACTCGTCGTCGGCATCGAGGCCGAGCAGGTCGACCATCTCGTGGTTGAGCCGGGCAGCGAAGACATCGTGCGGGTCGTAGACGTAGGCGATGCCACCGCTCATGCCCGCACCGAAGTTGCGGCCCGTCGGGCCGAGCACCACCACTCGCCCACCGGTCATGTACTCACAGGCGTGGTCGCCGACACCTTCGACGACCGCTGTGGCCCCGGAGTTGCGCACGCAGAAGCGCTCGCCCACCGTTCCGCTGAGGAAGATCTCCCCGCTGGTCGCTCCGTAGCCGATGACATTGCCGGCAATCACGTTGTCGGCCGCGAACAGGGTCGCGTCGCGGTCCGGGCGCACGATCACTCGTCCACCGGACAGGCCCTTGCCGACGTGGTCGTTGGCATCGCCCTCGAGATCGATGGTGATCCCCGCGGGCAGGAAGGCCCCCAAACTCTGGCCCGCCGAGCCACGGAGGTGGATGTGGATCGTGCCGTCGGGCAGTCCGGCGCCGCCGTGGCGGCGGGTGAGCTCGTAGCCGAGCATCGTGCCGACCGTGCGGTGCACGTTGCGCACCGGCAGATCGATCTCCACCCGCTCACCGAGCTCGAGCGCAGGCATCGCCAGCTCGATCAGGGTGTTGTCGAGCGCCTCGTCGAGGCCGTGGTCCTGGGCGACGCTGTGGTGCAGCGTCTGACCGTACGGGTTGGCGGGCACAGCGAGGATCGGCGAGATGTCGAGGCCCTTGGCCTTCCAGTGGGCGACAGCTGCCCGCGTGTCGAGCACCTCGACGTGACCGACCATCTCCTCGATGGTGCGGAAGCCCAAGTGAGCCATCAGCTCGCGCACCTCTTCGGCGATGAACTCCATGAAGGTCTCGACGAACTCGGGCTTGCCACTGAAGCGCTTGCGCAGTTCGGGGTTCTGCGTCGCCACGCCCACCGGGCAGGTGTCGAGATGGCAGACGCGCATCATGATGCAGCCGCTCACCACGAGCGGAGCAGTTGCGAAGCCGAATTCCTCGGCGCCGAGCAGCGCTGCGATCACGACGTCGCGGCCGGTCTTCATCTGACCGTCGGCCTGGACGACGATGCGGTCGCGCAGGCCGTTGAGCAGCAAGGTCTGCTGCGCCTCGGCCAGGCCCAGCTCCCAAGGTGCCCCTGCATGCTTGAGCGAGGTGAGCGGCGACGCACCCGTGCCACCGTCGTGGCCGCTGATCAGGACCACATCGGCTTTGGCTTTGCTGACCCCGGCAGCGACGGTGCCGACACCGACCTCGGCGACGAGTTTGACGTGCACCCGCGCCGCCGGGTTCGAGTTCTTCAGGTCGTGGATGAGTTGCTTGAGATCCTCGATCGAGTAGATGTCGTGGTGCGGCGGCGGGCTGATCAGACCCACACCCGGAGTGCTGTGGCGGGTCTTGGCCACCCACGGGTACACCTTGTGCCCGGGCAGCTG
>JBBATY010000043.1:18435-27681 GCA_040398525.1 Ilumatobacteraceae bacterium | reverse complement strand
GGTGTGGTGCGCGCCTCGGGGTACCACAGCTCGACGGTGTCCTCATTGAGCGACACGACCACACCACCACTCCAGGCCACACGCGCGGGCTCGTCGCAACACCCGATGCTGAACCGCCACGGCTCGGTCCAGGTCCGCTGGCCGGCGCGCTCTCCGCTGCGCAGGTCGACGATCTCCCACGGCACCGGCCCACCCAGTCCGGTCCCGTCGTACGGCCCGTTCAAGAAGGCGCGACCATCGGCCACCACCGTTACGGTCCACCAGTCCTCGCGCTCCCACAGCGTGCGACCGGTGCGACCATCGACCGCCACGATCTTGCGGCCGGGGCAGTAGTCCATGCCGTCGTCCGACGGCGGTGCCGTGCACACCCTGGCCAGCACCACACCACCGCTGAGCGCCAAGGTGAAGCCCTCGGCCGGCACGGCGAGCAGGTCGTCGCGCCGCCACAGCACGTCGCCCGTTCCGTCGAAGGCAGCCAGGACCTGGCGGCCCTCCCCGTACAGGAAGTTGGCGTACACCGGGCGGGCGGCGTCGAGGTCGGCCGGATCGGTCGACCAGCCGTCGCCGTCCTGCACGGCGAGCAGGCGGCCCTCGTTCAGCCCATTGGCCGTACCGAGCTGCACCAGCCGACCGTCGGGCAGCGCCGAGAGCTGCACCTGGTCGAGCGGGGTGCCGATCAAGCCGGGGGGCAGCGCCAGCATCTCCACACCGGCATCGCGTGGGTCGACCAGATAGAGCAGGTCGTCGGCCGTGGCCGGACGTTCCGCTGACGGAGCCACCACCAACTGGTCTGCGGCCTCGGTGTAGACGAAGCCGAGGTCGGCATCGTCGACCGGGGGCAGGCCTGCGTCGGCGAGCACCTCGTCCCAGGTGCGCGCCAGGGTGCCGTCGGCGAGCGACCACAGCTCGATCTGTGACGAACCGACGCCGTTGCCGTCGTAGGTGACCCAAGTGAGCGCCAGCATGCCGCCGTCGTCGCCGCCGTCGGGCGCAGCGCGCACGAGCGGCCCCCAATTCTCGAGGCACCGCACCCACCGCACCTCACCGTCGAAGTCGACGACGGTGAGCATCGTCACGTCGGGCGGACCGTTGTAGGGGCGTAGCTTCATCAGCAGGCCGCCCGGGACCACGAAGGCCTCGACGCGTACCCAGTCGGACACGTCGTCGACGATGACGCGGGGCAGGAGCACCTGCACCACCGGCTCGGCACCGAGCGGGCCGAACGTCTCGAGCCCGGAGGTGTCGAGGGCCGGCAGCGGTCGCGACGGGCCGCGCTCGACGCAGTCCGGCTCGAAGGCGTCGATGACCACGCCGGAGACCGTGGTGGTCGGCGCATCCGTGGTGGGTGTAGCCGTCGTCGGCGCAGCGGTGGTGGGCGCCGCAGTCGACGAGGTGGGCAGCGCCGTCGACGGTGCACTCGACGTCGCGGAGGAGTTGGGTTGCGAACTGTCGTCCGAACCGCAGGCCGCCACAAGCAGCCCGGTGACGACGATTGCACTGGCGAACGGCACGCGCCGCTTGCGGTCCGAGGGGGGCTTCACGCGCTCAACCGTGGCAGGTGTCGAGTCACCTGACAAGGGCCTTTGGCACTTCAGACAGGCTCGGCCAGGCCGGCTCAGTCGTCGGTGTCGGGCAGCGGCAGGTCGCCGCGACGCGCCAGGCGCGGCTGGACGAACCGCTTCCACACGAACCAGCCGACCGCCGCGACGATGACGATGATCACCACCGCCTGGAGCAGCCCGACGACGCTGCCGACCTCTTCCCACCGGTCGCCGAGGATGGCGCCGGCCACCATCAGCGCGGTGTTCCAGACGGCACTGCCGATGGCGGTGAGCACCGTGAACCGCACGGCCGGCATCCGCCGGAACCCGGCGGGGATGCTGACGATCGAGCGGATCAGCGGGATGCACCGACCGAGCAGCACCGCCGTGGTGGAGCGACGGTCGAACCACTCCTCGGCGCGCACCAGGTCGGCCTCCTTCAGCCCGAACCAGCGGCCGTAACGCACGACGAAGCGGTGCAGGCGGGCCTCACCGATGGCGGCCGCGATGCCGTAGAGCGCCCATGCCCCGACCACCGACCCGACCGTGGCGGCGATGATCATGCCGACGAGCGATGCATCGCCGCGTCCGGCGACGAAACCGGCCAACGGCAGCACCACCTCCGACGGGATCGGTGGGAACAGGTTCTCGATCGCCACCAGGAACGCCACACCGGGGTAGCCGAGCGACTCGACGAGGTCGGTCACGAAGTCGGTGAGCGAGTCGAGCATGGCTCGCAGAGGCTACCCACACGGTGCAGCCGCCGACACGCAGCCGTCGACCTTGCGCGACCGTGCCCGATGGTGCATCGTGATCGGGCAGCCCATCGGGGCGGGCGGCGCGGCCTGGTGCGGGGCAGCGTGTCCTTCCAGGCATGGATCCGGGGTGCGCCCGACCTGCTTGCCCCTTCGGATGCCGCCCTCACTCGTCATCTCTGTCTCGTCACGCACCAGACTGCATCTGCCATGCCCGCCTCCTCCCCCTCGACGACCTCCCTCACCGCGCGGCGCACCACCCGGCGCGCCCTCGTGGGCGTCGTCCTGGGTGCAGCGCTGCTCGTCGGGTCGGGGGTGGTCGCCGTCGCCCGGCCGGGGCGGGCCGAGTCGGCAGCTGCCGCGCAGGCCGTGGCAGGCACCGTGCCGCAGCCCCGCGTCGCGCCCGACGCCCGCACGCTCGGTGCAGCCCTCCCGACGGGCGCCACCAAGGCCGCCGAGGTCGACCCCGCCACACCAGCGCCCGTCGACCGGCTCACCGAGCGCCAGGTACCCGCCGACCCGGTGCCACTCGCGTGCCCGGCCACTGGCCGGGCTGCCGTCGCCGACAAGACGGCTCAGCGGTTCTGGCTGTGCCGCGACGGCGTGGCCATCGTCGAGCCACGACCGATGACGACCGGTCCGCTCGACTACGGGCTGCCGCCCGTGGGCATCTACCCCGTGTTCGCCAAGCTCGAGCGCAACCGCAGCGAGACCGGCGAGCTGCTCGAACGGTTCGTCGCCTTCTACCGCACACCGCGCAAGGGCAGGATCGCGTTCCACCAGTACGTCAACCAGGACCCGGCGACGCTCGGCGACCCGACGCTGCGTGTCTCGGCTGGTTGCTTCCGGGTGTCGGTCGAGGACTCGTGGCTGGTGTGGGACTTCCTGCAGATCGGCGACCCGGTCTACGTCATCAGCCCGTAGCAGCGTCGACGACCGCGGATTCGGGCCGAACGTCCTCGTACGGGAACACAGTGTCTGTGCATACTGGCCGGGTTCCGACGAGGAGGGATCCGGATGGGCAGGTTGAACACGACGGCAGCGGTCGCAGCAGTGGCGCTCGCACTGACAGCATGCGGTGGCGGCGACGACAGTGGCGGCCGCGACAGCCAGACCGACGAAGGCAAGGCCTACGTCGAGGCGATGATGAGCACCTACTCGGCCGACATGGGCTTCACCGAGCCGCAGGCCACGTGCATCGCCGAGTTGGCGATCGACACCGTCGGCGTCGATGCGCTGAAGGACGCCGGCGTCACCCCGGAGAAGATCGAGCAGGGCGAGGAGTTGCTCGCCGACTTCACCCCCACCGAGGCACAGGCCGACACGATGGTCGACGGTGTCTTCGGGTGTGTCGACTTCGGCGAGCTGATGGTGGCGCAGATGGGTGCCGAGGACATCGGCATCCCCGAGGACAAGGTGCGCTGCATCGGCGACGCGATGGCCAAGAGCGACGCCTTCAAGGACTCGCTGAAGAGCGAAATGCTCGGTATCGAGGCCACGACCGACGACGCCGCCATCGAGGAGGCGATCTTCGGGATCTTCGACACCTGCGAGGTCGACTTCGCCGACCTGATGGGCGCCTGAGCCCGACGCAGTCGACTGATCGCCGCGTCAGCCCGCCGGCACCGAGTCGGCGGGCTGCTCGGGCCGCATCTTCTCGTGCAGGTGCACGGGCTCGACCGGCGTGGCCGACTTGCGGCGCGTGCCGATGTTGAGCACCTCGACGAACACCGAGAACAGCATCGCCGCGTAGATGTAGCCCTTCGGGATCTTCTCGCCGAAGCCCTCGGCGATGAGCGTCACACCGATCAGCATCAAGAAGGCGAGCGCCAGCATCTTCACCGACGGGTGCCGGTTGACGAAGCTGTAGATCGCCTTCGAGGCCACGAGCATCACCACGACGGCGGTCAGCACCGCGATCACCATGACCGGCACGTAGCTGGTCATGCCCACCGCAGTGATCACCGAGTCGATCGAGAACACGAGGTCGAGCAGCATCACCTGGCCGATCACGGCTGCGAAGGTGGGCGCAGCGCGCCCGGTGCCGTGGCCCTCTTCACCCTCGAGCTTGTGGTGGATCTCCTTGGTGGCCTTGTAGATCAGGAAGATGCCACCGGCCAGGAGGATCAGCTCCTTGCCGCTGAAGCCTTTGCCGAACACCTCGAACAGTTCGTTCTTCAAGGTGACGATCCACCCCACGGCCAGCAGCAGCAGCACGCGCATCGCACCCGCAGCGAGCAGGCCGACCACGCGGGCCCGGTCCTGCTGCTCGGCGGGCAGTTTGGAGGCGAGGATCGAGATGAAGATGACGTTGTCGACGCCGAGCACCACCTCGAGGGTGAGCAGCGCGGCAAGTGCGCTCCAGGCGGCGGGGTCGGAGATCCAGTCCATGGGGCGACACGCTAGGTCACACGGGCGACGCAGTGGTCGACCGGCCGAGGCGGCGGCCCTGCGCAGCGATCAGTTTGTCGGCGTGCCGGTGCCCGCCACCGACGCCGGGCCGGCGCCAGCGGCGTTCACGGCCCGCACCACCACGCTGTAGGTGGTGCCGGCTCTCAACGAGGTGAGCTTCATCGTGCCGGCGCTGAGCGACTTCGTCGACCACCGCACCCCACCGTCGAGGGAGTACTGGTAGCTGGTGATCGGCGAGCCACCGGTGGATGCCGGGGCGGCGATGGTGAGGGTGAGGCTGCGCGACCCTGCCACGACAGCGGTGATGGTCGGAGCAGCGGGCACGGTGCGCGGTGTGCCGGCCTTGGCTCGCGACGGTGCTCCGGCGCCCGCGGCATTCACGGCGCGCACCTTCACCTGATAGGTCGTTCCATTGGTGAGGCCGCCGATGGTGATCGTGCGCGACGCGGGAGGGGGCGACACCGTCGTGAAGCTCGCCCCGTCGTCGACGGAGTACTCGTACGCGCTGATCGGCGCGCCATTGGTGGATGGCGCCGTGAACTTCACGGTGAGCTGGCCGTTGCCCGGGGTGACCGAGGTGATCGACGGGGCACTCGGCACGGTGCGCGGTGTTCCCACTGCAGCCGTCGAGGCCGCGCCGTAGCCGGCCATCGTGACGGCGCGGACGCGCACCTGGTAGCTGCGCCCGTTGGTGAGGCCGGTGATCGTGAACGTCGACGCCGTGCTCGGCACGGTCTTCCATGTCGACCCGGTGGTGTACTGGTAGCCGGTGATCGGCGCTCCGCCGTCGTCGGCGGGCGGCGACCAGCTGACCCCGAGGGTGCGGTTGCCCGGGGTGACGGCGACACCGGTCGGTGCGCCTGGCTTGGCCGGGACGATGAAGTTGGCCGTCACCGTGGTGTCGTCGTCGAGCCGCACCCGACAGCCTGTTCCTTCGATGGGCTCGCAGTTCTCGCTCCACCCCGCGAGGTACGACCCGGGCGAGGCAGCGGCCCACACCACGACCGATGCTCCTTGCGGCACGCGGCCGGTGCACCGGGTGCCGCAGTCGATCGGCGGCACGGCCATCGTCACCTTGCCGGATCCATCGCCGGTGCGCGCGACCGTCAGCGTCTGGCGCGGCAACACCTCGCGCTGCACCTGGAGCAACAGGTTCGGGCTCTGGTGCTCGAGGGCGATCACACCCGACAACGAACGGCCGGCGATCTTGGCCCACACGTCGGGGCCGTGGAAGCCGGGGCCCCGTCCCTCGAGCTCGAGCGCTGCTGCGCCGGCCACATGCGGCGCAGCCATCGAGGTGCCGCTCTCCACCATCGTCGCGGTGCCCGAGGTCTTCCATGCGGACAGGACGTCGACCCCGGGTGCGTAGATGTCGACGCACTCGCCCCAGTTCGAGAAGTCGGCCTCGACATCGCCCGGGGCGACGGCGCCGACAGTGATCGCCGACGGTACCCGCGCCGGGCTCGTGTTACAGGCGTCCTGCCCCTCGTTGCCCGCCGCGACGACCACCACCATGCCGGCCTCGGCCAGGGCTTCGACCGCTGCGTCGAGCAAGGCCGACGGCGGTCCGCCGATGCTCAGGTTGGCTACGGCCGGTGTCCCGCGGAGGTAGAGCTCGTCGAGGATGTACTGGATGCCGTCGGCGATGATCCAGTCGTAGCTGTCGCCGTTGCGGTCGAGCACCTTCACCGGAATGACCGTCGCCGCCTTGGCCACGCCGTAGGTGGAGCCGGCTGCGGTGCCGGCCACGTGCGTGCCGTGACCGTGGCAGTCGCGGATCCCGGGGCAGCCGTCGTCGAACGTGAAGTAGACGTAGTCGGGGACGCGCAGGAGCAGCTCGCTGTGGGTGATCAGCTGGCCGCTGCGGATGCTGACGTTCAGGCCGGAGTCGAACACGTAGATCGGCACACCTGCGCCGGTCTTCTCCGAGGAGAAGTAGCCGTCGGGGAACATCTCGACCTGGTCGAGCCGGTCGAGGTTCCACACCGGGTTGTCCTGCTCGAGCGTCTGCTGGACCACGCGCTCGCGCTCGACCGAGGTGACACCGGGCTGGGTGCGCAGCTCAGCCGCCTGCTCGGCGGTCATCTCGGCCACGAAGCCGGTCAGCCCCGAGCGCCACACCCGGATCGGCGCGACGCCCTGGGCCGACAGTGCCGCGAGCGCAGCATCGAGTGACGCCGTGTCGGCGGCGAGCACGACGAACCGCCCGGGTCCGCTCGATTGGGCGCCGACCACGCTGATCGGCTCGTCCAGGGCGCCGATCTCGTGGCCCACCGGCCCCGGCGAGGCGACGGCACGACCGGCGACCGCCCGCCCATCGGCACCCGCCGCCGTCGGCAGAGCGGCCACTCCGAGACAGGCGAGGACCAGTCCCACTCGTGCCGTCTGAGAACGCTGCCTGCTGTGTCCGCCCACGCGGCGACGGTAGCAGCGGCCGATACTGCCCGAATTCGGGTGAGGGATTTCCCACGGCATGTCGAGGAGTACCCCGGTGAGGCCGGGGGATCTTCTGCTGTTCGGCACGTGCCGAATGGCGTTGACTACAGCCATGACCCGCCGGTGATCCGGCCTCGGTCAGGTCGAGCGGATCGGGCGCTGCACTCGCCTGAGCCATGAGCTCCCTGTCAGAGCCCCGCTCTGGCGTCGGCCCCACCCGCCGGGGTCGACGCCAGAGCGGCGGGCAGGTCGGACGGGATCGACCAGTGATCTGCCAGTGGGCAGCACGATGGGGGTTTCCCCCTGTGAACATGAGGTCCAACCCTGGCCACTCGGGGGATCACACGCTGTCGACCACGCAGAGTGTGCACTTGACTGCATCGCATGACGAACACACCGAGCCCAACGGCGACACCGAACCGACTCGTTCGGAGGTTGCTCCGGCTGCTGCCCGTCGCCTTCGTGGTGGGTGGGGTCACTGCCGCCTCGGCGGCGACCCTCAGCGTCTCCCCCGACAGCGTCGCCGGCGGCGGCATCGAGGTGACCGGATGCGACACATCGGTCACGGTCGAGTACCTCACCGAGTACGACCCCACCACCGGCATCTACCGAGTCACCGACGCCGTGATCGGCGACATCGACGCCACGGCCTGTGCGGGCCACGTGCTCGATGTGGTGGTGGCCACCGACACCTACGTCGAGCTGGCCAACGGCACCGCCACGGTGTCGGCCGCCACCCACACGATCGAGCTCTCTGCTGCTGTCGACGCAGCCGAGGTCGAGCACATCGCCGTCGTCTTCACCGGCTGATCTCGCGAGCGCGGCCACCATGTCGAGACTGCGCCCGCACCGCGCCTCGGGCATGGTGGCCGCGCTCGCGATCATCGCCGCACCCATCGCCGGCATCGCGATGCCCTCGTCGGCACCCGCCCCCCGGGTGCTCGCGTGGGCATCGTTCCTCGGCCCCGATGGTGCGATCACGACCACCACACCGTGGTCGTCGGGCGAGCTGTGGCAACCGGTCAGCGGCGACTGGGCGCAGGTCGGCCACGCCCTGGTGTCGACTCGCTCGATGCCCGACACCCGTGTGCTGGCCGCAGTGCCCGCGGCGGGCAGCAGCGCCCGCGTCGCGGCCGTCGTGTCGAGCCTCGGCGGCTCACCGGTGCGCAACGGGGGCGTGATCGCCGCCTCGTCGGCGACCGGCACCAGGCGCGCCCTTGTCGCCAGGGTCAGCTCGACCGGGGCGCTCGAGGTGGTCTACCTCCCGGGACGGCCGGTCACGCTCGGGTCGAGCGCCGCTGGCGCCGTGACCGAGGCGACCATCGAGCTGACCCTGCAGATGCAGGGCTCGACGGTGGTGGCCACGGCCCGGCCGCTGTGGTCACGCGACCCGACGGTGACGGTGACCGGCACGCTGTCGCCTGCGCAGGTGACCGACCTCGTCGACAACGACGGCTATGGCGGGTACGCCGACCAGACGACCGGCGTGGCGATCACGGCGCTGCGGGTGGAGGTGCCGGCATGAGCAGGCGGCGGCTCACCGATGTCGCCTCGTGGGTCGAACTGCTCCTCGCTGCAGCCGTGCTGTGGCTGCTGTGGCCGGCGTGGCTCGGCGGGGGGACGTCGCTGATCGTGGTGTCGGGCGTGTCGATGGAGCCGACCTACCACGACGGCGATGTGCTGCTGGTGCACGACATGCACCCCGAGCCCGGCGACGTCATCGCCTTCCGGGTGCCCGGCCGCGAGGGCCAGATCGTGCACCGAGTGGTCGAGCGCCGCCCCGACGGCCGGCTGCTGGTGCAGGGCGACAACCGCGCCACACCCGACCTGCCGCTGCCATCGGATGCCGACGTGATCGGCGTAGCCGTGGTGCAGATCCCGTTCGGGCGCGAGCTGCTCCGGCTGGCCACCGACCCGCTGGTGCTCGGCGTGGGGGCGGGGTGCTGGGTGATCGCCCACGGCATCCGGCGAGCCATGCAGCAACCGGCTCCGGCGTGAGCGCGACCAGCGCCTGATCGGCCCCGGCAGCAACGTCGTAGGCTGCGGGCACCGGCCCACCACCGGACTGCGGGCCGTGCCCCGACGTGCCATGCGACGCCTCC
>JBBATY010000043.1:0-18335 GCA_040398525.1 Ilumatobacteraceae bacterium | reverse complement strand
ACAACGTGTGTGTGCACCGCGGCTCGCCGCTCGCCACCGGATGCGGCACCGCGGCCCGCCTGACCTGCCCCTACCACGGGTGGACGTACCGGCTCGACGGCCAGCTGATCGGGGCGCCCTACATGCACCGCGCCCCCGGCGGCACCGAGCAGGCGTTCGACCCGGGCGCGCACCACCTGGGCGAGCTCGCGCTCGCGGAGTGGGAGGGGTTCGTGCTCGTGTCGACGGTCGCGGCGCCCGAGCCGCTGGCACCGCGCCTGAGTGGCCTGGCCGACGTGCTCGGTCGCTTCCACCTGGCCGGCTATGTGCCGGTGCACGCGCAGGTCGACGAGTGGCGCACCAACTGGAAGCTGCTCGTCGAGAACTTCATCGACACCTACCACGTGTTCAAGGTGCACCGGGCCACGTTCGGCACCGGCAGCGACAGCCCGCTGAACACCACGATGTTCCCGGGCACCGACGACTGGACCTACCACGTCGCCACCGAGCGCACCGACGTGGCCCATCCGGACAACACGGCGCTCGAGGGCGCGTGGCGGCGCGCCGTGGTGCTGGCGGCGGTGTTCCCGACGCTGGTGATGCAGGTGCAGCCCGACTTCTGCTGGCACCTGCAGATCAGCCCGCTCGGCACCGACGGCGTGCGGGTGCGCTGGGACGTGTCGGTGGCGCCCGAGGTGCTCGCCGCGCAGGCCGACCCCGACCGCTACGTGGCCGACCTGCTCGCGCTGCTGCACGCAGTGAACGCCGAGGACCGGCCGGTGATCGAAGGCGTGCGCCGCGGTTGCGACAGCCCACAGTTCGCCCGAGCGCCGCTGTCGGAGTACGAGGCCAACGTCGTCGACTTCGACCGCCACGTCGCCCGTCGACTTGCTGTGTAGGCAGTCCAGCAGAGCACCCGGCGACGGCTACGGTCGCGCCATGAGCGAGATGCCCGACCTCTCCGGCGACGTCGCCGTCGCAGCGGCCA
Organism: Ilumatobacteraceae bacterium; assembly: GCA_040398525.1. GTDB lineage: Bacteria > Actinomycetota > Acidimicrobiia > Acidimicrobiales > Ilumatobacteraceae > VFMC01. Next base: position 17,368 of record JBBATY010000043.1, on the reverse strand, counting down.
CGCGGCACCCGGCGCTCTGGCCGAGCCCCTGGCCGGCCGAAGACGGTGGGCCCGACCGCCGCCAGGCAGCTGCGGGTGGGCTCTCCATCGGTCCGGCGAGCACACTCGCTGTCACGTCTCGTCTGGCAATCGTCTCGACGATGGTCGTGCTGCGCGATCCGGGCGAGGTCTACCTGCTCGGTGCCGGTGCGGGCCCGGATGTGCCTGCCTGGGTCGAGCAGATCCACCCGGAGACACTCGAACCAATACGCCGCTCGGTCGACCTGGCCGGGGGGCCGATGTGGCCTGGTGGGATCGCCGCCCACGCCAACGGCTCGCTGTACACGGTGTTCGGGCGCCACGCCCATCGCCTCGCCGCCGACCTGACGGTGCAGGCCGTGGCCGAGTTGCCGCGCGACGCTCCGCACAACAGCTTCGTGGTGCTGCCCGACGGTCATCTGGTGACCAAGGACTTCGGTGGGCGTACCCCACACCGCGCCGCGCCCGACGAGCCCTGCGAGCTGCTGGTGCTCGAACCCGACGAGCTGCGCATCGTGGCCCGGCTCGAGCTCCCGGAGACCTCGGTGGCCAGGCTGAGCGCCGCAGGCGACACCGTCTACGCGGTTGGCGACACCTCGCTGTGGCGGGCGCACTGGGACGGCAGCCGGCTCGAGCTCGACGCGGACTTCCGAGCCGTGTACCGCACGTCGGCCGGCCAGGGGTACGGCTGGGATGCCGTCATCGACGGTGGCGCCGCCTGGTTCCTCGACAACGGCGAGGGGACCGACCGTTTCGCGGGCACCTTCCGCGGTGTCGGGGTGGCGACCGACCCGCTGCACCTCGTGCGCGTCGACCTGGGCACCGGTGCGGTGTCGTTGCACGAGGTGTGTGGCCGGCCCGGTGGGCTGATCGCCAACCCACCGGCGATCGACGTGCGCCGCGGCATCGCCGTGGCCTACGACAGCGGCAACGGCGTGGTGCGCGCCTTCACCTTCGACGACCACGGGGTGACGGGCATCGCCTGGACCCGTGAGCAGAACCACGCCGCGCATCCGCTGCGGTTCGTCGACACCGGCGAGCTGCTGCTCTGCGACCACGATGCCGAACGGATGATGGAACAGGCCGTACTGCTCGACATCGTCACCGGCACCGAGCTGGCCCGGGTCGATACCGGCCTACCGCTGCAGTCGGTGGTGTTCGCCGCGCCCGGCTTCGGCCGCGACCTCTACCTGTGCTCGCTGCCGGGCGTGTGCCGGATCGAGGTGCGATGAGGCGCCTCACCACCCTCGGTCTGATCGGCCTCGCCGCACTGCTCGGTACGAGCCTGGCTCGTCGCCGCCGGGCGCTGGCCCCGGTGGCACCCGAGCTGCGCAACTGGCAGCTGCTGCTGCCCGTCGAGCTGGCCAACGAGCGCACCCTGCCGATCGGCCGGCGGGTGCTCGGCCGGCCTACCGCGTGCGCGCCGAGCGTGACGAGCCGCGAAGTCGAGGTCACCGCAGCCGGCGGTGGGCGAGTGCGCACCCTGGTGTACGAGCCGGCCGGGCGCACCCGGCCGAGCGGTGCGGTGCTGTGGATCCACGGTGGTGGCTACGTGATGGGCACACCCGAGATGTCGAACGACTGGTGCAGCCGGATGGCGACCGACCTCGGTGTGCTCGTGGCCAACGTCGACTACCGCCTGGCACCCGAGCACCCGTTCCCGGGCGGCCTCGACGACTGCTACGCGGTGCTCGAGTGGCTGCACCGCGAGGCCGAGGCGCTGGGCGTCGACCCGGCACGCGTCGCGATCGGCGGGGGCAGCGCGGGTGGTGGCATGGCTGCCTCGCTCGCCCAGATGGCCCACGACCGAGGGGGCCCCGCAGTGTGCTTCCAGCTGCTCGAGTACCCGATGCTCGACGATCGCACCGGCACGGCCGGCGACGCGGGCAGGTTGGTGTGGACCAGCCGCTCGAACACCTATGCCTGGCGCGCCTACCTGGGCCGCGAGGCTGCCCACGCCACCGAGCAGCCCTGGGCGGTGCCCGCCCGCCGGGCCGACCTGTCGGGGCTGCCGCCGGCATGGGTGGGGGTCGGCGACCTCGATCTGTTCCACGACGAGGACGTCGAGTACGCGCGGCGCCTGCGCGAGGCGGGCGTGCCCTGCGAGCTGCACGTCGAGCCCGGCATGTACCACGCCGCCGACGTGCTGGCCCTCGACAGCGCAGCGATGCGCTCGTTCACGGCACGGATGATCGACGCGCTGCGCGCCGGCATGGCCGGGGCGCCGAGCGCGGGCTGAGCGACGTCAGTCGCGCCATTCGGCGCCGTCGGGGTACGACAGCGCGGCGATCGACTCCGGGTGCATCTCGATCGAGTAACCGGGCAGCTCGGGCAGCAGGTAACGCCCGTTGCGGATGCGCACCGGGTCGATGAAGTGCTCGTGCAGGTGCCCGGCGTACTCGGTGGTGCGGTCGTCGAGCGGCGAGCCGACCACGACGTGGTCGATGATCGAGATGTGCTGCACGTACTCGCACAGGCCGATGCCACCGGCGTGCGGGCACACGGGCACGTCGTGCACCGCGGCGAGCAGCAGCACAGCGAGCACCTCGTTCAACCCACCGAGGCGGCAGGCGTCGACCTGGCAGTAGTCGATCGCGCCGGCCTGCATCAGTTGCTTGAACATCACCTTGTTCGCGGCGTGCTCGCCGGTGGCCACCCCGATCGGGGCCACACCACGGCGGATGGCCGCGTGGCCGAGCACATCGTCGGGGCTGGTCGGCTCCTCGATCCAGCGCAGGTCGAACGGCTGCAGGTGGCTCATCCACTCGATCGCCTGCGGCACGTCCCACACCTGGTTGGCGTCGGCCATCAGCTGGCGGTGGTCGCCGATCTCCTCGCGCATCACCTCACAGCGGCGCATGTCGGACACCACGTCGATGCCCACCTTGGTCTTGAAGCTGGTCCAGCCGTCGGCGATGGCGGCACGGCACAGGTCGCGCACCTGCGCCTCCGGGTAGCCGAGCCAGCCGGCCGAGGTGATGTACGCCGGGTAGCCGTCGCGGCGCAGCGTCGCCAGCCGCTCGGCCTTGCCCGCAGCCCGGTCGCGCAGCAGGGCCACGGCCCGGTCCTCATCGATCACGTCGCGCAGGTAGCGGAAGTCGATGCAATCGACCACCTGCTCGGGCTCCATCTCGGCGACGAGCTGCCACACCGGCACGCCGCGCGCCTTGGCCCACAGGTCCCACACGGCGTTCACCAGTGCGGCGACGGCGAGGTGGATCACACCCTTGTCGGGCCCCAGCCAGCGCAGCTGCGAGTGGTTGGTGAGCGCCCGCCACAGGTTGCCCATCGAGTCGACGACATCGTCGAGCGAGCGACCGACCACCAGTGGCGAGAGCGCGTCGATGGCCGCGCAGCACAGGTCGTTGCCCTGGCCGATGGTGAAGGTCATCCCGTGGCCCTCGAGCCCGGTGTCGGTGGTGAGCACCACGTACGCGGCCGAGTAGTCGGGGTCGGCGTGCACGGCATCTGACCCGGCGAGGGTGCGCGACGTGCGCGCCCGCAGGTCGTGTGTGCGTGCACCGGTGATCGTGGCCACGTGGATCCCCTTCCGGTAGGCACGACGGACGTGCGCCGTGCCGCTGCCGATGCGCGAGGCTAGCCGGACCGGTTCGGACCGGTTCGGGCCGGCCGTGGGTGCCGGTGCGGGTGCGTGCCGGCGCGCCGAGGTGGAGGGACAGGGATGCACGAGGTCGTGGAGCAGCCGTCGCAGTGGTCGGGAGGTGCCCGATGAGCGGTCGAGTGGTGGTGGTCACCGGATCGGCCGGGGGGATCGGCAGCGCGATCGTCACCCGCTTCGTCGCGCTGGGCGACCGTGTCGTCGGCATCGACCTCGCCACCGACGCGCTCGACGGGGCGGTCGACGTGGAGCATGCCGCGACCGGCCTGGGAGGTGTCGACATCACCGATCCGGCCGCGTGCCAAGCCGCGGTCGACCAGGTGGTGGAGGCCCACGGCCGGATCGACGTGCTGTGCAACAACGCCGGTGTGGGCAGCGTGGGCGACGTGGTGTCGGCCACGCTCGACGAGTGGCAGCGGGTGTTCGCAGTGAACGTGTTCGGCATGGCCAACATGAGCCGCGCCGTGCTGCCGGTGATGCGGGCGGCGGGCCACGGGTCGATCGTCAACACCTGCTCGGTGGCTGCCTCGGTGGGCCTGGTCGAGCGGGCCGTCTACTCCGCGTCGAAAGGTGCGGTGCTGGCGCTCACCAAGGCGATGGCCGCCGACGAGGCCGAGCGCGGCATCCGGGTGAACTCCGTGTCGCCTGGCACGGTGCGCAGCCCGTGGGTCGAGCGGCTGATCGCGGCCACGCCCGACCCCGAGGCGGCGATGGACGCACTCCGCCGACGTCAACCGCTCGGCCGGCTGGTGACCTGCGAGGAGGTGGCCGACACCGTTGCGTACCTGGCGGCGCCGACGACGTTCACGAGTGGCGCCGACGTGCTGCTCGACGGCGGCATCACCGGGATGCGGCTGGTGACGCAATGAGCAGCCCCGGTCCGTTGCGCGTGGCGCTGGTGGCCGGGCCGATGTACGACCACCTCTACGACGTGCTCGCCCCGGACGAGACGCCCGGCGGGGTCGAGGTGGTCGTGCATGCCGACCACCCCACGCTCAACCGTCGCGTGGCCGAACTGCTCGCCGCGGGCGAGCGCATCGACGTGCTGGCCACGCACTCGAAGTACGCGCCCTCGCAGGCCGCCTGGCTGCGCCCGCTCGACGAGCTACTCGATCCCGCGGCGGTGGCCGGGCTGGCGCCGGCCGCGGTGGGGCTGTGCCGGGTGGACGGGGTGCTGCGCTGCGCGCCGCGGCTGATCGACGTGCGCGTGCTGTGGTCGCGCGCCGACCGCGTGCCGACACCGCCCGACACGTGGGCCGAGCTGTTGGCGAGCGGTGCCGTGATGGGCTTCACCGGCCGCGAGTCCGGTGCGTTCGGCATGTTCTTCGAGCTGGTTGCCGGCGCAGGCGAGCGGCTGTTCGACGACGACCTGCGCCCGACGTTCGTCACCGACGCCGCGGTCGACGCGGTGGTGACGATGCAGCAGCTGGCCGCCCGCGCCCCGGGCGACCTGCCGGGCTGGCACTACGACGACGTCGACCGCGCCCTGCTCGAGGGTCGGATCGACATGGCTGCGGCGTGGCCCGGCGGCTGGGGTGCGATCCGCGATTCGGCGCTGGCCGACGTGCTGGTGCCGAGCCCCTACCCGGCCGGGCCGGTGCGCCGGGTGAGCTACTCGGGCTGCCATGCCTGGGCCGTGCCCACCACCTGTGCCGATGTGGAGGGGGCGGTGGCACTGATCGAGCGGCTGCTCGGTGCGCAGGCCCAGTCGATCGACGCGTCCGGTGGGTCGATGTGTGCGAACACGGCCGCGCTGGCGGCGGTCGAGCCACAGGGCCCGACGGATGCCCGGCGCCTGTCGATCACCCGGGCCACCATCGCCGAGGCGATGATCACCTATCCGTCACTGGCACGGTTCCCCGAGATCGAAGACGCCGCCTGGTCGGCGATCCAACAGGCACTGCTCGGCACCCTCGACGCGCCGCGTGCGGTGCGCGCGATGCAGGCGGCCGCCGAGCGCGTGCTGGCCGGCGACTGAGCGCCCAGCCGCCGCACCCACGTCAGCGTCGGCGCAGTCGGGCGACGATCTCCGGTGGGCGGGCGATGAGTGCGCCGACCCCCAGCAGGGCGAGCCACACCACCGGCACCGCGAAGCGCGAGCCACCGAAGAACACCACGACCGACAGCAGAGGGCCGGCGATCGCTGCCACCACGGCCCACCAGCCGGTGGCTCGCGGCCGGCGCCTGAGCTCGCGGATCAGGCCCCACGCGCCGAGCACGAGCACGAGCGTGCTCGTGGTGGCCTCGGCGAGGCGGAGGACGTTGCGCGAGGTGGGGCCGAGCCACGGGTCGGCGCCGTAGGACTCGACCGCGTCGACCGCCTCGTGGTCGGGCGCCACGGTGAACCACACCCGGCGGGGCACGAGGCCGAGCTCGTCGACCGGGTGGCGCACGGCCCACGACACAGCACGACGGGTCAGCTCGGCGTCGCGGGCGATCTCGGCTCGGCGGAACGATTCCGGGTCGGCGGCATCCATCGGCACGGACGGCTGGCAGTCGTCCGTCACCGCGAAGTGCCCGGGCGCGCCGTCGTGGTGCCCGATGCACAGGTTGTCGCCGGTGTTGGTGCTGAGCGCCACCCGGTCCATCACCACCGCGTTGCGCGCCACCCAGGGCGCGAGCACGGCCAGCACTGCGGCGCACAGCACGCCCGCGGCCAGGCGACCGCGGATGCCGCGCCCCCATCCGGACGCCACCACCAGCACCGGCAGGCCGAGCAGCAGCACGGGCCGCACCAGCACCGCTGTGCCCCAGGCCGCACCTGCCACCACGATCGGCACCAGCGCACGCCCGTCGACCAGTTCGGTGTTCGTGCGCAGCGATCCGTCGGGAGCCACCAGGGCGACCAGGCCGACGGCCACCAGTGCGATGTAGGCCGGTTCGGTGAGCGCGGAGGCCGCCGCCACCACCGAACCGGGCAGCAGCGCGGCGAGCCACGCCACCCACCGAGCCGCTGTGGTGTCGACGAGGCGACGGGCCACCACGGCGGTGGCCCCGATCGCCACTGCGGCGACGACGACGTTCACCAGGCCGGCCACGGTCGGACCACTCGCCTGCCACACGGTGCGCACGACGGCCATCGCGCCGGCGAGCAGCAGCGGATAGCCCGGCGGGTAGTAGGCCGACGGCGCGCCGAAGCGGGTGTAGCCGTTGCCGTCGACGAGCCCTTCGGCTGCGCCGAGGTAGGCGGTCTGGTCGATCAGCCCGACCGGGGGTCGGGCGGCCACCCACACCCACACGAGTCGCACCACCGAGCCGACCACCACCGCGGCGACGACCACCGGGTCGAGCCGGCCGAGGAGTCGTGAACGTGATGGCACGGTGTCAGCGTCCTTCGCCCAGGCGCGTGGCGGTGCGGCCGATCGTGTCGATCACCTCGACCGCTGCGGGGACGGCCTCGGGCCCGAGCGTGCCCCACTCGTCGAGTGTGGCGAGCACCCAGTCGCACCAGCCGAGGTAGGTGGTCATCAGCTCGACGACGAACCGACCGCTCAGGGCAACGATGGGGGCCCGCTGCTGGTAGGGCCCGGCTCCGGCGCGGTACTCGTCGGCGATCGTGCGCATCGCCAGGAGCCGCACGAGCACCTCGTCGCGGAACGCGGTGATCGTGGCACGCATCTGCTCGGGCCGCTCGGTGTCGGCGAACACCACCCGCAGCACCGGCTCGGCGTCGACCTCGGGGAACGTGGGCGGTCGGCTGAGCCACGCCCGCAGCTCGTCGCGTCCGGCGTCGGTGATCGAGTAGACGGCCACGATGCGGTTGCCGCGCCGCTCGTCGGTGTGGGTGATCAACCCGGCGGCCTCGAGGCGCTTGGGCTCGGCGTAGATGGCGGCCTGGCTGCGGCTCATCACCTGGCCGAGCGAGCGGGCGTAGCCCTGGACGAGCTCGTAGGCGCCCATCGAGCGCAGCGACAGCAGGCCGAGCACGGCGTACGACAGCGTGGTGCGGGTGTGAGCGGTGGTGGCCACGTCGTGGAACCTGTCTCTTGACAGCTACTCCAGACTGGAGTAGAAATACTCTAAGATGGAGTACTGCGACGAACACTACTCCAGCTACCGAGATCCCGACACCACCACATCACCACCACACCACCACCACACAGCACAGGAGCACCACTGCCATGAACCCTTCCGACCAACTCCGCCCCGGCGCCGAGGCCATCGCCACCCTGATCGCCGGCATGAGCCCCGAGCAGATCGACCACCCCACACCGTGCGACGACTGGACGGTCCGCGAGCTGCTGAACCATGTCGTCGGCGGCGCCCACATGTTCGCCGCCGCGTTCAGCGGCCAGGCACCGGCCGCCCACGACGGCCCGGTCGACCTGCTCGGCGGCGACCCGGCGGCCGCCTGGCAGGGTGCGATGGACGCCTTCGCCGCAGGTGTCGACTCGCCCGGTGCGCTCGACAACATCGTGCCGATGCCGTGGGGCCCCACCCCGGGCACGATCGTCTACGAGATCCTCAAGTTCGACGTGCTCGTCCACGCCTGGGACCTCGCCACGGCCACCGGCCAGCAGGTGAGCCTGCCCGACGAGATGGTCGAGGCGACGATCGCCGTGGCGCAGCAGTTCATCTCACCCGATCTGCGGGCCTCGGGCGCGTTCGGGCCCGAGCTCGCAGCACCGGCCGGGGCGAGCCCGATCGAGCGGCTGGCGGCGTTCACCGGCCGCAGCGTCTGACCCGGTCGGCGTCGCCGCTCGTCGGTCTGCCCTGTCACGGCGGGCACCGGGATTCCGCACCGGTGCCCGCCGTGGCGCGTCCGGGGCTCTGCAACAATCGCTCCCATGGTCGATCCCTTCACGCACCACGACGCGGTCGAGGTCTACGGCAGTGCCCTGAGCGTGCTGCCGGGCGAGGTGCTCGGGCTCCACGTGCGCTGCACCACACCGAGCTTCGACGTGTCGGTGCGACGGGTGAGCGGCCGCGTCCGGGCCGAGGTGTGGGCCCGCACCGACGTGCCCGGTGAAGCCCTCCACACCCCCGCCGATGCCGACGCCAACGGCTGCGGGTGGCCCGTCAGCGTCGAGGTGCCGATCGGTGCCGACTGGCCGAGTGGGGTCTACCTGGTCACCTGTCGGGCGCACGGCGCCGCCGACGACCGGGCGTTCGGCCACGGGCTGTTCGTGGTGCGCGCACCGCGCCCGACGGCGTCGGCGCTGCTGGTGCTGGCCACCAACACCTACAACGCCTACAACGCGTGGGGTGGGCGCAGCCTCTACACCGGCGGGCACCGGGTCAGCTTCGAGCGGCCGTTTATCCGCGGCATGCTCACCCGCGCCGACGCCGGGGCGGAGGACCGCAAGTCGCCGCCGTGCCCGCCCGGCGACGAGCCCGATGTCGACGGCCTGCGCTACCTCGCCTACCGCGAGGCCAACCACTACCCACCGAGTGTGGCCTCGACCGGTTGGCACACCTACGAGCGACGCTTCGTCGACTGGGCCGACCGCCACGGCATCGCGCTCGACGTGGCCGTATCGGAGGACCTCGCCCGCACACCGGCGGTCACCGACGGCTACTCGCTCGTGCTCGGTGTGGGCCACGACGAGTACTGGTCGGCCGAGCAGCGCGCCGGCCTCGAACGGTTCATCGCCCGCGGTGGCAACCTGGCCAGCTTCTCCGGCAACACGATGTTCTGGCAGGTGCGCTTCGACCCGACCCGCCGGCACATGACGGCGCACAAGTACCGCGCCCATCGCGACGATCCGGTCGTGGGCACACCCGACGAGGCGACGATGTCGGGCATGTGGTGCGACCCGCTGGTGGGCCGACCCGAATGGGGTGTGCTCGGCGCCGGGTCGGCGTTCGGCCTCTACAGCCGGTTCGGCCTGTCGACCCCGCGCTCGCCGGGTGGGTTCACCGTGTTCCGTGACCGGCACTGGATGTTCGCCGGCACCGACCTGCGCTACGGCGACATGATCGGCGCACACCACGGGATCGTCGGCTACGAGACGGTCGGGTGCCGGCTGCAGCTCGACGAGTACGGCCTTCCGGTGTCGGTGGCACCAGGCGCACCGCCGAGCGAGGTGGTGGCCTGGGCGCCGTCGTCGAACCTCGGCGCCGCCGACTACCCGGCCGGCTCGGTGTCGTTCACCGACGCCGACCAGGTCGACCTCGACTTCGTCGCCTCGCGCCTGTACGCCGCGCCCGACGGCTCGATCGACGACCGGGCCCACGACCGTGTGCGTCACGGCAACGCGGTGATGCTGACCTGCCGGCCGTTCCCTGCCGGTGGCGAGGTGGCGACGATCGGCTCGACCGACTGGGTGTTCGGCCTCGACGACCCGGCCGTCGACCGGATCACCCACAACATCGTGGCTCGCTACACCGCCCAGCAGTAGGGCCCGCGCCCACTACGGTCGGCGCCATGGCCGCCCCGCGTACCCCGAGCGCCGAGTGGGTGACGCTCGAGGCTCTCGAGCACGACCCGCACCCGGTGCTGGCCCGCCTGCGCGCCGAGCACCCGGTGGTGTTCGTCCCGGCGCTCGGCATGTGGATCGTCACCAACCGGGCGCTGGCGATGGCGGCGATGCTCGACCACGAGGGCCTCACCGTCGACGACCCGCGCTTCACCACCGGCCAGGTGGTGGGGCCGAGCATGCTGTCGCTCGACGGCACCGAGCACGCTCGCCATCGGTCGCCGTTCGTCGGCCCGTTCCGGGTGCGGCGCATCGACGAGATCTTCACCGCCGCAGTGGCGGCCGACGTCGAGGCGCTGCTCGACGCTGCCGACGCGACGCTCGCCGCCACCGGCGAGGTCGAGCTGCGCACCGCGGTAGCCGGGCCGCTGGCGACGCGCACGATGATGCTCGCCCTCGGCCTCGACACAGCGTCGGAGGCGACGATCCTCACCTGGTACCGCGAGATCGTGCGTGCGGTGACCGACCTGACCAAGGGTGTGCCGCTGCCCGATGGTGGGGTGCCCGAGTACCGCAGCCTCGCCGAGGCGGTGTTCGTCGCCGGCTCGCAGCCCGGTGCGCGCACACTGCTGGCCGAGGCGATGGGCGATGCGACGGCGCTCACCGACGACGAGGTCGCGTCGAACGCTGCCGTGCTGCTGTTCGGTGGCATCGAGACCACCGAGGGGATGATCGCCAACCTGCTGCACCATCTGCTCACCCATCCGCATCTGCTCGACAGGGTCCGTTCCGATGATGACCTGCTCGATCGCTGCATCGAGGAGTCGTTGCGCCTCGAGCCTGCGGCGGCCGTGGTCGACCGCTATGCCGCGCACGATGTGGTGCTGGGTGGCGTGACGGTGCCGGCCGGCGACGGCCTGGAGGTGTCGCTCGCCGGGGCCAACCGCGATCCCGACGTGTTCGCCGACCCGGACCTGTTCGACCCCGACCGGGCCAACCTGCGCCAGCACCTGACGTTCGCCGCCGGGCCGCACGTGTGCCTGGGCATGCACCTCGCCCGGCTCGAGACACGGCTGCTCGTGCGGGCGATGATGCGCCGCTATGCGGTGCTCGAACGCGTCGACGCGCGCAGCGACGAGCCGCGCGGGCTGGTGTTCCGCAAGCCCGACCGGGTGACGGTGCGGGCTCAGCGCAGCACGCGGTAGCGGGCGGTGGTGAACGGGCCGAGCCCGACCGTGCCCACGGTGCTCAGCCGGGCCCGATCGGCGCCTCACCGGCGACGGTGGTGCGGTGGAGCAGCCGGCGCGAGCCGTCGTAGTCGTTCACCGCGAGGTGCAGCAGGCAGCGGTTGTCCCAGATGGCCAGGTCGCCGGGCTGCCAGCGATGGCGCATGCACAGCTCGGCGCGCACGGCATGGTCGAACAGGAACTGCAGCAACAGTGTCGACTCGGCGTCGGTCATGCCCTCGATGCGCTGGGTGTAGACCGGGTTGACGAACAGCGCCTTGCGCCCGGTGACCGGGTGGACGCGCACGATCGGATGGGCCACCTCGACATCGGCGCTCGGGTCGTTGCGGGTCATCACCACCGAGCGGCTGACGGCGGCGTTCGGGCCGGGGCCGCGGGTGCCGTGGGGCCACCCGGTCTGCACGGCGCGCAGCGGGTCGAGCAGGCGCTGCATCGCGGCCGACAGCGTGTCGTAGGCCGCGTACTGGCTGGCCCACACGGTGTCGCCGCCCACCTCGGGCAGCTCGACCGCGTGGAGCAGGGTCAGGCTGGGCGGCTCGGGCAGGAACGAGAAGTCGGAGTGCCACGTGCCGCCGAAGGTGGAGATCTTGCGCTCGTCGGCTTCTTTCAGCACCGCGATCACGTCGGGATGGTCGGCGAGGTGCTGGATGTAGGGCACGCGCAGCACCGGGCCGAAGCGGGCCGTGACGGCCACCTGCTCGGTGGGGGTGAGCGACTGGTCGCGCACCACCACCACGCCGTGGTCGGCGATCGCCCGCTGCACGACGGCGAGCTCGTCGGCGCTGGCCGTGCGCAGGTCGACGCCGCTGATCTCGGCCCCGCAGGCGGGGGCGAGCGGGCGGACGACGACGGTGTCGGGAACGACGGTGGTCATGTGCGGAGTCTGGCACCTCGGCACGGGGTCACAGGTCGAGGCGCTGCGTGCGTTGTGGCCATCGTCCCCCCGATCCGCGCCACTCGGCGGCGACGAGCGCCGCTCACCGCCCCCGTGGCGGTGCCCGACCCTGGCGGTCCATTGAGCGATTTCCATCCCCTTTCCGGCGTCCGTATTGTCTCGATCGAGGAGGAATGCGTGCGACGATCGGCAGCGTTCTTCGGAGCGATCAGGTGGCAGGCCTGGGTGGCGGTCGCCGGCGTGGTGACCGTCGGCGGCTTCCTGTTGGCGGCGCCCCGGCCCGGTGGCAGCAGCGCGCCCGACATCGCACCTGTGGTCGACGCCGCACCCACCACCTCGACGACGAGCGTCGCCTCGTCGTCCACCGTCGCGCCCGCCGTCGCGTCGACCACATCGCTGGCCGCGACGACCTCGACATCCTCCACGTCGACGTCGACGTCGACATCGACCACGTCCACATCGACCACATCGACCACCGTTGCACCGACGACCACCGCAGCGCCGTCGACCACGCCGCCGACCGGGTTGTTGCTGCTCGACGTGCTGGCCTTCGCCACCATCACCAACGAGCACCGCGGTGGCTACGACCGCGACCTGTTCGACCACTGGATCAGCCAGGGCGGCGGATGCACCACCCGCGACGTCGTGCTCGGGCGCGACTCGTCGACGCCGGTGCAGCGCGACCTGTTCGGTTGCGACGTGGTGGCCGGCGACTGGTTCAGCGTCTACGACGGCGCCGAGCTCACCGACCCGTCCGATGTCGACATCGACCATGTCGTCGCGCTGAAGGAGGCGTGGGACTCCGGGGCGTGGGCGTGGGGGTACGAGCAGCGACGGGCGTTCGCCAACGACCTGAGCGATGCGCGCACGCTGCGTGCCGTGCACGACAGCGCCAACCAGGACAAGGGCGACCGCGACCCGAGCAACTGGCTGCCGCCACGCCAGCAGCACTGGTGCACGTACCTGGGCGACTGGGTGGCGATCAAGGTGCGCTGGGGCCTCAGCATGGATCAGAGCGAATACGGCCGCATCCGCAACGTGGTGCGCGAGCGCTGCCCCACCTGGCGGATCGAGCCGGTCGACCCGCTGCCGGCGTTCCCTCCGCCTGCGCCGGCGGTGTCGATCCAGCCGATCGCCCCGCTGCCGGTGGCGCCGCCCACCGGCAGCGGCGGCGGTGCACCGGTGTACTTCGAGAACTGCGATGCCGCCCGGGCCGCAGGTGCGGCGCCGGTGCGCCGCGGCGACCCCGGCTACCGCAAGGGCCTCGACCGCGACGGCGACGGCGTCGGCTGCGAATGACCGCGGGCGGGGCCTCGATCACCGCTGCGGACCTAGGCTGCCCGAGATGACCCGGGGCCACAGCGACGAGCGACCCGCGCAGCTCAGCCGGCGGGCCGTGCTGCAGCTGGGCGCGGCCGGTGTGGCAGGTGTGGCCGCCCTTGCTGCCGGATGCGTCGACGACGATCCGACCGGCACCGCCCCGACAGCCACCGATCCGACCGACACGAGCCCCACGCCCGACCAGGGTGGTGCGGCCTACGACGTCGTCGTCGTCGGCGCCGGCATCGCCGGGCTCGCGGCCGCCCGCACGCTGGTCGACGACGGGTGGCGTGTGGTGGTGGTCGAGGCGTCGTCGCGCGTCGGCGGGCGGCTGCGCACCGATCGCTCGCTCGGCGTGGCGTTCGACATGGGGGCGAGCTGGATCCACGGCACCGACGGCAACCCCGTCACCGAGCTCGCTGCGGCAGCCAGCGCGCCGACCACCGAGCTCGACGAGGACGACGTGGCGGCCTATGCGGTCGGGGGTGGGCGCTGGACGACGGCCGAGTACTCGGCGGCATCGGCCGCGTTCGACGAGCTGCTGGCCACGCTGTCCGACAGCGGCGAGCCCGGTGTGAGCTTCGCCGAGGTGCTCGACACCGACTGGCCGGGCTGGCGCGACGACCCGCTGCAGGCGTTCTTCCTGTCGACCTTCCTGGCGTTCGACCTGGGCGACCTCGACGAGCTGTCGTCGGTGCTCTACGACGCCGGCGAGGAGTTCGGCGAGCCCGAAGTGATCATGACCGACGGCTACGACCGCATCGCCACGCACCTGGCCACCGGCCTCGACGTCCGCCTCGACACCGCGGTGGTGCGCATCGTCGACGACGGCGACGGGGTGGCGGTGCACACAGCCACCGGCGAGCTGACGGCGAGCGCGGCGGTGGTGACGGTGCCGCTCGGCGTGCTGCGGGCCGGGGCGGTGGGCTTCGAGCCGCCGCTCGACGAGGCCCGGCAGGACGCCATCGACGGGGTCGGGTTCAACTGCGTCGACAAGTTCCTGTTCGTGTGGGACGAGGCGTTCTGGGACGACACCGACGTGATCGTCTACACACCCGAGCGCAGCGACCTGTTCTCGTACTTCGTCAACGGCGAGGCGCTCGTGCCGGGCAGCGCGGCGCTGATCACCTTCGCCTATGCCGACGAGGCACGGGCCAGCGAGGGGCGCACCGACGACGAGATGGTCGAGCTGCTGATGGCACATCTCACCGACATCTACGGCCCGGACATCCCCCGGCCGACGGCAATGCGACGCACCTCGTGGGGCACCGATCCGTTCACCTTCGGCTCATACTCGTTCCCGTCGGTCACCACCGAGATGGAGCACTTCGACGAGCTGGCCGCGCCCCACGGCCGGGTGCACTTCGCCGGCGAGCACACGTCGCGCGACTACTTCGGCACCGTGCATGGCGCCTACCTGAGCGGCCTGCGCGCCGCCGAGGAGATCGCCACCACCCTGGCCTGACCCCCTGCGGTGAGACGTGAGGCGGTGGGCTCGCAGGCAGCCTCATCGCTCACCACAACGAGAGGGTGGGATGATGGCGGGGTGAGCACCGCGAGCCCCGTCGCACCCAACGCATCCACCGAGCTGCTGCAGCACCTCATCCGCCTGCAGTGCGTCAACAACGGTCGGCCCGATTCGGGTGACGAGACCCGCGCCGCCGAGATGCTGCGGGCGGTGGTCGACCTGCCGGGTGTCGAGCTGCAGACCCTGGGCCCGCTGCCGAACCGCCAGTCGCTGGTGGCCCGCCTGCCGGGCACCGACCCGACTGCCCCGACGCTGCTGCTGCTCGGCCACACCGACGTGGTGCCGGCCCCGCCCGACGACTGGCGCCACGACCCGTTCGGCGGCGAGCTGATCGACGGCTGGGTGTGGGGCCGCGGGGCGATCGACATGCTGTGCGTGACGGCGTCGATGGCGGTGTCGTTCGCCGAGCTGGCCCGACGCCGGGTGGCGCTGCCGGGCACCGTGGTGTTCGTGGCCGTCGCCGACGAGGAGGCCGGCGGCACCGCAGGTGCGGGCTGGCTGCTCGACCACCACCGAGCCGACGTGATGGCCGACTACGTGCTCACCGAATGCGGCGGCACGCCGATGCACACGGCGTCGGGCATGAAGCTGCCGGTGCTGGTGGCCGAGAAGGGCGCGGCCTGGACGCGCCTGGTGGTGCACGGGCGCGCGGCGCACGGCTCGACACCGATCATGGGCGACAACGCGCTGGTGAAGGCGAGCGAGATCGTGCGCCGCCTTGCCGCCTACCGACCGCTGGCCCACATCCACGACACCTGGCGCGGCTATGTGGCGGCGATGGGGTTCGACGACGAGCTCACCCGCACCCTGCTCGACCCGGCGGCGATCGCCGATTGGGCGGCGCAGCACCCGGACCGTGGCTTCGCCGCCGACTGCCATGCCTGCACGCACATCACGCTGTCGCCCAACGTGCTGCGCGCCGACGGCAAGACCAACACCATCCCGGCACGGGTGGAGATCGAGGTCGACATCCGCACCCTGCCGGGCCAGACCGACGACGACGTGCGCCGCCTGCTGCACGAGTTGATCGGCGACGACCTGATCGGCAGTGTCGACATCGAGCCGATGCACGAGGAGTGGATGGCGACGGCGTCGCCGATCGACTCGCCGCTGTGGCGCTCGATCGAGCGGGCATCGGCCACCGTCTACCCCGACGCGCGCTGCGTGCCGGCGATCACCCCGGGTGGCACCGATGCGCGGTTCTACCGCCGCGAAGGCGCCACGTCGTACGGGTACGGGCTGTTCTCGCGCGAGCTGCCCTACGACGACTACGTGGCCATGTTCCACGCCGCGAACGAGCGCTGCGATGTGCACTCGCTCGCGCTGATGGAGCAGCTGTGGGCCGACATCGCCGTCGACCTGCTGGGCTGAGCTGCTCGCGCTGACAGGGCGTGCCTTGTGCTGCGGGGCACCCGGTCAGCCCCAAGGCTCACTGCTAGGGCGGCGAGTCGATCAGGGCGATCGCTGCGGCGCGCACATCGTTGCGCAGGCCGCGCAGACCTGGACGGGTCGGGCGGCCGTAGCCGAGGAACAGGCCGGCACCGTCGATCAGCGATGCGATGAGCGCCGCCCGGCGCAGCGCTTCGCTGCGCCCGAAGCCCGGGTGCACGGTGCGGAGTCGCCGGGCGATGTGATCGATCAGCTCGTCGTCCTGACGGCGCTGCACCTCGCGGGTCGTCTCGTCGTCGTAGGCGCTGAGCGTGAACAGCTGCCAGAAGATCTTCACTTCTTCGCGCCGCTGGGAGGCGAGCCAGTAGTCGATCATCCGGATGAGCGCCTCGCGTGGCGTGGGTGCGGCGTCGGCCGCCGCCCTGGCCCCGGCCGACCAGGTGGCCGACCACTCCTCGCACACTGCGTCGAGCAGCGACGCGCGGGTCGGGAAGTAGTACTGCAGGTTGCCGATGCTCATGCCCAGCTCGCGGGCGACGTTGCGGAACGACATGCTCTCGGCACCGAGCTCGATGAGCAGGCGGGTCGCAGTGGTCAGGATCCGGGCGCGGGTCGCCTCGCCGCGGTCACCTTTGCCGTTGCGGCGCGGCGTGGCCGGCGGCGCCTCGGAGGGCGCTGGATCCTGCCTCGCAGGCGTCGTGGCCCGCGGTGTCATGCGGACCGGCCGACCGGCGCACCGAGCCGGTCGAGGACGTTGCGCGTGATCTGCTCGACGAACACGTTGTGCCGTTCGAGTCCGACCACCCAGTCGGTGGTGCCGGCCACGAACACCGTCCCGTCGCCCGCGCCGCCGCCTCGGTCGTAGCTCGCCATCATCGCCGCACCGTAGCGCGGGTGCTTCACGCCCTCGTGCTCGTCGAGCCGCCACGCTGGCGAGTCGGGCACGATGCGGGGCTGGTTCTGGATCGACGGCGTGTCGCGCATGGGCGTCCT
>JBBATY010000042.1:0-28513 GCA_040398525.1 Ilumatobacteraceae bacterium | reverse complement strand
GGCGTGAGTGCCTACACCGACGGCACCCCCGCCGGATCCACTGCCACCGACCTGCGCGCCACCATCGGCGTCGACAAGCCAGCAGCCGGCGGCAGCATCTTCGTCTCCCTCGCCGGCCGCCACGTCGGCGCCCACGACTACCGGGTCAAGCTGCGCATCCAGCCCAACGGCACCGTGCAGGCGATCCTCAACCGCGTCGTCGGTGCCGAGACGGTGCTGGCCGACACGATCGTCCCGGGCCTCACCGTCAACGGGCCAACCACCTTCGAGGTCCGCCTCCAGGTCACCGGCACCAACCCCACCACGATCAACCTCAAGGTGTGGCCCACCGGCACCCCCGAGCCCACCACCTGGACCCTCACCGCCACCGACAGCACAGCCGAGCTCCAGGCGCCAGGCGGCATCGGCATCATCGCCTATCTGTCGACCACCGCCACCAACCCTCCGGTCACGATCACCATCGACAACCTCACCGCCACGAGGCTGTGATGGCCAGCACCTCCCGTCGTGCTCCTGCGCGGTCGGGTCGCTGGCACCGGGTACGGTTCAGGCCGTGACCACCCGTGCGGCGTCGGGCACCAGAGGGGTCGACGCGTCCGGCCGGGAACGTGCCCGCGTCGTGGTCGTGCATTCCTCCGACGAGCTCTACGGCGCCGACCGGATGCTGCTCGAGATCGTCGAGGCGTTGACCACCATCGTCGGGGCCGAGGTCGAGGTGTGGCTGCCCAGCGACCTGCCCCACGGGCCGACACCGCTGTGCCACGAGCTCGACCGGCGAGGTGTGGCGGTGCGCCATCTCGATCTGCCGATCCTGCGCCGTGCCCTGCTGCGCCCACGCGGGCTGCTCGGCCTGGCCCGGGGCGCGCTGCGGCTGCGGCGCGAGCTGCGGCGCAGCCGAGCAACCGCCGTCCACTGCGCCACCAGTGCCTGCCTGCTCGCTGCACCGGCCGCTCGCCTCGCCGGCATCCGTGTGGTGAGCCTGCACGTGCAGGAGATCTGGGCCGGCACGGAGGCCCACCTGCTGCGACTGCTGGCCCGGTTCACCACCTTGCGCCTCACGATCTCGCGCTCGGTCGACACCGCGGCGAAGTTGCGCCGATCCGAGGTCGTCGAGAACTGTGTGCCCGGCCTCGACGAGCTGCTGCCCGGCGACGACCCTGCAGGCCGTGACGGCGCGTTGCACTATGTGGTGGCCTCGCGGTGGAACGCGTGGAAGGGGCATCGCACGTTGCTGACGGCATGGGCGCGCGCCGGGTGCCCGGGCCGGCTCACGGTGCTCGGCGGTCCCCCACCCTCGGGCGAGCGGGTCGACGTCGCAGCCCTCGTCGCCGAGCTGCTCGGCCCATCGCCCGACCGCACCGGAACGGTCGAGATCGTCGGTGAAGTGGCCGACATCGGACCATTCCTCGATGCCGCCGATGTGCTCGTCCTGCCGTCGGACCAGCCGGAGCCGTTCGGGCTGGTGATGGTCGAGGCCTTTGCCCACGGTCGGCCGGTCATCGCCAGCCGCGCGGGAGGCCCACTCGAGGTGGTCACCAGCGGCGTCGACGGCTGGCTCTACCCGCTAGCCGATGCCGACGCGCTGGCGGTGCTGCTCCGCTCGCTCGACCGCGACCAGGTGGCCCTGGCCGCCACGCGCGCCCGGGCGACGTTCGAGGCGCGCTTCACCCCGCAGCGCTACCGGCTGCGCATCGCATCGCTCTACACCGTGGCCCTCGCCTCGGGCCTCGGCCTCGGCTGACGCCGTCTCAGACGCGAACGCCGGTCGCCACCTCGCGGAACCAGCGAGGTAGGGCGAGCGCCAGGAACCCGGCGTTGGCGACCAGCAACAGGCTGTAGACCATGGCGAAGCCGGTCGACCACCACAGCAGGCCGAACACGACGCACAGCAGCCCGTAGTCGGTCGGCACCACGGCCAGCGAGTACCACCACGACGACGTGCCGTCACCCTGCAGGATCGCGTGGGAGTTGCCGCGCCGAGCGCGTCGCATCTGGTCGTTGAGGATGATCACGAAGAACATCGTCGAGGCCACGACCTGGAACGCGATCGGCACCAGCAGCATCGCGCCACGGGTGTCGTCGAAGCGGTACCAGTGCACGAGCACGGCCAGGTGCAGCGAGGCGATCTTCGCCGCATCGACGACGTGGTCGAGCCACTCGCCGACCGGGCTCGACATCGACCGCAGCCGGGCGAGCTGGCCGTCGGCGGCGTCGAAGGCATACCCGACCACCAGCAGGGCCACCACGGCGAGCGACACCAGCGGTGTGGCCGGCACGGCCGCAATCAACCCGATCCCCGTGAAGGTGAAGCAGGCGCTGATCGCGGTCACCTGGTTCGGGGTCAGCCCCACCACGTTGGCGAGCGCGGCGAGCACCCGCCCGAACGGCCGGTTCACCAGCCGCGAGTACAGCGGCGCACCCTTCGAGGTCTTCTGCGCGCGGCGTAGCGCGTCGAGGCCCTCACGGAACCCGAGGGCGGCCGGCTCGACCACGACGTCGGCGGGGGGAGTCAGTTGCATCGCAGGCCCACCCACGTCAGCCACCGGCCACCGTGGCCGCATCCGCCATCACCGGGGTCGCGCCCGGCTCGCGCTCGGCATCTGCCGCAACAGCCGTGGGCGGCGCCAGGGTGGGCGCGTTCCAGCGATCGGCGCCGGAGCGGCGACCACTGGCCGAGCCGCGGCGCACCCGCCGATCGGCGAGGTCGACAGCCAGCTGCTCGTAGGCGTCGGCGACGTCGTCCCAGCGGTAGACCGTGTCGATCCGGTACTGCAGCCAGGTGCCGATGGCCCGGTGGTGCGCCGGATAGGTCTCGGCGGCGGCGAGCAGCTCGATGGCGCTCGCCTCGTCGTGGAAGAACATGCCGTGCTGGCCGAGCACCTCGCGGTTGAACACCACGTCGTAGGCGCCGACGGCGGCACCGGCCCCCATCGCCCGCAGCAACGACGGGTTGGTGCCCCCGCACGAATGGCCGTGCAGGTACAGCCGGGCGTTGCCGTAGAGCTGGTCGAGCAGGTCCTGGTCCCACACGCCGCCCAGCAACCGGATCCGGTCGTCGGCAGCAGCCATCGCCTCGATCCGGGCGGTGTACTCGTCGGCGTACGGCGCCGAGCCCACCACCACGAGGGGCAGCGCAGCATCGCTCGCGTGAAAGGCACGCACGATCAGCTCGACGTTGTTCTCGGGCTCGAAGCGGGCGACGACGAGGTGGTACTGCTTGCTCTCGAGGCCCACCTCGGCAAGGCGGTCGGCACCGAGGTTGCGCAGCACTTCGGCGCCGTAGGCGATCTCGCGGGTGGCGACCCGGAACTCCTCTTCGTAGTACTCGGCGATGCCGCGGGCATCGGCGATCAGCGCGTCGGCCCAACGCACCGCAGCCGCCTCGGCGACGCGGTAGTAGCGCCGGCCGAGCCCACTCCACTTGGCGCGCCGCCACTCGAGGCCGTCGACGTGGACGGCGACCGGAGTGCGGAACCGGCGCACGAGCGGCACGAAGAACGCGTTGCCTGCGTTGAACACGATCGCCGCATCGAAGCGGCGCCGACGGACGATGCCGTGCAGCGCCGACAGCAGCGTGTGCGACAGCGTCTCGAGCGTCTTGCGGCGCAGCGCAGGCAGGTGCACGAGCTGCATCCCGAGGTGCTCGGCCGGGCGCGCCTGGCCGGGTGCGGTGCGGCAGTAGACCGTCACCTGGTGGCCCCGCGAGGCGAGTCGACGGCCCACTTCCTCGACCGCGGTCTCGAAGCCGCCATAGCGCGCCGGCACACCACGCGTCCCGATGAGGGCGATCCTCAGGGGCCGATGGTGCGACGCGCGATCAGTCGACTTCGACATGTCGTCAGGGTAGGAAATGTCACGTTCCGTAGGCTCTTGACGGTCTCAAGATGTGACCTCGCGCGCCAGGGTCTCGACACAGTTCGCGCGTGCCCCTGTACCCTGAGCGCATGTCGCCGGGTCGGCCAGAGGGAACCTTGACGGTCGGCTACGTCCCAGGCGTGTTCGACATGTTCCACGTCGGGCACCTCAACATCCTGCGTGCCTCGCGCGAGCGGTGCGACCGGCTGATCGCCGGTGTGGTCACCGACGAGGTGGTCGAGGCGATGAAGGGCTACCGCCCGATCGTGCCGCTCGACGAGCGGATGGCGATCGTCGGTGCGCTCCGCGTCGTCGACGAGGTCGTGGTCGACACTTCGGCCGACAAGCGCGAGGTGTGGCGCGACCACCGCTTCGACGTGCTGTTCAAGGGCGACGACTGGCAGCACACCGACCGCGGCGAACGGCTCGAGCAGCAGATGGCCGAGATCGGGGCGCGGGTGGTCTACCTGCCGTACACCCCGCACACGTCGAGCACCATGCTGCGCCAGACACTCGACCGGCTGCTGCGCTCGCTCGGCAGCTGAACGATCGGGTCAGCGGGCCCAGGGCGGGCTCGACGACACTGCGCCCGGCGCGGTGAGCACCTCGACGCCGTCGTCGGTGACGAGGCAGGTGTGCTCGAACTGTGCCGAGCGGCGGCCATCGGCGGTGACCGCAGTCCAGCCGTCGTCGAAGGCCATGCGGTGCTGCCACACACCGGCGTTGATCATCGGCTCGATCGTGAAGGTCATCCCCGGCCGCATGATCATGCTGGCCCGCGGGTCGTAGTAGTGCAGCACCTGGATGTCGGTGTGGAACTGCTGGCCGATGCCATGGCCGATGAAGGCCCGAACCACACCGAAACGCTGCCGTTTGGCCACGGCGTCGATCGCCTTGCCGATCTCGTACAGCGGGCGGCCCGGAGCCACGGCCTCGATGCCGCGCCACATCGCCTCCTCCGCGCAGGCGACGAGGCGACGGCTCTCGTCGTCGACCTCGCCGACGAAGAAGGTGGCGTTGGTGTCGCCGTGCACCCCGCCGACGAAGCAGGTGACATCGAGGTTGACGATGTCGCCGTCCTGCAGCACCCGCGAGTCGGGGATGCCGTGGCAGATCACCTCGTTCGCACTGGTGCACACGCTCTTCGGGTACCCGTGGTAGTTGAGCGGGCTGGGATAGGCGCCCCGTTCGACGCACAGGTCGTGGACGTAGACGTCGATCTCGTCGGTGGTCACCCCGGGGCGGACCATCTCGCCGGCCAGACGCAACACCTCGGCCGCCATGGCGCCCGCATGGCGCATCCGCTCGACGATCTCGGGCGACTTCACCCGCGGCTCGCTCCAGCGCTGGACCTCGCCGGTGTCGGCGTACGGCGGCCGCTCGATGTGCGGGGGCACACTGCGCATCGGCGAGACGACCCCGGGCAGCACCCGGCCCTCGAGGGCGCGGTGGCAGCGCTTGTACTTGCGCCCGCTGCCGCACCAGCAGGCGTCGTTGGCCTGCGGTGGGACGGTGGGAGGTTGCGCGGTCTGATGCACGGCCCTCAGGCTAGTTCGGCACGCCGACGATCGACTCCCCGGCAGGCTGCTCGGCGGCGACGAGCCCGACCCGCCCACCACGGGCCAGCTGCCGACGGGCGACGAGCACCAGCGCCGCGACGAGCGACTCACCCACCAGCCACGCCCAACCCACACCGACCAGGCCGTGACGTGGCGCGAGCACGAGGACGAGCGCCATCACGGTCAGGTACTCCGTCGAGGTCACCACCACCGCCACCGTCGGCCGTTGGTGGCCGCGGGCCCACGCACCGGCCAGGACGAGCACGCAGTGCGGCACGGCTGCCAGCGCCATCAGGCGCAGCAGCCCTGTGGTGTCGTCGCGGTAGCTGCTGCCGACGAGGCCGAGCACCGGCCCTGCTGCCACGACCGCGACGGTCGCGGCGAGCCCGACGAGCGCCAGCGCGCCGGCCGCCGCTGCGGCGATCACCGAGTCGAGGCGGCCCATGTCGGTGCCGGCCCGCGCCAGCACCGCCTGGGCGACATAGCGCGGCGCCAGGAAGAGCACGTAGGCCGCCGACCAGGCGAGCTGGTAGCCGGCCGTGGCCGCCGAGCCGAGGTGCGCGGTCACCACCAGCGGCATCAGCCCGACGACCACGGTGCCCACCACGTTGGCGGCCGCACCGGTGAGCACCAGACCGGTCAGCCGGCGCACCGGGGGAAGCGAGCCCTCCGCGCCGGCCGTCACGGCGAGCGACGGTCGCACCACCATCACCTGCACCACCACCACCATCACGAGCGCCGGGACGATCCAGCTCACCACCACCGCGCCCGTCGTCATCGATCCGGCGACGACGACGAGCACCCCGAGCTTGCCCAGGGCGAACGCGAGGTTGCCGACGAGCAGCCACCGTTCCCTGCCGAGGCCGATGAGCACTGCGTCCTGCAGCGAGAACGCGCTCCACACCACGACGGCTGCCGCGAACACGGCCAGCTGCCACGGCGAGCGCACCAGATAGGCGAGGTCCGGGGCCGAGCGGGAGGCGACCACGACCAGCACCAGCCCGACGACGACGGCGAGGCCGACGGCGCTCGCCTGCACCGCGCCGACAAAGCGGCGCGCGCGCGAGCCGGCACATGGCAGGTAGCGAGGCAGGGCATTGGGCCAGTCGAGCCCGCCGAGCGCCGCGGCGAGCATCACGAGCGACAAGGTGGCGGCGTCGCGACCGAGCTCGGCCCGGTCGAGGTGCCGCGCCGCGACGAGCCAGTACCCCACACCCACCGCCGACGTCGCAAAGCTGCCGAGCACCAACGCCGCAGCGGTGCGCGCCACCCCTGCACCGACCGCATCGGACGGCATGGCGCGCTGCGACTGCTCACCCACGGCCGTCCGCCAGATCGTCGAGTAGCCCTGCGTCGGCGCCCAACACGTCGAGCACCGAATTCACCTCGTTGCGGATCCACAGCGGTCCCGCTCCGAACCGGCGGGTCGTCTCGAGGCCGGCGCCGACGTGGCCGAGCCAGGCCAACACGGTGCAGAGCTTGCGGCCGAGCCGCGGGTTCGGCAGCTGCACGCCCGCGGCGGCCAACCACTCACCCACGGTGCCGTCCGGCGAGGTGAGCGACGCGCCCACACCGTCGGCGAACCCGCCCGGATGCACGTCGAGCGAGTAGTGCACCAGATCGAGCTCGGGCAGCCCGCTCGGCGAGGCGCGCTCCCAGTCGACGATGGACGTCGCCTGTCGGCGGCCCGGCTCGCCGACAGCGAGCACGTTCCCCGGCCAGAAGTCACCGTGGACCACCGAGGTCACCAGCCGTTGTGCGCCGAGCCCCACGGCCAGCGCCTCAGCCAGACCGGCCACCGTGCGCCGCCGCGTGTCGGTGCGACACACCTGCGCAACCCGCGCCAGGTCGGCGCCCACCACCTCGTGCAGTGGGCCGATGCCCTGCGGTGGCTCGTGCGCCGTGGCGAGATGGACACCTGCCATCAGCTGCAGCGCCGTCGAGGTCGATCCCTTGTCGGACCCGACGGTGAGAGAAGAGCCCGACGCAGCCCGTTCGACGACACAGCGGTGACGGCCGAGGCTGCCGCGCGCGACGAGCTCGGGCACACAGCTGCGCACTCCGTCGACACCGCCGAGATGGGCCAGCGCTGCCGCGTGCCGGTCGAGCCCGTGGCCCGCCGCGTCCGACAGCGCCACCTTCACCATCACGTCGCCCTCGGTGGCAGTCGTGGCGCGCAGCACCACGGTGTCGCCCACCGTCGGTACGACGACCCACGAGGTCACCGCCGGACACCACGAGCTCCGGTTCAGCTCGGCCATCGCCTCCGCCCCGGCGCGCTCGCGGCACGAGTGACGGTGCCAGGCGCGCACCTGTAGCAACGGCACGGCCAGGGTGACGAGCCCATGAGCAGCCACGACGGTTCCCGTCAGTGCCCGGCGCGCTCGAGTTGCCGGCGCTTGCGGACCGACGCCGCATACGCCGCCGGGCCCTCGATCAGCCCGGCCCACTCCGCCCGAGTCAGCTCGCCGGGGAACCCGTTGGCCCGGTCGCGACGGCGGGGCGACGACGGCGACAGCAGGTAGCCCATCCCGGCCACCATCCGCCGGGCCATCGCCGTGTTCGTGCCCCGGTGGGTCGCGAACTTGGTGAACGCTGCCGCGAGGCCACAGCCGTAGTCGTGCATCTGCCGACGCAGGGAGTCGTCGGTGCTCGGCGACGGGTGCCACAACACCGCGGCCGGCTGACGTACGAGCAGATGACCGGCGTGCAGCAGCCGCACGGCGATGTCGATGTCCTCACCGCCGCGTGCAGGGGTGCCCGCCCCGAGCGCCGGGTCGAAGCCACCGAGGCCGCGCAGCGTCTCGGTGCGGAACGCCATGTTCGCACCCGTGCCGAGCAGCTTCGGATGGAACGGGAACAGCGCCGAGGGAGGCGGATCGACCGACAGGTGGTACTCGCATTCGGCGACATCGGTGCCGTACCCGCCGATCGCCGCGAAGAGCAGCTCGGCCCGGGTCGTGAGCGACGACGGCAGCACCGCCCCACTCACGCACACCGACCCGGGCACGGCAGCGAAGGTGGCAGACAGCACGTCGACCCACGCCGGATCGGGCTCGATGTCGTCGTCGGTGAACGCGACGTAGGTCGTGCTCACGGCAGCGAGGCCACAGTTGCGAGCTCGGGAGAGCCCGGGCACGTGCTCGACCACCCGACGCACCGCACCTCCGAAGCTGTCGACCACCGCAGCCGTCGCGTCGTCCTCGGGTGCGTTGTCGACGACGATCACCTCGGCTGCCGCGGGCTGGAGGGTGACGATCCGTTGGAGGGCGCGTTGCAGGCTGGCGGGTCGCTGGCGCGTGCAGATCACGACCGTGAGGGGCACCCGCTCGGTGGTCGACCTGGCGCGGCCCGGCGGTCGTTCGGCCATCAGCTCGGGGCCCACCGTCACGGCGAGCTCGCCGGCGACGAGCGGGAGCACGTCGGTGCCCACCGGCCAGCCCTGGTCGCGCAGCAACACGAAGGCCCGTCCGAGCCCGGCCCGCTCGTCGGCGGGTGTGCGCCACACGACCCGACCGAGGTCGACGTCGACGCTGCCGACAGCGACGGGCCCAGCGTCGGGGTGCAACGAGCGCAACCGGCGCTCGGCGGAACTGGTGGTGACAATCGACGATCCCATGGATGACCTCATCTCGTGACGCGCAGCAGCGCGCTGTCGTCGATGCGGGCGACGACGACGTACCGCTGAGAACTGGTGAGCAGATCGAGCGCCTCGGTGACGCTCTCGATCGGGAGGCGGCCGGTCTGGTGGAGGACCTCGATCATCCCCGGCCCGAGCGTCACGTAGACGCTGCCGTCGGTCAGCCCGACGAGGTCGTCGGCGACCTCGACGAGCTGCACCTCGAGCGGCACGCCCGAACCGGGGTCGAGCTCGTCGCTGATGTTCGGCGTCCAGGTCTCGCTGACCTGGATCATCGGGTAGCGCGCCGACAAGTCGGCAGGCGACCAGTCCGAGAAATTCGCGGCGATCAGCTCGCGATCGGGCAACGACGCGAGGAGCTCTTGGATCGCCACCTCCGACGGGTCGACGTAGTTCTGCAGCTCTCGGCCGTAGTGGACGACCACGAACCCGGCGGCGAGCACGACGGTGGCTCCGGCGATGACGACGCGCCCGAGTCGGTCGCCGAGGTCGACAAGGGCAACCGCGGCGAGAGCGGCGACCCCGGGGAGGGCGTAGAGGTAGACGCGGTAGACCACCTCGCCGCCGTACGACTGCACGAGGGGCAGTGCGAACGGGGTGGCAGCGAGCACCGCCGCCAACCCGAGACGTCGCCCCGTGCGCGTACCGATGACGGCACCCGCGACGGCGAGGCCCCACACCGTCACGGCGAAGCCTTTGCTGACCAGACCGACCAACTCGACCACCCTCGGCGGATCGAGCGCCTGCACATTGCCCGAGACGTTGTCGGTCAGTGAACCACCGAAGCCGAGGTCGCCTCCACGCGCCGCGAAGTACGGCCAGGCCCGCGCCATTCCGGCAGCGAAGACCACCACGAGCGCGCCGATCAGGCGGAGGTCGCGGACCCAGCCGATCGCCACAGCCACGACGACGACCAGGAGCACGATCATGGCGGTCAGCGCATGGGTGAAGGCCAGACCCAGGCCGACGGAGGCCGCTGCCATCCGGCGGGCCGCAATCACCCGGGCTGTTGGCGGTCGGGGAACGGCCCTGTCGAGCGAGGCGCTCGACGCAGGAGGGCCGACCCGGGCCAGCAACCCCTCGAGACGCGGCACCCTGCGACTACCCGGCACCACGAACCAGCTCACCACCATCGCCATCAGCACCGCAGCCAGGAAGGTGCCGAGCACCTGGGCCGAGAAGTAGTTCTGTCCGACCCAATCGACCAGGACGAGCACGAGCGCCGACACATGGGCCACACGCACGTCGTCGGTGAGACGATGCACCACCACCCAGACGGCGAGCACGATCAGACCCTGGCCCAGCAACTGGCTCCAGGCCGCATACGCCTCCGGGTCGACACCGGTCGCACCGCGGACCAGTGCAGCCAGGCCGAACATCCCCGAGAAGTTGTTGTAGATGTCGACCTCGGGGTGCAGCTGCCCGGTCGAGTCGAGCAACCGCACCACGCCGAGGTGCTTGTAGGTCCAGGGGTAGCGCAGGGTGGCCGACACCAACGGCACCGTCGCGTAGACGATCACCAGGACGACCGCGACCGCGCTGGCCACCTGCCCGGCCGACGGCACGGGCCGCGACACGGCGCGCGCGGCGATCCATACCGCCGCCGCGAGCGCAGCGAACCACAGCAGCGGCAACTCGGTGGCGAGGCCCCAGTCACCCAGGCTTCCCAGATCGATACGGGGCAGGGTGGAGGCCCACACCGTCACGATGAGCCCGAGCGCGAGCAGATGCCGCCAGCCGGTCGAGCGCACCGACTCGAGCAGTGGCGGCTCACCACCACCCGGCGGCCGATCACGGGCTGGGGCCACCGTGCGCCATACGGCCAGTGCTGCAGCGACAGCTGCAGCCACCAAGCGCGGCTGCCACCACTGCACGCTCAGCAGCACGTGCGCCACCAGCATCCAGGTCACCAGGCTGAGGGCGACCACCACCACGGCGGCCTCGGCCCGGTCGCGCGGCGCTACCCGCCCGACCAGCAGCACGCCCGGCAGCGTCGTCACCACCACGAGGAACAGCACCCCCACCAGCGGACCGCGCCAGCCGAGGGTGAGCATCGCCGCCAGGCTGGCGGCCACCACGGCCAGTGGGTCGGGCAGAGCTGCTCGCCCGACGACGGCTGGGGCACTCATGACCAGGGGAATGAAGCGCTCAACCGGGCCCGTTCGGCGACATACCCGCCGAGGGTCCACGCCGACGCCGTGGCGAGCACCGCTGCCCGCCCGAGGTTCGCGGGCCGACGGAGCCCGCTGCGCAGATCGGCGCCGACGGCACGAACGATCTGGCGCGCATAGCGTCGCTCGTCGGACGTGGCCTCCGCACCCACTCGCGCGGCGAGGCGCGCTTTCGAGCGGCCTTCGGCGCGGCAGCGCCGCCACACGTAGCCGACCCTGCACCGACTCGGTGTCACCCGATGATCGACGACAGCCGATGGGGTGTAGACGATCTCCGCGCCCTGCAACGTGCTCCGCAGCCGGATGCACACATCGGTCTCCTCACAGCCCGCGCCGTCGGCCCCGCTCCGGCCGAGGTCGGCCGCAAAGCCGCCCACGGCCTGCAGCGCCTGGCGCCGGAAGGCAGCCGACGCGCCGAACACATTGCGCACCGGGGCGACGTAGGTGGGCATGCCCGGGTTGGTGCACCCGACGGTCCAGTCGAGATGCTCGGCGAACCACCACGGCCGGCACACGGGCCAGGCCGGCTCGATGCGCCCACCCGCCCCCACCACCCGCAGCGCCGCAAACGGCCGCAGCAGCTCGTCGAGCCACTCCGGCCGGGCGGTGGCGTCGTCGTCGAGGAACACGACCACCTCACCCGTGGCCAGCTCGAGGCCGGTGTTGCGGGCGCCGGAGAGGCCGGGCTGATGGTGGTTCGGCGTCACCACCACCCCGAACCTCGAGGCCGTGTGGTGACGAAGATGGGCGAGCAGCTCGTCGTGGTGGTCGACCACCACGATCACCTGGTCGGCCGGCTGACGCTGCACGCGCAACGAGTCGAGGCAGGCCACCAGGTCGCCCAGTCGTTCGGTCGTGTAGGTGCAGATCACCACCGACACCGTGGTGATGGGCGGGGCGAGCACCGGAACCGGGCGCGTCGCGATCCGGTCGAGCAGGGGTGTGGCCACAGCGTTCATGCGGCGCGTGCGGCGACCTGGGGCGCCCGGGTGTTCACGTACTCGTCGCAGCGTTCGCGCAGCAGCACTGCGGCGATCCGCACCCCGTCGCGGAGGGCGTGCAGGTTGGTGGTGCCGATGTGCCGGCGCCCTTCGAAGCTCGGCACCTCTGCCACCACCAGGCCGGCGCGGGCGGCGCGGATGTGCAGCAGCGTCTCGACCTCGAATCCGGAGCAGTCGAGGCCGAGCAAGTCGCGATGCTTGGTCCATAGGGCGTTGAAGCCGTAGGCGATGTCGGTGTAGCGGGTGCCGTAGCGGTGGTTCACCATCGTGCGGATCCCCCAGTTGCCGAGCTTGCGGATGCGAGTGAGGTCGGTGCTCCCGCCGCGCTCGAGGAACCGCGAGCCCTTGGCGAGGTCGGCGCCGTCGACGAGGGCGAGGACGAACCGCTCGACCTCGCTGGCAACGTTCGACCCGTCGGCGTCGATGAACACGCTGATGTCGCCGGTCGCGGCAGCCAGGCCGGCGCGCATCGCGTCGCCCTTGCCTGCACCGGGTTGCTCGATCACCCGCACGTCGCTGCGCAGTTGGCGGGCCACGTCGGGTGTGCCGTCGATGCTGTGCCCGTCGACCACGATCACCTCGTGCACGGGCGGCAGCTCGGCGAGCAGCCGGGGCAGGTTGGGGGCCTCGTTGCGGGCCGGCACGATGACCGAGACGGTCACGTCGTGCGCGGCGCCGTTCAGGTCGTAGGTCCATCGATGCCGACCTTCGTCGACACCATCTGGGGTGATGGTCTGCAGCATGGTCGTCCTCCCGATCGCGGCACCGGGTAGCGGCGCCGTGTCCCGCCATGCAACCCGACGCGCCCGCGGGGCCCGAGGTGCGTGTCGGTCCGACGCTTCGTGACCTTCGGATGGCCGACGCCGAGATTCGGCGGTTGGCAACGGCGCGTCACGACCCCGCGGGGCGCGGACGTCAGCTGCCGGTGGTGACCGGCTCGACGCCGCGCAGAGCGGCGCGGCGGTCGTGCTGCTCGCAGAACCAGCGGTAGGTGCCGGCGATGCCGGTGTCGAGGTCGATGCTCGGGCGCCATCCGGTGGCAGCCAGGCGCGACACGTCGAGCACCTTGCGGGGCATGCCGTCGGGCTTGCTGGTGTCGAACACCAGCCGCGCCTCGGGGTGCACGAGGGCCCTGATCTTCTCGGCGAGCTCGCGGATCGACAGGTCGATGCCGGTGCCCACGTTGATGTGCGACGCGTCGCTGTAGTGCTGCATCAGGTGCAGGCAGGCGTCGGCGAGGTCGTCGACGTGCAGGAACTCGCGCTGCGGCGAGCCGGTGCCCCAGATCTCGACGTCGGTGTCGCCGCGCTCGCGGGCGTCGTGGAACTTGCGGATCAGCGCGGGCAGCACGTGCGAGCTGGTGAGGTCGAAGTTGTCGTTCGGGCCGTAGAGGTTGGTGGGCATCGCCGAGATGAAGTCGCACCCGTACTGCTGGCGATAGGCCTGGCACAGCTTGATGCCGGCGATCTTGGCGATGGCGTACCACTCGTTGGTGGGCTCGAGCGTGCCGGTGAGCAACTGCTCCTCGGTGATCGGCTGGGCCGCGTCGCGCGGGTAGATGCACGACGAGCCGAGGTAGAGCAGCTTGCGCACGCCGTACTCGTACGAGGCGTGCACCACGGTGCCGTGGATCATCATGTTGTCGTAGATGAACTCGGCCGGCCGGGTGCTGTTGGCCAGGATGCCGCCGACGGTGCCGGCCACGAGGAACACGTACTCGGGGCGGTTGGCCTTGAACCAATGCGACACCTCGCTCTGGTCGCGCAGGTCGAGCTGCTGGCGGGTGGCCGTCAGCAGGTTGTGGTGGCCTGCGGCCTCGAGCCGGCGGATGACCGCCGAACCGACCAGCCCCGTGTGCCCGGCCACGTAGATGCGCGCGTCGAGCGGCATTGCTGCGGCGTCGAGCGGCAGGGCCGCGGCGTCGGGTGACATGGGGTCAGCCTACGCCGCACCGGCCGCGCCGTGTCGTGCCCCGATTTCCGGCACCGCCCCCGATCGACCCTTCCGTGCGATGTGCCCATGATCAAGACATCGACAAGTTCTCCACCATCCGCGGTGAGCAGCGCGACAGTGCGCACACAGCGGTGGCACGGGGGGTGCCACCGCTCGGCGGAGGAATCGATGGCAACCACCACCACGGCCCTGAGCAGGCCATTCGTCGGCGACCGCGTGATCGCGGCCTGGCGAGCCGGCTCGACACCGCATGGCCGAGCGCTGCCCGCGCTCGCGACGTTCGCCGCGGCGGCAACCGCCCTGAGCGTTGCCGCAGCACGCACCGCGCCCGTCACCGCGGCGGCGCTCGGCACCGTGCTCACGCTCTGCGGTGCTGCAGCACTCGTCGACCTGCACGAGCACCGGCTCCCCAACCAGTTGCTCACCGGTTCACTGGTCGGCGTCGGCATCGCCGCCCTCGCGACGACGATCGGCGGGCATCCGGGCGGCCTCGGTGCCGCAGCAGCCGGGCTGCTGCTCGGCGGGCTGCCGCTGCTGGTGGTCCGCCTCCGTCGCGGCCTCGGCATGGGCGACGTGAAGCTCGCAGCGGTCCTCGGCGCTGCCGGCGGCCTGGTCCACCCGCTGGTCGCCCTGGCCACCACTGCGCTCGGCGCACTGGCGGCCGGCACCGCCGGATCGGTCCTCCGGCGGCCGCGGCTCGCGCTCGGGCCGTGGTGGTGGGCCGCCTGGGTGATCGCCACGGTGCTCGCCCTGCACGCAGGCGGTGGCCGGTGACCGCAACCATGCTGCGCCGCGGGCCCGACCAGGCAGGCTCGACGGGAGAGATCATCGACGACGAGGCCGACGCAGCGCGCAGCCGGGCCCGGGCCCGCACCCAGTGGCTGGTCTTCGCAGCAGCGCTCACCGTGCTGGCCGGCACGCTGGTGGCGTGGGGTCTCGGCCGCGCTGCGGCGCGAGTCGAGGTGGTGTCCGTCGCCCGGCCGGTCGCCGCAGGCGCTGCGCTGACGGCCGACGACCTCACCGCGGTCGGCGTCGCCGTCGACGGGACGGTGCACGGCCTGGTGCCTGCGGGATCGCTCGACCGACTGGTCGGGCGGACCGCCGCCATCGACCTCGAGCCGGGGACGCTCGTCAGCGTCGGGATGTGGACCGACGGCACACAGCTGAGGGCCGACGAGCAGACCGTCGGCGCCGTGCTCGAGCCCGGGCGCTTCCCGGCGGGCCTGGCGCCCGGCGGACAGGCGCTCGCGGTGTCGACCGGCGACGGTGCCGATGCGCCCGTTGCCGTACGCCTCCTCGAGGCCGACCTCGACGACACCGGCAACCTGCACGTCACCCTCGCGGCTCCGGCCGATCGGGCCATCGTCCTCGCCCGCCTGGCGGCACTCGACGGCCTCGTGCTCGTCGGCCTCCCGGCGAGCCCCGGCACGGAGGACGTCGGATGACCGACGACGAGCTCGACAGCCTCGTCACCGACGTGCGCCGGAGCTTCGGCGACCGCTTCCCGGTGCCCACGCGCGACGAGTCGTCGACCGAACGCGACCTGAGGGAGGAGATCACGCGCGACCTGCTCGACCGGGTGGTGCTGCCCGAGCTCGACGTGCAGCGACGTGCGGGGCGTCTGGCACCGCTCGGCGACACCGAGCGCCGGGCGTTGGTCGACCTCGTGCTGTCGGAGATGTTCGGCCTGCCCAAGCTGCTGTCGGTGCTACGCGACCCGCAGGTCACCGACGTGCTGGTGTTCGGCGCCGACCCCGTGCGGGTCGAGCGGGCCGACGGCTCGGTCGAGCTGCGTCCCCCGCTCGTGCGTCGCGACCGCGACCTCGAGCGGATCATCTACGACACCGCAGCTGCACGGCGGCGACCGTTCAACCGCGAGCACCCCTTCGTCGACCTCGAGCTGTCACCTGGCGTGCGCTTCCACGGTGAGGGGTTCGACGTCGTCGCCCGGCCACTGGTGACGGTGCGTCGTGCCGCGGTGTTCGGCGCCTCGCTCGACGACCTCGCCTACCGGGGCATGCTCGACACGCCTGCGGTGGATCTGCTGCGCGCCGCGGTCGCCGCCAAGATGTCGGTGCTGGTGGCCGGGCGGATGGGCTCGGGGAAGACGACCGCGCTACGTGCCCTCGTCGCCGAGATCGGGCGCGACGACGTGATCGTCACGATCGAGACCGACTTCGAGCTGAACGTCGCGCGGATGGGCACCCACCGCTTCGTCCACGCCTACCAGGCTCGGATGCCCTCGACCATCGACGGCCGCGGGATCTCGTGCGCCGACATGATGGTGCCCGCCGTGCGCACCCGCGCCGACTGGATCGTCGTCGGCGAGGTCCGTGCCGACGAAGGTGCAGCGCTCGTGCAGGCCATGTCGATCGGCCAGGGGGCTATGGCCACCGTGCACGGCGGATCGGCCAAGGACGGCCTCGAGCGCCTCGCCGAGCTGATCGCCTTCCACAACGGCACCGATCTGCAGATGGCCCGCTGGCAGGTGTACCGAAGCGTCGACCTGGTGGTGCACACTCACGGCGACCACCAGACCGGCCGGATCGTCACCGAGATCGTCGCGCCGTCGGTGGAGTCCGACGGCGCCCGCTTCGTCGTCCACCGCATCATGGGCCCGTCGGCCGATGCCCGCGACCGACGCGCCCGACCGGTGGCCGAGCCACAACGAGCCATGCTCGAGCGCCTGTGTGCCGCGGATCCGCGCTTCGACCCGTCGCCGTGGCATCACCAGCCGCTGCGGAGCGGCGCCGCACCACTCGGAGCCGGTCGGCGATGACCCCGGCCAGCGCCGCCACCGTGGTGCTCGTTGCCGCGCTCGTCGGCGCGGCCGTGGTGTGCGTCCGCCGAGCCGTGACACCACCGGCGCCGCGCCTGCGCGACGACTCGGCGTCGACCCCCGGCACGCTGGCCGGTCTCGGCCGCGACCGCGTCGCCGTCGGGATCGCCGTCGGGTTCGTCACCCTGCTCGCCAGCCGCTGGGTGCTGCTCGCGTTCGCCCTCGGGGTGCTCGCCGCCCTGTGGGGCCGGGTGATGCGCGACGACCGGGCCGACCGCGAACGGCAACGCCTCGAGGCCATCGCCGCCTGGCTGGAGGACCTCCGCGACACGTTGCGGGGCTCGTCGGTAGGGGTCGAGGAGGCGCTCGAACAGGTCGCCGCACGCCCACCCGACGAGCTGCGCGAGGCGATGGCCGTGTTCCAGCTGCGTCGTCGGCAGGGCTTCCGCACCGAGGACGCGCTCGACGACCTCGCCGATCGGCTCGCCCACCCGACGAGCGACGCCGCGGTCGCCGCCCTCCGCCTAGTGGTCACCGGTGCGGCTGCGTCCGGCCGGCTGTGGGGCACCGTCGACACACTCGCCGCGGCAGCACGCGACGAGGTGAGAGCCCGCGAGCGCATCGACCGCACCCGCGCGGTGTACCAGGGCTCGATGCAGCGACTCGTCGTCATCGCCGTCGTGCTCGTCGCCTACCTCCGCCTGGCAGCAGGGTCGCTGCTCGACCCGTACGGCACACCGGCGGGGCAGGTGGTGCTGATCGTCCCGCTCGCGATGTGGGCCGGATGCGTGGCCTGGCTCCGCCGCCTGTGCCGATACCAGATGCCCGACCGGGCCCGCGCGGCCATCACCTCCGGCGGTGGCGCGTGAACCGCCTACAGCTCGCTGCTGCCGCCGCCGTGCTCGCCGGTGCAGCAGTTGCGTCGGCGGTGCAGGCACGACGCCTGCACCGCACCACGACCGGCGTCGACCTCGAGGTCGCACCACATGTCGGCCCGCTCGCCACCCTCGCCGACAGGATCGAACGGCACAGCGGTGAGGGCCTGCGCCTCATCGACCTCGACGCCCACGCAGTGGCGTCGAGAGTGCTCGTCGGGTCGACCATCGGCACGCTCGCCACGGCGCTCGGCGCCGGGGTGCTGGTGGCCGGCGGTCGGCTGCCGGCCAGCCCCTTGTGGCTCGTACTCGCCGGGATCGTCGGTGCCGGCGCCGGATGGACGTTGTGGCGCGACGTGGTCGACCGGATCGCCCGGCGCCGCCGCGACCTGGGCAGTGCTGCGGCCGATCTGGTCCAGCTCGTCGCCGTGGGGCTCACCACCGACCAGAGCGTCGACGAAGCGGTCCGGTTCGCCCTGTCGATCGACCGCGGCCCGGACTTCGAGCTGTTCCGCCACGAGATCGCGGCAGCACCGCTGCGCGGCCTCACGGTGTGGGAGGCCCTCGATCGGTTGGGCCACGATCTCGACCTGCGCGAGCTGCGCGATCTCGCCACGGCGGTCGAGCGTCAAGGCCTCGAAGGGGTGTCGATCACCGCCACGGTGACGGCGATGGCAACCGCGCTGCGCGAGCGGGCCCTCGACCGGCTCGAACGCGATGCCGACCGGGCCAACGCCGCGCTGGCCGGGCCCACCCTCTGCTTCGTCGTCACCACCCTGGTCTTCCTCGCCTACCCCCTGGCCGTCCGCATCGGGGAGGCCTTCGGGGGCTGACGACCGCACCCGCACCCACCGCCGCGGGCGCCGCCCGCCTCGCGATCTCCAACCAGCAATCCGGCTCCGGCCGACAACACAGAAAGTGAGACACCATGGACCAGCACCTCATCCCTGTCGGCGTCCGCATCCGCGGCGCCCTCGACCGGACCGTCGAGCAGATCGGCGCAGGCCTGCGCCGTTCGTGGGACGACCGCTCCGACGAGACCGGCGTCGACGAGGCCGTCACCAAGATGCTCTGGCTCGCCGTGGGCATCGGTGTGGCCGTCGCCGCCACGGCGTTCTTCGTCGACGTCTTCGAGGGTGCTCGGGCCAACGTGCCCGACCCCGTGGCACCGATGCCGTGACCAGCCTCGAGCTGTCCGGGCCTCGCGGCCGCCGCGACCGTGGGGCGATCGACGTCTCGGTCGAGCTGCTCATCGGCGCCGTGATCACGGCGTCGCTGCTGCTGCTCGTCGTCGAGACGGCCGCGCACTGGCACACCCGCAACGTGCTCGCCGACGCGGCGGCCGACGGGGTGCGGGTCGCGGCCGCCTACGACGGGTCGTGCGCGGCCGGGATCGCTGTGGCCAGCACGGCCGTGGCTCGCCACGGTGGTTCGTGGGCCGAGGGCCTGCGCGTCGACTGTCGCGACGGTGCCGTGGTCACCGTCACCGTCGCCGGCCGCGGCCCGGGCCTGGTCGGCGGCTTGCTCGGCCACCGCGCGGTCGTCACCTCGTCGACGCCGAAGGAGCGATGACGTGCCCGACGCCGCGCCCACCGACCAGGCCGGCCACGACCGGGGGATGGTGACCCCGATCGAGACCATGTACCTGCTCGTCCTCGCCGTGGTGGCCATCGCCCTGCTCGGCTACCTCGGGCGCCTGCACGCGGCCGGTGTCGAGGTGAGCGCCGTCGCCCAGGCCGCAGCACGTGCGGCGTCGCTCGCGCCGTCGAGCAGCACCGGCGCAGCTGCGGCTCGGTCCACCGTCGCCGACTCACCGCTCGCTCGACGCTGCGCGGGCGGGGCGCGGACCGAGGTCGTCTGGTCGGCCTCGCCGACCGGCACCTGGCACGGTGGGTCGGTGACGGTGCGGGTGCGCTGCACCGTCACCCAGGCGTCGCTGGCCGGGGTCTGGGCGCCTGGCTCACAGACCTTCGCCGTTGCCGACACGCAACCGATCGACAGGTTCCGCCGATGAGCCGGGACGGACACGGCACGACCGACGCGGGCACGACCGTGGCGGGCACGACCGACGCGGGCACGACCGAGCGCGACCGTGGCGCATTCGGTGCGGCGGCGCTGCTGCTCGTCGTCGTCACCCTTGCCGGCTCGGCCCTCGTGGTCGACGGCGGCCGGGCGATGGCTGCCCGTCGTCAGGCGGCGAACACCGCCGAGGCCGCTGCCCGCGCCGGGCTCGCCACCTACCTGCCCGGCGCAGGCCTCGACCGTGGGGCCGCCACGGCTGCAGCACTCGATCACACCCGCCGCGCCGGGGTCGCCCCGGGAGATGCCGTCGCGAGCTTCACCACCGACGCCGCGGGGCGACCCGAGCTCGTCGTCACCGTCACCGCCCGCCGGCGCACCGTGATGCTCGTCCTCACCGGCGCCGACGTGCTGACGGTGCGAGCCACCGGCTCGGCCGTCGCCCTCTACACACCCTGATCCGACCACCCACCACCGAGGAACCGTCCATGTCCCGAGCCACCACCTCATCGCCGCCCGTCGCACCCGCTGCGCTGCTTCGGCGCCTCGCGGCGCTCATCGCGCTCGTCGTGCTGCTGGTGGCTGTCCCGCTGCTCGTCGTGCGCCTCATCGGCATGCCCGGCCGCGAGACGTTGTCGATCGACGCGCTCTCGCGGCTCGACGAGCAGACCATCGTGCACCTCGGTGCTGCGGTGTTCGTCGTGCTGTGGGGATGGTTCGCCACGACGGCGATCGCCGAGGCCGTGGTGGTGGCGCATTGGCGTCTCGAGCGCCGGCGGCCGGACCGTGAGGTCGAGCCGCTCCCTCCGCTGGAGGCGACTCCCAGTGGCCTGGTGCGCAAGCTCGTCCGTCTGGCGTTGGTGTCGGCGACGGTGCTCGGCACATCGGCCGGCCATCAGCTCGGAGGTGCCGCCTACGCCGCCGGCGCACCGATCGAGATGTCCGCACGCATCGACGGCCCAACGGCCTCGGTAGCAACGGCAGTGGAGGATGTGCCGATCGTCTTCGTCGACCGGCACGGGCAGGCTGTCGCGCCACTCCCGGTCGACGCTCGCGTCGCTGCGATCGGCCCCGAGGAGCACTTCCTCGCCGATGGCCGGGCGACCCCGTATTCGCTGGCCGTGCGCCTCGGCGATGCAGCGCTGCGCGAGCGGATCATCGCCGCCAACCGCGGGCGACCGACACCGGATGGCGGCACCTGGTCGGGCGGAGTCTTCCCGGAAGGCATGGCCGTCGTGGTGCCCCGCGGCCTGCACGACGACCTGACGGGCTCACCGAGCTGGGGCATCCACGAGGTCCGGCCAGGCGACTCGGTCCATGCCATCGCGTTCGAGGTGTGCGGGGGCGACCCGGCCCTGCTCGGTGCGACCGTCGAGGCGATCCTCACCCGCAACCTCGGGCGGACGATGGGCGACGGACGACTGTTCCGCGACCCGTCGCTCATCCGGCCGGGCTGGGACCTCGAGGTGCCGATCATCGACCGTGGCATCGATCGGCCCATCGCCGATGGGGCACCTGCGCTCGACCCCGGCACCGTGCTCCCGAGCGGGTCGCCGACCGGGATGCCGACGGTGATGCCGACCGGGGCGGCCCACCACGTGGTCGAGCCGGGCTCGTCGTACTGGTCGATCGCCGAGGACCTGCTCGACGACGCCGACCCCTCGGCCACCCCCTCGCCGGTCGAGGTCCTCGCCGCCACCGAGGCGCTTCGCGACCTGAACGCACCGCTCCTCGGGCGCGACGACCCGAACCTCATCCATCCCGGCGACGTGCTGCTGCTCCCAGGTGCACCGACACCTGCGGCGCCGGACGACCAACCGGCGATCGACGACCAGCCGGCGATGGACGAGCTGCACGATTCGCGGCCGACTCCGCCGGCAGACGAGACCCCCGAGGTCGCGCCACCACCGGCCGACACGCCACTGCCCGACGACATCGCGCCGCCGGTCGACGCCCCACCCGTGGTCGACACGGTGCCGCCGACATCCGTCGACCCACCCGCCACCACGATCGACCTCGGCAGCGCCGATCCGACCGACGACGCTGCGGCGCCGGCATCGCGGCCTCCGCTCACCACCAGCCTCGGTGCTGCGCTGCTGCTCTGTGCCGGTGC
Source organism: Ilumatobacteraceae bacterium (assembly GCA_040398525.1). Lineage (GTDB taxonomy): Bacteria > Actinomycetota > Acidimicrobiia > Acidimicrobiales > Ilumatobacteraceae > VFMC01. The sequence goes on along the minus strand of JBBATY010000042.1, from coordinate 6,548 downwards.
GCTCGGCCTGATCGAGGCTCGCCGCCGCCATCAGCTGCGCAGCGCACCGAGCCATGCCGTCGTGGTGGCACCTACGGTCGAGGCCGTCACCACCGAGCGTCTGCTGCGGTCGCTCGACAGCATCCAGCGCGCCGCCCGGCTCGACCTGATGTTGCGCTGCCTGGGGCGGCACCTCGTCGGTTCGGGGCACCACGTCGTCGCTGTGCTCACCGGCGACGACGGCACTCTCGACGCCGTGCTCGACGCGCCGTCGAGCCTGATCCCGCCTCCGCCGTTCCGCCGGGTCGACGCACGGCGCTGGTCGCTCCCGGCCGACGTCGACACCCTCGACCTCAGCGACGACGCCCGTCTCGCCGGCCAGCCCTGTCCGGCGCTGGTGCAACTGGGCACGGCTCGCGACGCGCTGACGGGCGCTCCGGCCGGCGAGCTGCTCGTCGATCTGGAAGCAGTGGGCCTCGTCGCCATCGACGGACCTGCCGACGAGGTGGAACGGATCCTGCTCGGGATCGCCACGTCGCTCGCCGCCTCACCGGTGGGTGAGACCCTGCGCCTCGTCACCCACGGCATCGACCCAGCCGTCCACCTCGGCAACCTCAACGCCGAGTCGGCCACCCGACTCGACGAGGCCATCGACTGCGCCGTGCGGACGCTCGGCTCGACGGCGACGGCCACCGGCCACGGGCGGCGGCGCACGTTCGAGCTGCGCGCCCGCGGCAGCGGCGGCGAGGCATGGGAGCCGGTCGTCGTGGTGTCGGCCGGCATCGACGAGCTCGACGACCAGGTTCGGCGTGAACTGCTCGAGCTCACCCGCGACGGCGGTCGCGGCCTGGCGGTCGTGATGGGTGTGGCGGTGCCCGGCGCCGGGCTGACCCTGCAGGCGACGACCACCGGTTGGCTGCTCGAGCGCCTCGGGCTGATCGTCGTGCCGGTCGGCCTCGAACCGGCGCAGGTGCAGGTGGTCCACGACCTGCTCGACGCCGCCGAGCGCCCTCTGGCGCACACCACCCTCGAGCTGCCCCGGATCGTCGCCGCTGACTCCACCGGCGACGAGACCGGTGACGAGACCGGCGAGGCGGCCGGCGAGCAGACCCCCGAAGGAATGCTCACCGGTCACGATCTCGAGGCCCTGCTGACAGCGCCCAGCGCGCTGCGGAGCTTCGACGAGCCGGAATGGGCGCTGATGGTGCGCCTGCTCGGGCCGGTCGAGGTGATCACCCCGGACGGCTCGCCCGTGGGCTTCGAGCGGGGCAAGAGCCTCGAGCTGCTCGCCTGGTTGAGCACCCACCGCGATCGCCCGACGCGCGTTGCGGCACGGACGGCACTGTGGGAGCTCGAGGTCCGCGACGCAACGTTCGCCAACGTGGTGAGCGACGCCCGGCGGGCACTCGCCCGGGCGGTGCAGCCGGCCGACGGTGAGGAATGGGTGGTGCGCACACTCGGTGACGCGCTCCCCCTCCACGGCCTCGTGCGCTCCGACGCCGACCTGCTGCGCTGCCGGGTCGAGGCGGCCCGCCACCTGCCGGCAGCCGAGGCGATCGACGTGCTGCGCCCCGGTGTGGCCCTGGTGCGCGGCCTGCCCTTCGAGGGTGCCGGCTACCTGTGGCCCGATGCCGAGGGCACCACCTCCGAACTCGTGGTGCTGGCAACCAGTGCAGCGACGAGCCTCGCCCAGCACGCCCTCACCGAAGGCGACGTCGACACGGTGTTCTGGGCCACCGGCCAGGGGTTGCGCGTCCTGCCGGGCCACGAGGAGCTGGTCGCGCTGCGGATGAAGGCCTACGCGGTGCACGGCGACCTGGCGGGGGTGCGCATGGAGTGGGAGCTCTACGAGCGCACGCTGCACAGCGACCCGTGGTCGTTCGGCGAACCGTCACCCAAGTTGGTGGCCATCCGCCGTCAGCTGTTGTCGAACTGAGGCCGCACCTGGGCCCGGGCTCGACACGCACCCGGACACACCGCACAACCTCCCGATGTCACTGCTCGCAGGTCACCGTCACGATGGCCTGCGCACTGAAGCCGTAGCTGCTCGTGGCTGCATCGCCGAAGGTGCGCATGAACTCGTCGAGCGAGGTCGTCTCCTGCGGGCAGTTGCGCTTCACCCGCGGCGCGTGCGGCACCGACCAGCCGTTGGCCAACAGCAACCGGTCGCCGTCCTGGAACTCGCGGGGCGCAGGCAGCTCGACGGTGTCGCGCGGCCCGCGGGGCACGATCGAGAACCACATCACCGCGTCGCCGAGCAGGTCGGCCGCCACGGCGCAACGCACCAGCTGGTCGAGGTCGGGGCAGCGGTTCTCGCCCGGTGTGCCGGGCGCGATCTTCACCGTGCGGTAGCCGTCGATCGCCAGCTGCATCGACGCCGTGGTGAGCCCGTCGACGATGGCGAAGCCGGCGTCGGCCTGCGCGCCGTAGACGGGCAGGATCACATCGATGCGCCGACCACCCTCGGGCAGCGCTGCGGCATCGACGTCGACCACGGCCGCCGGAGCGGCACCGACGTCGTCGCGCAGCACCACCCACAGCCCGACGGGCAACGCCACGAGCACGGCGAGCGTCAACCAGAACTGCCAGGTGACGAACTGCCGCATGCGCCGAGGCTAGGCGCGTGCGGCAGCCAGGGCAGCGCGACCTGCGGCGTCCTCGATGCGGTCGAGCACCGCGTCGGTGTGGCCGAGGCCCACGAACAGCGCCTCGTACGCGCCGGGCGCAAGGGCCACGCCCTCGCGCAGCATGGCGTGGAAGAAGCGGGCGTAGAGCGCCTCATCGGTCGTGGTGGCGTCGGCGAAGTCGACGGGCACGTCGCGGCCGGTGCCGGCCAGGCCCTCGCCGAAGTACATCCCCACCAGGGTGCCGACCACCGGGAAGTGGGCGGGCAGCTCGGCAGCCCGGCACGCCCGGGTGAGCGCCACCGACAGCCGCGCCGCACGATGGCGCAGCTCGGCGTAGACGTCGTCGCTCAGCTCGCCGAGCGCGGCCAACCCGGCGGCGGTGGCCAGCGGGTTGCCCGCCAGCGTGCCGGCGTGAAACACCTTGCCGAGCGGCGAGAGGTGCTCCATCAGGTCGCGACGACCTCCCACAGCGCCGATGGGCAGGCCGCCGCCGATCACCTTGCCGAAGGTGGTGAGGTCCGGCCGCACGCCGTACACACCCTGGGCGCCACCGGCGCCGAGGCGGAACCCGGTGATCACCTCGTCGAACACCAGCAGGGCACCCACCCGGTCGCACTCGGCGCGCAGGCCCTCGAGGAACTCCGGGGTCGGGGCGACCACGCCCATGTTCGCGGCCACCGGCTCGACGAACACCGCGGCCACCCGCTCGTCGAGCTCGGGCACGCGGTTGTAGGGCACCACCAAGGTGTTGGCCACCGCGCTGGCCGGCACACCGGCGGTGCCGGGCAGGCCGAGGGTGGCCACGCCACTGCCGCCGGCCGCGAGCAGGGCGTCGGTGGCACCGTGGAAGTTGCCGTGGAAGATCACGATCCGGTCGCGGCCGGTCACCCCGCGCGCCAGGCGCACCGCGGTGGAGGTGGCCTCGGTGCCGCTGTTCATCAGCCGCACCCGCTCGCAGCTGGGCACCCGCTCGCGGATCGCCTCGGCGAGCTTCATCTCGCGCGGCGTCGGCGCACCGTACGACGTGCCACCGGCTGCAGCGGTGCTGATCGCGGCGGTGACCGCGGGGTGGGCGTGGCCGAGGATGACCGCGCCGTAGCTCTGCACCAGGTCGACGTACTCGCGACCCTCGACGTCGTAGACGAACGGGCCCTCGGCCCGGGCCACCACGTACGGGCTGCCGCCGACGGCCTTGAAGGCGCGGATGCTCGAGTTGACCCCGCCAGGGATGGCCCGGGTCGAGCGCTCGAACACATCGGTGTTGCTGGCCATGCCGGCACCGGTGCAGGTGGTGGGCGAGCAGCCCGCTGCCGGGCAGCGGAACGGATCGCAGAACGGGATGCCCGAGGCAGGGCCGGCCGGGGTGGGAGCAGCCGGGGTGCTCATGCCAGGCCCGCCGCGTAGCGCTCGGCGAACCACCGGGCGAAGTAGGTGAGGACGATGTCGGCACCGGCCCGACGGATGGCGGTGAGGTGCTCGACCGCCACGGCATCGTGGTCGATCCAGCCGTTGGCCGCCGCCGCCTTGATCATCGAGTACTCGCCGCTGACGTGGTAGGCGGCCACGGGCACGTCGACCGCGGCCTTCACGGCTGCGATGACGTCGAGGTAGGCGAGCGCGGGCTTCACCATCACCATGTCGGCACCCTGGTCGAGGTCGGCCTGCACCTCCTTCAGCGCCTCGCGGGCGTTGCGCCAGTCCTGCTGGTAGCCCTTGCGGTCGCCACCACCGACGATCTCGACGGCCACCGCCTCGCGGAACGGCCCGTAGAGGCCACTCGCATACTTGGCCGAGTACGCCAGGATCGGGGTCGTCGTGAACCCCGCCGCGTCGAGCGCGGCCCGGATGACGCCCACCTGGCCGTCCATCATCCCGCTCGGCGCCACGACATGGGCGCCGGCGCGGGCCTGGGCCACTGCGATGCGCCCGTAGACGTCGAGGGTGGCGTCGTTGTCGACCGAACCGTGCCCGTCGAGCACCCCGCAGTGCCCGTGATCGGTGTACTCGTCGACGCACAGGTCGGCCATCAGCACCATCCGGTCACCGATGGTTTCGCGAATCTCCTGCAAGGCCACTTGCACGATTCCGTCTGGGTCGAACGATCCAGAACCGATGGCATCTTTCCGCGCCGGCACACCGAACAGCATCAGCGCGCCCACGCCGAGGTCGGCCAACGCCCGGACCTCGTCGAGCAGGCTCGCGCGTGTGTGCTGGACCACGCCCGGCAGCGACACGATCGGCTGGGGTGCATCGATGCCTTCGCGGACGAACAGGGGCGCCACGAGCTGGCGCGGGTGCAGGCGGGTCTCGGCCACCAACTCGCGCATGGCCGTGGTGGATCGCAGGCGGCGAGGCCGCTGCACGGGGAACCTGGCCCCGGAGGTCGAAGCTGTCACGACCCTGCATCGTACGGGGCGCTGCCCGCGAGGCGGCACATGAGCGAGACCCCGACCGAGACGCCGCCCGACGAGTCGGCGTACCTGTCCACCGGGGCCACGACCCCGAGCGAGGACTCCACCCAGGCCGAGCCCACAGGTGCGGGCGACGAGCCGCGCGAGCCCGCTGCCGAGGCCGCCGCGCTGATGGCCGGGCTCGACGAGCTGTTCAACGAGCTGCTCAGTCTGCGGGGCAACTCGGCCCCCGAACCGGGCCGACCGGCCCCTGACACCGACCTGGCTGCGCTCGTTAGCGTCGCCCGGATGGCGGTGCAGGGCTGGTTCCACACGACCGAGGCCGTGGTCGAACCGGGCGGATCGGTCACGCTGGCGTTGATGGTGACCAACCTCGGCGAGGAGGTCGAGCACTTCGCGCTGTCGCCCACCGGCATGGCTGCCGGCTGGACCACCATCCGCCCGGCGCACCTCACGCTGTTCGGCGGGGCACAGCAGTCCGTCGACGTCGAGATCACCCCTCCCCGCCTGCCCGGCACGACGTCGGGCCCGACCTCGCTCGGTGTGCGCATCGTGCCCACCGGCAACCCCGACGAGGTCGCCCACGCCGACATCACCCTCGACGTCGCACCGACCTTCGACCGGCGGGTCACCGTGCTGCAGCCCGCGATGCGCAGCAGGCGACGGGCAACGTTCGAGCTGATGATCGAGAACCAGGGCAACGTGCAGGCGAGCTGTCGACTGCACCTGCTCGAGCCGACAGGGCGCCTCGACGGCGACTTCGACCCACCCGCAGTGGGTGTCGAGCCGGGGGGCAGCACCCTCGTGCGCCTGCGCACCCGCACGTCACGCCGTCAGTGGGAACGTCGGGCACTGTCGATCCCCTTCACCGTCGACGCCGACCAGACCGGCGCCCCCACGGTGAGCGCACCGGCGACGTTCATCCAGGCCCCCGTCCTGCCCGAACGGCTGTGGGGGCGCCTCGGTGCCGCCGCGGCCGGCCTGGCCGCGCTCGCCGGCGTCTGGGTGGGGGTCGTGCGCCCCGAGATCGAACGGGCCGCGGTCGAGGCCGTCGCCGGCCTGCCAACGCCAACGACCGCACCCGACGGCGTGGTGCCCGACCCCTCCACGGTGGGCGCCCCGTCGACATCGGTGGCGCCCGCCACCCTCACTGCAGCCGAACCGGCTGGCCGGCCGTTCAGCGCCAGCCTGCCGAGCGGCGGTGCCCAGTTCCAGCAGTCGGTGCAGACCTACACCGTGCCGGCCGGCTCGCGCCTGCTCGTCACCCAGTTCATCGTGCAGAACCCCTACGGCGACGAGGGCACCGCTGTGCTGCGCATTGGGACGATCCCGTTCGAGTACGACCTGGTGAACCTCGACGGGATCGACGCCAACCAGGGCTTCCTCGAGCCGCTCGAGCTCGGAGGCGGCGCAACGATCACCTTCGAGGTGTCGTGCGGCGCGATCGGTCGTACCGGCGCCACCGCGTGCTCGTCGTCGGCCACGGTGATCGGCCGCCTCCTCGACGACGACGACGCCGGCATCTGAGCCG
>JBBATY010000041.1:8674-28810 GCA_040398525.1 Ilumatobacteraceae bacterium | reverse complement strand
GGAGGCCCGCAGCCAGCCGTACGATGGCGGCTCATGAGCGACGCCTCCACTCCTGCCCGCCCCGTCTCGGTCGTCACCGGCGCCAACAGCGGCATCGGCCGGGCCACGGCCATCCACCTCGCTGCACAGGGGCACCGCGTGTTCGGCACGGTACGCAGCGCCGACAAGGCCGGCAAGCTGCTGGCGATGGCCGCCGACCACGGCGTCGAACTGGAGCTCGTCGAACTCGACATCGCCGACGACGAGTCGGTGCGCGCCGGCTTCACCCGGGTGCTCGAGGCCACCGACGGGGTGGTCGACGTGCTGGTGAACAACGCCGGCGTCGGCGGCAACGCCGTCGCCGAGGAGTGCCCCACCGAGCTCTACCTCGACGTGATGAACATCAACCTCTGCGGCGCAGTCCGCTGCCTGCAACAGGTGGTGCCGGGGATGCGCGCCCGCGGCCGCGGCGCGATCGTCAACATCACTTCGGTCGCAGGGCGCATCGCCGCCATCGCCCAGTCGCCGTACGTCGCCTCGAAGTGGGCCTTCGAGGGCCTGAGCGAGGGACTCGCCCAGGAGCTGGCACCGTTCGGGATCCGCGTCGCCATCGTCGAGCCAGGGGTCACCAAGAGCGCGATCTTCGCCAAGAACATCGATGCCCCGAACCAGAGCGGTGCGTACGACGCGGCCTACCGGCGGCTGTTCCAGTTCTACGCCGCCGGCATGGCCCACGCCACCGATCCGTTCGAGGTGGCCGCGGTGATCCACCACGCCGTCACCACCGACACGCCGCAGCTGCGCTACGCCGTCAGCTGGGCTGGGCCGGAGATCGTCGAGGGCCGGGCGGCGATGTCCGACCAGGACTGGGTCGCGCTGGGCGCATGGATCGACGACGACGACTACTACGACGACTTCGCCCGGAAGTTCAGCATCGACTTGAGGGGGTGACGCAGGGGTCTACCATCGGGCCCGTCGACCCGGCGCGTCCGCCGGGAGAACGGTGAAGGGGATCCGATGGACGACACGTCACGACCAACACGCGACCTGCGCGCCAGGTTGCTGGGACTGGGCACCCTGCCCGTGGCCTGCACCGTGGTGGTAGGCATCAATGCGCTCTACATCTTGCTCGTCGCCATCGGCAACATCACCGACTACGGCACCAACTTCGACTTCGTCAAGCACGTGCTGTCGATGGACACCACCAACTTCGGCGGGCCTCCGGGTGAGGGCCTCGACGAGGACGTGATGTGGCGGGCCATCGAGGCCAACTGGTTCCACCACGTCGCGTACATCGGCGTGATCATGTGGGAGTCACTCACGGCCGTCGTGCTGCTGTGCTCGGTATGGGCCTGGCTGCGCGCCAGTCGCACCGGCAGCTTCGACCTCCCCCGCCGTCTCGGCACCATCGGGCTGTCGATGATCCTGGTCTTGTTCATGGGTGGGTTCATCGCCATCGGAGGCGAGTGGTTCCAGATGTGGCGGTCGACATCGTGGAACGGCCTCGAGCCGGCGTTCCGCAACTCGGTGCTGGCGGCGTTCGGCATCGTGCTGATGCACCTGCCCTCGCACCAGTGGGGCGCGATGGCCGACGATTCCGCCGAGGGGATGCTCGCCCGCTGAGCCCGGGCCGTCCGACAGGTCAGCTCGGCAGCGCCGGGCGATGCATCACCGCGTCGGTGGGCACCACCACCACGTGCTCGTCGACGACGTGGGCCACCCCGTCGATGATCAGGCTGTACTCGCGCCCGCTCGCCGGCGGGAAGACCAGCGCCACCGTCGACCGCGACGCGGCGTTGGCCCGGGTGGTGCGGCCCGCCGGGATCGTGAAGCGGCCATCGACGAACGAGGTGGGCACGGCCAGCGAGTGGGCGCGCTGGTCGTCGCCCACCGTGAGCAGGTAGCACCACGGGTATGCGGCCAGTGTGGTGGGCAGGTCGTCGAGGGGCACCTTGATGCTCATCGCGGCGAGCGTACCCGTCGCCGGCGCGCGCCGGACCGGGTCGCTCAGGCGCCGTAGGTGCGGCGCAGCGCGGCCTTTTCCACCTTGCCCATCGCGTTGCGCGGCAGGGCCTCCACCACGTGCACGTGCTTGGGCACCTTGAAGCCGGCGAGGAGTTCGCGCGCCGCGCTGCGTAGCGCCACCGGGTCGAGCGAGACACCAGGCTTCGGCACCACCACCGCCACCACTGCCTCGCCGAAGTCGGCGTCGGGCACACCGATCACGGCGCTCTCGAGCACACCGGGCAGCTCGTCGAGCACGGCCTCCACCTCGACCGGGTAGACGTTCAACCCACCGGTGATGACCAGGTCCTTCGAGCGGCCGACGAGGTGCAGGTAGCCGTCGTCGTCGATGCGCCCGACGTCGCCGGTGCGGAAGAACCCGTCCGCTGTGAACTCGGTGGCCGCCAGGTCGGGCCGCCGCCAGTAGCCGGCGAACACGTTCGGGCCGCGCACCTCCACACCGCCGACCTCACCCGCGGCGAGCGGCCGACCGTTGTCGCCAACCACCCGCACATCGACCCCGGGCAGGGGCAGGCCCACGGTGCCGGCTCGACGGTCGCCGTCGAGCGGGTTCGAGGTGAGCATCGTCGTCTCGGTCATCCCGTACCGCTCGAGGATCCGGTGCCCGGTGCGCGCCTCGAACTCGATGTGCGTGCTGGCCAGCAGCGGCGCCGAACCGCTGATGAACAGGCGCATCCCGGTGCACGAGCTCGAGCCGAAGCGGGGGTCGCCGAGCAGTCGGGTGTAGAAGGTCGGCACACCCATCATCACCGAGCAGCGCGCCAGCGCGCCGAGCACGGTGTCGGGCTCGAAACGCTCGAGGAACACCATCGGCGCCCCGGCCACCAGGCAGCAGTTGGTGGCCACGAACAGGCCGTGAGTGTGGAAGATCGGCAACGCGTGCAGCAGCACGTCGTCGCCGGTGAAGCCCCACAGGTGGGCGAGGGTGACCGTGTTCGACGCCAGGTTGCGGTGGCTGAGCATCGCCCCCTTCGGTCGACCGGTGGTGCCGCTGGTGTAGAGGATCGCGGCCAGGTCGTCGGGCCCGCTCGGGTGGTCGGCGAGCTCGTCGCGCGGCGCATCGGCGCCGTCGGCGGCCGCGGCGAGCTCGTCGAGGACGGCGTCGTCGACCACCAGGCGCGGCTCGGCATCGGCCACGAGGTGGGCGACCTCGGCGGCGGTGTAGCCGGTGTTCATGGGGAGCAGCACCACCCCGGCGCGGATGCACGCCAGGTACATCATCAGCGCATCGACGCGCTTGGCGACCTGCATCGCCAGCCGGTCGCCGGGCTGCAGGCCGCGGTCGCGCAGCGCGTGCGCCAGCCGCGCCGACCGACGTGCTGCGCCGTCGTAGGTGAGCAGCACTGCGCCGTCCGCGTCGAGCAGGAACGGCCGGTCGTTGCCGATGCGCACCTCGGCGAGGACGTCGAGCAACGTCTCGCCGGCAGCTGGCATCAGTGGCTGCCCCAGCTGTCGCGGTGGATCATCGACGCCGCGGGCAGGCGGTGGGCCGGCTTGAAGTCGTCGCCCGTGTAGTAGGCCACGGGGAACAGCGCCGTCTGGGTCCACTCCGGCGGAATGCCCAGCAGCTCGCTCGCCTGGTCGTGGAAGAACAGGTGGATGGTGGTCCACGCCGTGCCCAGGCCGCGGGCGCGGGCGGCGAGCATGAAGCTCCACGCGGCGGGGAGGATCGAGCCGTAGGTCGACGCCTGGGCAGCGATCATCGGCACCTTCTCCATGCGGCCCTGCACGCACGGGATGACGAACACCGGCACCTGCTCGAGGATCTCGGTGAGGTACATCGCGCTGTCCATCACCTTGGGCATCACGTGCTCGCGCGGATCGCCCTCGGGCAGCGGCGGCGGGTAACCCGAACCGGCCATCATCTCCATGCCCTGGCGGTAGAGGTCGGCGAGTGCCGTGCGCTTGGCCTGGTCGGTCACCACGACGAACGCCCAGTTCTGGGCGTTGGTGCCGGTGGGCGCCTGCATCGCCACCTCGATGCACTCGTCGATGAGGTGCGCCGGCACCGGACGGGTGAGGTCGAGGCGCTTGCGCACCGAGCGGGTGGTGGTGAGGAGCTTGTCGGCGGCAGCGCGATCGATCGTCATGGCTGCCGAGACTAGGCCCCTGCAGAGGGGCCGCAATTCTTGACCGGAATGGTCGGATATTCGCTAGCGTTGTCCTCCACGTCATCTACACGCACTCCACCGCACAAGGAGCACACCATGGCCGTTCGTCTCGGCGACATCGCCCCCGACTTCACCGCCCCCACCACCCAGGGCGAGATCCACTTCCACGAGTGGCTCGGCGACTCGTGGGGCGTGCTGTTCAGCCACCCCAAGGACTTCACCCCGGTGTGCACCACCGAGCTCGGCTACGTGGCCCGCATCAAGCCGGAGTTCGACAAGCGCAACGTCAAGGTGATCGGCCTGTCGGTCGACCCGGTCGACAGCCACGAGAAGTGGGAGGCCGACATCGCCGAGACCCAGGGCACGCCGGTGAACTTCCCGATGATCGGCGACCCCGAGCGCAAGGTGGCCGACCTCTACGACATGATCCACCCCAACGCCAACGACACCCTGACGGTGCGCTCGGTGTTCATCGTCGGCCCCGACAAGAAGGTGAAGCTCACCCTCACCTACCCGGCCAGCACCGGCCGCAACTTCGACGAGATCCTGCGCGTGATCGACAGCCTGCAGCTGACGGCCAAGTACAAGGTGGCCACACCGGCCAACTGGACCGACGGCAACGACGTCATCATCGGCTCGGCCGTCAGCGACGACGAGGCCAAGCAGCTGTTCCCCCAGGGCTGGACCACGGTCAAGCCGTACCTGCGGGTGCTGCCCCAGCCGAACAAGTGACCTGAACCGGCCTCGCCGGTCCGCTCGACGACCCGCGTCCCCTGGGCGCGGGTCGTTTCGCGTCCGTGCCCGCGACGGTCCACGTAGCGTCGGGCCGATCGGCCCGACCAAGATGGCCGACGTGCTTCACCACTACGCAGCTGCCCGCCAGGAACTCACCGGCCCCGGAGGCCCGTTCGAGGTCACCGAGATCGAGGTCCGGGGCATCCCGGTCAAGACCTTCAAGACGGCTCCGCCGAGCATGCGGGTGCTGTGGGAGATGACTGCGTTCCACGGCGACAAGCCGTACGTGGTGTACGAGGACGAGCACTACACCTACGCCGAGATCAATGCCGACGTGCGATCGCTCGCTCATCTGCTCCGCGACACCTACGGCGTGGTCGAGGGCGACCGCGTGGCCATCGCGATGCGCAACTACCCCGAGTGGGTGACGGCCTACTGGGCCGCCGTGTCGATCGGTGCCGCCGTGGTGGGCATGAACGCCTGGTGGACCCCGACCGAGATGGAGTACGGCCTCACCGACAGCCGGCCCAAGGTGCTCATCGCCGACGACGAGCGCCTCGAGCGCCTCGAGCAGGTGCTCGACAACGTGCGCGCCGGCGGTCCGCTGCACATCATCGCCGTGCGCACCAACCGGGCCCTACCCGCCGATGCCGTCCACTGGAACGACGTGGTGAACGGCGCCACGGCTCCGGCCACCCTGCCCGATGCCACCATCGACCCCGACGACGACGCCACGATCTTCTACACCTCGGGCACCACCGGCTTCCCGAAGGGTGCCCAGCTCACCCACCGCGGCTCGGTGCACAACATCCTCAACCTCGCCTTCATGACCGGCTGCATCAACGCTGCCGAGGCCAAGGCCATCGCCGCTGGCGACCTCGAGCCCAACCCCAACCCGCCCACACCGCCCGCGCAGAACGTGTTCATGGCGCCCACGCCCCTGTTCCACGTCACCGCGTGCAACTGCCTGCTGCACCCGGCCACGCTCACCGGCAGCCGCATCGTGTTCATGTACAAGTGGGAGCCCGGCCGTGCGCTCGAGCTGATCGAGCGCGAGCGGGTCACCAACTTCTCGGGCGTGCCCACGATGAGCCGCGAGCTGCTGGCCCACCCCGACTGGGAGACCCGCGACACCTCGAGCCTGCTCGGCATGGGCGGCGGCGGCGCTGCCCTGCAGCCCGACCTGGTGCAGAAGATCGCCGGCGCCGTGAAGCAGGGCTCGCCGTCCACGGGCTACGGCCTCACCGAGACCCACGGCATCGTCACCGCCAACTCGTCGAGGTTCTACATCGCGAAGCCGTCGTCGTGCGGCCCGGCGGTGCCGACACTCGATGTGAAGCTGGTCGACGACGACGGCAACGAGGTGGCGCCCGGCCCCGACGCGGTGGGGCAGCTGTGTGTGCGCGGTGCCGTGGTGATCAAGGGCTATCTCAACCGGCCCGAGGCCACTGCCGACGCCATCCGCGACGGCTGGTTCAACACCGGCGACATCGCCCGTATCGACGAGGACGGCTTCATCTACATCGTCGACCGCGCCAAGGACATGGTGCTGCGCGGCGGCGAGAACGTGTACTGCAGCGAGGTCGAGACCGCGATCTACCACAACGACGCTGTGGCCGAGGCCGCCGTGTTCGGCATCCCCGACGAGCGCCTGGGCGAGGAGGTCGCCGCGGCGATCGTGCTCCACCCCGGTGCATCGCTCACCGCGGACGAGCTGCGGGCCTTCCTGGCCGAGCGCATCGCCAAGCACAAGATCCCCGCCAAGGTGTGGTTCCTCGACGAGCAGCTGCCACGCAACGCCAACGGCAAGTTCTTGAAGCGCGAGCTGCGCAAGCAACTCGTCGGCGACTGACATGGCCTGGGCCACCAACGGCGACTGCCGGCTCTGGTACGAGACCTTCGGCGACCCTGCCCATCCGGCGCTGCTGATGGTGAACGGCCTCGGCAGCCAGTCGATCAACTACGCCGATGCGTGGTGCGCGATGTTCGCCGCCGAGGGTCTGTTCGTGGTGCGGTTCGACAACCGCGACGTCGGGCTGTCGACCAGCTATGCCGACGCTGCGGTCGGCGAGCTCGGCAACGCCTACACGCTCAGCGACATGGCTCGCGACGGACTGGCCGTGCTCGACGCCGAGGGCATCGACCGGGCCCATGTGATGGGCCTGTCGATGGGCGGGATGATCGTCCAGACGATGGCGATCGAGCATCCCGATCGACTGCTGTCGGCCACATCGGTGATGTCGCGCACCGGCGAGCCCGGCTACGGCGACAGCGCACCGGAGGCCTTCGCCCTTCTGACTGCCCCACCGGCCGCCGACCGCGAGGCCTACGTGCAGAACTCGATCGCCGGGCTGCGCTGTTGGGGAAGCCCCCAGTTCGCCGACGAGGCCCGCTGGCGGGCCGACGCCGAGCGCGCCTACGACCGGGCCTTCCGCCCCGACGGCACCCGCCGGCAGTTCTTCGCAGTCGGCGCCTCCGGCTCGCGCAGCGAGGCGTTGCGCGAGGTGCGCGTGCCGTTCCTGGTGATGCACGGCAGCGCCGACACCCTGATCACCCCGAGCGGCGGCGAGCGCACCGCCGAGTTGGTGCCCGGCGCCCGCTACGTGCTGATCGAGGGCATGGGTCACGACTACCCGCCGCAGCTGTGGCAGCGCTGGGTCGACGAGGTGACCGGGTTCATCGGGTCGCTCGCTGCCGGGTCGTGACGCGCATGCCCGCCGACGACCTCCACCGCATCATCCGCAGCCGGCGCACCAGCATGCTGGTCGACGCCGACCGCGAGGTGCCGGTCGACCTGGTCGAGATGCTCTGCGAGCTGGCCCAGTGGGCACCGAACCACAAGCGCACCTGGCCGTGGCGCTTCGCGGTGGCAGTCGGCGACGGGCGAGCCCGGCTCGGCGCGGCGATCGCCGACGCGATGGAGGTGCACGGCGACCCGCCGGAGAAGGTTGCCAAGGCGCGCGGCAAGTACCTGCGCACCCCGGCGACGCTGATCGTCGGCTCGGCACCGGGCGACAGCGCCGACCGCACGGCCGAGAACCGCGACGCCGTGGCTGCAGGCATCCAGAACCTGCTCCTGGCAGCGACCGCCGAGGGCCTCGCCACCTACTGGGGCTCGTGTCCCAAGGGCGCCAACGACGTGGTGGTCGAGCTGTGCGGGTTCGAGGCCGGCACGCATGTCAGCGCGCTCATCTACCTCGGCTGGGCCACCACTGCGCCGGAGGGCCCTGCCCGCCCGCCGGTGACGGTCGCCGTCGTCGACTGACCGCCGACGCGGCGCTCAGCTGCCGGGGGTCGGCAGTTCGGTGAGGTCCATCTGCTCGGGCTCGCAACCCAGCGTGATGAGCAGCTTCGACACCCCGTGGAACAGGGCGAGACCGATCGCCAGCTCGACGAGCTCGTCGTCGGCGAACTCGGCCTGCAGCGCCTGGCGCGCCTCGGCCGACGGTGGCCCGCCCGCGCCGATGAAGGCGTCGGCGAAGGCGAGCGCTGCCTTCAGGCGGGGCGCCAGGTCGGACTCGGCGTGCGCGTCGTCGATCTGGGCGACCATCGCCTCGTCGAGGCCCTGCTGCTTCGCGACCGCGAAGCGCACATTGCGTCAATACCCGCAGTCGGTGATGCGGGCGTTGCGCAGGCGGACGGTCTCCTTGGTGGGGTGGTCGAGCACCCCGTGCGACCAGAACTGGCCGTACGCCGCACCGAACCGGCGCCCGAGCGCCGGCTGATGGGCGAGCAGCGTGGCGAAGTTGGCCGGGTAGCCGTCGACGGCACTGGGAAGGCGCGGCACGGTGGACATCAGCTGGTCTCCTCGGAGGAGTCGAACACCCGGACCATCCGGGTGAAGCCGTCGGTGAGCGCGAGGTGGAACAGCAGGCCCACCTGCTCGGCCGGTGTGTAGTGCTCGCCCAGTTCGGCGAACAGGGTGTCGTCGATGGCGTGCGCGTCGAACAGGAAGCGGTCGGTGACCTCGACGACCACCTGCTCGGCGGGGCTCAGCTCGCCGAACTGCTCGAGCGAACCGGTACCGGCGATCATCTGCGCGGCTCGTGCCGAGATGAGCTCGGCCGTCCGACCCGGCGCAACGGCAGCCGCTTCTGCGCGCAGCCCCTCGACCTGCTCGCCCAGCTCGCCGCGGAGCTGCAGCAGCTCGCCGACACTGTGGGCGTCTGCGAGCCAGCTCACGGTCGCGGTGCCTTCGTGGGCAGCGCGTCGAGAACCGTGAGCCAACCGGCACCGAGCGCATGACGATCGCCCTCACCCGACCGGTGCGGCTCGCCGATCACGCTCGACGCCGTCAGTTGGAGCAACGCCACCGCCGTGACGTCGCCGATGGGAAGGACCTCGGCGAGGGCGGTGTCGAGGCGGGCGAGCGCTTCGTCCTTGCGGCCCTCGTGGGCGAGCACGGCCGCGCTCGCCACGGTGGCGAACGTGCGATCGAGGTAGGACGCACCCGTCGTGCCCATCACCTCGTCAGCCTCGCGCAGCGCCAGCTCGGGTGCACCAGTGAGCGCGTGCACGAGGGCGGCCACGCTGTGGGCGAAGGCGTGACGACCCTGGAGCGACGCCAGCTCGTCGATGGCGACAAGGGCCTCGTCGAACAGCCCGCACTGCGCCGAGCTGATCGCCAGCAGCACACTCGACTCGTGCTGGGCGGCCTGGTTGAGCGCCTCGGCCGAACGCACCTGCAGCACCAGCCGGCGTGCGGCCTCGCCGTCGCCGCGGTGCATCGCTGTGCCGGCCACCGCCATGAGCGGCACCGGCCCCGCCCCCGGCACCTTGGCCAACGCCAGCAACTCCTCCGAGGTGCGCTGCACGGCAGCGCGACGGCCGAGCGCTGCTTGAGCCCGCAGCAACGCCGACAGCGCCTGCACTGCGCCGAAGTTGTCGCCGAGCCGACGGAACCTGGCACGTGCCTGCTCGGCCTCGCTGACCGCGTCCTGCAGACGGCCCTGCCACAGCCGCAGGTTGGCGATGAGCGACTGCATCATCGACGCCGACCAGTCGTCGCCACGCTCGAGCGCCTCGCTGCGGATCAGCGTGGCGATCTCCTCGGCATCGCGCACCTCGCCGCGGAAGAAGCGGACGAAGGCGAGCAGCCCGTAGGCCCAGCCCACCCCGTTGCGATCGCCGAGGCGCTGGAGGGTCTGCGCCGTGTCGTGCAAGCGCTGGTCGGCGAGCTCGAGGTCGCCTCCCAGGAACGTCAGCCAGGCCCGGTGCTGCTCGACGTAAGCCAGCCCGCGCTCGTCGTCGAGACGTCGGTACACGGCCTCGGCCTCGCCGAGGAACCACTCGGCATCGGGCAGCGACCCGCCGAAGAGCTCGATGAAGCCGCGGTGACGCAGCGCATCGGCCAGCAATGCATCGTCGCCAGCGCCACGCAACACGTCGATGCTGAGCCCCAACTCGCGTCGCGCTCCGTCCTGGTCGCCCGCAAGGTGGAGCAGGCCACCGAGCACACGGCGCACCTTGCCCTCCACAGCCGGGTCGGCCGCGGTCGGGCTGGTCAACACCTCGTCGAGGTCGACCCGGGCCCGCTGGTAGTCGCGCAGCTCGATCAGCGCCTCGGCGCGCAGCAGGCGCAGCAGGTCGCGGCGGGTGGCCTCGGCCGGGCTGGCGAGGTCGAGCAAGTCGATCGCCCGCCCGGTGTGACGGACCACCATCCTGTAGCTGCCCGTGTCGCGCGCCCGGTCGGCGGCCGACCCGAGATGGCCGATCGCCTGCACCCGGATGTCGGCCGGAACGGCTGCCACACTGCCGATGTCGGCCACCAGCTCGGCGGCCGTCGCAGTGTGATGCGCCAAGTCGTCGAGCGTGCCGAAGCCCGAGGCCTGGTAGCTCGCAGCCACGCCCGCGTGGCGCTGGGCGCGCGCCGCCTTGGTGAGCGTCTGGTACACCGCCTCGCGGACCGAGTCGCTGCGGAACCGCCAGCGCTGGCCGTCGACCTCGAGCAGGCCGTTGGCATCGAGCTGGGCGAGCGTGTCGCGCGTGAAGTCCTGCCCCATGGCCGCGGCGAAGCGGGCCAGCGACGCGATCGGACCGGACACGCCGAGCACCGCGGCGTTGTCGAGCACCCGTCGTTCGGCGGCGGGCAGCTGGTCGAGCCGCGACGCGATGAGCGCTCGTAGCGAGTCGGGCAGCTCGCTCGCCGGGCCGTCGTAGTCGACCGCGGCGGCCCACTCCTGCAGGAACAGCGGATTGCCTCCGCTGCGGGCGAACAATGCGCCGAGCAGACGTTCGTCGATCGCCTCGGGGGCGACCGAGGTGAGCAGCTCGCGTGCCAACTCGTCGCTCGCAGCGCGTTGGAGCGGCTCGATCGACAACGACACCACGGTGTGCCGATCGACGCGGGGCGGCCACTCGAGCTCGGCGCCCGGCCGCATGGCGGTGACGAGCACGAACGGGACCCGGCTCACCCCGATCGCCAACCACGAGAGCAGGTCGATCACGACCTCGTCGGCCCAGTGCAGGTCGTCGACCCACAGCACCATCGGGCCCCGCACGGCGCGCAGCTCGATGACCCTGGTGATCGCGGCGTGCACACGGTCGCGGCGTACCGCCGGTTCGAGCGCGTCGAGGCGCGAGGGGTAGCCGGCGAGGTGGACGAACACCTCCACCAGCCCGTCGACCTCGCTGCCGGTGGGCTCGCCGAGCAACCGCTCCGCCCGGGCCGCCGCCTCGGTGCGCAGAGTCTCGACTCCTGCCTCGAGGTCGAGGCCCATGTACGTGGCCAGGGCCGTGGCAATCGGCGCCCAGATGTTGCTCTCGCCGTAGGGCGCGCACGCGCCGGTGAGCACCACAGCGTCGGTGAGGCCGACCTCGTCGAGCGAGCCGAGCACCTCCGACACGAAGCGCGACTTGCCGACCCCGCTCTCGCCGATCACGTGCAGCAGGACGCTGCGCCGTTCGGCGGCGACGAGCCGCAGCAGGCTGCGCGCCACCCCGAGCTCGGCACTGCGACCCACCAGACGCAGATCGCTGCGCCGCACGCGCGATCCGGGAGGCGCCACGGTGTCGAGGGCGAGCCAGGTGGTGACCGACTGGTCGCGCCCGCGGGGCTGCAGCACGGTGGGCTCGTCGTAGCGCACGACGTCGGAGGTGAGCGCGAAGGTCGACTCGCCGACGAGCACACCGCCCGGCGGTGCCGCGCTCTGCAGACGCGAGGCGGTGTTCACGACGTCGCCCATCGCCGTGTAGTCGGTGCCGGCGAGCGTGCCGACGAGCACCTCGCCGGTGTTGATGCCGATGCGCAGCCGCAGCGGCGCAGCGAGGTCGCTGCCCACCGAGTACTCATCGGCGACGGGGTGCATCCGCAGCGCTGCGCGCACCGCCCGCTCGGCGTCGTCCTCGTGGGCCACCGGCGCGCCGAACAGCGCCAGCATCCCGTCGCCGAGCAGCTTGTCGACGCGGCCGCCGAACTCGGTGACGACCGCGGTGAGCCGTTCGAACAGGCCGTCGGCGAGATGCTTCACCGACTCGGGGTCGAGGTGCTCGGACAGCGTGGTGAAGCCGACCACATCGGCGAACAGCACGGTGACGATCCGTCGCTCCTCGGTCTGCACGGTCGCCACGGGACGCCCGCACGACGAGCAGAAGCGCGCACCTGGCGCCAGTGGAGCAGCACAGGACGGGCAGTGCATCGGCCCTGATCGTACGGCAGAGCGGCCCACACCAGGCCTGCAGTTCCCGGGACCGTGGAAAAGCCACCTCGGTGCCGGTTCACTGTGGCCCATGACGACAGCGATGCCCGCCTCGCCGAGCACCACTGCAGCCGCGGCCGGGGCCGTCGACGCAGTGAAGACCTACGGCCGTGGCGACAACGAGGTGCACGCCCTCGACGGTGTGACGGTGGCCTTCGAGACCGGTCGCTTCACTGCGATCATGGGCCCGTCCGGTTCGGGCAAGAGCACCCTCATGCACTGCCTCGCAGGGCTCGACTCGCTCACCAGCGGCGCCGTCTACATCGGCGACACCTACCTGGCGGCCCTCAACGACAAGCAGCTCACCGAGCTGCGCCGCACCGCCGTCGGGTTCATCTTCCAGGCCTACAACCTGGTGCCCACGCTGACGGCGCTCGAGAACATCACACTCCCCCTCATGCTGGGCGGCACGGCGGGCGACCAGCAGTGGATCGACCGGGTCATCGACACCGTCGGCCTGCGCGACCGCCTCGAGCACCGGCCGAGCGAGCTGTCGGGCGGCCAGCAGCAGCGTGTGGCGGTCGCCCGGGCGATGGCCAGCAAGCCGACGATCATCTTCGCCGACGAGCCGACGGGCAACCTCGACAGCCGCACCGGGGCCGAGATCCTCGCCTTCATGCGCGTGGCCGTCGACGAGCTCGGCCAGACCATCGTGATGGTCACCCACGATCCGGTGGCGGCGAGCTACGCCGACCGGGTGGTCTTCCTCGGTGACGGTCGCATCGTCGACGAGATGCTCGAGCCCACGGCCGAGCGGGTGCTCGACCGGATGAAGCGCTTCGGGGAGTGACCGCGTGCTGCGCATCGCACTGAAAGGTGTGCTCGCCCGCAAGGGCCGGCTGCTGCTCACCGCGCTGGCGATCATCGCCGGATGCGCCTTCTTGAGCGGCGTGTTCGTGTTCAGCGACACGATCCGGGCCACCTTCGACCGCCTCTTCGCCAATGCCTACGCCTCGACCGACGCCTTCGTGCGCTCGGCCAACGTCATCGAGGGCGACTTCGGCGCCGAGAGCCGCGACCGGCTCGACGTGGCGGTGGTCGACGAGGTGCGCGCCCTGCCCGGTGTGGCCGAGGCCTTCGGCGACATCCAGGGTTTCGCCCGGATCACCACGTCCGACGGCCAGGTGATCGGCCAGGTCGGCCCACCGAAGTACGGCGGGGTCTTCATCGACTCGACCCTGTCGCCGTGGCAACTCGCCGAGGGTGCGCCACCGGCTGGCTCCGGCGAGGTCGTCATCGACCGGCGCTCGGCCAAGGAGGGCAGCATCGACGTGGGCGACACGGTCAGTGTCACCGGGGCGCTCGGCGTGCGCGACTTCGTGGTCAGCGGCATCGCCACCTTCGCCGGAGCCGACACGGCAGGCGGCTCCACCTGGGCGCTGTTCGATCTGGCGACGGCTACCGAGTTCGTGGTCGGCCAGGCCGACCGCGTCGATGCCATCGTGGTCGCCGGCGACGG
This sequence comes from Ilumatobacteraceae bacterium, assembly GCA_040398525.1. GTDB lineage: Bacteria > Actinomycetota > Acidimicrobiia > Acidimicrobiales > Ilumatobacteraceae > VFMC01. Next base: position 14,804 of record JBBATY010000041.1, on the reverse strand, counting down.
GTCGCTCGACGACGTGGCACTCGCCGACTCGATCGAGCAGGCCTTCGACGGCCGCGAGATCGAGGTGCTCACCGGCGCCGAGATCACCGAGGAGAACCAGGACGCCGTCGAGCGCGGGCTGAGCTTCTTCACGATCTTCCTGACGATCTTCGCCGCGATCTCGCTGTTCGTCGGCAGCTTCATCATCTACAACGTCTTCAGCATCTCGGCCGCACAGCGCCAGCGCGAGAACGCTCTGCTGCGGGCCGTGGGGGCGAGTCGCGCCCAGGTCACGCGGATGCTGTTCGTCGAGGCCCTGGTGGTGGGCGTGCTCGGCGGGGTGCTCGGGTTCGCCGGAGGGGTGCTGCTGGCTGTCGGCATCATGCGCCTGCTGCGGGCCGCCGGCCTCGGACCGAGCGACACCCAACTGGTCGTCAACCCGTCGGCGTTCGTCATCACCCTGGTCGTCGGCGTGGTCGTCACCCTCGTGTGTGCGATCGTGCCCGCGCTGCGCGCCGGACGGGTGCCGCCGCTCGCGGCGATGCGCGACGTCGCCGTCGATCGCTCGGCGGTCTCGCGCGGCCGGCTCGTGACCGGCGTGGTGTTCCTCGTGCTGGCCGCGCTGGGCGTGGGGCTCGGTGTCACCGGCGACGAGCTGTGGCTCGGCCTCGGTGTGGTGGCGATGTTCATCGCCCTGGTGGTGCTCGGCCCGCTCGTCGCGGCGCCGATCGCCCGCAGCCTGGTGCGGCCACTGCGCGCCGTGCGCGGGGTGACCGGCGAGATCGCCGCCCGCAACGCGGCCAACAGCCCCAAGCGCACCGCGCTCACTGCGGGTGCGCTCGCCATCGGCCTGGCCCTGCTGGTCGGCGTGTCGACCCTCGGCTCGTCGGTGAAGAGCTCGATCAGGGCGACCATCGCCGAGGCGTTCACCGGCGACTACGCGGTGAGCACCGACGATGCCGAAGGCTCGGGCTTCGGTGGGCTGCCGGTGGCACTCGCCGACGACCTGGTCGCCCTGCCGGAGGTGCGCAACGCCCTCGGCATCGGCATCAACCTGCTGAACGTGATCGAAGAGGGCGAGCCGGCCGTGAAGACGGTGCTGGTGGTCGACCCCGAGCAGGCCGCTGCGATCATCGACCTCACGTTCACCACTGGCGGGTGGGACGCCCTCGACGCCGACTCGATCCTCGTGTCGCTCGACAAAGCCCAGCGCGACGGCCTGCAGGTCGGCAGCACGCTCGACGTGGTGTTCCAGGACCGCAGCGAGCGAACCCTCACCGTCGGCGGCACCTTCGACTCCGACACCCTCGGCAACCTCGTGGTGAGCCGCGAGCTGTTCGCCGATCAGGACACCCCGCAGTTCCTCGCCCAGGTGCTGGTGGTGGCCGACCCCGATGTCGATCCGACGGTGGCGGAGGCCGCTATCCGCGGTGTCACCGACCGCTACCCCACCAGCAAGCTGCAGACCCGCGAGGAGTTCATCGACGCCCAGACCGCCCAGGTCGACGGCTTCTTGAACTTCATCTACGCCCTGTTGCTGATGTCGGTGTTCATCGCCGTGCTGGGCATCGTCATCACCCTGTTGCTCTCCGTCTACGAACGTCGCCGCGAGCTGGGCCTGGTACGAGCCATCGGCATGACCCGGCCGCAGGTGCGCAGCAGCATCCGCTGGGAGGCGTTCGTCACCGCCGTGCTCGGCGTGATGATGGGCGTCGCGCTCGGCCTGGCGATGGGCTGGGTGGTGGTCCGCGCTCTGCGCGACCAGGGCCTCGACGTGTTCAGCGTGTCGGTGGCGTCGGTGGCCGTGTTCGCCGTGCTGGCGATCGTGTTCGCCATTGCGGCTGCCTGGGTGCCCGCCAGCAAGGCCGCCAAGGCCGACATCCTGCAAGCCATCGCCACGACATGACAGGTGACGGGCTGGCGTCGCAAGATGGCACCGTGCCCACACCGCCGATCGACCTGTCACCCGCCGCCATCGAGTTCCTGACGGAACGGCACCTCGCCTCGCTCACCACGCTGCGCGCCGACGGCAGCCCGCACGTGGTTCCCGTCGGGTTCGGCTACGACGCGGCGGAAGGCATCGTGCGGATCATCACCTTCGCCGGCGCAGTGAAGGCACGCAATGCCGCACGCGGCGGGCGTGCGGCCGTGAGCCAGGTCGACGGCGGCCGCTGGATCACCCTCGAGGGCACGGCTCGTCTGGTGACCGACCCCGACGGCGTCGGCCGCGCCGAGCGGGCCTACGCCGCGCGCTACCAGCAGCCACGCGAGCGCACCGACCGCGTGGCGATCGAGATCGTCGTCGACCGGGTGCTCTGCGGTGTCGCCCTGAAGGGCGCATGAGCGCAGCGCTGCCCCGGCCGCGGCGGCGCAGCACCGATGGGGGCTCGGCTCAGCCGGCCAGTTGCTGACGCCGCCAGGGCAGGTCGGCCAGGAACTTGGCCGCCGCTGGGTGCGGATCCATCTCGTGCGCCTCGGCCTCGGCAGGGGCGGCCTGCTCGGGGGCGCGGTGCACCTGGCAGCCGGGGCACCAATAGAGCAGGCGGGCGTGCTCGCCGGTACGGATCACCTCGACGGTGTCGCCGCAGCGGATGCAGCGCTGGCCGTTGCGGCCGTACACCGCCAGGCCACCCGGCGCCGACGGCGCCGTGACCCGGGCCGAGTGATGGAGGTTGGCGCGCAACTGCGCGGCCGCCGTGCCGATGACCTGTGTGCAGTCGGCCCGGTCGAGCGCCGACACCGGCGCGAAGGGGTACAACCCGCACGCCCACAGCACCTCGGCGCGGTAGACGTTGCCAACACCGCAGGCGACGTGCTGGTCGAGCAGCACCTCACCGATGCGCGCCGTCTGGTCGGCGTAGCGGACAAGCCGGTCGACCGCCTCGTCGAGGTCGGCGTCGGCCCGGCACAGATCCGGGCCCAGCCGACCGAGGCCCGGGTGCCGGGCTCGGTCGAACTCGCGATAGGTCTCGACGATGGGGGCGTTGAAGCACACCGCCACCCAGTCGCCCACGGTGATCTCGACCCGCTTCTGGTAGGCCGACCGGCGCCACGGCTCACCGATCCGGTAGAGGTGCCACGAGCCCGTCATCCGCATATGGGTGTGCAGGATGAGCCCGTCGTCCCAGCCGATCTCGAGATGCTTGCCGTGGCTGTCGACCCACTCGACGATGCGGCCAGGAGCCGGCACCGGCCCCACCAGGCGCGGCGCGTCGAAGTGCACGATGGGCTTGCCGACCAGCGCTGTGCGGATGGCCGCAGCAGTGCGATGGATGGTGTCTCCCTCGGGCACAGCCCCAGCGTACGACACCTGATGGTCACGAATGCGACACTTCGATGACCATCTGACGACATGTCGCCGTCGCCAGCATGACCTACAGGTGCAACACCGCGGCGGGCTGGGTCGACGTACCGCCATCACACCGGACAGAGAACCCGGCGCTGCACTACGCTGACGGTTCCTCCCACGCGCACCCGCACAGGACACGACATGAGCGAACAGACCGAGACCAGGACAGGGTGGCTCGACAAGGACCGGCTTGCCGACATCCGCGCCAACATCCCGCTCGTCTACGTCGACGCCATCCCCGTGCGCGTCGACGACGTCGGCCGCGTCACCCAGGTCGGTCTGCTGTTGCGCCAGGCGGCCGACGGCACCATCTCGCGCATGGTGGTGACCGGTCGGGTGATGTTCGGTGAGCGGCTGCGCGATGCGCTGCTGCGTCACCTCGAAAAGGACCTCGGGCCGGTGGCCCTGCCGCAGATCCCGCCGAACCCGGCTCCCTTCACCGTGGTCGAGTACTTCCCCGACCCGGACGTGAGCGGGTTCCACGACCCCCGGCACCACGCCGTGAGCCTTGCCTACGTCGTGCCCGTCGCCGGCGACTGCCAGCCCACCCACGAGGCACTCGACCTGGTGTGGTTCTCGCCGGACGAGGCCGTCAGCGAGCGGGTCCGCCGCGAGATGACCGGCGGCCACGACCGCTTGCTCCGCCTCGCTCTGGCCCACGTCGGCTCGCTGCCCTGACGGCAGCCACGGCGACGATCAGCCGGCGGCCGGGCCCTCGGTCCGGGTGCGCTTGAGCTCCCAGAAGCCGGGCACCGCTGCTGCCAGGGCGATGCCATCCCACAGCTGCAGCGCCTGCTCGAGCGGTGGGCGACGGCTGATCACCGGTCCGAAGAAGCCGACCCGCTCGCCTGCCGGCGACGACAGGCCGATGATCGGTGTGCCCACGTCGTCGCCGACCAGTGCCAGGCCCTCGGCCATCGACGCGTCGATCGTCGCGTCCCAGGCATCGTCGTCGGCCGCCTGGGCGAGGCCGGGGTCGAGCCCGATGTCGGTCAGCGCCGTGGCCGCCTCGACGAAGCCCTCCTGGGCCTGGTGGATGCGTCGGCCGAGCGCCGTGTAGAGCTCGCCTGCGGCGGCGTTGCCGTGGCTGTCCTTGACTGCCTCGAGCACGCGCAGCAGTCGGTGGGTGTGGAGGCAGGCGTCGTAGTAGGGCGAGCCCTCCTCGAGGCCGTTCTTGCGCAGCAGGCTGATCGATCGCCACTGGACATCGAGGTCGCGATGCGGCGCGACGTCGATCAGCCAGCGCGACGTGAGCCAGCACCACGGGCAGGCGGGATCGATCCAGATGTCGACGAGCACGAGAGGCCTCCTGGGAGTCGGGCAGCGTCGACAGCCTACGAGAGTCGCCCGAGCGGACACGTCGATGACCCCGTTCGGCACCCACGCTGCCACTAGAATCCATTCCGCTATGCGCGTCGATCGCACCCCCCTGGTGATCGCTGCCGTGTCGGCCACCGCGATCTGCGGGCTCATCGCCGTGACGAGCGGCGGGCCCGAGAGCACCGTCGACGCTGCGGTGCCGGACAGTACAGCGATCGCGCTCGCCACGCCCACGTCGGTGGCAGCCGTGACGCTGCCGGCCGATCCGTCGAGCGCAGGCACCGGCGTGCCGATGCCGATCGACCCGTCGGTCACCACCGTGCCCGGCACCGTCGCCACCAGCGAGGTCGACCTCGACGAGACCGACTACGACCCCGAGAAGGGGTGCGTCATCGAGGCCGAACGCCTGGGCTACGGCGACTCCGGCAACGACGTGATGTGCCTGCAGCACGCGCTCACCGAGAACGGCTACTACAACGGTCCGGTCACCGGACAGTTCGACCAGGCCACCTTTGCTGCTGCGGAGGCGATGCAGACCGACCGGGACCTGTTCGTCGACGGGATCGTCGGACGCGAGTCGGCCATCTCCCTCGGTATCTGGCCCGACGAGCAGATGTTCGTCGTCCGCACGCCGAAGCCCGCTGGCGGCGCTGTCGACCTGATGGGCTATCCGTTGTCGTCGGTGGCCTCTGCCGGCGCCGATGCGCCCCCGCTACCCGCCAACTCGGGTTCGGGGCGCCGCCTCGTCTACTACCGCGCCGGCCAGCGGGTGTGGGCGGTCGGCAGCGACGGTGAGATCATCCGCTCGTGGCTCGTCTCGGGCAGCAAGTACAGCAACGAGCTCCCCGGCACCCACGAGGTGTACAGCAAGTCCGAGGTGTCCACAGCCTGGAACGGCAAGGCCTATCTGCCCAAGATGGTGCGCTGGTTGAAGACCGACATCGGGGCGATCGGGTTCCACGGCATCCCCACCAAGGTCGCCGACGGCAGCGCGTACCAGACCGAGGACGAGCTCGGCCAGCGGCTTTCCGGCGGGTGCCAACGTCAGGCCAACCGCGACGCCGCCTTCCTGTGGGACTTCGCCGACATCGGCACCAAGGTCGTCGTCATCTGACGACGACCGGGTGACACGTCGTCGTCATCTGACGATGACCGGGTGACAGGTCGTCGTCATATGACGACGACACAGCAGCACGTCGTCATCTGACGACGACGGGTTGACGGGGTGACCGCTCGTCAGAGCGGCACGGTCGAGCAGTTGTCGGTCTCGCACCCGCCGCCCGGCCACGGCCACGGCGCCGCAGCTAGCCGACCGATGCTGCCGGTGGCAGGCAGCGTCTGCAGGCGCAGCGAACCTCGGGTGCGAACCGGTACCGGAGCCGTCGAGGTCGGCACGGGGGCGACGGTGGTGGGTGGCGTCGGGGCGACGACCGTCGTGGTCGGCGCCGGCGAGGTCACCACAGGTGGAGGCGTCGGCGTCGG
>JBBATY010000041.1:0-8574 GCA_040398525.1 Ilumatobacteraceae bacterium | reverse complement strand
CGACCGTCGTGGTCGGCGCCGGCGAGGTCACCACAGGTGGAGGCGTCGGCGTCGGGGGCGACGTCACCACAGGTGGTGCTGTCGGCGTCGGCGCCGGCAGGGTGGTTCCGGGCGCGTCCGGCGACGGAGACACCGGTGTGGGCGGCGCGGTCGAAGGCGCGACGAAGGTGAACGCCTCGGCAAGGGTCATCACATGGCTCTGCGAGGTGGTGAACCGGACGACGATGTCGACCACACCGGTCCGCGCGACGGCTGGCGACAGCAGCGTCAGTCGATTGCCGAAGCTGTTGGCCTCGACGACTCCCATGTCGCCGAACCAGACGTAGACGGGGACGTTCGTCGGGAACCGACCGTCGATCTGCAGCGGGGTGCCGCCGAGCGTGGTCGACAGGCGGGGCGACATCGAGTCGAGCCGCCAGTTGGCTGACTTGTCCGGCTCGGGCTCCGGGGTGGTCGTGGGTGGTGTGGTGGGTGTTGGCGCAGGCGGGGCCGGGCTCGGCGCTGGGGCCGTGGTGGGGGTGGGCGCCGGCGACGTCGGCGTCGGCGCCGGTGTCGGCGCGGGCACTGGCGAGGTCGGAGGCGGCGCAGGCCACGTCGGGGCTGGTGCGACCGTCGTAGTGGGGATGGGCACGGTCGGGGATGGAGCCGGCCAGGTCGGTGACGGCGCGGGTGCCGGTGCCGGTGTCGGTGTCGGTGTCGTGCTCGGTGTGGGGGCAGGCCACGTCGGCGCAGGCGCGATCGGCGTGGTGGGCGCAGGTGCAGTCGTGATCGGTCCGGGAAGGCTCGTGACCGGCACCGACGGACTTGGCGCTGGCACCGTCGTGATCGGCACCGTCGTGATCGGCACCGTCGTGATCGGCACTGTGACCCCGGGCGGCGGGGCCGTGGTGACGAGCACGAAGCCGACGAACGCACCGCCGAGGGGCGCGCCGGCCAGGTCGACGAGCTCGGTGACGACCGCGTACATCCCCTCGGGGAGCGACGTCGACAGCTCGAAGCGCCATTCGCTGGGAGCAATCTGGGTGGTCGGGCCGAGCGGCACGGCAGCCAACCCGCCGTCGACGCCGGTGACCGACTGGACGACACCACCACCGGGTGTCGACACCTGCACGGGCAGGCCGTCGACCGCATACACCGCGCCGCCGTCGTTGGTGGCAACGCTCACCCGCGCTGCGCTGACCCCGGCGGGCAGCGTGGTCGCGCTCACCCGCACAGCCATCCGACCGGTCGTGTCGGCCCGCAACGCGTGCGCACCTTCGTACTGCACCTGGATCGAGGGAACGGCAGCCGCGCCGACCGCGGCGCCGACATCGAGGTACTTCCCCGCTGCACCGGCCCTGGCGGTCGACACGAGGCGCTCGCGCACCGCGGCCGGGCTGGTGGCGGCGCCGGAGGCGATCACAGCAGCCGCTGCGCCCGCCACGGCCGGTGTTGCCATCGAGGTGCCCGACTTGAAGCCGTAGCCGCCGGCCGGAAGCGTCGAGAGGATCATCTGGCCGGGGGCGTAGATGTTGACCGGTGAGCCGAAGCAACTGAAGCTGGCCCGGGTGTCGGAGTTGGTCGTCGCCCCGACGGTGATCAGGCCGAGGTAGAACGTCGAGAACCCGGCGGGCCACACCGGCGAGACGCCGATGTCGACAGCGGAGTTGCCCGCTGCGGCGACAAGTGTGGCCCCCATGGAGATCGCGTACTGGATCGCCCGTTCCTGCAGGGCCATCGACGAGCGCGGGATGCCGGACCCTGTGCCGAAGCTCATGTTGATCACCCGCGCGCCGTTGTCGACCGCGTAGATGATGCCTGCGGCGATGGCCGAGCCCGGGAACAGCCCGTCCGAGGAGCGGCTCACCTTCACGGGCATGATCGTCGCCTGGGGCGCCACCCCGGCGATGCCGACGCCGTTGCGGCCGGCGGCGATGATGCCGGCCACGTGCGTGCCGTGATCGCTCGAGGGACGGCCACGGTCGTCGCCCGGGTCGGAGTCGCCCATCGCGAAGTCCCACCCACGGCAGTCGTCGACGTAGCCGTTGGCGTCGTCGTCGGCGCCGTTGCCGCACACCTCGTCGGTGTTGCTCCACAGCCGCCCGGTGAGGTCAGGGTGGTTCGGGTCGACACCGGTGTCGACCACAGCCACCGTCACACCAGCACCCTCGCTGACGCGCCAGGCCGCCGGCACGTTGGCATCGGCGCCAGCCACACCCGGCCAGCCCCCTGCCTGCTCGGGAGCGCCGGTGTTGCGCAGCGCCCACTGGCGACCCTGGTCGGGGTCGTCGACGGGTGCGAACAGGTGGTCTTCGAACAGCTCGGCCACACCGGGCACCGACAGGAGGTCGTCGCGCTCACCGGCGGTCGCGACGGCGAAGGTGCCGGGGGCCACGACCTCGACCGACTCCACGCCGGGCACCGCCTCGAGCGCGCTGCGCACCACCTCGTCCGGTGGCATGTCGACGGGTGTGATGCCGGTGTCGAGCAGCGTCGGGCCGACGATCACCGGGGCCGGCAGCGCCGGGCTCGCCGGTTGCACCAGCGCCGCACGATCGGTCATCACCACGACATGGTCGAGCCCATCGGCCCAGCGCGGTTCGATCCTCGCCACCTCGATCGGCTCGGGAGCTTCCGACTCGGTTTGGGTGGGTGCGCTGGCGAGGGTGCCGACCGTCGCAGCGACCATCACGGCAGCGGCGCTGAGCGCCCCGACCCGGTACTCGTGCCCGCGATGGCGCCGACCCGCCGGGGTTGCAGCGCTCGTCGGTTCGTCGGCCATCTGGACGCAGTCCTCCCACAGGCCCCTGAGTTGGCCCCGTTCTCACTGTCCGTGTTGGCGGCACCACATTCCCGGCTCTTGCCGAGACATTGACGCCCCGGTGGGTGGCGGCGCGCCCGAACCCACCGGTCGCAGCGACGAGACTGGAGGACGTGGACGATCTGCTCATCGACCGGCGGGCAGCAACCGAACGGATCGACCTCGGCGACCAGGCCTGGGTCGAGCTGGTGCCGGCATTCGTCCGCGAGGCATCGACTGCGTTCGACGAGATCCACCGGACGACGGCGTGGGAGCAGTCCGAGGTGCTCCGCTACGACCGCTACGTCCCCGAACGGCGCCTGGCCGCGGGTCGTCGACCCGACAGCCACCCGCTCCTTCGCCAGACCGACCTGCACCTCCAGGCCGCCTACCGGCACCCGCTGCAGGGCGTGGCGGCCATCTGCTACCGCGACGGCACCGACTTCCAGGGCCTGCACAGCGATCGCGAGATGCGCTGGCTCGACGACACGCTGATCGCCATCGTCGTGCTGGGCGAGCGACGTCCGTTCGTGCTGCGCCCCCGCGCCCCGCTGGCCGAGGTGGTCGAGCGGATCCCGGCAGGCAGCGGGCCCGGCGACATCGTGCTGCTGCCGGGCGAAGGCGACCTGCTGGTGATGGGTGGCAGCTGCCAGCGCACCTGGCTGCACGGTGTGCCCGCAGCCGACACCGAACGGACGCGCATCTCGCTGACGTGGCGATGGACCAGCCGACGCGGCCGGCCCGACACCAACCCCGGCTACTTCGACGGCCGACAGTTCAGCGACCGCCCCCGCCAACCGGGCACACGCCGAGCCAGGGGTCACTGACCTGCCGCCCACCAGGCCCGATACCCTCGTCGGGGTGGACACCACCTGGCTCGAGGAGTCACGCGTGCTCATCGTGGCGGGCAAGGGCGGGGTCGGCTCGAGCACCGTGGCCGCTGCGGCAGCGCTCTTGGCCGCTCGACGCGGCGCCGATGTGCTGCTCGTCGCCGTCGACGGCAAGCCGGGCCTCGGCCCGCTGCTCGGTGGCCCGCGCCTGACGAGCAAGGAACAGGTGCTGCGATCGCTGCCCAAGGCCGGGCGGGTCCGCGGCCGCACCGTGCCGCCCGAGGAGGCCTTCGGCGACTACCTCGAGCTGAAGGGTGTCAGCGGCCTGCTGCGCAAGGCGGCGTCGGCTGCGTCGCTCGACATGGTGGCCGCCTCGACACCCGGCCTCGAGCACCTGCTCGTCCTCGGCAAGATCAAAGAGCTCGAGCGCACCCGCGCGGCGGACCTGATCGTCGTCGAGGCGCCGCCGGCCGGGCACGCCGCCCCGTTCATCCGCTCGGCGCGTGCCCTGCAGGACACCGTCACGAGCGGGCCGGTGCGCGACCAGGCCGACGAGGTGGCCGAGATGCTGGCCGATGCCCGCCGCGCCCAGGCGCTGCTCGTCACCCTGGCCGAGGAGACACCGGTGAACGAGGTGATCGAGCTCGCCTACGACGTCGAGGAGGACCTCGGCCTCGCTCTCGCCCCACTGGTCGTCAACGCCTGTTGGCCGGACCGGCCTGCCCTCGAGCTCACCCCGGCCGCAGCGGCCAAGCGCAGCGGCGTCACCCTGTCGGCCGCCGACCGTGCCGCGCTGGCGATGTCGAGCGCGTACGGTGCCGCCCGCCTCGCCGTGCAGCGCGAGCAGCTCGAACGGCTCGACCGCGACCTGCCGCTGGCACGCATCACCCTGCCCCGCCTGCCCACACCGCGGCTCGGCAGCGACGACCTCGACGCCCTGGCCGACGCCCTTGCCGCACCGCCCGTGGAGCCGCGATGAGCGACCCGACGACGCTCGGCGAATTGGTGCAGTCGGTCGACCTGCTCGTCACCTGCGGCCCCGGCGGGGTGGGCAAGACCACGACGGCCGCCGCACTCGGCTTGGCCGCAGCGCGGGCCGGTCGCAAGGTGGTGGTGGTCACCATCGACCCCGCGCGCCGCCTCGCCGATGCGCTCGGGGTCGACGGAGTCGCATCGGACGAACCGCATGTCGTGGCCGGTGCCGTCAAGGGCCGAGGCTCGTTCTCGGCCCTGATGCTCGATGCCGAGCGGACCTTCGACCAGCTGGTGGTCGAGCATGCGGGCGAGGCCGCCGACGCGATCCTGCGCAACCGGATCTATCGCAGCATCGCCGGATCGCTGTCGGGAGCCCAGTCGTACATGGCGATCGAGCGCCTCCACCAACTCCACTTCAGCGGCGACTACGACCTCGTCATCATCGACACCCCGCCGTCGAGGCACGCCATCGACGTGCTCGAGGCGCCGGACCGGCTGAACAGCTTCCTGTCGAACCCGGTCTACCGGGCGCTCACCCTGCCCGGTCGTTCGTTCGCCAAGGTGACCAACGCTGCCACCACGGCGTTCCTGTGGACCGTGAAGCGCCTGGCCGGCCCATCGATCGTCGAGGACACCGTCGAGTTCTTCCGCTCGATCTCCGGGATGGAGGAGGGCCTGCGCACCCGCGCCGCCGAGATGGGCGCCCTGCTCCGCGACCCCCGCACCGGGTTCGTGCTGGTGTCGAGCCCACGCGCCGAAGCCATCGACGAGGCGAGCTACCTGGCCGAGGCGATCCAGAAGGGCGGCTATCGCCTGGGTGGTGTGGTCGTGAACCTCGTGCATCCCGAGCCGCCACCGCTGTCGCTGCGGGCGCGCGACATCGCCGCGATCGACGGCCCGCTCGCCGAGCAGCTCGCCTACCACGGCGAGCTTGCGGCCCTGGCGGCGTCCGAACGGCGCGAGCTGCAGGCACTGGTCGAGCTCGCCGGCACGGCACCGGTGCGCAAGGTGCCGCTGCTCGACCACGACGTCCACGACGTGGCCGCCCTGGGCGAGCTGGGAGCGCTGCTCGTCGGCTGACATCGGGGCCGACATGTCATGGAGGGCATGAAGATGCTGGCCCGATCCGGTGACGGGACGAGCGCCCGGCCAGCAGCAACCGGACAGTCGTCCTCGTGCAACAGGAGCTGCGGAGGGCGCGCGTCCCGCTCGACAGGTTGGGGCCCGACCGTGGCGCATCGCTGCTCGAGCTGTTGCTGACCGTCGGACTGCTCGGCACCGCAGGTGTCGGGGTGCTCGCCCTGTTCGGTTCGTCGATCCGCTCGTCGTCGGCCACCGAGCAGCTCGCTGCCCAACAGGCGTGGCTCAGCTCGGCAGCCGACCTGCTGACCGGACCGGTCACCACCTACGTGCACTGTGATGCAGATCCACTGTCCAGCTACCAGCTGCGGCTCGACCAGGCCCGACCTGCACTCGGATGGCCGGCTGATGCAGTGCGCGTGGTCGCAGTCGGGCACTGGGACGAGCAGTCGTCGAGCTGGAGCAGCAACGTGTGCTCCGCAATGACCGATCCGCTGCAGCGCATCGTCCTCGAGGCCGACGACGGCACGCGGGCGCGTCGGCTCGAGGTCGCCAAGCTCGGGGAGCTCCCGTGACCCGCGGCTCATCGCCCCGATCCACACGAGACCGAGGTCTGTCGATCGTCGAGCTCGTCCTCGCCATCGTCGTGCTCGGGATCGTCGTCGGAGGCGGCACTGCCGCCGTGCTGAGCGTGCTGCGCAGCGACGAGACGGTCGCAGCGCGCACGACTGTGGCTCGTGGGACCCGACAACTCGTGAGCTACCTGCCGAGTGATGTGCGCTCGGCCAGGGTCGCTGGCATGCGGACGACAGGGTTCGACACCACCTGCCTCGACGCAGCCGATGCAGCCGGGCAGATCGCCCTGCAGGTCGACGTCGTCGCCACCGATGGGTGGGCCGAACGCTTCACCTACGTGAGCCTGACCGACGCCGGCGCGTCGCAGGCAGCGCTGTGGAGGGTCGTGTGCACGCGTCCACCCGGCGGCACCTTCGCCGCCGCCGGCCGCACTCCGCTCGCCGAGCAGCTCGACCCGACGAGCCCCGTCGGATTCCAGGTCCACCCCGACGGCCGCGTCGTCGCGACGCTACGACCGCTGGGGGCAGCTCCTCAGGTCGTCCAGGCGCAGGCGATGCTGCCCGAGGCTCCCCCGTCACCGACCACGTCCCCCCCGACCACGATCTGGGCCCCTCCGCCCACGACGACCATGCCCCCGAACGTCGCTGCTGCGACCTACTGGCTGAACGACCCCGCCGACGTGCAGCCGGGAGCCCTCGGGCCGACGCTCGATCTGAACGGCCCGATGAGCCGGTGGATCGAGCTCTCGGCGATCCCGATCGAGCTGCAGACCGATCCGGACCACGTGCGCATCTGGGCCAGCCCGGCAACGCTCGCCGGGCCGATCCCGATCGTGCCACCGGTCGTGCTGCACGTCTGGACCACGTCGGCGCTCGGCACGTCCGCTCCCGACCACGGGGTCACCGCCGTTCTGCTCGACTGCCCGGCGGTGAGCTCGTTCACCACCATCGACTGCACACTGCTCGGCACGGCGAGCGCATCGAACCTGTCGGCCGGGCCCGAGGTGCGAGCGCTCAACTTCGGCAACATCGCTACGAACGTGCCGGCGGGCCATCGCCTCGTGCTCAAGATCGGAGCTCACACGACCCACGCCGGCGACGGCTTCACCGTGCACTGGGGCCCTCCGATCCTGCCGATGGCACACCTCACGTCGGCCTCCCGCCTGGTGATCGGATGAACCGTCAGCGGACCACCGACCTCCGGCGCGACCATGGCGGTGGTCTCGTCGTCGTGGCGGTGCTGATCGTGGTCCTGGCGCTCGTTGCTCTCTCCGCCGCAGAGTTGAGCGCCACCACCCTGCGCACGTCCGGTCACGCAGACCGTCAGATGCGGGCGCTCACGGCTGCCGAGGCGGGCGCACGGCAGGCGATGGTGCAGTTGGGCGACGGCGAGGCATGCACACTGCCCGCCGGGTTCACGATGAACGGCGCCGCACTCGCCGTGTCGTGCCGGCCCGTGACGGCCGCGCCCTGCGAGGTCGACATCCGCTCGATCGCCACCGTCGCAGCGGTGCGCCGGGTGATCGACGCCCGCTTCCGGTCCGACGGAGAGTTGGCGTTGTGGCACGTCGCCGACCCGTCCAGCACACCCTTCCAAGGGCCGGCGACCCCGCTCGGTCCAGGGTGTCCCACCCCACCTCCGCCGACTTCCTGCGCCTTCATCGGCGGTGCGGCGAGTGTGACCAGCACCGGGACCCAGACGGTGCTCGACATCCCCGCCGGAGCACAGCCGGGGGACGAGATCGTCACTTCGGTCACCGTCTCCGGGACGACGGCCGACCTGATCGATCCCGGGCCAGCCTGGACGGTGATGGCCACGATCAGCGACGCCGGCGGCGTGCTCACGATGCGCCTCTATCGGCGCACGTTGCCCGCGGCCACGATCCCCACCCCGACGTTCTCCGCCGTCGGCGAGCCGCCGAGCGTGGGCATGGTGGTGTTGCGCGACTGCTTCACCGCATCACCCCCGACCCCGGTCCAGATCGGAGGACGGTCCGACCAGGCCGGCGACATGCTGAGCGTGGATGCGCCGGTCAGCGACACCTGGCCGTCACTGGTGACTTTCTTCGCCTCGAACGCGCCGACCGCACCGCACACTGCGCCGACGGGCGCCACGGCTGCGTTCCGCACCGACCACCCCGGTCACCGCACGTCGGCATGGTGGGAGTCGCAGCACGACGGTGCAGCCCCGGGCGAACGCAACGCTGGCCCGTCGCTCGACGAGGCGTGGGTGTCGTTGGCACTCAGCATCCGCCCCTGAGCCGACTGGCTCAGCGCGCCGCCGGGTCGCCGAAGTAGGCGGCCCAGGGGTCGACGTTCGCAGTGGGCGGCACGG
>JBBATY010000040.1:0-29452 GCA_040398525.1 Ilumatobacteraceae bacterium | reverse complement strand
CGGGCACGATGCGGGGCTGGTTCTGGATCGACGGCGTGTCGCGCATGGGCGTCCTCTACTGCTGGGGAAAGACAGGTGCGGTGACCTTCACAGCGACGTGGCAGGCGACGCGGTGTGCATCGCCGTCGAGCGTCGGGGCGTCGGCGAGGCAGCGGGTGATGCGCACCGGGCACCGCGCGGCGAAGTGGCAGGCGGGCACCGCAGGGGAACCGGAAGGAAGGTCGGCCACCGGCTCGGGCCGCGGGCCGAGCGGCACGCCGAGACGTGGCACGGAGGCGAGCAATGCCTGGCTGTAGGGGTGGTGGGGGGCGTTGAACAGCACGTCGACGGGTGCCTCCTCCACCACGTGGCCGCGGTACATCACGAGCACCCGGTCGCAGATGCTCGACATCACCGCGAGATCGTGCGAGATGAAGACCATCGTCAGCTGCAACCGCTGGCGCAGGTCGCGCAGCAGGTTGATGATCGACGCCTTCACCGAGACGTCGAGTGCCGAGACGGCTTCGTCGGCGATCAGCACGTCCGGTTCGGCCGCCAGGGCACGCGCGATCGCGACGCGCTGGCGTTGGCCGCCCGACAGCTGGCCCGGTCTGGCGTCGCCGCGACCGGCGAGGCCGACGAGGGCCAGCAGCTCTGCGGTCCGCGCCGCGACCTGGTCGGCAGGCACCAGCCGGTGCACCTCGAGCACCTCGGCGATCGCCCGCCCGACGGGTAGGCGCGGGTCGAGCGACGAGGTGGGGTCCTGGAACACCATCTGGATCCGCCGGCGGGTAGCCGGGTCGCGGTCGCGTTGGGCGAGCAGGACGCCGTCGAGGTGAACGCCGCCAGTGGCGGGGACGATCAGCCCGGCGATCGTGCGCGCCACAGTCGACTTGCCCGACCCCGATTCGCCGACGATGCCCACGCACTCGCCGCGCGCCACGTCGAACGACACGTCGTCGACTGCGACGAACCGGCCGCGACGCGCCGACCGCTCCATGCTGGCGAACTCGACGGTGACCCGATCGACGCGCAAGGTGGGGCTGATCACGTCGCCTCCCGCGGGAGAGGGTGGAGGCATGCGGCCGGCGAGTCGACCGTCGGCGCTGCGTAGCGGTAGTCGACACAGGCCGCGGTGGCGCGGGCACAGCGGGGGGCGAAGCGGCACCCGCGCGTGAACTGCTCGGGCGACGGCGGCTGGCCGGGGATGGTGGCCAGCTCACCGTGCTCGCCGGGTCGCGGGATGGCATCGACAAGGGCCCGCGTGTAGGGGTGGGTCGGGGCGGCGAAGACCTCGGCCACGCTGCCGAGCTCGACCACCTGGCCGGCGTACATCACGGCGACGGTGTCGCACAGCTGGCCGACGACGGCGAGGTCGTGGGTGACGAACACGATCGAGAGGTCGCGGCTGACGCGCAGGTCGGCGAGCAGCCGCACGATCTGCTCCTGCACGGTGACATCGAGCGCACTGGTCGGCTCGTCGCACAGCAGCAGGTCGGGTCGGGTCGACAGCGCCATGGCGATCATCACCCGCTGGCGCATGCCACCGGAGAACTGGTGCGGCCAGCCGCGTGCGGCAACCTCTGGGTCGCGGATGCCCACCTCGTGCATCAGGGCGATCGCCTCGGCCCGGGCCGCCCGCTTCGAGATGCCACCACGCAGCAGCACCCCCTCGGCGATCTGGTCGCCGACCCGCCGCGTGGGGTTCAACGCAGCCGAAGCGTCCTGGAAGACCATCGCCATGCCGCGCCCGCGGGCGTCGGCGGGCGATGTGGTGGAGCTGCCATCGGCCGCGACGTAGCGGATGCTCCCGCCGTCGCGCCGAGCTCCGCGCGGCAGCATGTCCATCAGCGCTCGGAGGGTGAGTGTCTTGCCCGATCCCGACTCGCCGATGACTGCCAGAGCACCTCCGGTGGGCACAGAGAAGGAGACGTCCGTGACCGGGTGCAGTGGTGCATGCTCGGGGCCCACGGCGATGCGCAGGTTGGCCACGTCGAGTCGGTTGACGGGCTCGGGTCGATCGGTGGGCTCGGGTCGGTTCATCGCCGCATCCGGTCCTCGAGGCCGTCGGCGATGAGTGCGATCGCCACACCGGTGACCACGATCGCGAGGCCGGGGAAGGTGACGATCCACCACTGGTCGCGCAGGTACTTCTGACCCGCGGCGATCATCTGCCCCCACTCGGGTGTGGGTGGTGGCACGCCGAGACCGAAGAACGACACGCCGGCGAGCAACAGCAGGACGAGCACCACGTCGGAGGCCAGGTAGACGAGCACCTGGCCGATCGAGTTCGGCAGGACGTGGCGGAACAGCACCCTGGCGCGGCTGAAGCCCGACAGGTGTGCGGCTGCGACGAAGTCGAGGTCGCGCACGCGCAGGATCTCGGCGCGCACCAGCCGGGCGTAGGTGACCCAGCCGAGCACCACCATCGCGACGATGAACGAGCGGGTGCCGGCCCCTAGGGCGAACACCAGGGCGACGAGGAAGATGTAGGTGGGGAATGCCTGGACGATGTCGGCGAGGCGCATGACGATCGAATCGACCCAGCCACCCCGGTAGCCGGCGATCGACCCGATGAGGGTGCCGACCAGGGCTGCGAGGCCGGCGCAGAGCACGCCGATCGGCAGGTCGACGAGCGCGGCGTGCACGACACGCGAGAGCACGTCGCGGCCCAACTCGTCGGTGCCGAACAGGTGGGCGCCCGACGGGGCTTGCAGCCGACCCTTCAGGTCCTGCTTGGTCGGGTCGGCGAGGAACGGCCGAGCCGCCAGGCTGAACGCGACGATCATGCCGACCGTGCCGAGGCCGATGCGGATCTTCGTGCTGCCCGGGCGTCGCCCCGCGCTCGGCGCGCTCGGCGCGCCCGGGGCCGGGGTGCCCGGGCCCGGGCCGGGAGCCGCGGCCGACTCGACGACGCTCATCGCAGCGAGATCCGCGGATCGATGACGGCCAGCAGCAGATCGGCGACCAGGTTGATCGCCACGACGGCGAGCACCAGCACCAGCGTGAGGCCTTGGACGATGTTGAAGTCGCGGTTCACCGCGCCGCTCACCATCGTCTGGCCGAGACCCGGCAGACCGAAGGTGACCTCGACCAGCACGGCGCCGAAGAGCAGATAGCCCATCAACGTTGCCAGCAACGACACGACGGGCACGATCGCGTTGCGCAGCACCCAGCGCCGGGTGAGCCGCCACCCGGAGAGCCCGATCGAGCGGCCGGCGGCCACGTACTCGGAGTCGAAGACGCGGATCAGCGACACGCGCAGGCTGCGGATCAACAGCGGCGCAATGCCGATCGCAATGGTGAGCGCAGGCAGGACGATGGCCCGGATCCGGCTCAGCGTGTCGTCGGGCCAACCGCCGACGGGGAACCATCCGGTCGGCAGCGCGACATAGGTGGCGAGCATCATCCCGACCCAGAACGTCGGGACGGCGAGCCCCACGAGGCTGCCGACTCGCACCGTGTGGTCGACGGCCCGGTCGGGTCGGCGGGCGGCGAGCACGGCGAGTGGCACTGCGACGACGAGCGACATCAGCGTGCCGGCCACGACCAACCACACGGTGACCACGCCGTTCTCACGGATGAGCGTCGTCACCGGCACACTGCCCGTGGTGGTGGTGCCGAGGTCGCCACGAACCACCCGGCCCACGTAGCTGGCGAACTGCACCGGCAGCGACCGGTCGAGACCGAGATCGGAGCGGATCGCTTCGACGGCCTCGTCGGTGGCTCGGGGGCCGGCGATCGCCCGGGCCGGGTCGCCCGGAACGACCTTCAGCAACAAGAAGGCTGCGAGGAGCGCGGCGACCACCACCGGGATGGTCTGGCCGAGCCGGATGGCGAGGTACCGGGCCACCGCGCTCCTGGCCGTGTCACTCGGTCACGAAGACGGCTGCGGGGTTCCAGTTGCCGGTCGGCCACAGCGACCATCCCTGGATCCTGCTGTTGGCGGCGAACACCTGTTGGATGGTGACGATGCCCTGCTTGCCGCCGGCGGCGAGCAGTTGGTCCTGGATGGCCGCGACCAACGCTTGGCGGGCCGTCGGGTCGTTCTCGGCGAGCGCCGCAGCGATCTCGGCACTTCCGATCTCAGGGTCCATGCCCGTGTAGTACCACCCGATCACCTGGGTGGCCAGGATCGGGTCGAGCGCGGTGGGTGGCCAGGCGGCGTTGAAGTTGATCTGCATGTCGTAGTCGCCCTGTCCACCGCGGTCGAACAGCGTTCCCGAGTCGACAGCAGTGGTGGTGACGTCGAGGCCGATGTCGCCGAGCATGGCGGCGATGGCCTGGGCGACCTCGCCGTCGTCGGGGCCGTGGAGCAGTTCGAAGGTGAGGTCCTGCGCCCCGGGCACCTGCTCGAGCAGGGCGCGAGCAGCGTCGGGGTCGTAGCTGTAGCCCGACGTCGGATCGGCGTAGTCGGACGGGTTCACTGGCAGCACGCCGTTGGCCGCTGTGGCGAACCCGCCGTAGAGGGCCGTCAGACCTTCACGGTCGATGCCGAGCGAGATCGCCTGGCGCAGGTCGGCGTTGTCGAGGCCCGGACGGGCGGTGTTGAGCAGCAACAGCGCGATGGGTCCGTCGCCGAGCACGCGCCGCTCCTCCTCAGGGATCTGGTCGACGAGGGCGGCCGGCACGTTCTCGACGGCGTCGAGGTCGCCGGCCTGGTAGGCGAGCACCATCTGGTTGGCATCGCTGAACGAGCGGTAGGTGATCCGGTCGAGGTACGGCTTGCCGGTGTCCCAGTAGTTCTCGTTGCGCTCGAGCACGACGGTCTCGTCGGGGCCGGGGTTCGACCAGTCGGCGAGCTTGTACGGACCGGCGCCGATCGGGGCCACCTCGAAGTCGGCCTGGGCGACACCACCCCAGTCCTGCGGGTACACCGGGGCCAAGGCAGTGGCGAGCGCGTTCAGGATGTAGACGTTGGGTCGGCTCTGCTCGAGCACGACGGTGAGGTCGTCGGGCGTCTGGACGGCAGTGATGTCGGCGAAGATGCCGCCATTGATCGGGCCGGCTTTCCACTGCTCGACGGAGAAGGCGACGTCGGCCGAGGTGAGCTCGGAGCCATCGCTGAACGTCAGGCCGGGCCGCAGGGTGAGGGTCACCGACGGCACGGCGGGGTCGAACTCGAACGACTCGGCGAGGCCGGGCACCAGCTCGGTGCCGGTCTCGTCGAGGGTGACCAGGTTGCCGTAGACCATGTTCAGGGTCTGAAACATCGCGGCATTGAGCGAGTAGTCGCCGAGCCAACCGAACAGGCTCGAACGGCGGCCGACCGTGATCTCGCCGCCGGCGACGGGCTCGCCGCCACCATCGGTGGTGGGCGGTGCGGTGGTCGCTGCACCGGCAGTCGTCTCGACTGCAGCGGTGGTCTCGACCGCGGCGGTGGTCTCACCTCCCGATGTCGTGTCGGTGGCCCCGTCGTCGCTGCCTCCGCAGGCAGCAACACCCATCATCACTACTGCGACCAGTGCCGCGAGACGCTTCGTACGAGTCATGGTCCCCCCTGCATGCGTGACCCTGTGGGGACAGTAGGTCATCGTACTAGTTCTGTCAACGATGATCCGAGCAGCACCAGGAATGCGCACAGTGCACAGCGGACAACACCTCGCTCGCCAGTTGGTGACGGTCACCGCTCGGTCGCGACCATGTCGCTGATGATCGAGGCGATCCTCCACGCGCCGGCGACGCGCACGAGGCTGAAGCCGTCGAAGGCGGGCACTGGTGGCCGACCGGCGAACTGCATCGCGAACTGCTGCAGCACGACGGCGGCCTCACCGACGACGGTCGTCGTGCGCTCGCCGGGGATCTCGGAATAGCCCTCGTCGGACAGGCCGTCGCGCATCTGGTGGACGACATAGCCGTCGAGGTCCATCACCGTGACCGACTCGTCCCCGGGGAACACGCGCAGGGCCAGCACGCACGGCTCGGTGAACAGTGCGCGGAACTCCGGCCACGCCGGTTCGCCACCAGCTGCGAACGAGATGAGCTCGTACGCCCGGTCGACCACGTTTTCGGGGCTCATGGCTGGTCCTCCTCCCGGCAGCGCCGGCTCGTGCCGCAGCGTTGTTGACATTACTCGGTCATTGACCTAGAAACTGCGACGTGACCAGTGCGTACGACCCCTTCGCCCGCGGCCCCCACCCTGTCGGGGTGCGGACCGAGACCTTCACCGACACGGCACGCAACCGCGCCCTGCCCGTCGAGATCTGGTACCCCGCCGCGTCCGAGCACGCGGGCGACGACCTCGACCCGGCAGCACAGGACGCATACACGGCCATCTGGCTCACCGCCGACATGGACCCGACGAACCCGCCGCTGATCCCCCAGGCAGCCGTGCGCGGCGCCACCCCGCTCGGCCTACCCGGACAGCTGGTGCTGTTCGCCCACGGCTACGCCGGCCACCGCCGCGAGGCCACCTATCTGTGCACGCACTTGGCCAGCCACGGCTACGTGGTCGTGTCGGCCGACCATCTCGGGTTCACCTCGTGGGAGGTCGAGGCGATGATGACCGGCGACGAGCCGGTCGACATGACGGCCAACCGCCACCAGATGGGGGTCGACCGGTTCGGCGACGTCCCATTCCTGATCGCGGAGGCGACCCGCCAGGGATACGCGCTCGACGGACCGGTGGGCGTGGTCGGCATCAGCCTCGGCGGGTTCACTGCGCTCATCGCCCCGGCAGCCGAGCCGCGGGTCACGTCGATCGTTCCGCTCTGCCCGGCAGGAGGTCGGGCGCCGATCTACCCGAACGGCGGCGGCCTGCGCGCCCTGCTCGACCTCGACTGGTCGCCCACCGTGTCGTGCCTGCACGGTGTCGCCGACCGTGACTCGTGGCTGCCCCTGTACGGCCAGCTCGACACGTTCTCGCGACTGGCCGGTCCCTCGCGGATGGTGATCCTGCAGGACGCCGACCACAACCACTTCTGCGACGGCATCGACGTCGGACACGCCTGGTTCCGCGACCTCACGCTCGGCAACGCGGAGCTGTTCGGCACCGACGAGGTCGACTGGACCGGTATCGCCCGCACCATCCCGCCGTTCGAGGAGCTCGTCGACCCCGACGCCACCTACGCGCTGTGGCGCGGGGTGACCGTCGCCCACTTCGATGCCACCCTGCGAGCCTCGGCCGAGGCCGACGACCTGCTGGCCAACCGCCTGGTCGACGAGGCTGCGCGCATTGGCGCCCGGGTGCTCACCCTCACGCGGAACCAGCCGTCCTGACCGCACTAGCGTCGGGCGCATGCCCGACCTCGTCCACCGCTCGCTCGGCTGGATGCCCACCGCACCGGTGGTCATCAGCGAGTCGCGCGACATGGCGGTCAGCGCAGCGGCGGCGTTCGCCGTGGTGGCCGACCACGAGCGTTGGCCGGAGTGGTTCACCAACCTGAAGCACGTCGAGGTGACCGGCACGCCCACGGGCGTGGGCGGCGGACGCCGCGTGCACCTGCGCGGCGTCGTGATCGACGAGGAGTTCATCGGCTGGGAGACCGACCGGCTGTTCGCCTTTACCCTCACCCACACCACTCGGCCGATGGCTCGGTCGATGGCCGAGTCGGTGCGCGTCGAGCCGTTGGGCGACGACCGCTGCCGGGTCACCTACACGCAGGCGATCGAACCGCACGGCTGGATGAAGCCGCTGTTCGCCGTGGCCCGCCGACCGGTGGCCACGATGCTGCGCGGGGCCCTCGAGGGGCTCGAGCGCGCGGCAGCCAGCCGCGGCTGACGCGCCGGGCCCGGCGCACCACCGGCCTCGGTCGAGCCCCGTCGGAGGGCTGGATCTAGGGTGACGGGCGCGGAGTCAACGAGGAGGGCGGGCACCCCATGGCCACTGCCGTCGCGATCATCATCGTCTGTTACCTGATCGGTTCGATCCCGTCCGCGTTCCTGATCGGGCGAGCCGTTGCCGGGGTCGATGTGCGCACCGAGGGTGAGGGCAACGTCGGGGCCCGCAACGTGTTCCACGTGGTGGGCTCGCGCTGGGGCATCGTCGTGTTCCTGGCCGACTTCGCGAAGGGCGCCCTGGCTGGCGCGATCGTCGTGGCGCGCGACGCACCGACGTGGCAGGTGGCCCTGGCCGGCGTGGCGGTGTTCATCGGCCACGCCTATCCGGTGTGGCTCGGCTTCATCGGCGGCAAGGGCCTGTCGACCATCGCCGGGTTCGCCACGGTGATGATGCCGCTGGCCGTGCTGCTCGGCGCGGTGGCGGCTGCCGTGGTGTGGGTGCCGACGCGGCGGTTCATGCCCACCACAGTGGCGGCCATCGTGGTGGCGATCGTCGGCGCGCCCGTCGTCGGGGTGCCGACGGCCACTGTGGGTGTGGTGGTGGGGGTGTTCGTGCTGGCCGGGGTGAAGCGGGCGCTCGACGAGTCGCGCATGCGAGAGATCGAGGCACGCACCGGCTGGGACCGCACCAGCGGCCTGCGCACGTGAGCCTGCTGTTCGGGCCGGCCATCCGGGCGGTCGGCCCGACCCTGCGGTGACGGCGCCGCAGCAACTCAGCTGCAGGGGCTCAGCCGCAGGGGCTCAGCCGCAGCGGCTCAGGCGCGACCGCGGCCGAGCTGGGTGACGTGGCCAGGCTCGAGCTCGGCCAGCGAGCGCACACCGAGCAGCTTCATGGTGCGCACGATCTCGTCGGCGAGGATGCTGATCGCCCGGTCGACACCGGCCCGGCCGCCGGCCATCAGACCGTAGAGGTAGGCCCGGCCGACCAGCGTGAACCGGGCGCCCAGGGCGACCGCAGCCACGATGTCGGCCCCCGACATGATGCCGGTGTCGATCATCACCTCGACGTCGTCGCCGAGCTCGCGCACCACCTCGGGCAGCAGGTGGAACGGCACGGGCGCCCGGTCGAGCTGACGGCCGCCGTGGTTCGACAGCACCAGGCCGTCGACACCGAGCGAGGCGCAACGGGTGGCGTCGGCCAGGGTCTGCACACCCTTCACCACCACCGGGCCGTCCCACTGGTCGCGGATCCAGACGAGGTCGTCGAAGTCGACGGTGGGGTCGAACATCGTGTCGAGCAGGTCGGCCACGGTGCCGTCGAACTTGTCGAACACGGCGAACGAGATCGGCTCGGTGGTGAGGAAGTCGAACCACCAGCGCACGCGCGGCACGGCGTTCAGCACGGTGCGCGCGTTCAGCGTGGGCGGGATGGTGAGGCCGTTGTAGCGGTCGCGCAGGCGGGCGCCGCCGACCGGCACGTCGACGGTGACCAGCAGCGTGTCGAACCCGGCGGCCTTGGCGCGCTGCAGCACGTCGATGGAGCGGTCGCGGTCGCGCCACATGTAGAGCTGGAACCAGTTGCGCCCCGTCGGGTTGGCGGCGACCACCTGCTCGGGCGTGCAGGTGCCCACGGTCGACAGGCTGAACGGGATGCCCACGGCCCCGGCGGCAGCCGCGCCGGCGCGCTCGCCCTCGGTGTGCATCATCCGGGTGAAGCCGGTGGGGGCGATGCCGAACGGCAGGGCCGACGGGCCGCCGGCGACGGTGCACGAGGTGTCGACCGACGAGACGTCGCGCAGGATCGAGGGGTGGAACTCGATGTCGAGGAACGCCTGGCGGGCGCGGGCGAGCGACAGCTCGGCCTCGGCGGCGCCGTCGGTGTAGTCGAACGGCGCCTTGGGGGTGACCCGCTTGGCGATGCGGCGCAGGTCGGCGATGGTGTGCGCGTCGGCCAGGCGACGCGCCGTGCGGTCGAGGGTGGGCCGGCGGAAGCGGAGCAGCTCGGCGAAGTCGGCGGGGCGGGGGATGCGGCGGTCGGTCATCGGTGCGGTGCAGGTTAGGGGACGTAGCTCGACCCGCGGGGCGGATTTCCGGGCACCCAACTGGGCGGCGGCTGGGAGGCTGACGGTTCGGCCAATGAACCGGTGTTTCTCTATGGAAGGGGTCTGATCTACACTGCACGCGTCCACCGACGCGGTGCCCACCGTCGTGCACCGAGGAAGGAGCGCCCCATGAAGCTGAAGGTGCGCAAGCTGGTCGAGCGTGTCGACACGTTGTACCTGGAGAACGACCAGCAGCTCACACGGCCCCATCGCGTGGCCATCGCGGCGATCGTCATCGAGAACCCCTATCCGCGCGGCTACGTCCACGACCTGATCACCACCGCCGACCTGATCGCGCCCCAGGTGGGCGAGCTGATCGGGCCGCGCACCGTCGAGTTGCTCGGCGAGCCCGTCGAGGCCTACGGCAAGGCTGCGCTCGTCGGCCTCGAGGGCGAGATCGAGCACGGGTCGGCGATCATCCACAACCTCCTCTTCGGCAACCGCTTCCGCGACCCGGCGGGCGGCACCGAGCTACTGCCGGCTGCCGAGAAGGTGGGTGCCTACGGCTCGGCGATCGACATCCCGCTGAAGCACAAGCTCGACGCCAAGACCCGTTCGCACCATCAGACGTTCACGTTCCGCGTCGACGATGCGCCGCTGCCACGCGAGATCCTGATCGCCTGCATCGCCAGCAACGCCGGTCGGCCGCTGGCCCGGCTCGCCACCTTCGGCTCGGAGGTGACCAAGTGAGCGGCGGGTACGGCATCAACGGCGACCGCGACGCCGAGTGGGTTGCCTGGGCGCACCAGGAGTTCAACATCACCTCGTGGTCGGTGCAGGGTGCGGCGCCGCCGATGGTCGTGCGCGGCGGCGAGGGCAGCTGGTTCTGGGACGACAGCGGCAAGCGCTACCTCGACTTCCAGTCGCAGCTCGTCAACCTCAACCTCGGCCACCAGCACCCCGACATCATCGAGGCGATCAAGCGTCAGGCCGACACGCTCTGCTACATCGGCCCCAACATGGCGAACGACGCGCGCAGCGAGCTTGCGGCACTCGTGGCCGAGGTGACGCCTGGCGACCTGCACGCCACCTTCTTCACCAGTGGTGGTGCCGCCGCCGTCGAGAACGCCGTGCGCCTGGCCCGTCACGTCACCGGCCGACAGAAGGTGATGGCCCGCTACCGCTCGTACCACGGCGCCACGGCCGGTGCGCTCACCGTCACGGGCGAGCCGCGCCGATGGCTGACGGAGCCGTCCGGCATGCCCGGCATGGTGCGAATGCTCGATCCGTACTGCTACCGCTGCCCGATGGGGCAGTCCGGCGGATGCGGCGTGTGCTCGTCGACGAAGCACATCGACGAGCTGCTCATGTACGAGAACCCCGAGACGGTGGCGGCGATCATCGTCGAGCCGATCACCGGCACCAACGGCATCATCGTGCCGCCCGACGGCTACCTGCAGAACCTGCGCGACGTGTGCGACCGCTACGGCATCGTGCTGATCTTCGACGAGGTGATGTCCGGATTCGGCCGCACCGGCGAATGGTTCGCGTGCGACCACTGGAGCGTCACCCCCGACATCTTGTGCGTAGCCAAGGGCCTCAACTCGGGCTATGTGCCGCTCGGCGCGATGGTGATCGACCAGCCGCTGCACGAGTGGACCAAGCGCAACTCGTTCCCCGGTGGCCTCACCTACAGCGGCCACCCGCTTGCCTGCGCATCGGGTGTGGCGTCGATCGAGGTGTACAAGCGCGACGGCATCGTGGCCAACGCAGCGGCTCGTGGTCGGCAGATGGCCGAGCGCCTGCAGTTGATGATGGACAAGTACCCCGTCATCGGCGAGGTGCGCGGCAAGGGCCTGTTCTGGGCGATCGAGCTGGTGAACGACCGCGCCACCCGCGAGCCGTACGTGCCGTTCAACGCCAAGGGCGCGGCCAATGCCCCGATGGGTCGGCTGATGACCGAGGCGATGCAACGCGGGTTGTACCTGAGCGCGTTCTCGAACATCATCCGGCTCGCTCCGCCGCTCGTGATCACCGACGACGAGATCGACCAAGCGTGCGACATCCTCGACGAGGTGATGCAGCTCGCCGACGACATCGCCCACGGGCGCTGACGATGGGCGACTCGACGATCATCAGCGGCGGCCTCGTCGTCACGGCCACCGACGAGTACCTCGCCGATGTGCGCATCACCGACGGGGTGATCGCCGAGATCACACCGCCGGGACACCTGCGCGGCGCAGGTGACGTGATCGATGCCGGTGGCTGCATGGTGCTGCCGGGCGGCATCGACACCCACACCCACTTCGAGAACCCGACGCTGATGTTCACCACGGCGTCGATCGACGACTTCCACTCCGGCACCGTGGCCGCTGCCTACGGCGGCACGACGACCATCGTCGACTTCGTGAAGACCGAGCCCGAGTCGACGATCACGGCGTGCTTCGAGCGTCGCCGCGAGGTGGCGGCATCGAAGGTCGTGGTCGACTTCGCGCTGCACCCGGTGGTGCCGATCGCCGCTGCCGAGACCGGTGCGCTGGCCGAACTGGCCGACCTGGCCGTTCGTCACGGCGCGATGACCTGGAAGTTCTTCATGGCCTACCCGGGCAGCCTGATGGTCGATGACCGAACCCTGATCGAGGGCATGCGGCTCGCGGCACAGGTGGGCGCCCTACCGATCCTGCACGCCGAGAACGGCCACATCGTGCACGACGCCACCCAGCGTCTGATCGAGGGCGGCCTGACCGCCGAGCACCATCACCACGACGCTCATCCGCACGTGGCCGAGGCCGAGGCCGTGTACCGCGCCATCTCGATCGGCGAATACACGGGCTCGCCGGTGTTCATCGTCCATGTGTCGAGCGCCCGGGCAGCCGAGGAGATCGCCAGGGCCAAGCGCAAGGGGCAGGCCGTGTACGCCGAGACCTGCCCGCAGTACCTGCTCACCAGCTACGAGGAGTACGAGGGAGCCGGCTTCCCGGCAGCGGCCTACATCTGCTCGCCACCGATCCGCGAGCAGGCCAACCAGGCAGCCCTGTGGCGAGCGCTCGAGACGGGCGAGCTCGACACGATCGCCACCGACCACGCCCCGTTCTCGATGTGCGAGGAAGCCTGCTTCCCGCCGCAGAAGTCGAACGGCAAGGACTACTTCCCGCACATCCCCAACGGTGTGCCCGGTGTGGAGGAGCGGTTGATGCTGATGTGGGAGGCCGGGGTACGCACCGGTCGCCTGACCCGCCAGCAGTTCGTGAACCTCACCGCCACCCGCCCGGCCAAGTTGTTCGGCCTGCACCCGCGCAAGGGCAGCATCGCCGTCGGCGCCGACGCCGACATCGTGGTGTGGGACCCGAACGCGCCGCGCACGCTGCACGCCGCCGACCTGCACACCCAGGCCGGCTACACCCTCTACGAGGGGATGGACGTGTCGGCCACTCCGCGGTGGGTGCTGTCGCGGGGCGAGGTGCTCGTGGGGCCGGATCGAACCAGCTTCACCGCCGGTCGCGGCACCTATCTGCACCGCACCAGCGCAGGTCGCCCATGAGCCCCGATCATCGCCGAGGAGGCACCCTGTGAAGTTCCCCGTCGGCCTGCACGTCGGCGAGCGCCTGTCGCTCGAGCAGACGCTGTGGCAGGCCCAACTCGCCGACGATGCCGGTTTCGAGGCCGTGTGGGTGGCCGAGGGGCGCATGGCCCGCGACGGCATCGTGCCCGCCGCAGTGCTGGCCCACCAGACCAAGCGCATCCGCATCGGCACCGGTGTCATCAACAACAAGAGCCGCATCGCGCCCCTCACGGCCGTCACGTTCAAGACGCTCGACGAGTACGCACCGGGCCGTGTGATCTGCGGCATCGGTGCGTGGTGGGAGCCGCTCGCCACCAAGCTCGGCGCGCCGCTGAACAAGCCACTGAAGTCGATGCGCGAGTACATCACCGTGCTGCAGGCCTTCTACCGCAACGAGCTCGTCGAGTTCGAGGGCGAGTTCGTGCAGGTGCGCGGCGCTCGCTTCGACAGCATGTACCGCGAGAACAAGCCGGTCGACATCCCGATCTACGTCGGTGCCGTGGGGATGAAGATGCTCGCCCTGTCGGGCGAGATCAGCGATGGCGTGCTGCTCGACTTCCTGCTGCCGCCGAGCTACATGGTCGAGGCCGGCGCAGCGATGGCCGAGGGCATCGCCAAGCGCACCGACGGCAAGGACGAGATCGACGTGACGATGATCGTGTCGTGCAGCGTCGACGACAAGGACCCGCGCCAGGCCATCGACGCCTGCAAGCACTTCCTCACGCTGTACCTGATGCAGCAGCCGCACATCGCCGAGCACTGTGGGGTCGAGCCCGAGCTGGTCGTCCGCCTGAAGGAGATCGCCGGGTGGCCGGCCACACCCGACGACGTGAAGCGGGCGATGGTGCTGGTGTCCGACGAGCTGGTGCAGCGCGTCACGGCGTGCGGCACGACGAGCGATGTGATCGCCAAGCTCGAGGAGTACCGCGACGCCGGGGTGCGCTGCCCGGTGGTGAGCACCCTCGGCGACAAGGAGCAGACCATCAGCGCGATCGCGAAGGCACTGCAGTGAACGTCACCCTCGCCGCTGTCCAGGTGCGCGCCACCGACTCGCGCGACACCAACCTCGCCGAGGCTGCGACGCTCGTCGACGACGCCGTCGCCCGTGGCGCCCAGGTGATCGTGATGCCCGAGATCTTCTCGGCACCGTTCGTCACCGGCGAGGTCGACCTCGACTACTTCCGCTGGGCCGAGCCGTTGCTCGACGGTCCGACCAACTCGCTGATGGCCGAGCTGTCCGCCCGCCACGGCGTGACGATCGTGTCGTCGGTGTTCGAAGCTGGCCAGCCCGACGGCATCTACTTCAACACTGCGGTCACGTTCCATGCCGGCGAGCCGGTGCTCGTCTACCGCAAGTCGCACCTGCCGTTCTCGAACGCGTTCCCGGAGAAGTTCTACTTCCGGCCGGGCGATCAGCCGCCGAGCGCCGTGCGGTGCGGCGAGGTGAACGTGGGCACGATCATCTGCTACGAGCGCCACTTCCCCGAATTGGGCCGGCTCGTCGCCCTGGCCGGTGGTGCAGTGATGGCCGTGCCCGTGGCGTGCGCCAGCGCTCCGACCCGCGAGGTGTTCCAGATCGAGTTGCGCGCCCAGGCGATCTTCAACGAGCTGTTCGTGGTGTGCGCCAACCGCGTGGGCACCGAGAGCGGCAAGGCCTACTACGGCACCAGCGCGATCTACGGCCCCGACGGCACCGTCCTCGCGCAGGCCGGCGACGACGCCCCCGAGGTGGTGACCGCCACGGTCGACATCGACGCCGTCGTGGCACGTCGGCACGTGCTGCCGTTCCTGCGCGACCGCCGCCCCGACCTGTACGGCGGCCTCACGAGCTGATCCGCACGGCCCGGCGGGGTCAGTGCAGGTACTGGCACAGGCCGCGTGGCACGAACTCGCCCATGCCAACGTTGCCGACGAAGCTCCGGTTGCGCACGATGACCCGGCCGCGCAACAGCACGGTCTCGACGGTGCCGGGCAGCTCGCGGCCCTCGTACACCGAGTAGTCGACGTTCATCGCGTGGGTGGCAGCGCTGATCGTGTGTGGGCGGTTCGGGTCGAACACGACGATGTCGGCGTCGGAGCCCGGCGCGATCGTCCCCTTGCGAGGGAACATCCCGAACATCCGTGCCGGGTTGGTGGCGACGATGTCGACCCAGCGGGTGAGCGAGATGTGCCTCTCGGCCACGCCGGTGTACATCAGCTCGACGCGGTGCTCGATGCCACCGAGGCCGTTGGGGATGATCCGGAAGTCGTCGCGGCCCATCTCGCGTTGCCACGTGCAGAACGGGCAGTGGTCGGTGGCCACCACCTGCAGGTGCCCGTCGGACAGCCCACCCCAGATGCTGCGCTGATGGCTCGACGGGCGCAACGGTGGGCTGCACACGTAGCGCGCCCCTTCGAAGTCGGGTAGCGCGAGCAGGTCCTGGTCGAGGAACAGGTACTGCGGGCACGTCTCGGCGAACACGTTCTGGCCCTGGTGGCGGGCCAGCTTCACCTGCTCGAGCGCCTCGGCCGACGACAGGTGCACGATGTAGAGCGGCACCTTGGCCAGCCGCGCGAACACCGCAGCACGGTGCACGGCCTCGGCCTCGAGCACCGGCGGACGGGTGAGCGCGTGATGGATCGGCGCCACCTCGCCACGCTCGACGGCTTGGGCGCGCAGCACGTCGATGGCGATGCCGTTCTCGGCGTGCATCATCACCAGCGCGCCGTTGTCGGCCGAGCGCTGCATCACCTGCAGGATCTCGCCGTCGTCGGAGTAGAGCGATCCCGGATAGGCCATGAACATCTTGAAGCTGGTGACGCCCTCGTCGACGAGGCGGTCCATCTCGGTCAGGGTGTCGGGCGCCGCCCCCACGCAGAACACGTGGAAGCCGTAGTCGACCGCACTGTGGCCGGCTGCCTTGGCGTGGTACGCGTCGACGCCGGCGAGCATGCCCTGGCCCTCGGGTGGTGAGGCGAAGTCGACGACGGTCGTGGTGCCACCGCGGGCCGCGGCGACGGTGCCGGTGTCGAACGAGTCGAGCACGTACGTGCCCTGGCCGATGCTGCCGAGGTGGGTGTGGACGTCGATGCCGCCGGGGATCACGTACTTGCCGTCGGCGTCGATCACCTCGTCGCAGCCGGGCACGAACCCCTGCGACAGCTCACCCCCAGGCTCGACCACCCCGACGACTCGGCCGTCGACGATCAGCACGTCGGCCGGGCAGGCCTGCACCGACGTGACCACCGTGCCACCGAGCACGGCGACGCGCATCTACGACCCGTTCTCAGCGTCGATCGATGCGAACACCTCGGCGGCCACCTCCAGGCACGACAGTGCCACGGGGAAGCCGGCGTAGGCGATCATGTGCACGAAGATCTCGGTGATCTCGTCGCGGCTGAAGCCCTGGGCGAGCGCGCCGCGGATGTGCGTGCGCAACAGCGTGGGCCGACCCAGCGTGGCGATCGTGGTGATGGTGACGATGCGCCGGGTGCGGTAGTCGAGGTGTGGGCGGTCCCACACGTCGCCGAAGCAGAACTCGCCGAGCATCCGGTCGACCACGGGGCCGACCTCGGGGAGCAGGTTGCGCCAGTGGTGCAGGGCGTGTGGCGCCGCACCGGTCTCTTCCAACACGCGCTCGCCGTTGCGGTAGCGCTCGCCGTCTTCGTAGGCGGATGGGGTGGAGTCGATCATGGCCGATCCTTCACGATGGGGCGCTCACGGTTGGGTGAGCGGGCCGTAGGTCTCGGGCCGCCGGTCGCGCCACACGTTCAGGTTGAGGCGCGCGTCCTGCAGGGTGCCGAAGTCGAGGTCGGCGATGACGATGTCTTCCTCGGTGGCACTGCCCTCGGCGACGATCACACCGTCGGGGTCGCAGAAGTAGCTCTGCCCGTAGAAGTCGTTGTCGCCGATGGCTTCCTTGCCGACCCGGTTGATCGTGCCGACGAAGTAGCGGTTGGCGATGGCGTGGGCGCGTTGTTCGACGTGCCAGGTGCGGATCGACAGCCCGGAGGTCGCCGAGGGGATGAACACGATCTCGGCGCCGGCGATGCCGAGGGCGCGGGCGCCTTCGGGGAATCGGCGGTCGTAGCAGATGTAGACACCGACGCGCCCGAAGCGGGTGTCGAACACCGGGTACCCGGTGTTGCCCGGCTTGAAGTAGTACTTCTCGTAGAAGCCGTCGGCCTGGGGGATGTGCACCTTGCGGTACTTGCCCAGGTAGCTACCGTCGGCGTCGATCACCACGGCGGTGTTGTAGAAATCGCCGCGGGCGTTCTCGTAGAGCGGGAGGACGACCACCACGCCGAGCTCGGCCGCGAGGGCCATCACCGCTTGTGTGGACGGTCCGTCCGGAACCGGTTCTGCCAGGTCGAACCACTCGCGTGTCTCGACCTGGCAGAAGTACGGCCCCGTGGCCAACTCCTGCAGGCAGATCACCTGTGCCCCCTTCGCTGCGGCGGCTCGCACCAACTCGAGCTGTCGTTGGAAGATGGCTGCGGGATCCATCATCCCGCCGGTCTGGATGAGGGCACAGCGCACGACTCGTGAACCGTGGCGGGTTGCTGTGCTGGTGTTCTGCTGCAGGTGTTGGCTCATATCGGTCCTGGTGGACGGGGTGGGTCGGTTGGTACCGGTCGGGCGTCAGCCCTCGGCGAAGAGCTCGGCCGGGTCGAGAGTTGCGGCCGTGAAGCCAGCACCGTTCAGGTCCTCGTCGGCAAGCTCCTTGGCGGCGGCGTCGCGGAACGACATGTCGACGGCATCGGCGTACTGCTGCGCCTCGGCGATGACGCCGTAGTCGAGCAGGATCTTCGCCGTCTGGTCGAACATCTCGGTGCTCAGGTTGAACAGGCCGTAGGTGCTCGGCCAGATCAGCTTGTTGACCTCGTTCATCTGCCAGACCTGGAAGTTCTTCTGCAGCGCCGGGCCGGCCTTGAGCACGATGTCGACGCACGAGTCCGGGTTGTCGCGGCAGTAGATCCAACCCTTCATCGTCGCCTTCAGGAAGTTCTTGGCGACTTCGGGGTTCTTCTCCACCCACCCGCGGGTGGTGGCGATGGTGTCCTGCAGCGTGGCGGTGCCGTCGGCGTTGAAGTCGTAGACCCGCAGCTCGCGGCCCTTGGCTCCGGCGAGTGCCTGGGCGTACTCGTTGTACGACATCGCGCTGGCGAGATCGATCTCTTCGTTCAGCAGGGCGAGCATGTCGAAGCCCTGGTTGAAGACCGTCACGTCCTTGTCGATGTCGAGCCCGTACTTGCCGGCCGTGGCCGAGAAGGAGGCCTGGAAGCCGCCCCACAGGCCGACGGTCTTGCCGTTGAAGTCCTCGGCGGTCTCGATGCCCTTGTCGGCGAACGACAGCAGCTGGTAGCCGCTGCGCTCGAAGACCTGGCCGATCGAGATGACGTCGGCGCCCTCGGCGCGCGAGGTGAGCACCGCGCCGAACTGCCAGCCGGCCACGTCGGTGTCGCCGGTGAGCAACAGCTGCACGGCGTTGATGTCCGGGCCGCCGGGCTGGAGCTCGAGCTCGATGCAGTACTCGTCGTAGTAGCCCTGGTCGAGGGCTGCGAAGTTGCCTGCGAACTGGGCCTGGGCGACCCACTGCAGCGTCATCTTCACCTTGGTCGTCTCGGTGCAGGCGCCGGTTTCGCCGCCGCCCGATGCACTGGTCTCGGGTGCTGCCGTGGTGCTGGCTGCCTCGTCATCGCCACCGCAGGCGGCCAGTGCCAGGGCACCGACCAGACCGACAGCGAGCAGGCTGGTCCTTCCTCGTCTCACCATTGTCTTCTCCCCCTTGTTGCTCATTGTGAACCGATGGTTTACTGTGAGTGGATGGGTCGTACCCTAAGGTTCCGCCTAGTGCATGTCAATACATGTCCCGCAGGGTCCGGGCCGATGCGTCGCGGCGGGGGTCGTGATCAGCGATGAAGCTCGTGCTCGCCCACTTCCTGCACGAGTCGAACTCGTTCTCCCCGGTGCCCACACCGTGGGAGGCGTTCGGGCCGCGCGGGCCGCATCTCGGCGCCGATGCGGTCCGAGCCATGACCGGCACGCGCACGCCGGTCGGTGCCTTCCTCGACGCAGCGGCCGCGTGGGGCGCCGAGGTCGATCTGCCGATCGCCGGCTACGCCTCGCCCAGCGCGCCGGTCGACCGCGATGCGTTCGAGCGGGCGTGCGAATTGATCGTTGCGGCGGTTCGCCGCGGCTGCGACGCGATCCTGCTCGACCTGCACGGGGCGATGATCGTGGCGGGTGGCCTCGACGACGGCGACGGTGAGCTGCTGCGCCGGGTGCGGGCCGCGGCGCCGGGCGTGCCGATCGGAGTGGCGCTCGACCTGCACGCCAACGTGACGACCCAGATGGTGGCCAACTGCGACGTGATCGCCGGCTACCACACCTACCCGCACATCGACATGTACGAGACCGGCGAGCGCGTCGCTCGGGCGATGCAACGCGTCATTCGCGGCGAGGCCCGCCCGACGATGGCACTGCAGCAGATCCCGGTGCTGGCGCAGACGCTGAAGATGAACACCTCGCTCGGGGCGATGGGGGCCTTCGTGGCCGCGGCCCAGACAGCCGAGGTCCAGTCCGGCGTGCTGTGCGCGAGTGCGTTCGGCGGCTTCCCGATGGCCGACATCCGCGATGCGGGCAGCTCGGTCGTGGTCGTCACCGACGGCGACCCGGAGCAGGCAGCGACGTTGGCGGCAGGCGTCGGGCGCGTGGCGTGGGAGCAGCGCGACGACCTGGTGTGGCACAGCGGCGACCTGGTCGACGAGATCGCCCGGGCCAAGGCCGCGCCGGCCGGTCCGGTGCTGTTGATCGACCATGCCGACAACTGCGCATCCGGCGGCACCCAGGACGTGATGACGGTGTTGCGCGAGGCGTTGCGCCAGGGGCTGAGCGACATCGCCGTCGGCCCGATCCGCGACCCCGAGGCCGTCGCAGCGATGGTGGCGGCTGGCGTGGGCAGCGAGATCGAGCTGCCGATCGGGGGCAAGCTCGACATGCCGGCTCTCGGGCTGCGCGGCGAGCCGCTGGTGCTGCGCGGCACGGTGCGGGCGATCACCGACGGCGAGTTCACCATCACCGGGCCGCAGCTCACCGGGGTGCGAGCAGCGATGGGCCGCACGGCTGTGCTCGAGACCCACGATGCCACGCTGGTCGTGACCGAGCGCCTGCAGGAGCCGCTCGACCTCGGCGTGTTCACGAGCGTGGGCATCGACCCCACCCGCTTCCGGTACCTGATGCTCAAGTCGCGGATGTACTTCCGGCCGATCTTCCTGCCGCTTGCCGCCGAGGTCGTCTACTGCAGTGGCCAGGGCGTCACCTCGTCGGACTACTTCCGGTTCGCGTACGAGCATCTCCGCCGGCCGATGTTCCCGCTCGACGACGACGCGTCGTTCGAGCCCGTCACCAGCAACGCGACACGCGCTGCCGGACAGGAGGCCTGACCGCACATGGGGATGTTCGATCGACTGGGGATGATGATCGATTCCGGCAAGTGCGGGTTCCCGGGGGGCACCCGCGCCGTGGTGGACGAGGCCAAGTGGGCCGAGGACGCCGGCTTCTACAGCGTGTGGGTGGGCGAGAGCCGGCTGACGGTCGATGCGCTGGTGCCGATCACCCTCGTCGCCAGCGAGACCAACCGCATCAAGGTGGGAAGCGGGGTGCTGCCCTATCGCACCCGCAACGCCGCGTTGATCGCGCTCACCTTCAAGACGCTCGAGACCATGGCCCCCGGGCGGATGCGCCTCGGCCTGGGGGCGTGGTGGGAGCCACTCGCCACCCAGACCGGCCTGCCCAACCGCAAGCCGCTGACGGCGATGCGCGAGGTGCTGACGGTGGTGAGCGGCCTGCTCGACGGCGGCACGGTGAGCCTCGACGGCGAGTTCGTGAGCGTGCGCGACATCCGCTTCGACGGCCTGGCCGACGATACGCCCAAGGCCTACGGGATCCCGCTCTACATCGGCGCCGTGCGACCGAAGATGGTGGCCCTCGCGGGCGAGCTGTGCGATGGGGTGCTGCTCGACTTCCTGGTGCCGCCGAGCTACACGGTCGACGCGATGGGCTGGCTCGCCGAAGGCGCAGCACGTAGCGGCCGCGACCTCGACGGGTTCGAGGTGCCTCAGCTGGTCGGTTTCGCCGCCGACGACCACGACCCTGCCGCCGCGGTCGACACGTGCCGAGCCTTCCTCACCCAGTACATCGCCCAGCAGCCGCATATCGCCGAGTACTGCGGGGCCGAGCCCGAGCTCGTCGCGCGCATCCAGGCCGATGCCGGATGGCCGGCCACCAAGGCCGAGATCCGCACGGCGATGCGCCATGTGCCCGACAGCCTGGTCCATTCGGTGGCAGCCACGGGCACCGTCACCCAGGCGCTCGACAAGATCGGCGAGTGGATCGACGCGGGCTGCACCGAACCGGTGCTGACGGCGCTCGGCGAGCGACCGCTCGAGGGCTTCCAGGCGCTCGCACGAAAGGCAGGGATGACCGGTGAGTGAGCAGAGCATGGCCGTGGCCGATGCCAGCGATGCCCCCGATGCGCTCGCTGTCGCACGCGAGGCGAACGTCCTCGAGACGGTGCCCTGGTGGCGGGGGGTGCTGGCCGCGCTCGCCCGCGGCACTGCGGCGATCGCGCTGATCGTCGTGGTGTGGGAAGCCATTCGCATCGGGTTCGGGTTCGACGAGGTCACCATGCCGAGCGCGTTCAGCATCGGTGCGTTCTTCTTCTCCGACACCTCGCAGGGCCAGGTGTTCTGGGCGTTCCTGCTCGAGAACATGTTGGTGACCGCCAAGGGCGCGGTGCTCGGCCTGATCCTCGGTGTGATCACCGGAGTGCTGGTGGGCATCGCCATCGCGCAGAGTCGCTACGTCCGTAGCGCCCTGCTTCCGCTGGTGGTGGCGGCCCAGACCATCCCGATCGTGGCGATCGCTCCGGCCGTGGTGCTGTTCCTCGGCACCGGTACGGCCAGCAAGACGGTGGTCGCCGGGTTCCTCACCTTCTTCCCGGTGGCGGTCACGACCGCCCGTGGCCTACAGGCGGTGCCGGCCGACTCGGTCAGCCTGCTGCGCACCTACAACGCGTCGGCGCTCACCGTGCTCGGCTCGGTGAAGTTGCCGTTCGCTCTGCCGCTCATCTTCGTCGGCCTCGAGACGTCGGCAGCGTTCTCGGTGGTGGGCGCCATCGTGGCCGAGCTGCCGTTCGGGTCGAAGGACGGCCTGGGCGTCATCATCCTGTCGAGCTGGCAGTTCTACACGATCCAACCCGAGTCGCTGTATTGCACCGTGATCGCCACCTGCGTGCTCGGTGCGCTCATCGTCGGGGCCATCCGGCTCACCGCCCGACTCATCCCTGCCGCCCGCGCGCAGCATCGCTGACCCCGCTCCATCCCACCCCGCCCGCACCGAACCCAGCAAAGGAAGACCGCACCGTGAACGAGGCAGTAGGACTCCAGGCCAGCGGAGTGAGCAAGGTGTTCAGCACGCCGACGGGCGAGCTCCGCGCGGTCGACGACGTGAGCGTCGTCATCCCACGCGGCCAGTTCGTGTCGATCATCGGGCCGTCGGGCTGCGGCAAGTCGACGCTGCTGCGCATGTTCGCCGACCTCGAGCAGCCGACATCGGGCGAGCTGTTGGTGAACGGCATCAGCGCCGCCGAGGCACGGGCCCAGCGCCAGTACGCGTTCGTGTTCCAGGCACCGACGCTGCTGCCGTGGAAGAACGTGCTGAAGAACGTGGCACTGCCCTTGAAGATCATGGGCGCCGACAAGACGAGCCGGCTCGAGACGGCGCACGAGATGATCAAGCTGGTCGGCCTCGAGGGCTTCGAGAGCCAGCTCCCCTGGCAGCTCTCCGGCGGCATGCAGCAGCGGGTGTCGATCGCTCGGGCGCTGACGGTGCGGCCGCCGGCACTGTTCATGGACGAGCCGTTCGGCGCGCTCGACGAGATCACCCGCGACCGGATGAACATCGAGCTTGCGTCGCTGCGCCGCTTCGACCACCAGACGGTGTTGTTCATCACGCACAGCATCTCCGAGGCCGTGTTCTTGTCGGACCGGGTGCTGGTGATGTCGGCCCGGCCCGGCAAGGTGATCGCCGACCTGACGATCGACCTGCCCGAGTTGCGCACCGCCGAGATCCGTCAAGACCCGCGGTTCTTCGAGTACGTGTCCGACATCCGCGGCCGT
Source organism: Ilumatobacteraceae bacterium (assembly GCA_040398525.1). Classification (GTDB taxonomy): domain Bacteria; phylum Actinomycetota; class Acidimicrobiia; order Acidimicrobiales; family Ilumatobacteraceae; genus VFMC01. The sequence continues at coordinate 5,989 of JBBATY010000040.1, read as the reverse complement.
CTGGTCGACGCCTACAACACGGCCAAGGTCTGAGATGAGCGCCACGCTCACCGCTGCGCCGGCGACGACCGGACGCCGACGTCGGCGCTCGGCCGCCTCCGACGAACCGCCGCGGATCCTGCGCGTGTTGCTGCCGCTGCTGGCCTTCGGCGTGTTCATCGGCATCTGGGAGGCCTACGTCGCCATCAAGGACATCTCGGTGCTGCTGCTGCCGGCTCCGCACCAGATCGCCAAGGAGTTCGTCGAGAACCGCGCCCAACTGTGGGAGCTGTCGAAGAACACGTTCCTGCAGGCGATGGCCGGACTGATCGTGGCCACCTTGCTCAGCATCGTGGTGGCCGGCCTCACCTACGGTCTGCCGCGGGTGGCCAAGGCGCTCGAGAACTACTCGGCCATCGCCAAGGCGCTGCCCACGGTGGCCATCTACCCGATCTGCACCGTGTTCTTCGGGGTGGGCACCAAGGCGGTCATCGCGATCATCACGATCGGCATCTTCCCGATCATGTTCCTCTACGTCATCCGCGGCTTCACCGGAACGAGCGAGCACGACGCGTTGATGACCTCGCTGTCGGCCGGGCGCCTCGACCGGTTCGTCGACCTGGTGCTGCCCCGCTCGGTCTCGTACCTGATGGCCGGTCTGCGTGCTGCGGCGCCGACGGCCATCATCATCACCATCGTCGCCCAGTACTTCGGCGGACGGGTGAACACCCTCGGCGCCTTCATCCGCCGCGAGTCGGGCAACCTGCACACGCTGGCGATGTGGGGGGCTGTGCTCGCGGCCTGCGTCCTCGGCCTGGTCGTGTTCGCTGCGGTCAGCCTGCTCGACCGCCGCTTCTCGCGCTGGCGCCAGAGCGCCGACTGATCGTCCACCACCGTCCCCACCGTCCCCACCGTCCCCACCGTCCCCACCGTCCCCACCGTCCCCACCGTCTCCACCGTCCCGAGAGGAAGCCATGTCCGACACCATCACCTCGCTCCCCGTCGAGTTGCTGTTCTCGATCACCGCGAACACCGGCGACCCGGCACCGGTGGTGATCCCGCGGGCGGGCGGGAACCTGACGGTCATCACGGTGATGTCCGGCACCTTCGAGGGCCCGGCGATGCGTGGCCGAGTGCTACCGGTGGCGGGCGGCGACTGGATCAGCGTGCGCGACGACGGGTCGATGCGCCTCGATGTGCGCATCGTGCTCGAGACCGACGACGGTGCGCTGATCTACATGACCTACGGCGGGGTCGGGGTGGCCGAGGCCGACGGGTCGCTCGCGCTGCGCACCACCCCGCTGTTCGAAACCGCCGACGATCGCTACAGCTGGCTGAACCGCCTGCAAGCAGTGGCCACCGGCACAGTCGGGCCAGGTACCGTCACGTACCAGGTGTATCGACTTCTCTAGGCGGAGGGATCAGATGGCGTCTCGGGCGACGGAGCTCGTGGTGAAGACCGTGTCGGTGCTGCGCATCGTCGCGTCGAACGAGGGCATCGGGCTGAGCGAGTTGTCGCGGCGCTCGAACGTCCCCAAGGCCACGGCGCTGCGCATCCTGACCTCGCTGCGCAACCAGTCGATCGTGTGGATCGATGCGAACAAGAACTACCGGCTGGCACTCGGTGCGTTGTCGCTCGTGCCTGCCGGCGTCGACCAGTCGATGCTCGAGGCCGAGGTGAAGGGCGAGCTCGAGCGTCTCGCCCACGAGGTTGGCGAGACGTGCGGCTTCGACGTGCTGGTCGGCGACGCGGTCGTCGTGCTGTTCCAGGCGACCGGGCCTCATCTCATCGGGCAGGTTCCCAACAAGGCACCGTTCAGCCAGGAGACCTGGTGCACCTCGACAGGCCGACTGTTCCTGGCGTGTGCGGGCGACGACACCGTGCGCTCGCACCACAAGGGTGCCGTCGATGCGTTCACCAAGAATCGGCCCGGCCGCGACCTGTTCGCCGAGCTGGCCGAGATCCGCGAGCTCGGGTACTCGGCGGTGCACAACGAGTTGTTCCAGGGCGCGTCGGCACTGTCGGTGCCCGTCCGCAAGGGCGACCAGACCGTCGCTGCGGTGTGGGTGGGCGGGCCGAGCGAACGGCTCGGCCGCCACGACGTCGACGAGCTGCGCGGCCACGTCGAACGTGCGGCCACCAACATCGGCCGCTCGTTGAAAGACGCCTGGCCCGAGCTCGACCTGATGCTCCGAAGGAGTGATTGACATGACCGTCGACGACACTGCGACGACAGCCGGATCCCCGACCGCGTTCCGCATCTCGTGCATCCAGACGCATCCGGTGATGCTCGATGTGGAGGGCAACCTGGCTCGCCAGGTGCAGCTCATCCGTCAGGTGGCTGCCGAGGGGACGGCGCTCGTGGTGTTGCCGGAGTGCTCGACCACCGGCTGGGTCTTCGAGTCGCGCGAGGAAGCGGCCACTGTGGCCGAGCCGGTGCCCGACGGCCCGACCTGCCAGGTGTGGCTGGGCCTGTGCCGCGAACTGGGCATCCACATCGTCGCCGGCATCGTCGAGCGCGAGGGCGACCGGCAGTACAACTCGTCGGTGCTGCTCGGCCCCGATGGCCACATCGGCACGTTCCGCAAAGCGCACCTGTGGGCGATCGAGAAGGGTTTCTACGACCCGGGCGATCTGGGCTTCCCCGTCTACGAGACACCGCTCGGGCGGATCGGCATGCACATCTGCTACGACGGCTGGTTCTCCGAGGCCTATCGCCTCCCGGCGCTGTGCGGGGCCGATCTGCTGTGCGTTCCGGCGAACTGGGTGCCGATCCCCAACCAGCCCGAGCATCTGCCGAAGATGGCGAACATGCTGTGCTCCACCCACGCGCACATGAACCTGGTGTACATCGCGGCAGCGAGCCGGGTGGGGGTGGAGCGCGGCCAGTCGTTCATCGGCAGCTCGATCATCGTCGACCACACCGGCTGGCCGCTCGCCGGCCCGGCCAGCGGCACCGAGGAAGCGGTGATCAGCGCGGTCATCGACCCGATCGGCTCGCGGGCTGCGCGCACCGGCAACCCGTTCAATCAGCCGCTCGACGACCGCCGCACCGACGTCTACACCGTCGCCTCGGTGTAGCACTCGGGCCCACGACGCGAACCGGGAGCCCCCCGAAGGAGGCTCCCGGTCACACGTTCACTGCGTGTTGTCGGCGTTCGCCGTCGACTCAGACGTGCAGGTCGAAGCGGTCGAGCTCCATGACCTTGGCCCACGCCTTGACGAAGTCGGCGACGAACTTGTCGCCGGCGTCGCTGCCTGCGTACACCTCGGCCAGCGCCCGCAGCTCGGAGTTCGAGCCGAACACCAGGTCGACGCGGGTGCCGGTCCAGCGCACCGCACCGGTGGCCCGGTCGCGCGCCTCGAAGGCATCGCCGGTGTCGGAGGTGGGCGCCCACTCGGTGGCCATGTCGAGCAGGTTGACGAAGAAGTCGTTCGTCAGCTGGCCCGGACGGTCGGTGAGCACGCCGTGGGTGCTGCCATCGACGTTGGTGCCGATGGCGCGCATGCCGCCGACGAGGGCGGTCATCTCCGGTGCGGTGAGCTGCAGCATGAATGCCTTGTCGACGAGCAGGTGCTCGGCGGCCAGGGGCGCACCCTTCTGGATGTAGTTGCGGAAGCCGTCGACGCGCACCTCGAGGTGGGCGAACGACTCGACCTCGGTCTGCTCCTGGGTGGCGTCGGTGCGGCCCGGGGTGAACGGGACGGTGACGCTGTGGCCCGCAGCAGCGGCCGCAGCCTCGACACCGGCGCAGCCGCCGAGGACGATGAGGTCGGCCAGCGACACGCGCTTACCGCCGGCAGCCGAGCCGTTGAAGCTGGCCTGGATGCCCTCGAGCACCGAGATCACGCGGCTCACGCCGGCGGTGACGTTGATGTCCCACTCGGCCTGCGGCGACAGGCGGATGCGGGCGCCGTTGGCGCCGCCGCGCTTGTCGGTGTCGCGGTAGGTGGCCGCGGCGGCCCATGCCGTCGACACGAGCTGAGCAGCGCTCAGGCCCGAGGCGAGGATGGTGCTCTTCAGCGAGGCGATGTCGGCCGCATCGACGAGCGCGTGGTCGACGGCCGGCGTCGGGTCCTGCCAGATCAGCTCTTCGGCGGGCACCCACGGGCCGAGGTAGCGAGCCTTGGGGCCCATGTCGCGGTGGAGCAGCTTGAACCAGGCGCGGGTGAACGCGTCGGCGAGCTGGTCGGGGTTCTTGTGGAACCGCTCCGAGATCTCGCGGTAGCTGGGGTCGACCTTCATCGCCATGTCGGCGGTCGACATCATCGGCAGCACCTTCTGCGAGGCGTCGTGCGCGGCGGGCGGCATGTCGTCCTCGGTGATGCCGATCGGCTTCCACTGGTGGGCGCCGGCCGGGCTCTTGGTGAGCTCCCAGTCGTACTTGAACAGCAGGTCGAAGTAGCCGTTGTCCCACTGGATCGGGTTGGCGGTCCAGGCGCCCTCGAGGCCGCTGGTGATGGTGTCGCCACCCTTGCCCGAGCCGAAGGTGCTGGTCCAGCCGAAGCCCTGCTCGTGCAGTGCGGCACCTTCGGGCTCGCGCCCGACGTGCGAGTCGGGGCCGGCGCCGTGGGCCTTGCCGAAGGTGTGGCCGCCGGCCACCAGGGCCACGGTCTCTTCGTCGTTCATCGCCATGCGGCCGAAGGTCTCGCGGATGTCGCGGGCCGAGGCCATCGGGTCGGGCACGCCGTTGGGGCCCTGCGGGTTGACGTAGATGAGGCCCATCTGCACGGCGCCGAGCGGGTTGGCCAGCTCGCGGTCGCCGCTGTAGCGCTCGTCGGCGAGCCAGTCGGTCTCGGGGCCCCAGTAGATGTCGTCCTCGGCGGCGTAGATGTCGGCGCGGCCGCCACCGAAGCCGAAGGTGGGCAGGCCCATCGTGTCGATGGCGCGGTTGCCGGCGAAGATCAGCAGGTCGGCCCACGACAGCTTGGCGCCGTACTTCTGCTTGACCGGCCACAGCAGGCGGCGGGCCTTGTCGAGGTTGCCGTTGTCGGGCCAGCTGTTCAGCGGGGCGAAGCGCTGGGCGCCGGTGCCGCCGCCACCGCGGCCGTCGTAGACGCGGTAGGTGCCGGCTGCGTGCCAGGTCATGCGCACGAAGAACGGGCCGTAGTGGCCGTAGTCGGCGGGCCACCAGTCCTTGGAGTCGGTCATGATGGCGTCGACGTCGCGAGCGAGCTCGTCGAAGTCGATGCTCATGAACGCCTTGGCGTAGTCGAAGTCGGCGCCCATCGGGTCGGCACCCGGGTGGTTCTGGCGCAGGATCTTCAGGTTCAGCTGCTCGGGCCACCAGTGCTGGTTGGCGGTGATGCCCGTGGCCTGGTGGGGCTGGTGCATCACGGGGCACTTTTCGACGTCGGTCATGTCATTCCTCGTTGTGATGAAGGGGTTGGGTGGGATGGGTTGGAACTGCTGGCTGGATCAGTGTTGGTGGGTGGACAGGTGGTGCTCGGCGGGGGCCGAGGCGCCCGTGCCGACGGCGGTGCGGCACGTGGGGCAGCGGCCCCAGTAGACGACCTCGGCCTCGTCGATCTCGAAGCCTGCGTCCTCGGCTGCGGTGAGGCACGGGCGGGTGCCGACGGCGCAGTCGACGTCGACGATCACGCCACAGCCGCGGCAGACGAGGTGGTGGTGGTTGTCGCCGACGCGCTCTTCGTAGCGGGCGGGCGAGCCGGCGGGCTGGATGCGGCGCAGCACGCCCTTCTCGACGAGCAGGGCGAGCCCGTCGTAGACGGCCTGGCGCGACACGGTGCCGATCTCGCGGCGGACGATCTCGATGAAGTCGTCGGCCGTGCCGTGCGGGCGCTCGTCGACGGCGCGCAGCAGGGCCATGCGCTGCGCGGTGACCTGCAGGCCGTGGAGGCGCAGGTGCTCGGCGGGCTCGATGGGCATGGGCACGGTGACAGTCCACACCGGATTCTGGACTGAGTCAAGTTGGAGAACGTGTCCGGGAGATGAACGGTTGGTGGGCGAAGCCGCCTGGCTCGGGCGGGCTCGTCGCGGCTTCTAGC
>JBBATY010000039.1:27178-30506 GCA_040398525.1 Ilumatobacteraceae bacterium | reverse complement strand
GCTGCGCGACACTGGCGCCATGCAGATCAGGGACCGTCATGTGGTGGTGACCGGCGCATCGCGGGGCATCGGTGCAGCGATCGCCCGCGAGTTCGCCGGACGCGGGGCGCGGGTGACGCTGGTGGCGCGCAGCGAGGGCCCTCTCGCCGAGCTCGCCGGTCAGCTCGGCGGCGTAGCGCTACCCACCGACCTGTTCGACGCCGAGCAGGTGAACAGTCTGGTCGCTCGGGCCGAAGCGCTCGCCGGTCCGGTGGACGTGCTGGTGAACAACGCCGGCATGGAGACCACCAAGAGCATCTTCGACACCACCGAGCAGGACGTGTCTGAGCTGTTGCGATTGAACCTCGAGGTGCCGATCCAGCTCACCCGCCTCGTGCTGCCGGGCATGCGCGACCGCGGTCGTGGCCATGTGCTCAACCTGTCGTCGATGGCCGCGAACGGCGGCTTCGGCGGGATGAGCGTCTACTCGGCCACCAAGGCCGGCCTCAGCCACTTCACCCGCATCGTGCGCCAGGATCTGAAGGGCACGGGCGTGGGTGTCACCAACCTCGAGGTCGGGCCGGTGCCCACCGACCTGCTCGCCAACCTCACCCACCCACCGGCGGTGAAGGCCTTCGCCCGGTTCCGCAAGATCCAGCTGATGCCGAACGTCGCGCCCGAGCGTGTGGCCCGTGCTGCGGTGAACGCCGTCGAGGACGGCAAGCGCGCGGTGTGGCTGCCGCGGCGGGCGTTCCTGTTCGGTGCGCTCAGCGGCGCACCGCAGCGCATCGCCGAGCCGTTCCTCGTGGGCATCCGTTGACCTCGCACAGCCTCTGGCGGGCGCTGCTCGTCGGCCTCGCCGCCGGGTTCCTCTCCGGTCTGTTCGGGGTGGGCGGTGGCATCTTGCTGGTGCCTGCGCTGGTGCTGGTGCTGCACCTCCCCCAACGCATGGCCAGCGGCACCTCGCTCGCGGCCGTGCTGCCCATCTCGGTGGCGAGCCTCGTGTCGTACACCTTGAGCGGATCGATCGACTGGCGGGTGGCGTTCCTGCTGGCCATCGGCTCGGTGAGCGGGGCGGTGCTCGGCACCCACCTGCTCCAGGTCCTGCCACTGCGGATCGTGGGGATCGGGTTCATCGTGTTGCTCGTGCTGACGGCGATCCGCATGTTCATCCCGCTCGAGGCCGAGGGCCGCGCTCCGCTGACGGTGCTGACCTGCGTGTTGCTGGTGCTCGTCGGTGCTGCGATCGGCATCTTGGCCGGGTTGTTCGGCGTGGGTGGCGGCGTGGTGCTGGTGCCCGTGCTGGTGGTGCTGTGGAGCATGGCCCCGGTGGTGGCCAAGGGCACCTCGCTCGCAGTGGTGGTGCCCACCGCCATCGTCGGCACGTTGCGCAACCGCGCCAACCGCAACGCCGACCTGCGGCTCGCGGCGATCGTCGGCGTGGCGGGCATCGTCTCGGCTGTTGCCGGGTCCGAGGTGGCGCACTCGATCGACGACCGGCTGTCGAACGTGCTGTTCGCGATCCTGCTTGTGGTGGTGTCGCTCAAGCTGATCCGCGACCTGTTCGTCGAACGACGCACCTGACCCCGTCAGGGGTGTGCAGCCGTCAGTCGACGATGGCGCTGTAGACCAGGCTGCGCAGCTGCCCGCGGAAGTCGAACGAGAAGCTCGGCATCAGCTGGGTCATGAACACCACCCACAGGTCGTCGATGTCGTCGACCCAGAACACCGTCGAGGCTGCGCCACCCCAGTAGAAGTCGCCACGCGGCAGGGCCCCGGTGGCCACCTGGTCGATGGTCGACGCGAAGCCCAGACCGAAGCCCACCCCGGCGTTGCCGTAGAGCGTCTGCAACTCCACGTCGCACGCGGCGAGGTCGTTGCCGCCGGGCAGGTGGTTGCGGCGCATCAGCCCGAGCGTGCGCGGCGAGATGATGCGCGCCCCGTCGAGCTCGCCGCCGCGGCGCAGCGCCTCGCAGAAGCGGGTGTAGTCGGCCAGCGTGCCGGTCAACCCGCCACCGCCCGACACGAACGCCGGTGGCCGCAGGTAGGGGCTCGTCGTCGGGTCGTCGAGCACGGTGGTGGTCTTGTCGGGGTTGCGCTGGTAGTTCGTGGCGAAGCGGTGGGCCTTGTCGGGCGCCACCTGGAACGCGGTGTCGACCATGCCGAGCGGGCCGAGCACGTGCTCGTCGAGATACTCGGCCAGCGGCTGGCCGCTCATCAGCTCGACGAGCGCCCCGCAGGCGTCGGTGGCGAGGGAGTACATGTAGGCCGTGCCCGGCTGGAAGCGCAGCGGCACCTGCCCGAGACGGTCCATGAACTCGGCCATGCCCATCTGCACACCCGCGCTGCGGATCTTCAGCGACCGGTAGATCTCGTCGAGCGGGTGCTGGTCGCCCATCCCCGGCAGCACGCCGCCGTAGGTGAGGCCCGAGGTGTGGCTGAGCAGGTCGCGGAAGCTCACCGGTCGGTGGGCCGCCTCGGTCACCATCTCGTCGCCGCGGCCCGACACCCACACGCGATGGTTGCGCCAGGCCGGCACCACCCGGGCCACGGGGTCGTCGAGCTGGAACATGCCGCGCTCGAACAGCTGCATCAGCGCGATCGACACGAGCGGCTTGGTCATCGAGTAGATGCGGAAGATCGTGTCGTCGCCGAGCGCCACGCCGCGCTCGCGGTCGCGCTCGCCGAGCGCGCAGTGGTAGGCGACATGGCCGCGGCGGCCGACGGCCACCTGGCAGCCGGCGATCTTCCCCGGCGCCACGTAGCGGTCGCGCAGGTGCTCGGCGATCCGCTCGAGCCGGGCCGGGTCGAAGCCGGCCGCGACCGGTTGCAGGTCGGTCAGGTCCATGGTGTCCCCCTTGGTGCGGGACGCGTGCGCGCACCCGGCTGGTGCATGTTCGCGCACCGGGCGCGGCCGTCGTCAGCCGTAGAAGTGCAGCAGCGCCTTGGCGATGCTGGCCGGCACCAGCGAGACGTGGTGCTCGTCGGCCAGGACCGCGGTCTTGGTGGTGGCGCCGCAGGCTGCGGCGAGCTCGCCGAAGCGCACCGCGTTGGTGACCATCGCGGCCATCTCGCGCTGCGCGGCGTGGGCGAACTGCTGGGGCCACACGAGCGAGACGTCGCCCTCCTCGTGCTCGCCGGCGGTGACCAGCACGCGGTGCTCGGCCGGGCGCGGCGGCAGCGGCTCGTCGAGGATCGTCGCGTGGTTCCACCACAACGATGGGCTGATGGCCGCGAGGTGGGCGAACACGTCGGGCCGCTCGCGCCAGGCGTAGGTGGCGAACAGCCCCGACAGCGACCAGCCGCAGATGCCCACCTGCGTGTCGTCGACGGCCACCTTCTGGCGGAC
>JBBATY010000039.1:24571-27078 GCA_040398525.1 Ilumatobacteraceae bacterium | reverse complement strand
GCCGTTGGCGATGCTGCCGAGCACCGAGCCACCGGCCACCGTGACGGTGCTGATCAGTGCCGAGGCCGTGCCGGCCACATGGGGCACCGGGGTCATCGCCAGCGAGTTGGCGATCGGCGACAGGCCCTGCACCAGCGGCATGACGGCTGCTGTCGCCAGGCAGAACACCCAGAACGGCGGGTGGCCCCCGGTGGCCAGCGACACCACCAGCATCACGACCGTCGTCGCCACCCCGAGCAGGGCCATGCGGCGCACCAGTCGCTCGGCGCCGATCCGGCCGACCAGGCGGGCGTTGTTCAACGAGCTCACCGCGAGCAGCACGGCGATCGCCCCGAAGTAGAGCGGGAACCACGAGCGCAGGTCGTAGACGTCGACGACGATCACCTCCGACCCGGCGAGGTAGGTGGTCATCGTGCCGAACAGGAACGTCATCGCCAGCGTCAGCCCGACCGTCGAGCGATGGGTGAGCACCTCGCGGCCCGCCTCGCCCACCGAGCGCAGGGTGAAGGGCCGGCGCAACTCGTCGGACAGGGTCTCGGGCAGGCGTCGCGCCCACACCATCACGACGATGGCCACCAGGGTCGGGAAGAGGAACACCGCCCGCCAGGGGAGCACTGCGATCAGGCCGGCCCCCACCGTCGGCGCGGCGATGGGGATCAGCAGGAACACCGCCATGATCGTGGCCATCTGCCGGGCCATCTCGTCGCCCGAGTAGCGGTCGCGCACCATCGCCACGCTGAGCGAGCGTGGCGCAGCGGTGCCGATGCCCCACACGAAGCGGGTGGCCACCAGCACCGGCCACGTCGGCGCCAGCGCCGCCGCCACACCGGCCAGCGCGTAGACGATGAGCCCGGCGTACAGCGGTGGCTTGCGACCGAAGCGGTCCGACGCCGGGCCGAACACCCACGGCCCGATGGCCATGCCCAGGAAGAACACGGTGATCAGCAGCCCGACCTGCGACGAGCCGGGCGGCATGCCGTACTCGGCGCGCACGTCGGCGAAGGCCGGCAGCATCAGGTCGATCGCCAGCGCGGCCGAGGCCATCAGCACGGTGACGAGCGCGACGAACTCGCGCCCGGTCGCCTCACCGCGCCGACGTGTCACCGGTGGTCAGACGCGTTCGATGATCACCGCAGGTGCCATGCCTCCGGCTGCGCACATCGTGATCAGCCCGTAGCGGCCACCGGTGCGCTCGAGCTCGTCGAGTGCGGTGCCGATGAGCATCGCCCCGGTGGCTGCGATCGGGTGGCCGAGAGCCATCGCGCCGCCGTTCACGTTCACCTTCTCGCGGTCGAGCTCGAGGTCGCGGATGAACTTCTCGGCCACCACCGAGAACGCCTCGTTGATCTCCCAGATGTCGATGTCGTCGGGGGTGAGGCCGGCCTTGGCGAGCACCTTCTTGGCTGCCGGTACGGGCGCGTTGAGCATCAGCGTCGGATCGTCGCCGATGTTGGCGATCGCCACGATGCGCGCCCGCGGTGTCCAGCCGTTGCGCTCGGCAGCCGCGCTGCTGGCGAGCAGGATGGCCGCCGCGCCGTCGACCACGCCCGAGCTGTTGCCGGCGTGGTGCACGTGGGTGATGTCGAGGCCCGGGTAGCGGGCCAGCACCATCGAGCGCAGCGTGGTGCCCTGCCCATCGAGGGGGAAGTCGGCCATCGCCGCGAACGACGGCGCCAGCTTGCCCAGGCCCTCGAGCGTGGTGCCGGGCCGGGGGAACTCCTCGCGGTCGAGCGCGAGCGAGCCGTCCTCGCGGTAGACGGGCACGAGGCTCTTGTCGAAGCGTCCTTCGGAGATCGCCCGGGCGGCACGCTCCTGCGACACCACCGCGAGCTGGTCGAGCGCCTCGCGGGGGATGCCCTCGAGGGTGGCGATGGCGTCGGCGGCCACGCCCTGGTGGGTCTGTGGGTGCCGGGCGCGCAGGCGCAGGTTGCCGGCGTCCATCAGCGGGCCGCGCACGCCTGTCTGCGCTTCGCCGAGCGCGGGGTGCAGCGACATCATCTCGCAGCCGCCGGCGATGACCACGTCCTCGAGGCCGGCCATCACCGAGGCGGCGGCCATGTTGGTGGTGGTGATGCCCGAGCCGCAGAAGCGGTCGATGGTGACACCGCTCGCCTTCACGTCGTAGCCGGCGTCGAGCAGCGCCATGCGGGCCAGGTCGCCGCCCTGGGTGCCCACCTGCATGCTGGTGCCGAAGATGACGTCGTCGACGAGTGCGGTGTCGAGGTCGTTGCGGTCGCGCAGCGCTGCCAGCACCGTGGCGCCGAGCTGCTGGGGGTGGATGTCGGCCAGGGCGCCTTTGCCCACCTTGCCGATGCCACGGGGCGTGCGGCAGGCGTCGATGATCCATGCGTCGCTCATGGGTGTGCCTTTCGAGGGGAGGGCCGTGCTGACGGCCGGGGACCGGAGTCTCGCGCAGCGATCGGACGCAGCCCGAAGGGAGCCGCCGCGCGCGCCCGCTGCCGGTCAGTCGGTCAGCCGGTCAGTCGGTCAGTCGGTCAGCCGGTCAG
>JBBATY010000039.1:0-24471 GCA_040398525.1 Ilumatobacteraceae bacterium | reverse complement strand
CGTCGGCGGCCCACTCGCTGTCGCCGTGGCCGCGTAGGTCGATCGACACGGCGTACCAGCCACGCTCGCCCAGGTGGCGGGTGGTGGTGTGCCACGAGTGCCGGGTCTGGCCGCCGCCATGGCTGAGCAGCACCGGCGGGTCGGCCGGGTCGCCGGCCGCGTCGCCGACGATGAGGTTGCCGTCGCGGCCGCGGAGCTCGATGGTCTGCAGGGTCACCAGCGGGCGACCGTACAGCGGTGGTCGTATGGGCGACGAGACGGCGTGTCAGCCACCGGTCGCGCGGCGCGGTGCCGCCTCGGCGGGCACGTCGGCCGCGGGCGAGGCCACCACGTCGCGTCGGTTCATCCACTGCGCCACCAGCACCCCGGCGATCACCACCACTGCGCCGATGGCCTGCAGTGCGTCGAGCTCCTCGTCGAGGAAGATCACCGACCAGATGATCGCCAGCACCACCTCGAGCGGCATGATCATCGCCACGATGCCGGCCGGGACGAACGACATCGCGCGGAACATGGCGAGCGCGGCGATCACCGTGGGCAGGATGGCGAACATCAGCACCTTCCACCGCAGCTCGCCGGTGTCGGGCAGCTGCAGGCCGCCGACCAGCGCGAACGGCAGCATCAGCACACCTGCGCCGAGCATGGTCCACGCTGCGTTGGTGACCCCGTCGACCGACTCGAGCACCTTCGAGCTGAGCAGCATGTAGCCCGCGAACAGCACGGCCTGCAGCAACGACAGGAACACCCCGAGAGCGCTCACCGTGCCAACACCGGTGAACAGCTCGGGCACGGTGAGCACCACCCCGACCATCACGAGCACGAGCGCGATCCAGGTTCCCTTCGCAGGGGGGATGCCCACCAGCGACGAGCCGAGCACCACGAACACGGGGTAGAGGTAGACGAGCACGATGTACACCGACGCGTCGAGCCATTGGAGGGCGATGAACCCACTGGCCACCACGCAGCCGAACAGCACGCCGATGACGAACAGCCGCTTCCACGGCGCCGCGAACGGGTCCGGGCCGCCGAAGCGGCGCCACACGAGCAGCACCAGCCACAACGCGACCGAGGCGATGGCGAATCTCCACAGCAGCAGGCTGGCCACGCCGAAGGCGTCGAGCAGCGACTTGCCCACCACCGTCGACGACGAGAACGCGAAGGCGGTGAACACCGACCACAGCACGCCGCGGGTGCTGCGCTGCGCCGGCGTCATGGCCGCCCGGCGAGCACGACCTGTGGCGTCGGTGTCGGTTGCGGTCATCGTGCCGCGTCCCACAGCAGCCAGGCGGCGAACCCGAAGAAGGACACTGCGGCGCCGATGCGGATGGCCCGCTCGGGCAGGCGCGCGCCGAGCTGACGACCCACCACGATCGCCAGCGCGTCGGCGGCCACCATGCCGATCGTCGACCCGAGCCAGGTGCCGAACACGCCCTCCTTGGTGGCCAGGGTGATGGTGGCCAGCATCGTCTTGTCGCCCAACTCGGCCAGGAAGAACACCGTCCCCACGGCCACCAGTGCATGCCGGCCGCCGCGGGCAGCACGGGCTTCGTCCTCGGCGGTCAGCTTGTCGCCGCGCAGGGTCCAGATGCCGAAGCCGATGAACGCAATGGCGGCGAGCACGGTGATCGGCGTGGTGGGGATGGCGGCGCCGAGCACCGCGCCCACCAGCACCGAGATCGCGTGGACGATCGCTGTGGCGATGGTGATGCCGGCGAGCACCACACCCGTCGGGTAGCGAGTGGCGAAGGTGAGCGCCATCAACTGGCTCTTGTCGCCGAGCTCGGCCACGAAGATGACGGCGAAGCTCACCCAGAACGCCTGGAGCATGGATCCTTCCGTGCGACCCGCTGCCCGCTGGTCGCGTACGGATCGACACTAGCGACCGTCGTAGCGACCGACGCGGGTGCTGCGCGCTGGCGCATAGGGTGAACGTCCGTGAGGCATGTCGACACGAGCGAACCGACCAGCGCTGCGCCCGGCACCGGGGGCTCGGTGCCCGAGGCGGTGGCGACAGCCGTCGCCGGGGCCGCACTGGGTTGGTTCGCCGGTGCATGGATCGACTCGGTGCTCGGCGTGGTGATGGCCGTGGTCGCCGGGCTGAACGGGGCGATCTCCGGGTGGCGGCGCATCTACCCGTGGCGGCTGACGACCGGCCTGATCGGGTTCGTGCTCGACTCGACGTGGGCGATCATCCCCACGGCCGGTGGCCTGCTGGCCCACGTGGGCGCGGCGGTGAAGGGCGACGCCGGCTACGACGCGTCGCTGAGCACGCGCCGCAACCGGCACGTCTACCGGCGTGGTGTCAGCCTGAAGCCCGGCTATGCGCTGACGGTGGGCAACGTGGTGGGTGGCGCGGGCAACCTCGACAGTGCCCGGCGCCGACGGCTGATCACCGACCACGAGTACGTGCACGTGTGGCAGGCCCGCTGGTTCGGGCCGTTCTATCTGGTGCTCTACGGCCTGTGGGCGGGCCTCGGCGCGCTGGCCGGCATCGTGGTGTGGTTCGTGCGCGGGCGCACGCAGCCCCTCGGCACGATGGTCGAGTCGGTGGCCTACTACCTGAACCCCTTCGAGTGGTGGGCCTACAGCCGCGACAACCTGTGGCCGCCGCCGGGCAAGGTGCCCGACCTCGGCTACCGCAAGGCGGCGATCCGTCCGCTGGCCCAGGTGCGCATCGAGCGCCGCTGGACCCCGGAAGCCGACCCGCTGGTGCCTGGGGCCGACACGCCCGAGCCCGCAGCGGCCGATCCGCACGCGCACTGACGCGCCGCGTGCGGGCGCGTCGGGGCCACGCGCACGATGTTCGGGTGCCGTGTGATCAGCGCGTCGCGCGCACCACGTCGCGGAAGGCCACCCCTGCATCGGCAGCCGGCTCGCGTGGCAGGCCGAGGATGTTGTCGCCGACGATCGAGCGCTGAATCTCGTCGGTGCCGCCGGCGATCGACTGGGCGGGCGTCGACACCAGCACCTCGGCCACGATGGCGTCGAGCGGGTCGTCGCCGGTGGTGAGCATGGCCTGCGCGCCGGCCACGAGCGCGTGCACCCGGGCAGCCCGACGGGCCACCTCGGATGCCGCCAGCTTGCCGAGCGACCCTTCCGGGCCGGGCGCCCGGCCCAGCTCGCGGGCGGCGCGCGCCCGGGCCGCGGTCCACTCGTTGGCGCGCACGAACGACAGCAGCCGGGCGATCTCCTGGCGCACCACCGGATCGCCGGCCACCCCGAGGCTGCGGGCCCGGTCGGCCACCAGGTCGGCGCGCCCGGCGCGCTGCGGATACCAGACATACGTGCGGAAGTGCTCGTCGGCCTCGGCCATTGCCTCGCGCACGGTGCGCCCCGGTGGGCCACCAGCGGTGTCGAAGCGGGGACGGCGCATGGTGGCGAAGCTGCGCTCGTGGTGCAGCGTGGTGCGCGCGACCCGCCACCCGTCGCCGAGGCCGCCCACCACGTTGCCCACCGGCAGACGGGCGCCGGTGAGGAACACCTCGTTGAACGAGGCGTGCCGGTTCATCTGCTCGATCGGGCGCACGTCCACGCCGGGCTGGTGCATGGGCAGCACGAAGTAGGTGATGCCCTGGTGCTTGGGCACGTCCCACGAGGTGCGGGCCAGCACGATGGCGCAGTCGGCGTGGTGGGCGCTGGTGTTCCACACCTTCTGGCCGTCGAGCACCCACTCGTCGCCGTCGAGCACGGCCGTCGTGGCGAGGCCGGCCAGGTCGGACCCAGCACCGGGCTCGCTGAACAACTGGCACCAGGTCAGCTCACCGGTCAGGGTGGGTCGCAGCACACGGCCGAGCAGCTCGTCCGAACCGTGCTCGAGCAGGGTCGGTGCAGCCAGGCTGGTGCCCGACCCGAGCGGCAGCCCGACTGCCCCTGCGGCGCGCAACTCGTCGGCCACCACCGGGTCGGCCCATGCCGGCAGGCCGCGCCCGAGACGGTGCACCGGCCACGAGGGCACCGCCCAGCCGGAATCAACCAAGCGTGTGCGCCACTCGAGCAGGCCGAGCTCGGGGTCCCACTGCTCGGCCAGGAACGAGCGCACCTCGTGGCGGACCGACTCCTCGGTCGGCGCGGTGTTCACGACCTGTCCGGTCGCTCAGCGGTTCAACAGGACGGGGATGTTGCGCGGGCCGCGCACCTGGCCGTTGGCCCAGGTGACCGTGCCGGCCGGGTCGAGGGAGTAGTTCGGGAAGGCCCGCAGCCACTCCTGCAGCGCCACGGTGAGCTCGAGCCGGGCGAGGTTCGAGCCGACGCAGCGGTGGATGCCGAGCCCGAACGCGACGTGGCGGTTCTTCTCGCGGTCGAGCTGGAACACGTGCGCGTCGTCGAACGCGGCGGGGTCGTGGTTGGCAGCCGGGAAGGTGAGCAGCATCTGCTCGCCGGCGTGCACCGGGCAGCCCACCACCTCGGTGTCGGCGATCACCTTGCGGGCCATGGTGACCGGCGCGTAGTAGCGCAGCACCTCCTCGGTGCCGAGCTGCCACAACAGGTCGTCGTCGGGCACGGCCACCAGACGGGCCACCTCGTCGGGGTGCTGGGCGAAGTGCCACAGCCCCGACCCGATCGCGCTCCACGTGGTGTCGATGCCCGCGATGATCATCAGCCGGATGTAGCCGACCTTCAGGTCCCACTCCACCGGCTCGCCGTCGATCTCGGCGTTGGCGACCAGCGTGAGCATGTCGTCCTGCGGGTTCACCTGCCGGTCGCGCAGCTGCACGTCGATGTACTCGGTCATCTCGCGCATCACCTGCATGCGCACGTTGTTGTCGCGTGGGGCGAGCTGGAAGTTGCGGTAGATCCAGTCGCGGAACAGGTCGGCGTCAGCCTCGGGCAGACCGGTGAGGATGCAGATGCCGTGCACGGGGATGTGCTGGCTGTACTGCTCGGCCGCGTCGGCGGTCGGGCTGTCGCCGAGGTCGGCGATCAGCGTGCGGCAGAAGTGGCGCAGTTCGTCCTCGAGCGGGGCGATGCGCTTCGGGCTGAACGCCGGCAGCAGCAGGCGCCGATGGCCGTGGTGGTCGGGCGGGTCCGACGTGATCGGCGGGGCGGGACGGCGCGGGGCGTCGGGCCGGCCGACGTTCACCCAGATCGACGAGAAGTGCTCGGTGTCGTGGGCCACGGCGGCGACGGCCTCCATCGTGACGGGCATGAACGCCCGGCCGTAGCGCTCGGTCGTGGCCATCGGACTGACGGCGCGGACCCGGTTCCAGATCTCGATCGCGTTCGACCCCCACTGGTCGTCGAGCCAGTCCCAGTCGTGCAACCAGTCCTGGACCCGAGGCATCTCGATGTGCTCGCCGTCGTACGCCATGACCCGACCCCCCTCGTGTCGAGCAGCATCCTATGGCGGTCGCTCGAGGTGATCGCCCACCAGGGGTGATCCGTGTCGAGCCTGGGCCGCTGGCGGTACCACGGTCGATGTGCGCTGACATGCACTGCCTGCGCAGTCGGGTTCGTGTCGAGATGGGGCCATGCCAGGGACCAACGTCCACAGACGAGGACCATGCCGCGTCGGTACGGTGCGCTCATCGGCCCGGTGAGTTCTGCTCCCGACCCGACGGACACGGCCGCGGCGCCGTTCTGGGCGGTCGACGACGAGGAGGTGGCGGCCCGCGTCACGAGCGGCCCGACCGGCCTCGGCGCTGCGGACGCAGCACGTCGTCTGGCGGAGGCGCCTCCGCCGCTCGGTCGCCGCCGCTCGTCGGACGTCGAGCTGATCGTCCGCCAGTTCCGCAGCCCGATCCTGCTGTTGCTCGTCGTGGCCGCGGCGTTGTCGGCAGCGCTCGGCGACGTCACCGAGTCGGCGATCATCGTGGCGATCGTGCTGGCCAGCGCCGGCCTCGGGTTCGCGCAGGAGCGCGGGGCCGTGCACGCAGTCCACGCGCTGCTCGCCTCGGTCGAGGTGCGCTGCCTCGTGCTGCGCGACGGTGCGCCGACGCGCGTGCCGATCGGCGAGGTGGTGGCCGGCGACGTGGTCGAGCTCGCCGCGGGCGACGTGGTGCCCGGCGACGCCCTCGTGCTCGCGGCCAACGAGCTGCTCGTCGACGAGTCCGCGCTCACCGGCGAGGCCTACCCGCGCCGCAAGCGGCCCGGCTGCGTCGCAAAGGATGCGCCGCTCGCCGAGCGCTCCAACTGCGTGCACCTCGGCACCCATGTGGCCAGTGGCGCGGGTCGGGCCCTCGTCGTCACCACCGGCGCCGCGACCGAGTTCGGTCAGGTGTCGCGGCATCTCGCCACCCGCCACGTGCCGACGTCGTTCGAGCGCGGCACCACCGCGTTCGGGCTGTTGCTGCTGCGGGCGACCGCTGTGCTGGTGGTGGCGCTGTTCATCATCGAAGTCGTGCTCCGCCGGCCACTGGTCGATGCGTTGTTGTTCGCACTGGCGCTCGCGGTAGGCCTGACCCCGCAGATGCTGCCGGCGATCGTGACGCTCAGCCTGTCGCGGGGCGCAGCGGCGATGGCCCAGCGGAGGGTGATCGTGAAGCGGCTCGACGCCATCGAGGACATCGGTGGCCTCGACGTGCTGTGCACCGACAAGACCGGCACGCTCACCATCGGTGCGGTCGGCCTCGATGCAGCGCTCGGTGTCGACGGACGCCCGAGCAGCGAGGTCGGCCGGCTGGCCTGGTGGAACGCCCATCATCAGCGCGGGTTCCGCAACCCGATCGACGACGCGGTGATCGCCTCGGTCGAGGCGCCGACCACCGAGGGCGTGTGCCTCGGCGAGGTCCCGTACGACTTCACCCGCAAGCGCCTGTCGATCGCCGTCGACCTCGGCGACCGGCGCCTGATGGTGACGAAGGGGGCATTCGAGCAGGTGTTGGCGTGCTGCTCGACCATCGCTGGCGGTGAGCTCTCCCGTGCCGAAGCCGACCTGCGTGCGGTGTTCGCCGACCTGTCGGCCCAGGGGCTGCGGGTGCTCGGCGTGGCCACGCGCCACCTCGACGAGCACGCGCTGCCCCTCGGCACCGACGACGAGGTCGGCTGCGACTTCGTCGGCTTCATCACCTTCTCCGACCCGCCCAAGCCTGGGGCACGTGCGGCCATCGACCGCCTACGGACCCTCGAGGTCTCGCTACGGCTGGTGACGGGCGACAACCGTCTGGCCGCCGCCCACATCGCGGCGGCGATGGGCCTCGACGTCGACTCGATGCTCACCGGCGCCGACCTGGCCGGCCTCGACGATGCTGCGCTGGTCGAGCGGGTGACGACGGCCGAGGTGTTCGCCGAGGTGTCGCCGATCGACAAGGAGCGGATCGTGCGCGCCCTGTCGGCCGCTGGCCACACGGTCGGCTTCCTCGGCGACGGCATCAACGACACGCCGGCGTTGCACGTGGCCGATGTGGGCATCTCGGTCGACACCGCCGTCGACGTGGCCCGACAGACCGCCGACCTGGTGCTGCTCAACAAGGACCTCGACGTCCTCGGTGACGGGATCGTCGCCGGCCGCAGCGTGTTCGCCAACACGCTCAAGTACGTCCACGTCACGACTAGCGCCAATTTCGGCAACATGCTGTCGATGGCCGCCGCCGCGGCGTTCCTGCCGTTCCTGCCGATGCTGCCGATGCAGATCCTGCTGCTCAACTTCCTCTCCGACATTCCGGCCACCACCGTGTCGACCGATCGGGTCGACCCCGAGCAACTCGGTCGGCCGTGCCGCTGGGAGGTCCGCCGAGTGCGCGACTTCATGATCGTGTTCGGTCTGGTGAGCACCGTGTTCGACCTGCTCACCTTCGCCGTGCTGCGGTGGGGGCTCGACGCCGGCCCGGAGCTGTTCCGCACCGGGTGGTTCATCGAATCGACCGCCACCGAGCTGGCCGCACTGCTGGTGCTGCGCACCCGCCGGACGTTCCTCCACAGTCGGCCGGGCACGGCGTTGGCGGCAGCGTCGCTCGGGGTGCTCGCGGTCGTGGTGGCGCTGCCGTTCACGCCGCTCGCTGCTGCGCTCGGGTTCGTCACCCCGACGCTCAGCCTGCTCGGGGCCCTTGTCGGGATCACCGTCGGATACGTGATGGTGACCGAGTGGTGGAAGCATCGGCTCCCGTCGCTGTTCGCGTCGGGGGCTGCGGTGGTGCCCGCGCTGCGCTGAGCGGTCTCGGATCGAGCCATTGCCGGCGCGCTACCGTTTCCAGCCGTGCGCAGGGGTGCCGAGGTCCTCGTACGCGCGCCGGCTTGGGCCCGTCGGGTGGTCACCACGCTCGTGGTGGTCGCTGTCGTCGTGGTCGGGTTGGCGGCGTTGCCGGTGTGGTTGCTCATCGCCGCGTTCGTGTCGCGGTTCGTGCCGGGCCGCTGGCGGGTGCTGCGCCTGCTGTGGTTCACCGTGGCCTACGCGCTGCTCGACGCCACCACCTCGGTGGCGGCCGCAGGCATGTGGGTCGCGGCGGGCGCTGGGCGCCATCTCGGCACTGCGTCGTGGCAGGCCCGACATCGACGCCTGCTGGGTTGGTTCCTCCGCCGGGTCGTGGCCAGCGCCAGGTTCACCTTCGCCCCCGGTCTGCGGGTGGAGGGTGGCGCCCGACGCTCGGTGAGCAGCCTCGACCCCGAGCACCCGGTGGTGCTGGTCGCTCGCGACGTCGAGCTCGGCGAGACGATCAGCCTGCTCGACGCTGCGTTCAACGGCCCGCTCGGGCGGATCGTCCATCCCGTCGTGGGCGAGCGGGTGCGGCTCCTGCCCGCGCTCGACCTGCTGCTGGCTCGACTGGGTGCGGTGATGGTGGCCGCGGATGCCGAGCCTTCGCCGGCCGCAGTGGCGGCGACGCAGCGGCTCGTGACGTCGGCCGACGGCGACGATGTGGTGCTGCTCGCTCTACCCGCCGGTGCCGAGGGACTGGTGGAAGCCGCGCTCGACGCCGGGCCGACAGCCACGGCGGTGCTCGTCGGCCGGGCCGGCACCGACGGGCTCGACTCCGCTCGTGGCGTGTGGCAGCGGGCGGCCGCAGGCGAGCAGACCCTGCTGCGTCTGTGGCAGCACCCGGCGACCGCGATCCCCGCCGCTGGGCTGCGCACCACGTGGTTGACCGACCGGTGGGCCGAGGTCGAGACGTGGGAGCGCCAGGCCGACGACGAGCTGGCCGCGGCGCGTGCTGCAGCCGTGGCAGCCGAGGCTGCGGGCCGCACCGCGCAGGTGATCGGCCTCGGTGAGCGGCTGCGCACCCCTCCGCTGCTCGGTGCGCTCATCGGCGCGCTCGTGTTGTGGTGGGCGTCGCTGCGTCCGACACTGCTGCCGCGGTCGTGGATGATCCAGGGGCTCGTGAGCGCCATCTGCGCGGCCATCGGATTCGGGTTGGGCAGCCTGGTGCATCGCTTCGTGCGCCGGGTCCTGCGGCTGCGTCGCACGGCCGTCGCCCCACTGTGGCGCGACGTGGCGCTGCTGGCCGTGCTGCTGGGCGGTGTCGTCGCCCTCGTCGTCGGGCCGTGGCGCTGGCTCGGGTGGCAGCGCGAGCAGCGCGCGTTGGTCGAGATGCCCGAGCTGGCCACGGGCGCGATCGTGCCGATGTTGCTCACCACCGTGGTCGTGCTGGCCCTGCTGCTCGTGATCGGCCGCACCGTCGTGCACCTGCTGGTGCGGCTCGACCGGGCGGCGGCGCGCCGCCTGCCGCTCGACTGGGCCCGCTGGGTGCTCACCGGAGTGGTGGCTGTGGCGGTGCTGGTGGGCGCCGGGCTCGCAGCGCGGGCGTTCGCCGATTGGGCCGACCAGAACTTCGGGTCGTTCGACGACACGACACGCGAGGGTGTCGACGTGCCGACGACTTCGAACGCCTCGGCCGGGCCGGGCTCGCTCGTGCTGTGGGACGACCTCGGCTTCGAGGGCCGCAACTTCGTCGCCGGCACGCCGTCGGCGGAGTCGATCGCCGAGTTCACCGACGACCCGGTCGAGCCGATCCGCGTGTACGTCGGGCTCAAGTCGGCCCCGACGGTCGACGAGCGGGTCGACCTGGCCGTCCAAGAGCTGCGGCGAACCGGGGCGTTCGATCGCGACGTGCTCGTCGTGGTCACCCCGACCGGCACCGGCTGGGTCGACCCGGATGCGGCGCGCACGATCGAGCACATGTACGGCGGCGACACGGCGATCGTCGCCGTGCAGTACTCGTACCTGCCGAGCTGGATCGCGTTCCTGCTCGACACCACCAGCCCGCCCGAGCTCGGGCGGGCACTGTTCGCCGCCGTGCACGAGGCCTGGGCCGAGCTGCCGGCCGATGACCGGCCGAAGCTGGTCGCCTTCGGCGAGAGCCTCGGCTCGTTCGGCGGCGAGGCGGCGTTCGCCGGCGACACGCTCGCCGAGTCGATCGAGGCGATCACCACCCAGGTCGACGCCGCATTGTTCACCGGGCCGACGAAGGACAACCCGATCTTCGGTACGGCCGTCGCCGAGCGCGACAGCGGCAGCCCGTCGTGGAAGCCCACGGTCGCCGCCGAGCCCCACCTGCGGATCACCAATCGGATCGCCGACATCGTCGCCGCCGATGCCGACGACTCGTGGCAGTGGCCGCGGGTGCTCTACGTGCACCACCCGTCCGACGCGATCGGCACGTGGGCTCCGGCCAACCTGTGGAGCGACCCGGGCTGGTCGGCCGATCCGCCCCCGTACGATCTGCCCCGTGCCGCGACCTGGGTGCCGATCGTCAGCTTCGCCCAGGAGGCGTTCGATCTGATGGCCGGGTTCTCGGCCTCGCCCGGCTACGGCCACGACTACCGCACCGACTTCGTCCACGCCTGGGCAGCGATCCTCCCGCCGCCGGGCTGGACCGAGGCCGACTCGCGGCGTCTGCTCGAGCATCTCGGGCTCTGAGCGATGCTCGACCGGGTGCTGTCGGACCGCGCCGCGCTGGCGCTGACGGTGGGTGTGCTCGCCGCGTACAACGTGGTTCGCAGCACAGCCCTGCCTGACGGTATCCACCTGCTCACCAACATGGCGATGGCCGGGGTGGTCGTCGCCATCGCGGTCGCCGCCGGCGTCGGGCGCGACGAGCTGCGCCTCGGTCGCGATCGCGTGCCCGCCGGGCTGCGCCTCGGCATGGTGGCCCTGGTGTTGGTGGCGGTGGTCGTCGGGCTCGCCGCGCTGGTGGCCGACCCGGTCGACCTGGCCGGCAGCATGGTCGAGCTGTCAGCGGGCGAGATGTGGTGGCGGGTGCTCGTGGCGATCCCGCTCGGAACGGTGCTGCTCGAGGAGCTCGCCTTCCGTGGCGTGCTCGCCGCCGTGCTGGTGCGCCTCGTCGGGGCCCGCACGGCGCTGTGGTGCGGGGCGGTGCTGTTCGGCCTGTGGCACATCGCCCCGGCCCTGTCCGACGACCGCGGCTCGGGATGGACCGCCGTGCTCGGCACGGTGGTCGGCACGTCGGCAGCGGGCATCGGCTTCGAGTGGCTCGCCCGCCGCAGCCGCAGCCTGGCGGCGCCGATGGTTGCTCACTGGGCCACCAACGGGCTGTCGCTGCTGATCGTCTGGGTGGTCGCCCAACCCTGAATTGCCGGTGGATCTAGGTGTCCGGTCGCCTACCGTCTCGGGCCGTGGCCTCCCCCCGCCGTCTCCCCGTGCTGCTCCTGCAGGCCTCGAACGTGGCCTCGGGCATCGGCAACGCCGCGGTGATGGTGGCCATCCCGTGGCTGGTGCTCGAGGTGACCGATTCGCCGGCGGCAGCAGGACTGGTGGTGGCGATCGCTGCGGTGCCGGGCCTGGTGGCCGCGCCGCTCGCCGGCTGGCTGGTCGACCACTTCGGCCGGCGCCGGGTGAGCGTGGTGGCCGACCTGCTGTCGGCGCTGTCGGTGGCCGGGTTCCCGCTGGCCGCTTCGATGACCGAGCTCAGCCTCGGCATCATCATCGCCCTGGCCGTGCTCGGGGCGGTCTTCGACCCGGCGGGCAACACCGCACGCCGCGCAGCGATACCAGGGGTTGCTGCTGCGTCCGGGGTGTCTACGGAACGGTTGAACGGCATCCACGAGGGCTACTTCGCAGCCGGGTGGACGCTCGGCCCGCTGGCCGGCACTGCACTCATCGCTGCCGTCGGGTCGACCGCGTCGTTCTGGCTGCCGTTCGGGCTGTTCGTGTTCGCCGCAGTGTGCATGGCACTGCTCGGCAGGGCGGCCGAGGTGCCCGATGTCGATGCGAATCAGTCGACTGCGGCGGCCGGGTGGCGAGGGTTGTTCGCTGGTGTGTCGGCGTTGCGCGGCGATCGCCTGCTGCGCTCGACCACCGTGTCGGTCGTCATCCTTGCGGCCATCTATCTGCCCACCGAGACGGTGCTGCTGCCGACCCACTTCGAAGCGCTCGGCCGGCCCGGCGCGCTCGGCATCGTGATCGCCTTCCTCGCCGGTGGGTCGACCATCGGGTCGTTCGCCTACGGCTGGCTGCGCACCCGGCTGAGCAAGCGGCGCATCTTCGAGGTGGCGATGGTGGGCACGAGCCTGGCCATCTGGCCGATGGCGCTGCTGGTGCCGCTCGTGCCGATGGCCATCGCCAGCTTCGTGCTGGGCCTGGCATGGGGGCCGTACAACCCGCTGATGAACACCCTCGTGCAGGAGCGAGTGCCCGCCGATCAGCAGGGCCGTGTCTACGGCGTGCAGGCAGCGCTGTTCTCGTCGGCGCCGCCCATCGCCATCCTGGGTGTCGGGTTGGTCGTCGACTGGCTCGGGGTGCGCACCACCTACCTGGTGCTCGCCGGCCTGCTGACGGCGTGGACCGTCGTGATCCTGCGCGACCCGGCCATCGCCGAGATCGACCGACCGCTGGAGCAGCCGGCCGACGACCAGGTCGGCCAGTCGACGTAGGGCGGCGCCCGTGACGACCGCCGCGTCTGCTCAGCGCGGCTCGCTCACCCGCTCGAGCACGACGCGGATGCCACCCATGTCGGGTCGGGTCCAGACCATGTGCCCGTCCTCATCGAGGTGGCGGCGCACCTCGATGCCCGGCAGGCCGACGGGCCGCAGGACGAAGGCGCCGTCTTCGTAGCTGGCCACCACGTGGATCGGTGTCGTGTAGTCGAACACCGACACGTCGTGCACGCCGTGCTCTTCGGTACCGTCGGCGCGGGCATCGGCAATGGTGCCGCCACCGCAGTCGACGATCCGGTCACCGCACTGCTCGATGCGCTCGGTGTACGACAGCAGCCGGTCGTCGGGCGGCACCGGCTCACCGCCACGGGTCGCGCTGATCGCCCGCCAGATGCCGCGCAGGTCGGGTGCACCGCTCACCAGTGGCTCGGTGCAGTCGGCGAGCACCAGCGGCGGGAACGTCGTGCCGTACCCGCCGGGAGGTGTGTGGGCCACGGGGATCTCGTCGGCGGTCGCCATACCGGTCAACGTAGTGGGCGGCCGGGTGCGCACCGAGCCGACGTGGGTCGCGCGACCTGCGTTCGGTCCGACCTCGACCGTCGCGACCTGATGGACTTCGAGCATGGAGACCCGCACGCTGTTCCAGGTGGCCTACCTGGTGAACGACCTCGAGGCGTCGATGCAACGCTGGAGCGACGTGCACGGTGCCGGGCCGTTCGTCATCGCCAGCCACCACCGCACCGATCGCTTCACCTACCGCGGCACCGACACCGAGGCCGACGTGTCGTATGCGTTCGGGTACCTCGGCGACCTGATGGTCCAGTTCATCGTCCAGCACGACGACGCACCGTCGATCTACCGCGACGTGTACGCCGCCGGCGAGGAGGGCTTCCACCACCACGCCTACCTCGTGCACGACTTCGAGGCCGAGCACCGACGCCTCGTCGAGTTGGGCTACGAACCGGCCTGCCGGCTGTACGCCGACGGCGTCGATGCGGCCTACTTCGACACCCGCTCGATGAACGGTGGCTTCACCGAGATCCACGGCGACCCACCGCACATCCTCGGGGCGTTCGCCCAGTGGCACCGCGCCCACCAGCTGTACCGCCCCGGTATCGACCCGCTGGTGATGCAGCGCCCGCCACGCCGCACGTGAGGTCGGCGGGCGTGCCTGCCCGCTGAGGCCCGTGGTACAACGACACCGTGATCTGGGTGCTCGCCGGCGTCGCTGCGCTGATCTCGCTCGACGACCTTCGACCGGTCAGTGACCGACCCGCTGGGGCGCCTGCGACGTCCGCCGGCCTCGTGGAAATCGACTCACATTCTAGGTAGATTCACTCATAATGTGGGTGTAAAGTGGTGGCCATGGCTGAGCCTGCTGTCGCCCTCCTGCCGATGTTCCGGTCGAAGCATCAGATGCAGATCCTTGCGGAGGTGTTCTGGGGTGAGGCCAACTCGACCGGCAGCGAGCTGGCGCGGCGCACCGGCATTCCCCAGCAGACCGTGGCTCGCGAGGTGGCCCGCCTCGAGCGGGCTGGGGTGTTGATCACCGAGCCGGTCGGTACGGCCAAAACGATTCATCCCGCCCCGGACCTGCCCTATGGGCCGGTGTTGCGGCAGTTGCTGGCATACGCCGGTGGAGTGATACCGATGCTGGCGCGTGCGTTCGGCGACAACCCGGCGATCAGCGAGGTGTTCATCTTCGGTTCGTGGGCTGCCCGCTACCGCGACGAAGCCGGTGCGCCGCCCAACGATGTCGACGTGGCCGTCGTCTCGGACTCGCTCACGCGCTTCGATCTCGCCGAGGTCCGCTTCGAGCTCGAGAACGAGTCGAGGCTGTCGATCAACCTCTTCGTGTTCGAGCCTGACAACGAGCGGCTACCCGAGCTGCGCACCGGCAGCGTGCCGGTGTTCGAGCGGCTGTCGGCATGAGAGCAGGCCGCCCGGCGAGCCTCGATGAGCTTCGCCGCGATCGCATGCACCAGGTCGCAGGCAGTGCGACTGAGCGGGTGAAGGCTGCGCGGGCGAGGTTCGGTCAGGCCCGCGACTTTCGTCGCGCCGCTGTCGGCAATCTGGCTGAGGCCCTCGTGTTGCCTGCGATCTCCGCGTTGCACGAGTCCGCCCGTCTGGCGGTGACAGCGTTGGCAGCGCTCGATGGCTATCGGTTCTCGAACACCGTTGGCGCCCACGAAGCCGTCGTCGACTACGCCTTCGCAATCGAGCTCGTCGACCGCCAGCAGTACGCACAGCTCGACCAGTTGCGCGACCTTCGCCACCAGGTCAACTATCCCGAGGACCTCATTGCTCCGTCACCTCGCGAGGTGGAGCAGTACAGCGAACTTGTCGACACGGTCCTCGCGCTCGCCGAGAGAAGGCTGCCAGCACGCCGCATCCCGCCTCCGCCCAGGTGACCAACCGAGGGCGGCCGTCAAGCCTGACCGACGACCGGCCGTATCCAGGTCGGCGAACCGGAAGTTCGAGAGCCGAGCGCAGCGCCTGTGGCGCTGGAGCGGGTGACGGGATCCGTCGCTGCGCTCCTCCCGATTCGAGAGCCGTGCGCAGCGCCTTCGGCGCTGGAGCGGGCTTCGGTAATCGAACCGAAGTTGAGCGCTCTGCATCGATGCAACGCCGCAGGTAAACAGACCTGCACATATGCGTTGCATAGGTGTCGAACCTCCATGTGTTGACCACCAGATCTTACCCTCGGTTCGGGCAGTCGATCTGCCCGCTATCGCCGTTCGACGAGGGCATGGACGCGCAACTCAGCGAGTCGTTGTCGACGGTCTGGCTAGACGTCGCCGACAGCCGTGGCGGTCCCCCTCAATCCACCCAGCGGTGAACCACCCCGGGATTCGTGGAGGCCCTCGTGTGCTCCGATCAAGGCGATGCCCATCTCAGCGGCGGCGGCTCCTCGGGCGTGTAGGCGGACATCGGATTCTGCCCACCGGCGGCCATGAACGAGTGCCCACTGACGGCCATTCGACCGCTTTCAGTGATCGGCGAGCGGACTTTCGCGAGCGCCCCCTACCGGCACCTATGCCACGCGCCGGACAGCGACGACGACCGCTTCGCAGCCGTCGTTATGCGCTCCTCGAGGCGGTTGACCGGATAGCGCCGAGCATCCCCAGATCACCGGAATATCTACAGATAGGGCGCTGTTGATCACTGCGCAGTCAGCTGGTCGATGCGGTCTTGCCGTTGCTGGATCGGACGGTGATCTTGAGCGGCTTCCCGGGTGATGCGGTGTGGTGCCAGACGTTCGAGGTTGGTGTCACGACCTCGCCGTCGACCTCGACTGAGGTGATGTCATCGGGGACGATCCCGACGAGTTCGATCGGGCCGTCGCCGTCCTGGAATGCACCGTAGGCGAGACCGGTGGACAGCAGGATCTCGCCGACGCAGCCGTTCGCCTCGGCGCCGGGCAGGTCGATGGCGACGCACACCTGATCGGATTTCGTCGACAGCGTGACCGACACGGTCCCGAGGTCGACGATCGTGCCGGCGGAAGCGCTGGTGACACGAGCGCCGAAGGGCTCTGCCTGGTCGGACCGCGTTGGGTCGGGGAAGGCTGCAATCTGTGCCTGTGCAGTGCCGCTGGCGGTGGCCGGCACTGCGGTGCCCGCACCGCTCGTGTCGGTGAGAACGGTACGGCGTTGGCATCGAGCGTAGGTGCGGGCGTCGACTGTGTCGGGGGTCGATGTGGCGCACGAAGTCGTTGCCTTTACACGTGGCTGTGCGAGGTCGATGAAGACACACAGGGTGCCCGAGTAGGTGTGAGCGGGACCGTCGGCCGGATCAACGCGGGTCACTTTCGTTCCGTAGCCGTCGTCGCACAGGTTCATGCCGTATCCGGAGGTGGTCGCCGCCGGTTCGCTCACGTTGACCTGCGGCCATTGCGGCAACCACGTGTCGGTGGTGGCGTAGTCGAGTTCGGTGTACGGGAACTGGCCGTCGACCGTCGAGGCGGGGAGGGTGGACGGCGACTGGGGTGAGTCAGTCGGGTTGGTCGTGGCCTGTGTGGGAGTGACGGAGTCGGACGGAGAGGCCTCGCCGTTGCCGCGGTTCACGGCGACCAGACCAACGACGAGCACGGCCAGCGCTGCGGCAGCGCCGACGTATCGGGCGCCCCCACCCTTCGACGGCATTGGTCGATGCGAACACAGCTTGACGAAGTCGGCGGATGCTGCCACTGGTGTCGCGGTCGTGGTGGATGCTCGATGCGCCAGCGCGGCGCGGATGTCGTCTTCGATGCCGGTCATGAGAGTTCCTTTCGGATCGCGCTCAGCGCTCGGGAGGTCAGGGACTTCACCGTTCCGGGGCGGCAGCCGATCAGTTCGGCGATCGCGGCCTCCGGCAGGTCGAGCCAGTACCGCGCGACGAGGACGGCACGCTGGCGGAATGGCAACCGGTCGATCGCCTCGAGTAACTCGGAGTGCGCTCCGTCGTGGACATCCGTCGACGTGACCGACTGTTGCCACTGCTGCTCGCGTCCGAGGCGACGCGTGTGCGAGCGATGCCAACTGTGAGACAGGTTCACGACGCTGCGATGCAGATAAGCGGCCGGGTTGTCGATCTCACCGAGTCTCGGCCGAAGCCGCATGAACGCTTCTTGCGCGATGTCGTCA
Organism: Ilumatobacteraceae bacterium; assembly: GCA_040398525.1. GTDB lineage: Bacteria > Actinomycetota > Acidimicrobiia > Acidimicrobiales > Ilumatobacteraceae > VFMC01. The sequence continues at coordinate 7,084 of JBBATY010000039.1, read as the reverse complement.
GCTCCATCGTTCGAACCAGTCAACAGGTGCGCAAGGCGAGCCGCGCGAACGAACTCGTCGCGATAGAACCCGTCGAACGGGGTGCCCTCGCCCGCCCTGGGGGTGCTCGTCACAGACCTCACATTGTCATGACGCCACCGACCAGCCCGATGGTTCCATCACGCGCTCCGATCGGCAGGTCTGCGCCTACTCGCAGCTCACCGGGCCAACGAACTCCACCGGGGGTTGGCCGGTGATCGTGATGACCATCGTGTAGTCCGCTGTGCGAGTTGCTGTCGCTGCGTACGAGCCGTTGCTAAGCGGAGGCGCCGGCTCGGATGTGACCCAGTACCACCCAGCGAGGTCCACGATGCCCCAACCACCGTTGACGAGCTCAACCTCGTAGTCGACCGACTCGCCGACGGTCATGTCGGCGCTCTTCGGCCGAAAGTTGGAGCAGCCCGACGCGTCGCTGCACCCTGAAACAAGCATCGCCACAGCGGGAGCGGCTCCGAACAACGCGGTTGCGACCCGCTGAGCAATCCGCCTCTCCACGAACACAGACTGCCCGCACCGGGCATCGAACGCAATGCTCCGGCCGAGCAGCTCGGCAGTTCGGTGTCGTCGCAACTACTGCGCCTGGACGACTACCGGCACGCATTCTGTTGGGCCGGAGTTCGTCGTGCAGAGCGTGTAACTGCCTGCCGGCAGCTCCGGTGGGAAGATGAACGTTGACTGCTCACCGCTCAGGCCGTCGTCGAGATGCTCCGACTTCGAGCCGAGGACGTACCCCATGGGGATCTCGGAGTTGCCGTCGCTACGCAGCGACGCGACGACTGCACCCGTGTCGTCAGCGACCGAGAGGTAACCACCCCGAATCTCAGCGAGTCGTCCCGAGAACTGAACAACGAATGTACGGCCAACGATGATTGGCGATTCCACTGACATCAGGGTCGATGCCGGGACCGTCGAACTCGAGGTCGGTGCGCCACCGATCGTCCCTTCTGACAGTTGCGTCGTACCAGCGTCTGAACTACAGCTGACGACCACCGCCGTGGCCAGCGTGAGCGCTCCGATGCGACGTACAGGTCTCATTGTCGTTCGACGTTCTGGTGCCGCTGGTCAGTTCCCAAATAGACCAGCGTGCCCGGTATGGCGCCCGAGCGCAAGCCAACGGAGCGCACAGATCAACTCATCTGCGCTGCCCCATACCGCCGGGTCGAGGATGCGCTCGACGTAGCTCTGAGCCGCCCGAAGCTTGGTGGTTGCAGGCGCAGGGACGAGGTCGACTTTCTTCGGGTTATCCACTGGGAATCCTTGCGTCGATCGCGTGCTGCGGTGGGAAGGGTTCGACTCCTTCGGCTGGTGCCGTCGCCGCTAGGTGTCCGTCCACGATCGTGAGAAGTTCGGTGCGAGATCGCTTCGGGGTTCCCGTGCTGCATCGGCGGCCCGGGTGGAGCACACTCCACGGACAGCGCTGCTGAGTGGTTCGCGAGTTGCCCTGGAACCTGCTGCCAAAACCGGCGAGCGACGGCTGGTTCCAAACTGGTTTGAAGAGCGTGTCAGTGGCGAGCCACTCGGCGTAATGCGCAAGCCCATGGGAGGCGAGCGGCGTGAACACGACGGTGAAATCGTCAACGCTCAAGTCGGTCACATCGACAAGATTCGAGCGGTGCCGGCCGAAGCGTTCAGCGAGGTCGGCGGCGTTCCCGGCGTAGATGGGCCAGCGGCGCTTGATGGTGGAGTAGATCTCTAGGTCGCCGTCGTAGAGCAACAGGTACAGCCCTGGCCGACGAGGCGGATCAGCGGTTGCGAGCGGTTCCGGTGCCGTGAAGAAGACCGTCTCGAGGAGCTCCACGGAGAATTGCAGTTCGTCGATCATCGATGGGGATGTTGACGGGCGGAGGCTCCGTCGCATTCGACGCATCCTTGAGGCGTTGCTTGTCGTGGCGTGTCAGGCGTCGACGGTTCAGTCGGCCGAACGAACTCGGCTGACAAGGAGGAATGCAGTGAAGGAGATTCAGGAATCGCGTGACGTCGAGGTAGCCGCGCAGGTGATCGAACTGATGCCCGTCGGGGTTGATGTGCACTGGCGACGTCTCTCGCGTCTATGTGGCGGAGATGTCGCGCGGGTGGTTGCTGCGTTGGCATCGTTGGCGCATCGCGGGAACGTGACACGCGTAGCAACCGGCAGGTATCGCCGCAACTACTAGTGAACTGTGGTGCCGCCGTCGTGGACGGCGGCACCACCTGTTACGGGATGCTCCTCTACTCGAGATCGTCCGTTTCCGCTTTCGTCGTCGTGAGGTTCTTCTCCATCAGCCGGGTGAGCGACTCGCGAGTGAAGTAGGTCCTGCTTCGGATATCGCAGCGATCGAGGTAGCCAGAGGCTGCGAGTGCACGCAACTCGGGCGACTTGAGACCGGTGAGCTCCACCGCCTCTGCGAGCGGCACCCGGTCGGCCTTCCCGGTCTGTCGTCCGTCGATGTTGACGAGCTCCTGGCGGCACCGTTCGACACTGTCGAGCGTGACGTAGATCCATGTCGCATTGGTCGGTGCTTCGTCCCGGTCCAGCTTGCCCATTGCCAGCAGCACGCGTGCGGCCCGGTTGCTGATTCCAATCCTGCGCTGCGCCTCTGCAAGGGTGACCGCCCGAGCACGGATGGCTTTCGCCCGGTCGGCGTCCTGTCTGAGCGACTCCAACATTGCGGCGTCGAACCGGTACCGCCCCGACGATTCGTCGTAGATGGACTCGATCAGCCCTTCGCTAGCTTTGCGCCACAGTTCCCACTGTGAGATTCCGAGCATCTCGGCTGCCTCGCCGGTGGTGAACGAGGTCGCTCCGTTCCGGACCGTTGCCAGCGAGTCGAGGCTGACCATGACGACCGATCGACCACCATCAAGCTCGCTCCTGATGGTGTCGACGCGTCCGGCTCTGATAGCGCTGCGTACTCCGGACACAGTGAGGTTGAGGTAGTCCGCCGCAGTGTGGACGCTGACGTACCGCACGCCGTCGATGTCGACCTCACCGAGGCGCGGGTAACCGTGTTCTTGGAACACCGCATCGGCAATGACTTCGCGGTCGCGGATCGGGTTATCGCTGCCGAGCTTGGCCCTGTGGGTGGTCGGCACGAAGATGCCGCCGATCTGTTCGTCGATGAGCCGGTCGAAGCCGTCGGCGACAGGATGGAACCGTTGCAGGTCCTTGTGCGACGGTGTGTAGCGCCGCTGCGTGGTAGTCGACACGTCGTCGTGGCGGGCCGCGCTCTGGCCCAGGATGTCGGTGCGGGTCGAGTCATTGGCAAGTTGGTAGTTGTACAACTCACCCGACATCGACCGTCGCAGGGCGTGACTCGACAGGCCGGGGATTCCGTCGTCATTGATCACGATCCCAAGGGTTCGGCTAGCCACGCGCAGCGCCTGCAGATAGGTTCCCGAGCTCGGTGCCCACAGGTCGCGGAAGCCGCACACCAGAGGTCTCTTGTGGTCCAGGCTCCCGTCCTCGTTCCTGTGGAACGCGTCGAGATAGGCGTTGATGAACCGATCGAGATGTCGGGGAACGGGAAGCGTCCGTTTCCCCTTCTGAGTCTTGGGTTCCTTCGAGCGGGTCTGCACGACGTTGCCGTAGTCGTCGCGCACCCGCATCGTCCTGCCGCCTTGTTGCCGCACACGCAGGTATGCCCGGTCTTCCTGGGTGAACAGGTGCTCGACAAGAATGCCGAACACTTCACCGGCCCGGAGCCCGAGAAGTCGCTGGATCCAGAAGGCCAACTGGTGGTGGACATTGAGGCCGGCAGCGAGTTCTCGTGACTTGGCGAGAGTGAGCACCTCCTCCCCGTCGAGGTCGGCTCGGTAACGGGCGGCGGCTGGTAACGGGTTGGTTGCAGTGACACCCAGCGTGGGGTTCTTGTCCATGACCCCGCCGGCGATCGCGTTGTCGCAGATGAGGCGAAGCACCACGAGGATCTCTTTGGCCGTTCGCTTCTGCAGGGCAACCGGATGGCGGCCGTCGCGTGCCGGTTCTGACGCATCGAGGATCAGACCGACCGCAGGAAGATCGACCGATGCGATCAGCAGCACCTTCCGCGTCGAGTCGGGCTGGTCGGCGAGTGTCGAGTTGGGCAACTTGCCCTCGGCCCGCAGTCGCGCCAGCTTCGACTTACTGCAGTTGGCGCGGCGCGCGGTCTCCTGCACCGTGAGGTACTCGACCTGCCTGAGCGGTGCCGGGGCAGCGCTGTGGTTCATACCGGCAAGGTGGAGCATGAAGTCCTCGACGTCGTGCCGGGTCAGGTCGGCGATCGAAGCGAGCTGGAGCTTCTCGAGCCACGGCACGATGTGCAGCCGGAGGCTCGCCTCGGTCCGGTCCGCCATGCTGACACTCGACGTCAGGTTCTTCTCGTACTTGCGGCTCCACCACCACCAGCACAGGGCGACCGGTTCGGTGGGCATGTTGACCCGCTTCGCGCTCGAGGGTGCTCGACGTGCAGGGGCGTTCATGCTGGCCGCCTCCAGGTGTTGGATGCACTCATCGTGTCGAGGGTCCGCTGCTGCAGATCGACGTGCCGTTCGAGGAGCGCGAGGTGCCGCTCGAGACTTTCGAGGTGCGCCTGGCGGGTGGTGCACAAGGTGCAGTGACCGTCGGACTCGGTGACTTGCCCGAGATCGTTCAGTGTCCCGACAGGGGACTCGTCGGCCGGATCGTCGACGAGGATGAGCCACGGGTCGTTCGGCTGATTGCCGCGCTTGCGAGCGGTGATCTTGCCCTGGCGAATCCAGTTCCGCACCGTGTCGGGATGGACCCCACGGCGCTCGCTGTACTCCTCGATCGTGAACGTGCGTCCGCGGTTCGGCCCCCGCCTGTTGTTTGCGCTCATGGATATCGATGCTGACGGGATCGTCGCCGGCCACACTCCCCGCGACTCGCAGTGCCCGTTCGCTGCATGTCTCCTATGAGACCCACCCAAGCCGAGTACGGCGAGCGCGCCGCGGCACGGTCTCACCGTGCAGACACAGGCACGACAGTGCTCGGGTGCCGCATAGGAAGCGGCGGCGAAACGGGCTCGAGAACGCCCCGTTCCGAACGCGGATTCATAGGAAGCGAACTCTCCGCCGGTTCCGCCAGCCCGCAGAAACCGCAGGTCGGGGACCATCCAATGATGGCGACGTGCATCGACGTTGAGCGGGTGACGGGAATCGAACCCGCATTCTCAGCTTGGGAAGCTGATGTTCTGCCATTGAACTACACCCGCACGAACGGCCGTAGCCGATCGGACGAGGACCGAGGTTACCAATCGCGGCACGATGCCGCACCCGTCGGCTCAGGGGTGGTGACGTGCCTGGCGGGCCTGCTCGAGCTGCTGGCGCAGACGTGCCTCCTCGGCCGGGTCCGGTCCGCCGTTGCGGCTGTGCAGCGATGCAAGCCGGGCGAGCGCGGTCCGAACGTCGTCGAAGTCGGCGCGTTGCTCGCGGGGCAATGCCTGCCGTGCACGATGGACCTCGCGCCAGCGGCCGTAGGGGCGGATCTCGTCGGGGTGCAGCGCATAGCGGTCGATGAGCAGCGGCACCGCGGCCACGAAGGCACGCTCCTCCCGCCGGCGCATCCGCACGACCTGCACGATCGTCACCACGAAGATGGCGACGAAGGCCAGCGCCGCAATGGCGATGATGCCGGCCTCGCCGGTGAGCGATGCCGCAGTGATCGATCCGTTCCACGCGGCGTGCAATGCGACGGCCGGCACCCAGCCGCGCCACCAGGCTGATCGGGTGCTCCGACCGGCTGCCACCGCAGCGCCCACGGCGAGGCCGATCCAGGCGGTGAACAGCGGATGGGCGAACGGGGTGAGCACGGCGCGGGCGACGAACGTCTGGGCGAGCACACCGTCGTCGGATGCCGCTGCGAAGTACTGCGTGTTCTCGACCACGGCGAACCCGAGTGCTGCCCATCCGGCGTAGACCAACCCGTCGACCAGGCCGTCGATCTCGCGCCGGCGCAGGGCCCACACCACAGCCAAGCCCTTGATCGACTCCTCGACCAGCGGTGCCGACACCGTCACGGCGGCGGTTTCGCTGATCGCGAGGGCGACGATCGTGTTGATCGTGCCCGCCACCAGGATCGACACGGTGGCCCCCCACAGGAAGGCGTGCCATCGCGCCGGGCGCGGCTCGGGCTCGACGCGGTCGAGCCACACCAGCACGGGGGCCACGAACAGGATCGGCACGAAGCTGGCCAGGATCGGCACCGGCGCGCTGATCAGCGAGAAGCCGAGCAGGGGCACCACCGGGACGAGGCTCACCAGCACGGGGATGCTGAGCCACGCCGGCAGTCGCGGCTTGCGGCCGGGCTCGACCGCACCCTTCGGTCGGGCGACGTGGCCGGTCCAGACGCGGCCGTCCCACCAGCGGTAGCCGCCCGGCGCCCAAGGATCCGGGTACCAGCCGGCGGGCGTGGAGACAGGGGCAGGAAGTGGTGCGCCGATGCGAGCATCGTAGGCGGCCTGCCACTCGGGTCGCTGCGCCGGCAGCCGCTAACGTCGCACCGTGATCCTGTCCGACCGCACCCTTCGCGAGCAGATCGCCGCCGGCCGCATCGTGATCGAGCCTTTCGACGACGCACTCGTCCAGCCGTCGTCGATCGACGTGAAGATCTCGAACCTGTTCCGGGTGTTCCGCAACCACACTGCCGGCGTGATCGACGTGAAGCAGAACCAGGAGGAGCTCACCGAGCTCGTCACCATCCCGACTGACGGCGTGTTCATGCTCCACCCGGGCGAGTTCGTCCTCGGCAGCACCCTCGAGCGCATCGCCGTGCCCGACGACCTCGTCGCCCGCATCGAAGGCAAGAGCTCACTCGGTCGGCTCGGCCTGATCATCCACTCGACGGCTGGGTTCATCGACGCCGGCTTCGACGGTCACGTCACCCTCGAGCTCACCAACATCGCGTCCCTGCCCATCACGCTCTACCCGGGGATGAAGATCGGCCAGGTGAGCTTCATGGAGATGACCACACCGGCCGACCGCCCCTACGGCAAGGGCGCGCGAGGCTCGAAGTACCAAGGCCAGCGCGGCCCGACCCCGAGCCGCTACTGGGAGAACTTCGCGGGCTAGG